>NZ_JAOWDD010000001.1:0-214 GCF_030336655.1 Citrobacter sp. Cb041 | reverse complement strand
GCACCAGGGAGGATAACGTTGCTTCAGCAACGGCCCACAGGGCGAGGCGCAGCCGAGTAATCCTCCCGGATGCACCATCTCTTACTTGATATCGCTCATTACGATATCAATATCGGCAGTAAAGCAAGTTTCACGATGCATCCGTAGCTCAGCTGGATAGAGTACTCGGCTACGAACCGAGCGGTCGGAGGTTCGAATCCTCCCGGATGCACCA
>NZ_JAOWDD010000012.1:0-218 GCF_030336655.1 Citrobacter sp. Cb041 | reverse complement strand
CCCTGCAGGCCGCCCCCTCTGCCCGCATCCCTGCGGGCAGACCCGGTCAGCCGTCAACGCCTCATCGATTTTCAGCCGGAACGAGGTCATCGCTGCAACGCACTGACTTCCAGTTAACTCTGTTTTGCTGTTCAGATAAAAAACGCAGGGGGTCAGGTGTGGGCTGGTCCGGCTGAAAATTGCCGACGTGTTTCCGTAAGGCCGGGAGAACCCGCAGG
>NZ_JAOWDD010000011.1:0-296 GCF_030336655.1 Citrobacter sp. Cb041 | reverse complement strand
CACTCTGAAGTTTTCTTGTTTTTTTGCAGTAAGGAATGGTGGAGCTATGCGGGATCGAACCGCAGACCTCCTGCGTGCAAGGCAGGCGCTCTCCCAGCTGAGCTATAACCCCATCGTAAATGCTAATCTCTGTACCCTAATTCGTTTCCGGGCAAGGCGCGGTGGTGCGAAGCATACTGAAGTATGCGAGCATCGCCGTAACACAGCACGGAGGCGAATTTGGTAGGCCTGAGTGGACTTGAACCACCGACCTCACCCTTATCAGGGGTGCGCTCTAACCACCTGAGCTACAAGCC
>NZ_JAOWDD010000010.1:0-3873 GCF_030336655.1 Citrobacter sp. Cb041 | reverse complement strand
TTGACGGCTGACCGGGTCTGCCCGCAGGGATGCGGGCAGAGGGGGCGGCCTGCAGGGACGCAGGCCCGGCCCCGACCCGACAGGCAGACGGCATGAGACGAATGAATCGCGCAGCGACGATTTTCCCGCCGGGAGCCTGGGTTGCAAAGGAGGCGGCGGTGAGCCTCCCTTGCGCGTTCACGGGTATCTGCGCTTCAGAAAAGTGATGCCACTGAGGTGAACGGAACCCTGAGCCGAAATCACATGTTCTCCATAATGCTTAACTGACTGGCATTACCTACCAAGGAGGTGGTTTAGGGGAGAGGGACAATAAAAAACCCCGGTTATAAGCCGAGGTTAATTTAAATACTGGAACAACTAATCAGTATGACTAAATATGTAGTTCCTGCAGTTTCTCTTTCGGCAGCGCCAGCTCTTCATTGCTGTTAACGCGTACATCATGCTCCAGAATATGACGTGCGATATCCTGTGCTTCGCTAAGAGAGTGCATCTGATACGTGCCACACTGGTAAACGTTCAGCTCCGGGATCTGGTTTTGATCCTGCACTTTCAGCACGTCCGCCATCGCCGCTTTCCACGCGTCGGCAACACGCTGCTCGTCTGGCGTACCAATCAGGCTCATGTAAAAGCCAGTGCGGCATCCCATCGGAGAGATATCGATAATCTCCACGCCGTTGCCGTTGAGATGGTTACGCATAAAACCTGCAAACAGGTGTTCCAGCGTGTGGATACCTTTCTCAGGCATCACTTCTTTGTTCGGAATGCAGAAACGCAGATCAAACACGGTGATTGCGTCGCCATGCGGGGTGTTCATCGTTTTTGCAACCCGGACCGCGGGAGCTTCCATCCGGGTGTGATCGACAGTAAAACTATCTAACAACGGCATTTAGCCACCTCCGATAAATTTTTTGAAAATAATCTGAACTCTTTGTTCCGGGGCGAGTCTGAGTATATGAAAGACGCGCATTTGTTATCATCATCCCTGTTTTCAGAGATGAAATTTTGGCCACTCCCGAGTGGCCTTTTTCTTTTGTATCAAGCGTGCTTTTCCAGCCACACGCTAAACGGCTCAGTATCAGCCGCTTCGATCTCCTGCTGACGACGCTTTGAAGCCTCGGTTTCAGCAATAAATTCCGCTTCCTGCAATATTTCTAACGGCTCTTCACGCAGCAGATTTCGGTAAGCCTCACCCAGCGCTTTACCCGTGCCGCCAATGCCTTCATCAATCATAGACCGTAGGATGCGGGCAGAGAAAGTCAGTTCTGGGTTGTCAAAACAGGCAACCAGTTCATCACAGACCTTTTGATACTCCTCTCCCCCATCGATGCTGTCCAGCGTTTGTGCCACGCGTTTCAGATCACGGAACAGATCTTTCCCTACCTTAGGCAGCGGGAACTGGGCTGTTTCACAGCCAATACCTAACGTCAGCCCAGGCTTACGACCTTCGAGAATCACACGATTCCAGTTTTTACGCGTACACAGCAATTCATCGCTGCTCATTTCCGGGGCATCGGCCAGCGCACACCAGACCATAAACAGATCGAGGAAACGCACCTGCTGCTCGTCCACGCCGATCGGTGAGAACGGGTTGATATCCAGTGAGCGAACTTCGATGTACTCAATACCGCCACGCAGAAGCGCGTCAGAAGGCGTTTCGCCACGACGAGTGACGCGTTTCGGGCGAATAGGCGCATACAGCTCATTTTCAATCTGCAGAACGTTGCTGTTGATTTGCAGACGCTTACCGTCCTTCTCCAGACCGATCGCCGCGTACTCCTCGGAAGGGGTTTTAATCGCGCGCTTTAATCCTGCCACATACTCATGCAAATCGTTAAACGTAATTCCGAGATTGCTTTGCGACTTATTGGTATAGCCCAAATCACTCAGGCGCAGTGACGTCGCATACGGCAGGTAATACATCCCACAGTCGGTTTTTTCAAACGGCAGGGTTGTCGGTTTTCCTTGCAGGAAAGAGGAACAAATGGCCGGAGAGGCGCCAAACAGATACGGGATCACCCAACCAAAACGGTAGTAGTTGCGGATCAGACGGAAGTAACCCGCGGAGATCTTCTCTTTAGCATCTTCGCCGTCCGTTACGCCACATTTCGCCTGCCAGAAAGCCATCGGCAATGAGAAATTGTAGTGTACGCCGGAGATAGTCTGCATCAACGCGCCGTAACGGTTTTTGAGGCCTTCACGGTACAGCGTTTTCAGACGACCGGTATTCGACGTACCGTACTGTGCCAGTTCGATATCCTGGCCTTCGGCAATATAGCAAGGCATGCTCAACGGCCACATACGCTCGTCGCCCAGATTCCTGGCGGTATACCGATGCAGGTCGCGCATGAACGTGAGCATGTTCTCAATGTCGTCGCCTGGAGGCGTAATAAACTCCAGCAGCGCTTCGGCAAAGTCAGTGGTTATCCATTTATGCGTTAGCGCTGAGCCTAACACCTCAGGATGGCCTGTCGTTGCTAATGACCCATCTGCATTAACGCGCAGCGTTTCGCGCTCCAGCCCACGTTGAATCCCCTTTAACGCCTGAGGATGGTTTTCCAGCCAGGCCAGCGCCTGTGATACGTCCGGGATCAAATTGACCTCCCGCCTGTCAAAATCGTTTTAATTAGCATAATGGTATTGGTTACCCTGAAGGCTATCTCACAACACAATTAGTGCCACCACATAATGCCTTGCGTCGTAACCGCTGCGACAACTACATAGCGCAGCGCCTTGCCAAGGCATAAGAAAAAAAGTACTGGACCCCACGAGATGCGCATCCATCCAGCTAACAGGCACAGTAAATCACCCACAACCGGCATCCAGCTTAATAATAGTGTGACAGCGCCATAGCGCCGCAGCCAGCCAGTGGCTTTTTCTTGCCAGCGCGATGTTTTACGCAATGGAAAGAAACGCCCAAGGATAACGTTAGTTAACCCTCCAAGGCTATTACCCATTGTTGCTGTTAAGACTAAGACCCAGGGATGACTTATCCCAGAGACCAGCAAAGCAACTAAAACAACTTCAGAATTGCCGGGTAATAGCGTAGCGCTGAGAAAACTGCTGGCAAACAGTGACAGGAGCGATAGTCCATCACTCACAATAACCGGACATCCACCGCGTCCATTCCTGCGGCACGCGCCGCCTGCAGTCCAAAATCGGCATCTTCAAATACGACACAGCGCGCCGGAGCAACACCCATACGTTCGGCACAGAGCAAAAACGTATCAGGAGCAGGTTTATGGTGTTGTACGTGATCGGCTGCGACAACAGCATCAAAATAGCGACGCAGCCCAAGGTGTGCGAGCAGAGCTTCCGCAATCGCGCTTTCACTCCCCGTACCTACCGACATAGGACGACGACCATGCCAGGCTTTCACGACGTCAACCAATGGCAAAGGCTGGACGCTATCCAGCAGCATGCTTCTCACCTTGTCGGTTTTTTCACGCGCCAATGCATGAGGGTCAAGATCGGCATGATTCAATTCAATTACCGACTGGGCAATACGCCACGTTGGGGAGCCATTGAGGGCGACCATGGCTTGTTCATCAAAACGTAACCCATAATGCCCCAATACCTCATGCCACGCCTTACGGTGCGTTGGCTCGGTATCCAGGATGGTGCCATCCATATCAAAAATCAAACCCGCATAACGTTCGTACATCGTCTTCTCACAAGCCGAATGACCAGACGTTATTTTATCGTAATTGATTGATTTTGTCGCTGACAGCGAATTAAGGGGTGTTCCGGGAGTATGTGGAAATGATTCAAAGGAGAGAAGATGGTGCATCCGGGAGTTATCTCGGAGAAGATGGTGCATCCGGGAGGATTCGAACCTCCGACCGCTCGGTTCGTAGCCGAGTACTCTATCCAGCT
>NZ_JAOWDD010000009.1:0-150351 GCF_030336655.1 Citrobacter sp. Cb041 | reverse complement strand
ATGCGAGAGTAGGGAACTGCCAGGCATCAAATAAGTGAAGAAGCCCATCCTGCCGGATGGGCTTTTTTGCGTCTGCAGGGGATGAAAACTGCCGGAGGTGACCTCCCGCCTTATCCGGCCTACAAAGGCGTATCACGACACAGCAGCTATCTTCTTATCCATTGCGTAACAAAATCGGCAACTTGCTGTATATCGTTGATATCTAACAATGGAACATCCACCGCAAGCGGAATATCACTGGCAACCGCGATAACATAGTTGTCTAACGCCAGGTCCTCTGGACTGTGCCCGCAACCGTCGCGAAAAAGAACGATCTTAGCAACAGGTTCATGCTTAAAGCCCTCAACCAACACCATATCCAGTGTAGAAGCATCCATCCTGCTTACCAGGTACGCTAAATCCAGTTCAGGCTCTTCCGGGGTTTCTACCATTAATGCCCAACGCTGCTGGCTGGCGACCAGGGTTTGCGCTGCACCGGCTTTGCGTAGCTCATAGCTATCTTTGCCGGGCTTATCAACATCCATATTGTGATGAGTATGCTTAATCAATCCGGGACGAATGCCTCTGGCACGTAGCTCCGGGATCAATTTTTTAAGCAGCGTAGTTTTTCCTGTTCCACTCCATGCTGCTATAGCGAGTAATGGGATCATGATTTGTCCTGCCATTTTGCAAGTTCTTCAGGGGTGTTCACGTTCACGAACGCATCTTTATGATCGCTGAAATCGACAGCATGACCGCCAGCCTGGCGCATAAAGACCATAACGCGTCTTTCACCGGACTGAAGATAATCTTGTAGCAAGGGTTGCATGGTGCGGTGCATTAGCGCAATGGTCGGATGATCTCTTTCCCCATCATGCACCCAGACAACCGGTGCAGCTTTGCGCTGTTCCTTCAAACGTTTGACCAGATCGTGAGGAATATAGGGCATATCGCACGGGCAGAACAGAAACCACTCCCCCGCTTGCTGCAGGAATACCGATAGCATCCCGGCCAGTGGGCCAGGGAAATCGGCCAATGAATCAGGGATAACTTTCAGGCCGCTTTGTTGGTAAATATCCCGGTGGCGATTGGCATTAACCACCACGGTTTCGACCTGTAAAGCGAGGGTATCGGCTACGTGCCGCCAAAGAGGTTTACTGTCCAGCTCAAGCAGACCTTTATCGGTTCCGCCCATCCGTCTGGCCTTACCGCCTGCCAGCACAACCCCTGTTATTGCACTATCCAGAATCACTGATATCGCCTCTTTTAATGTGGGATTGACCCTGCTAACGTATCTGTATTGAGCCTAAGGAGCACAACCATGAAATGTAAACGTCTGAATGAAGTTATTGAACTCCTCCAGCCGGCCTGGCAGAAGGAACCCGATCTTAACCTGATGCAATTTTTACAGAAACTGGCGCAAGAGTCAGGTTTTGACGGCGAACTGGCGGATTTAACTGATGACATTCTGATCTATCACCTGAAAATGCGTGACTCGGCGAAAGACGCCGTCATCCCAGGTATTCAGAAAGATTATGAAGAAGATTTTAAAACCGCACTACTCCGCGCACGTGGCGTAATTAAAGAGTAAAAGCTTGTAATCGCCACCACCGAAAGCGCTGCGAAATGATATCCTGAATCATTCGTAGTATTTTCCGGATGATGGGATGAACGACAACGCTTTTAATTTCCAGACGCTACACCCGGATACCATCATGGATGCACTGTTTGAGCAGGGGATCCGGGTGGACTCCGGGCTTACCCCGCTTAACAGCTATGAAAACCGTGTCTATCAATTCCAGGACGAAGACCGTCGACGCTTTGTCGTTAAGTTTTATCGCCCTGAACGTTGGTCTGTCGATCAGATCCAGGAAGAGCACCAGTTTGCTCTGGAACTGGTAAGCGATGAAGTCCCGGTAGCTGCACCGCTGATACTAAGCGGCCAAACGCTGTTAAGCCATCAGGGTTTCCATTATGCGATCTTCCCCAGCGTCGGCGGGCGGCAGTTTGAGGCCGACAATATCGATCAGATGGAGGCGGTGGGGCGCTATCTGGGACGTATGCATCAGACCGGATGCAAGCGTACTTTTGCCTTTCGCCCGACGATTGGCCTTGAAGAATACCTGACTGAGCCGCGTAAGCTTTTTGAACACGCACAGTTGATCCCATCAGGGCAAAAAGCGGCTTTCCTGAAGGCAACGGATGCGCTTATCGCGGTCGTAACCGAACGCTGGCATGCACGTTTTACCACGCTACGTCTGCACGGTGATTGTCATGCCGGTAATATTCTGTGGCGCGATGGTCCGATGTTTGTCGATTTAGATGATGCCCGCAATGGCCCGGCTGTTCAGGATTTATGGATGCTCCTCAATGGCGATAAAGCTGAACAACGCATGCAGCTTGAAACCATTATCGAGGCTTATGAAGAGTTTAGTGAGTTCGACACCTCTGAAATCGGACTGATAGAACCTTTACGCGCTATGCGTTTAGTTTATTATCTTGCCTGGCTAATTCGACGTTGGGCTGACCCTGCGTTTCCAAAAAACTTCCCGTGGTTAACCGGGGAAGATTACTGGCATCGTCAGACCGCGACCTTTATTGAGCAGGCAAAAATTCTGCAAGAGCCCCCCTTACAATTAACGCCAATGTATTAATCGGAGAAATTTGAACATGAAAAAATTATGGCTGGCGCTGGCTGGTATGGTTTTAGCTTTTAGCGCATCTGCAGCGCAGTTCCAGGATGGCAAACAATACATCACTCTGGAAAAGCCTGTTGCGGGTGAACCGCAAGTGTTGGAGTTCTTCTCCTTCTACTGCCCGCACTGCTATCAGTTTGAAGAAGTTCTTCACGTCTCTGATAACGTGAAGAAAAAACTGCCTGAAGGCACCAAGATGACCAAGTACCACGTCGAGTTTCTGGGGCCTTTGGGCAAAGATCTGACGCAAGCTTGGGCCGTTGCTATGGCGCTGGGCGTTGAAGATCAAGTAACCGTTCCGTTGTTTGAAGGTGTTCAGAAAACCCAGACCGTTCAGTCTGTAGCTGATATCCGTAAAGTGTTTGTCGACGCGGGTATTAAAGGTGAAGACTATGATGCGGCATGGAACAGCTTCGTGGTGAAATCACTCGTGGCGCAGCAGGAAAAAGCGGCGGCTGATTTACAGCTGCAGGGCGTTCCGGCAATGTTCGTGAATGGCAAATATCAGGTAAATCCGCAGGGCATGGATACCAGCAGCATGGATATCTTTGTACAACAGTATGCGGATACTGTGAAGTATCTGGTTGGTCAGAAGTAAAAGCAAAAGCCGGTCACTTGTGCTGACCGGCTTTTTCATATGAGGCTTTAATCGCGTCGAGCTGCGCGTCTTTCTCACTCCACAGCGTATTAAGCCATAGCTGAAACCGACGCTTGAATCCCTTATCGTTCACGTAATCACCGTGCAACTCTTCATGAATTGGCTCCAGATTTACCCGCACGACAATACGCGTTAGCTTACCGCTCAGCATATCGTAGAACGGTCGGCTGCTGTTTTCCGGATAGCACAACGTGACGTTCAACATTTTATCGAACTGCGACCCCAGTACGTTCAATGCCATCGCAATACCGGCCGCCTTTGGAGGGAGCAAGTTTTGATAAGGAGAGCGGGTTTGCTCACATTTCTCTTTGGTAAAACGTGAACCTTCGACAAAATTCACAATAGTTGTCGGGTGTACGCGAAACTTCTCGCAGGAACGACGCGTTGTTTCGACATCTTTACCGCGCCGTTCTGGATGACGGAGCAGGTAGCCTCGCGAATAGCGTTTCATAAACGGCATATCCAGCGCCCAGCAGGCCAGGCCAATAAAGGGCACCCAGGCCAGTTGTTGCTTGAGGAAATATTTATTCATTGGGATGTGCTTACGGAACAGAACGCAAAGCACAACGATGTCAGCCCAGCTGTAATGGTTACAAATGAGCAGATACCAGTTTTTCTTGCTAAGACCTTCCAGTCCCTCGACATCCCACTTCAGTCGCGGATTGAGGTGTAGCAGTAGCGCCAGACCTTCACACCAGCAGTACATCATGAAATTACAGAAGACAGAAACCTTGCGCCAGACAACGGGAACGGGCAAAAGGAGTTTTACAACTCCGGCAAGGATGATCGGCACAGAACAAAAAATCGTGACCAATATGGTCAATACGATACTCAGCAACAGCGTTATCGCAGCGAGTATTCTCGTCATAATTAAATTATTCAAAAGGTTAGCCATAGATAGTGCGCTAAAGAGGCGCAAGGGGCTGATTTTATCAGAAAACGAACCAAATGATGGATCTTCCCTGAATAGAAAAAAAGGGAATATCTATCCACATCAGGATATAAGCTGTATAAATGGAATAAAATGCTACGCATTTATTTAAGCTTCTGAAATATATATATAAATAAAATGACGTGTTAATTTCATTGCTATATTTAAAGAGCTGAAAATTATTTATTCACAAAGTTATCCACAGTCTTCTTTGCGAGCAAAGCAGAAGATCTACAAAAGTTTTTCGACAAATGCGGCGAAAAACTCATGTTTTCATCCTGTCTGTGGCATCCTTTACCCATAATCTGATAAACAGGCACGGACATTATGGTTCAGATCCCAGAAAACCCACTTATCCTTGTAGATGGCTCCTCTTACCTGTATCGCGCATACCATGCGTTCCCGCCGCTGACCAACAGTGCAGGAGAACCTACTGGCGCGATGTATGGTGTCCTCAACATGCTGCGTAGCTTGATTCTGCAATATCAGCCGACCCATGCTGCGGTGGTATTCGACGCTAAGGGTAAAACCTTCCGTGATGAGTTATTCGAACATTACAAGTCACACCGCCCACCCATGCCGGACGATCTGCGTGCGCAGATTGAGCCTCTGCATGCGATGGTAAAAGCGATGGGGTTGCCACTGCTGGCCGTTTCGGGCGTGGAAGCAGACGATGTCATCGGTACGCTGGCGCGAGAAGCAGAGAAGGTGGGTCGTCCGGTGCTGATTAGTACCGGTGATAAAGATATGGCTCAGTTGGTGACGCCGAATATCACCCTGATTAACACCATGACCAATACGATCCTCGGCCCGGATGAAGTGGTGAATAAATATGGTGTTCCACCAGAACTGATCATCGATTTCCTGGCGCTGATGGGGGATTCCTCAGATAACATCCCTGGCGTTCCTGGCGTAGGTGAAAAAACCGCGCAGGCTCTGCTGCAGGGGCTGGGGGGGCTGGATACCCTCTATGCTGAATCAGACAAAATCGCGGGGCTGACTTTCCGTGGTGCGAAAACTATGGCGGGCAAGCTTGAGCAGAATAAAGAGGTAGCGTACCTCTCTTATCAATTAGCTACCATCAAAACGGATGTTGAACTGGAGTTGACCTGCGAGCAGTTGGAAGTACGTCAGCCGGCAGCGGATGAACTGCTTGGCCTGTTTAAACAGTACGAATTCAAGCGTTGGGTTACTGACGTTGAAGCGGGTAAATGGCTACAGGCGAAAGGAACGAAGCCGGCGGCAAAACCACAGGAAACTATCGCCGTCGATGAAACGCCTGAGGGGCCGGCCACGGTTCTCTCGTATGATAACTATGTGACAATTCTGGATGAAGCGACGCTGGAAGAGTGGATTGCGAAGCTGAAAAAAGCGCCTGTCTTTGCCTTCGATACTGAAACTGACAGCCTGGACAACATCTCTGCGAATCTGGTTGGCCTGTCTTTTGCCATTGAACCGGGTGTGGCTGCATATGTTCCTGTTGCCCACGATTACCTGGACGCCCCCGATCAGATCGCTCGCGACCGCGCGCTGGCATTGCTGAAGCCGCTGCTGGAAGATGAGAACGCGCATAAAGTCGGGCAAAACCTGAAGTACGATCGCGGTATCCTGGCGAACTATGGCATTGAACTGCGTGGCATCACCTATGACACCATGCTCGAATCCTACATTCTTAACAGCGTCGCTGGCCGACACGATATGGACAGCCTGTCGGACCGCTGGCTGAAACATAAAACCATCACCTTTGAAGAGATCGCCGGAAAGGGCAAAAACCAGCTGACCTTTAACCAGATAGCGCTGGAAGAAGCCGGACGTTACGCTGCGGAAGACGCCGACGTTACGCTACAGCTCCATCTCAAAATGTGGCCAGAATTGCAGCAGCATAAAGGACCGCTGAACGTCTTTGAAAATATCGATATGCCGCTGGTTCCTGTTTTGTCTCGCGTTGAGCGCAACGGTGTGAAAATCGATCCGGCTGTTCTGCACAAACATTCAGAAGAGCTGACGCTGCGTTTGAACGAGCTGGAGCAAAAAGCGCACGAGATCGCCGGAGAAGCGTTTAACCTCTCTTCCACCAAGCAACTGCAAACTATCCTGTTTGAAAAGCAGGGTATTAAGCCGCTGAAGAAAACCCCTGGCGGCGCGCCATCAACGTCGGAAGAGGTACTGGAAGAGCTCGCGCTCGATTACCCATTGCCGAAAGTGATCCTGGAATATCGCGGCTTAGCAAAACTGAAGTCGACCTATACGGATAAGCTTCCGTTGATGATTAACAAGAAAACCGGGCGCGTTCACACCTCCTATCACCAGGCGGTGACCGCTACCGGGCGCTTGTCATCCACGGATCCAAACCTGCAGAACATCCCGGTACGTAATGACGAAGGTCGTCGTATTCGTCAGGCGTTTATTGCGCCAGAAGACTACGTGATTGTCTCTGCGGACTACTCACAGATTGAACTGCGTATCATGGCGCATCTCTCGCGTGATAAAGGTCTGCTTACCGCATTTGCCGAAGGGAAAGATATTCACCGCGCAACGGCGGCGGAAGTCTTTGGCTTACCGCTGGATTCCGTGACTGGTGAACAACGCCGCAGCGCGAAAGCCATCAACTTCGGTCTGATCTACGGGATGAGTGCCTTTGGTTTGGCGCGCCAGTTGAATATTCCGCGTAAAGAAGCACAGAAGTACATGGACCTCTACTTCGAACGCTACCCTGGCGTGCTGGAATATATGGAACGCACCCGTGCACAGGCAAAAGAGCAAGGTTATGTCGAAACGCTGGAAGGGCGTCGTCTCTATTTACCGGATATTAAATCCAGTAATGGCGCTCGTCGCGCTGGTGCAGAGCGCGCGGCAATTAACGCCCCGATGCAGGGTACTGCCGCAGACATTATCAAACGAGCCATGATTGCGGTGGACGGATGGCTGCAAACCGAGCAACCACGTGTGCGCATGATCATGCAGGTACACGATGAACTGGTGTTTGAAGTGCATAAAGATGACCTCGAAAGCGTCTCTAAAAAGATCCATCAACTGATGGAAAACGAGACCCAGATTGATGTGCCGTTGCTGGTGGAAGTCGGTAGTGGCGAAAACTGGGATCAGGCGCACTAAGGGTTTACTGAATAACGCCCCTTTTTCGTAACTAAGCAACATAAGATAGAACTTTTTGTGATGTCCATTAGAATTCCCTATGTAAGGAATGAAAAAAAATTACAAAAAGTGCTTTCTGAGCTGCTCAAAAAAGAGTAAAGTTATTCACGTAGGGTACAGAGGTAAGATGTTCTATCTTTCAGACCTTTTACTTCACGTAATCGGATTTGGCTGAATATTTTAGCCGCCCCAGTCAGTAATGACTGGGGCGTTTTTTATTGTGCGAAAGAAAAGTTTCGTACAGGCTGTAGGCCGGATAAGACGCGCAACGGCGCTATCCGGCATATCGGTGGGTTACTCCCCGTCCTGCATCTCTTCAATCGGCGCCAGTTCACTAAACCAGCTATCCAGCTTCTGCCGAAGTTTGTCCACGCCCAGTTTTTTCAGTGATGAAAATGCTTCTACCTGTACATCACCGTTAAATGCCAGTACGGCTTCACGTACCATATTCAACTGGGCTTTGCGCGCACCGCTGGCCAGCTTGTCTGCTTTAGTCAGCAGTACCAGAACCTGAACGTTGCTCTCAACCGCCCACAAGATCATCTGCTGGTCGAGGTCTTTTAGCGGGTGACGAATATCCATCAGTACCACCAGACCTTGCAGGCTCTGACGTTTTTCCAGATATTCAGCCAGCGCGCGCTGCCATTTGCGTTTCATCTCTTCCGGAACTTCGGCATAACCGTATCCTGGCAAATCGACCAGGCGTTTGCCGTCAACGACTTCAAACAAGTTGATGAGCTGAGTACGACCCGGCGTTTTCGATGTACGCGCCAGACTCTTTTGATTCGTCAGGGTATTTAGCGCACTGGATTTGCCTGCGTTGGAACGGCCAGCAAAAGCCACTTCGATACCGGTATCGGAAGGTAAGTGGCGAATATCAGGCGCACTCATCACAAAGTGCGTCTGTTGATAATTCAAGTTAGTCAAAGCAGTCCTCTCCATCAATCAGGGCTTTGCAGCGATTATACCTGAACCCCAGCAAAAGGCTGGTTTTTCGACGCGTAGGCTATGTAAGTAAAAACCTCGCACTTTGTGAGACATTGCCGATAGTTTCTATACGAGATGACAGAGTAAAAAATGACGTAACTAAAATAAATCATATAGTTAAGATAAGGCACTATTCTTAAAGTCCGAAATTGTTACCCAGGTTACTTGTACGTTTAAACCAAAGCGGTAAAGTAGCGCCCATAGCGAGGAAGCTGACAGGATAGTCGACTCAGGATGAGGGTCAGGAGCGCCAGGAGGCGAAGACACAGGATTGTCAGGGAGACAAACGTCTGGAGACGTTAGTAAAAGGAAATGGAAACAACACGGAATGTTTCAGGCTAAGGGAAAAACAGGGTGTGTTGATAGCCAACAGGGATTGTAGAGCCCGTAAGGGTTGAGAGTCAGGAAAAAAGGCGACAGATTACTCTGTCGCCTTTTTTCTTTATTTCTGCTAGATTCCGGCGCAATTATATACTGAATAAAACAGCCAAAGACGAATCATGATGAAACCAACTTCTACACCACGCGGTAAAGGTCCTGCAAAAGCGCGTCGTAAAACACGCGAAGAAATTAATCAGGAAGCTCGCGACCGTAAGCGCCAGAAAAAACACCGTGGTCATGCGGCGGGTAGCCGTGCGTCCGGTAGCGAAGGCGCATCTGGTGGCGGAAACCAAAATAAGCAAAAAGATCCTCGTATTGGCAGCAAAAACCCCATTCCATTGGGCGTGACCGAAAAAGTCACCAAACAGCACAAACCGAAGAGTGAGAAACCTATGCTTTCACCACAGGCTGAGTTGGATTTACTGGAAACGGATGAGCGCCTGGATGCGCTGCTGGAGCGTCTTGAAGCAGGAGAAACCCTGAGCGCGGAAGATCAGACCTGGGTTGATGCCAAGCTGGACCGCATTGATGAGCTGATGCAAAAGCTGGGTCTTTCTTACGATGACGAGGAAGAAGAGGAAGAGGAAGAAAAGCAGGAAGACATGATGCGTCTGCTGAAAGGCGGCAACTAACGGTTTTACACCGTGGGTCTTCCCGTCCTGCTTATAACCCTTCCGGTTATATGTTATCTGGTGTGGTTATTCGTTAAACTACAGCGGTTGTCGCGGCGACAGAAGTGGCTGCGCAACCGGCTTATCACCCGCACTGGGGTTAAGCCGGTACGCCGTACCCGCCAGAGACGCCATCGGAAGGAGTGAGCATGTCAGAGCAGTTAATAGACTGGGACCTGGCCCTGATCCAGAAATATAACTATTCCGGGCCACGATATACCTCGTACCCGACCGCGCTGGAGTTTTCTGAAGACTACGGCACAGAAGCATTTCTAAAGGCCGTGGCGCGTTATCCTGAGCGTCCGCTCTCGCTGTACGTTCACATCCCGTTCTGCCACAAACTGTGCTACTTCTGTGGCTGCAACAAGATTGTGACTCGCCAGCAGCATAAAGCAGATCAATATCTCGATGCCCTGGAACAAGAAATTATCCATCGCGCACCGCTGTTCGCCGGACGCCATGTCAGCCAGCTGCACTGGGGCGGCGGCACGCCAACGTATCTGAATAAAGCGCAAATCAGCCGTTTGATGTCACTGCTGCGTGGTAATTTCAACTTTAACGACGATGCCGAAATCTCGATCGAAGTGGATCCGCGTGAAATCGAGCTGGATGTCCTTGATCATTTACGCGCTGAAGGTTTTAACCGTTTGAGCATGGGAGTGCAGGACTTCAACAAAGAAGTCCAGCGCCTGGTGAACCGTGAGCAGGATGAAGAGTTTATCTTTGCGCTGCTGAATCATGCGCGGGAGATTGGCTTTACCTCAACGAACATCGATCTGATTTATGGCCTGCCAAAACAGACGCCAGAGAGCTTCGCCTTTACCCTGAAACGCGTGGCTGAGCTGAATCCAGACCGTCTGAGCGTCTTTAACTACGCGCACCTGCCGACGCTGTTTGCTGCCCAGCGCAAGATTAAAGATGCCGACCTGCCCAGCGCGCAGCAGAAGCTGGATATCCTGCAGGAGACCATCTCTTCACTGACCGAAACTGGCTATCAGTTCATTGGCATGGATCACTTTGCCCGCCCGGATGACGAACTGGCCATTGCTCAACGCGAGGGCGTTTTGCATCGCAATTTCCAGGGCTATACCACCCAGGGGGATACCGATCTGCTGGGGATGGGCGTATCGGCCATCAGTATGATTGGCGACAACTACGCGCAGAATCAGAAAGAGTTGAAGCACTATTACCAGCAGGTAGACGAGCAGGGGAATGCGCTGTGGCGCGGAATTGCCCTGACCCGCGACGACTGCATTCGTCGGGATGTTATTAAGCTCCTGATCTGCAATTTCCGCCTCGACTATGCCGCCGTGGAACAGCAATGGGATCTGAACTTCGCTGACTATTTTGCCGAAGACCTGAAACTGCTGGCGCCGCTGGCGAAAGATGGGCTGGTGGATGTGGATGAGAAGGGGATTCAGGTTACGCCGAAGGGGCGTCTGCTGATTCGTAATATTTGCATGTGCTTCGATGCATATCTGCGCCAGAAAGCGCGTTTGCAGCAGTTCTCGCGCGTTATTTAGCCGGGTTGCCCGGTGGCGCTTCGCTTACCGGGCCTACGAAATCTCAATACGTAGGTCGGGTAAGCGAAGCGCCACCCGACAAACCCGCTAGCTGAACAGCCCAACCAGCGCCGCACACAGCACGGCGGCAACCGCAGTTTGTGGCGTATGGCTTTCAACCGCACCGCTCGATAGCAGATTTATCATTGATTCCAGCATGATGACTTCCCCCCGTTTGCCGGGCACGATCATACTTAACTCATCGGAACAGTAAAGCGCAAAATAGCAGCAATTTGCGCTCAATTATCAATCTTTACACAGTGACCGATCGTCACTCCATTCCGAGTTCTTTTAACTTACGCGTCAAGGTATTACGGCCCCAACCGAGCAGGCGTGCGGCTTCCTGTTTGTGCCCCTGGGTATGACGTAGCGCGGTGGTCAACAGCGTGCGCTCCATTTCAGGTTGAGCCTCAGAAAGCAGGTTTTGATGACCGGAACGTAATGCCCGATCTGCCCACTGTGCCAACAGGGTTGCCCAGCTGTCTGGCTGCATATTGGACGGCACGTCAGGCACGGTGGTTTCAAACAGTTCGGTCGGTAAGTCCTGAATGAGTACTTCCTGTCCGGCGGCCATTACGGTTAACCAGCGACAGGTATTCTCAAGCTGACGCACGTTTCCCGGCCATGACAGACGGGTGAGCGCCGCCTCGGTTTCAGTGTGTAATTGTTTGGCTTCTACTCCCAGTTCGCGGGCGGCCTCCTGCAGGAAATGACGCGCCAGGCGTGGGATATCTTCCCGACGTTCGCGCAGTGGCGGCAGATGCACCCGGATGACGTTCAGGCGATGGAATAAGTCCTCACGGAATTTGCCTTCCTGCACCCGCAGTTCCAGGTTCTGGTGCGTGGCGGCGATAATACGTACGTCCACCTTCACAGGCGCATAACCGCCAACGCGGTAAAACTGTCCATCGGCTAATACGCGCAATAAACGTGTCTGCACGTCCAGCGGCATATCGCCAATTTCATCGAGGAACAGCGTGCCGCCGTCTGCCTGTTCAAAGCGCCCCTGACGAATCGTATTCGCCCCGGTAAACGCCCCTTTTTCATGGCCAAACAGCTCAGACTCGATCAAATCTTTCGGAATAGCAGCCATGTTCAGCGCGATAAACGGTGCTTTGACGCGCGGGCTATGACGGTGCAACGCATGGGCGACCAGCTCTTTACCGGTCCCGGACTCTCCGTTAATCAATACGCTGATTGAAGAACGGGACAGGCGACCAATAATGCGAAAGACGTCTTGCATTGCCGGTGCTTCGCCGATGATGTCGGTTGTTGGGCCGTTGATCTGAACATTACGCGGTTGCTGCTGTTCCTGATAATGGCTGATGGCGCGTTCGACCAGCGCCACGGCTTCATCAATATCAAAAGGTTTGGGCAGATAATCAAACGCCCCTTGCTGGTAGGCGCTGACGGCAGCATCCAGATCGGAGTGTGCGGTCATTATGATGACCGGAAGCATCGGATGCCGCTGTTTGATCTGTTTTAACAGCGTCAGGCCGTCCATGCCCGGCATGCGGATATCCGACAGCAGTACGTCCGGCGTTTTGCTGGCCAGCGCGTCCAGTACCTCTTTACCACTCTCAAATGTAGTGCAGCTTAGTCCTGCCCCTGCGAGCGCACGTTCAAGCACCCAACGGATGGAACTATCGTCATCAACTACCCAGACTATTCCTCGTTGCATAAACGTCACCTTTATTTCCTGATAGGCAGGTAAACCGAGAACTCGGTATGACCCGGCCAACTGGTAAATTCAATTTTGCCGGAATGTTGATCAATCAAATTACGGGCGATGGATAATCCAAGGCCGGTACCGCCTTCGCGACCGCTGACCATTGGGTAGAACAGCGTGTCCTGCAAATGCGAGGGAATTCCCGGACCGTTATCCTCAACATCAATCCGCGCCGCCAGACGATAACGCATACCGTGCAGCGTGAGCTGAAACGCGGTGCGGGTACGCAGAATAATTTCGCCACCTTCCGGTCCCAGCGCCTGCAAAGCATTGCGCACGATGTTCAGCAAAACCTGCTCGATCTGGTCCGGGTCGTGCAGTAATTCAGGCAGACTCGGGTCGTAATCACGAATCAGCGTGACGTTTTCCGGCAGCTCCATCGAGACCAGCGCCACCACGCGCTCCGCCACTTTGTGAATACTTTCTGTGACGTGCATTCCCGGCTGTTGTGGTCCCAGCAGACGGTCGACCAGATTACGCAGGCGGTCGGCCTGCTCAATAATGACTTTGGTATATTCGGTCAGCGCCGGGTCCGGAAGCGCTTTACTGAGCAGTTGCGCCGCGCCGCGTAATCCACCCAGCGGGTTTTTAATTTCGTGCGCCAGGCCGCGCACCAGATCGCGGGCAGCAATCTGCTGGGCGTGCTGGAGCTGTTCCTGGCTCAGACGGCGCTGGTTATCCATTGGCGCCATCTCCAGCAGGATAAGGCCATCAGGCAGCCTCTGAGCGGTCACAGAGAGGATGTGTGAGTGGCTATCTATCACCAGCGTCACTTCGTTATCCGTAAAGCCCTGGCCTGCTTCCAGGCTCTCTCGCATCAGCCCGATGTTTAAGGAGAAATAACTCAACAGATCCGGAAGTGGGGTACCAAACAGTTTGCGGGAGCTTTGGGCGAGCAGCTGTTGTGCCGCCGGGTTGGCGTAATGTACCGCCAGCTCATCGTCGACGAGTAAGATGCTGTTGATTAAAGAATTGAGGATCTGCCCAGCATCGGGCAGCGTGCCGGTTGCCATTCAGCAGTCTCCTGAAAAGTGTTGCACCAATTTAGTGCATTATAGCTTTTTACATCAAAAAAGCGCGAGGAAGCAGGTTGTTAGTGGAGAAAAAAGCCCATCCTGGGATGGGCTAAAAGTTCCACGGCAACTTAAAGACTCTATATTTTTCTTGCTACAGCCGCGTGGGTCGCAACAAGAAATCTACGGAGTATTGGTACTAATTAAACGCTGTAGTACAGCTCAAACTCTACCGGGTGCGGAGTCATACGCACGCGGTCATCTTCTTCGCGACGCAGCGTAATGTACGCATCGATCGCTTCATTGGTGAACACGCCGCCTGCAGTCAGGAACTCGCGGTCCAGATCCAGTTCTTTCAGTGCTTCTTCCAGAGAACCAGCAACCTGTGGGATCTCTTTCGCTTCTTCCGGCGGCAGGTCGTACAGGTTTTTGTCCATGGCTTCGCCTGGGTGGATCTTGTTCTTAATACCGTCAAGACCCGCCATCAGCAGTGCTGCGAAGCACAGGTACGGGTTAGCAGCCGGGTCCGGGAAACGCACTTCGATACGACGCGCTTTCGGAGAAGCCACTACCGGAATACGGATAGAAGCAGAACGGTTACGGGCAGAGTAAGCCAGCATTACCGGCGCTTCGTAGCCTGGGACCAGACGCTTGTAAGAGTTGGTGGTTGGGTTAGCCAGGGCGTTGATCGCTTTAGCGTGTTTGATTACGCCGCCGATGTAGAACAGCGCCTGCTCAGACAGACCCGCATATTTGTCGCCAGAGAACAGGTTTACGCCGTTCTTGGACAGGGACATGTGGCAGTGCATACCGGAACCGTTATCGCCAAACATAGGTTTTGGCATAAAGGTCGCGGTTTTACCGAAACGGTGAGCGACGTTGTGAACCACATATTTGTAGATCTGAATTTCGTCCGCTTTTTTGGTCATGGTGTTAAAGCGGGTCGCGATTTCGTTCTGACCTGCGGTCGCCACTTCGTGGTGATGCGCTTCAACAACCAGGCCCATTTCTTCCATGATCAGACACATGGTAGAACGGATGTCCTGAGAAGAATCTACCGGAGGAACTGGGAAGTAACCGCCTTTCACGCCAGGACGGTGACCTTTGTTACCACCTTCGTATTTGGTGGAGGAGTTCCATGCGCCTTCGATGTCATCGATAGCCACGTGGGAACCGGAAATGGACGCGCCGAAACGGATGTCGTCAAACAGGAAGAACTCTGGCTCAGGCCCGAACAGAACGGTGTCTGCGATGCCGGTAGAACGCAGATACTCTTCAGCGCGTTTAGCGATGGAGCGCGGGTCGCGGTCGTAGCCCTGCAGCGTACCTGGTTCCAGGATATCGCAACGGATGATCAGGGTGGACTCTTCATAGAACGGGTCGATGAGTGCAGTAGACGCATCTGGCATCAGAACCATGTCTGATTCGTTAATGCCTTTCCAGCCACCGATTGAGGAGCCGTCAAACATTTTGCCTTCTTCAAAGAATTCGGCATTTACCTGATGAGCAGGAATAGTGACGTGCTGTTCTTTACCTTTGGTATCAGTGAAGCGTAAATCAACAAACTTCACTTCGTGTTCGTTCAGCATCGTCAAAACGTGTTCAGCGGACATACTTACTCTCCCGGATTGGTCATGGTCGTCGTGGTAACGAAGTCTTCAATTCTGCAAAAAATTGGCCGTGTCGCCGTAAAAAATATAAAGCGAAATCTGTGCCAACTTTTAAATTGCCCCTAAAAGGCGTTATCATGCGCACTATCGTGCAAAGGGGCTGCACCATGAAGGTTGTATTGCACCATTATAGTGCTTTAATGTGAACATTAAGCACCATATTGGTGCAAAGCATGTCAGATTACCCCTTTTAACGCTCCGTGAATGTGATCACAAAGAAACTCTGCAATACTTGTTTGCGGAGGATGTTTGTGATCCAGTTTTGTACTGCGATTAATCCGTGTACAATAACGCGCTATTTCTAAAATGCCTGAGGCAAAGTTGTGATCGAAAATTTGCGTAACATCGCCATCATCGCGCACGTAGACCATGGTAAAACGACCCTGGTAGACAAGCTGCTCCAACAATCCGGTACGTTCGATGCACGTGCTGAAACCCAAGAGCGCGTGATGGACTCCAACGATTTGGAGAAAGAGCGTGGGATTACCATCCTCGCTAAAAACACCGCTATCAAATGGAATGACTACCGTATCAACATCGTTGATACCCCAGGGCACGCCGACTTCGGTGGTGAAGTTGAACGTGTAATGTCCATGGTCGACTCCGTGCTGCTGGTGGTGGATGCAATGGATGGTCCGATGCCGCAGACGCGCTTCGTGACCAAAAAAGCCTTTGCCCATGGCCTGAAGCCAATTGTTGTTATCAACAAAGTTGACCGCCCTGGCGCGCGTCCTGACTGGGTTGTTGATCAGGTATTTGACCTGTTCGTTAACCTCGACGCTACCGACGAGCAGCTGGACTTCCCGATCGTTTACGCTTCCGCGCTGAACGGTATCGCAGGTCTGGATCACGAAGATATGGCTGAAGACATGACTCCGCTGTATCAGACCATCGTTGATCGTGTTCCGGCTCCAAGCGTAGACCTTGATGGCCCGCTGCAGATGCAAATCTCTCAGCTGGACTACAACAACTACGTTGGCGTAATCGGCATCGGCCGTATCAAACGCGGTAAAGTTAAACCGAACCAGCAGATCACTATCATTGATAGCGAAGGCAAAACCCGTAACGGTAAAGTCGGTAAAGTTCTGACCCATCTGGGTCTGGAACGTATCGAGAGTGATATTGCCGAAGCGGGCGATATCATCGCGATCACCGGTCTGGGCGAACTGAACATCTCCGACACCATCTGCGACCCGCAGAACGTCGAAGCGCTGCCGGCTCTGTCCGTTGATGAACCGACCGTAACCATGTTCTTCTGCGTAAACACCTCCCCGTTCTGTGGTAAAGAAGGTAAATATGTTACCTCTCGTCAGATCCTTGACCGCCTGAACAAAGAGCTGGTGCATAACGTTGCGCTGCGCGTCGAAGAAACCGAAGATGCGGATGCGTTCCGTGTATCCGGTCGTGGTGAGCTGCACCTGTCTGTTCTGATCGAGAACATGCGTCGTGAAGGTTTCGAAATGGCGGTTTCCCGTCCGAAAGTAATCTTCCGCGAAATCGACGGCCGTAAACAAGAGCCGTTCGAAAACGTAACGCTGGACGTAGAAGAGCAGCATCAGGGTTCTGTCATGCAGGCTCTGGGTGAGCGTAAAGGCGACCTGAAAAACATGAATCCAGATGGCAAAGGTCGCGTACGTCTTGACTACGTGATCCCAAGCCGTGGTCTGATCGGCTTCCGTTCAGAATTCATGACCATGACCTCCGGTACCGGTCTGCTGTACTCCACCTTCAGCCACTACGACGATGTTCGTGCGGGTGATGTGGGTCAGCGTCAGAACGGCGTACTGATCTCCAACGGCCAGGGTAAAGCAGTTGCGTTCGCACTGTTCAGCCTGCAGGACCGCGGTAAGCTGTTCCTGGGTCACGGTGCTGAAGTTTACGAAGGCCAGATCATCGGTATTCACAGCCGCTCTAACGACCTGACTGTAAACTGCCTGACCGGTAAGAAACTGACCAACATGCGTGCGTCCGGTACTGACGAAGCAACGGTTCTGGTTCCGCCAGTTAAGATGACTCTGGAGCAGGCTCTGGAATTCATCGATGACGACGAACTGGTA
Organism: Citrobacter sp. Cb041; assembly: GCF_030336655.1. Taxonomy (NCBI): domain Bacteria; kingdom Pseudomonadati; phylum Pseudomonadota; class Gammaproteobacteria; order Enterobacterales; family Enterobacteriaceae; genus Citrobacter; species Citrobacter sp. Cb041. The sequence continues at coordinate 132,864 of NZ_JAOWDD010000009.1, read as the reverse complement.
GAAGTTACCCCAACCTCTATCCGTATCCGTAAGCGTCACCTGACTGAAAACGATCGTCGCCGTGCAATGCGTGGCGCGAAAGAAGAGTAATTAACGCTCTTTCTCAGGTAAGCATAAAAAAGCCGCTGATTTCAGCGGCTTTTTTTATCATCAGGAGAATTAGAAGAAATACTTTGCCCCAACACGAATCTGGTTTTGTTCGCGATGATAGGGTTCAACATTGCGATCTAACCAGCGTAATTCAAGGTAGGGTAACCAGTGTTCATTGATACGATACTTAAAGGTATTGGTAATTTCCCAGTGATGATCTTTTCCATTGCTGCTATTGAAGTCATTGACTCGCATAAAATAGTGCGGTTCAAAGGTATAGGAAAATTTATCGGTAATGATAAAGTTCCAGTAGTTGCCTATTTCATAGGTATCATTATTATCCAGCTCACCGTTTAGGTCGGTTGAACTGTAGTTATTATGGTTATATCGATTACGCACGGTAAGATTAAACCACGGAGTAAATTTATAGTTAACATCCAGATAAACAGCACCACCTGAGCCAATACTCTTATCGTTTATTAACCCTCCAGGCTGGATTGTTAATTTATCTGTCGGTTTAAATAACGGGTACCAACCCTCTATTTCGTTATAGCCGTGTTTTAACTCATCCTTGCGCTGCATAGTGTAGGTATTCGTGAGCATGATACCTGCGCCCATATCGGAGTTATAGCCAACGCGCAGCATGACCTCCATTTGGTCGGAGGCCAGGTTATATGCTTCGCGGTTTTCTACATAGGCTCCAGCGAAAGCAGAGGTTGATACCACAGAGGATAAGAGAATTATTGTCGTTAATTTTTTCATGATAAATCCATTTTTTACGCGTAGGGAGGCCGCCATCCATTGGGATGGAATAGGCGGCAATTATTTTTATACGTTTACAGCAGAGGTGTTCTTTTTATTAGTAATAGGGTCCGGTTGGATGTTGTTTTTCTTCCGTTGGCTGATTTCCTCAATAATAAAAGCAAAACGAGTTTCGTTGAGCTTATAAAAGAAGCCCATCGTGAGTGCTGCAATAATTGCAAGTCCGCAAGGCCAGAGGAAAATAAGCTGACGTAAACCGAGCAGTGTGGCATCACTCTGGACTATGTTGGGGATATAACCGATTTGCGTCAGCATGATGCCCGGTAGGAAGCCTGCGAGCGCAGCAGAAATTTTGCGAGAAAAGGTATAACCCGTATACACCGAACCTTCTGCACGGATCCCCGTTTTCCATTCGCCATAATCGACCGTATCCGGAACCAGTGCCCAGTTTAGACTGTTAACAAAAGCGGTTCCGAAGAAGGCCATGCAAGAGAACGTGACGAATAAAAATGACGTACTGCCCCAGAAAAAGTTCAGCACATCACCGATAGCCCATAGCGCCAGGCCACCGAGGTAAACCTGCTTTTTACCGAAGCGTTTTACAGCTGTGGGAACCAGCAGTACCCCAACCAGAATGCATCCCATGCTGAAGAAACCCATCCACGACAGCAGATGAATATCGTTGAGCACGTACTGGGTGTAATACACCTGGATCGCCAGCTTGATGTTGAATGCCGCCAACGTGCACAGATTGGCGACACACAGCACCAGCAGTGGAGGGTTACGGAAAATGGCGCAGAACGACTTGAGAATGCTGGGTTTATGGTGATCCGGCACGATTTCGATATAGCGCTCCTTCACACCGCTAAAACACCACCACATGCTGAACAGTCCGCAGACGGAGAAGATCAGTGCGGCAATCAGATAACCCAGCGAAGGTGAACTAACAAATAGCGCCTGAATAGGCATAAAGCCAACAGTACACAGTAACAGGCCTACGGTAGCGCCGCCCTGACGCCAGGCGGCGAGCTGAGCTCGTTCATGCGGGTTTTTCGTGATCGCGGGCACCATCGCGCCGTAGGAGCAGTTCATCAGGCTATAGAACAGCCCGAACAGCATAAACAACACTGTCGCCAGTCCGGTTTTCACCGTTAGCGTAAAATCTGTCGCTAAAAACTGCGCGCTGGCAACGACAGCAACAGGAAATGATGCATACAAAATAAAGGGCCTGAATTTCCCTTTTGCGCCAATATTACGCCTTGAGTCCAGCAACACACCGGTCAACATATCAGTGAAAGCGGTGAAGAACTTCGCCACCAAAAAGATAATCCCACCGTAATACGCCGGCATCCCTAGTTCATCGGTATAAAATTTAAGCAGATACAGCGTACCGATACACAGCATCAAATTTGAGCCGAAGTCACCCACTCCGTAGGCGAATTTTTCACGCAGGCTCAGTTTTAGCGTTAGCGGATCATGAAAAGACATAATCGCTCCTCAATAGCGCCCCGTAGAGCGCTATTCATTATTATTATCAAACGGGTTGTTTACGCGCTTCTATCTCTTCAACGATGCGGACATACATCTTCTCGTTAAGGTTGTAGAAACAGCCCATAGCTACAATGGTGATCACCGCCAAGGCGCAGGGATAAATAAAGATCAACTGACGCAATCCTTCGACCGTACTTGCAGATTGCACCACATTGGGGATGTAGCCGATTTGCGTCAGCATCCATCCCGGGAAGAATCCTGCCAGCGCTTGTGACACTTTACGGAAGAAGGTGAAACCGGTGTATACCGTACCTTCAGAGCGTACGCCGGTACGCCATTCGCCATATTCCACGGTATCGGAGACCAGCGCCCAGTTCAGGCTGTTGACGAATGCCGAGCCGAAGAACGCCAGACAAGAGAACGCGACAAAACTGACGGAGCCGCCGCCAAAGAAGTAGTTAAGCAGATCGCCCGCCACCCAAATCAGCAAACCGCCGATGTAGACTTTTTTCTTGCCGAAACGTCTGACCATGCCAGGCATCAAGAAGACGCCGATGAAGATACAACCCATGCTAAAAAAGCCCATCCAGGAAAGGAGGATCGGGTCATTAAGAACGTACTGGGTGTAGTAGACCTGAATCGCCAGCTTGACGTTAAACGCGCCAAGCGTGCAAAGGTTGGCAATGCACAGAATAAACAGCGGGCGGTTACCGGCGATGGCGCGAAAGGATTGCAGCAATCCCGGTTTTTGCGCGGCATCAACGGGTTTCACTTCCACGTAACGTTCTTTTACCCCGGCATAGCAGAGCCACATAAACAGCAGGCCAAACAGAGAAAACAACGTGGCGGCGAAGATATAACCCAGCTGCGAGTTGCCTTCGATCAGGTTCATTACGGGAACAAAACCGACGGTACACAGCAACAGACCAAGGGTTGCGCCACCTTGCCGCCAGGCGGCAAGCGACGCGCGTTCGTCAGGATTTTTCGTAATCGCGGGAACCATCGCACCATAAGAGCAGTTCATCATGCTGAAAAACAATCCGTACAGCATAAACAGCACCGTTGCCATGACCGTTTTACCGGTTACTTCAAACGGTGTACCGACAAAGTTTGCAATCGCCAGCAAGGTAACCGGAAATGCGGCATAAAGAACGAACGGACGGAATTTTCCCTTCGGGCCGATTTTGCGGCGGGAATCAAGCATAATCCCGGTGCCCATATCGGTAAACGCGGTAAAAAACTTGGCGATGAGGAAAATGATACCGCCATAAGTTCCAGGTAAACCAAGGACATCGGTATAAAACTTGAGTAAATAGAGCGTACCAATATCCAGCAGGATATTGGAGCCTAAATCACCCATCCCATAGGCGAGTTTTTCTTTGAACGGCAAGCGTAGGGTTGCCGGATTAGAGGAAGTCTGACTCATTATTATTCTCCATGTGCCCGCGAGTTTCCCCACGGGCGAGCCGCATTAGATGTTGCGTAAAGTGGCAAACAGTGACGCCCATTCACTCTTCGCGCGATAAAACACCGGAGGCTTGCCAATAGGCGCATCCACGGTAATTTCACCGCCCTGGTAAGTTTCCCCGGTCCAGATGTTGACCCAGCTATCCTCCGGCAGATACAGAGTCCAGTTTTGCTGGCCTTGTTCGTGAACCGGCGCAACCAGCACATCCTGTCCCAGCAGGTACTGATATTTCAGGGTGTAGGTCCGCGCATCGTCTTCGTAATGTAGGAATAGCGGACGCATCACCGGCAGACCGGTAGCGCTGTTTTGCGCGACCGCCTGTTTCAGATACGGTTTAAGGGTGGTAAAGACGGTGGTCATACGAGCAAAGTGGGCGATGGTTTCAGCATCACCATCAAACTGCCAGTTATCGCCAGGGCGGTTACCTTCGTGGGTGCGCATCATCGGCGTGAAGGCGCTAAAGTCACACCAGCGCAGCAGCAGCTCTTTGCTGCGTTTCATTTCAAATAGGGTGGTGTAGCCGCCGATATCGCTGTGGTGCAGACCATGACCGCTCATCGCCAGTGACAGCGCTGCAGGAACGACGGAAGCCAGACCGTCGTCAAGGCTCCAGTCAACGTTCTGATCGCCTGCCCACATCATGGTGGAGTATTTCTGGCTGCCGGTGTAACCCGCACGCATAAAGAACAGGATCTCGCCGAGCTTGCCAGTCTCCTGTAACGCTTCGTAGTTACATTTCGCCCACAGCGCAGGCCAGGCGTTATGCATAATTTCAGCGCTAATGCCATTGTGCAGGTAAGTGTCGGTTGGCAGGTATTCGCCAAAGTCGGCCATCCAACCGCCGCATCCCAGCTCAATCATGTTCTTTTTGATGACTTCTTTGAACCAGGCGTAGGCTTCAGGGTTGGTCAGGTCCACCACGCCGCCGTAAAACTCGCCAAACTCAACCAGATAGTCAGCGCCAGAGGCATCTTTCGCCAGATAACCGTGCGCAGCCGCTTCGGCGCAGAGATCTTTATCGCTGGCGACGTACGGGTTGATGTAGGAGAGGAATTGCACGCCTTCTTCTTTCCACTGCTTAATACGGCTATCCAACTGAGGATAGTTGTCGCTGTTCCACTTCCAGTTCCACATCACGCGTTTGCCAAAGGAGGTCATGCGGATCCCGGACCAGTCCTGCGCCCAGATGCCGTTTACTTTCACGCCTGCGTTACGCATGGTGTCCAGTTTGTTCTGGCAAACCTCAGTACCGCCTTGAATACCGAGCGTGACGCCATCGTAGATCCAGTCCGGCAGCTCCGGCTGGCGTCCTAACAGCGCGGTCAGTTTTTCCAGTAAAGAGATGTAGGTGTCAGCGCATTCAAATCGTAGGGTGGTTTTGTCCTCCCACAATGCCAGTTCGTGATACTCCGGCGCGCTGAAGTCGAAATTCATATAGCAGCTGTTATCAACGTGGCAGTAGTACTTCTGCGTGCTGACGAAGGTCGGCTGCGGGAAAAAGGTCCAGTAGTAGTCACCACCGGCATTTTCTTTGCAGTCTGCCTGCCAGGTGACATAGCTATTTTTGTTACGGCCCACGCCCTGTTCGCTGGTCCACAGTGGGAACGGTTTACCGCGTAAGTCGAAATAAGAGAACTGTTCACCGCAGCCGTAAATATGATCGTCCGGGTTGGCAGCCAGACGCAGCCAGATGCGGTTATGGCTGAGATCATCGTTGTGCAGATCCAGCTTCAGGCGACCCTGTTCATCGGTGGAGATGTGCAGCGTGGCGTTGATGGTGTTACCGCGACTGAAATGCACCCGCCAACCGTCAGGCGACTCGCTGACCGTGGCGTCGGTCAGGGCAATCTTCTCATTGAGCTTGTCTTTAATGCTGAAGTTGCCGCGGAACATATCAATATCGGCAACGCCAGCGCCGATCCACAGGCAGGGGGTTTCTGTGCTGTGACGTAAAATCAGGCGCTGGTGGTATGTCAGCGTAAAGCCATTCTGTAACGTCGTTAGTTCTAAAGCGGTTGACCGTTGTTGTAGCGAATTCATTATCGTCTCCGTAAAAATAGGGTAATTCGGTAATTTGTCGGAAAACTGTTATTCACTGCCGATTAAAAAATGCATCTGATGCGCTTCTCCGGGCGCGAGATGAATCAGGCTAATTCCGGAGTTAAAGGCGTCTGGCGGGCAGGTCATAGGTTCAACTGCCAGGCCGCGCCTTGCTAATTTCTCGCCGGTATATATCTGCAGCCAGGGCTGGTGGCTGCGTAAAAAGGTGGACATGTTTTGCGATTGACTGGTTATCCTGACTTCCCACTCTGCATCAGGTGGCAACATCCTGAACGTATGATCGATAGTGGTCTGCGCAATGAGTCGCGGCGTGGTGAAATCCCGTTCACCACACGTTTCTTCACTCGCCGGAAGCGTTAATTCACAGCCATCGATGGGGTGTAGATTGCAGGTCAAGTAGGGATGTGCTCCCGCGCCATACGGTGCGATTTCATCACCCACATTCTGTGTACGAATAAACACGTGCAATCCACAGTCTGCCCCGAGTCGGTAAATCACCTCTGAAACCAGCGCAAAGGGATAACCATAAGAGGGCGGCAGAAAAATCATCAGCGACACTTCCGATGCCGACTGCTGGTTAATCTGCCAGTCCCGCCAGGCCAACAGCCCGTGAATGGCGGTATGCGAAATAGGGTCGTTAACGGCAAGCTGGAAGGTCTTGCCGTTATGTTGATAGCAGCCGTCTGCAACGCGGTTTGGCCATGGGACTAACACTTTTCCTAAATGCGCCTGCGGCATCTCTTCCGGCTTATGTGGAATAACGATGTGACGCCCACGATGCATCAATTCTGCCAGCCCAGCGCCAACCGTGACGATTTTCGCCTCGTAGTGTCCGGCCTGAAGATGAATGGTTTTTCCACCACTATGCATGGCTGCTATCCTTGTGACTTATTTGGCGTTGATATCCAGAAGACCGGCAGCAACCGCCGGAGCAAGGCCCGGAGCCAGCGGTAGACGCGGGATTACCAGGCAGTGCAGCAGGTGATAAATGTCCTGCTTACCGTCCCAGACTTTGGTGGTCACTTTGTTATCGGTGTCCAACTCCTGCCACCATGAACCGGTCTCGTAGTCCATCAGATAGGTGATGCAGTAATCCCACCACTTCTGGTACCAGGCTTCGTACTGGCTGTCGCCGGTGAGGGTATACAAGGCATAGGCGGTACCCATGGCTTCGACTATCGGCCAACGCACTCTTTCGCGAACGATTGGTTTACCGTCCCAGTCCACCGAATAGACAAAACCATCCGCACCGTCCGGTGCCCAGGCATCACGGATGGTGGCGTGGAACAAGCCTTTGGCATCTTCCAGCAGCCAGGCGGGAGGCGTTTCGAAGCGGGCTTCCAACGCGGCATGCAGATGCAGCATCAGACGGCCCCATTCGATCCAGTGGCCCGGCGTGCCGCCGTATGCGCGGAAACGGTGAGCAGGGTTATCCTTGTTGTAATCGCGGATTGGGTTCCACTGTGAATCGAAGTGCTCGTTGACGCGATACTCCCCGCTGCGGGCCACGTCGTGAATAATCACCGAAGCAATTCGCAGTGCGCGATCGAGCCATTTACGGTCATGGGTAACGTCATAAACGATCAGGAAAGCCTCGACCGCGTGCATGTTGGCGTTACCGCCACGGTAATCTTCCGTCTGGCTGAAGGCTTCGTCCCAGGACTCCAGGCACATCTGCTCGTCTTCGCTCCAGAAGTACTTTTCAATCACCTCGATGGCATCATCCAACAATTGTCTGGCCTGTGGATGACCGGTAGTGACCGCGCTTGCCGCGCCGAGCAAGACGAAGAAATGCTGATAACCCTGCTTGGAGGCGTCCATCACGCCTTCGTCATTTACGCAGGCGTACCAACCGCCGTAGCGTGTGTCGCGTAGCGCACCGTTCAGCGCTTTAATGCCGTGATCGACCAGTTGGTATGCGCCAGGCCGACCCATTGACGCGGCAACGGAGTAGACGTGCAGCATGCGGGCGGTGATCCACAGATGTGTCCCCATATCTGCTCTGACCTGACCACTGTTTCCCAGCCAGCCAAATCCGGTAGGTACCGCAGCGTTCTTACCAAAGTTAAAGATGCGATCTGTTTCCTGCTCCAGCCAGCGGTTGTGGCTTAGGGTGTTAAACCATTTCATTCTGAGATCCTCTTAGCGCCGGGCCATCATTTCATCGACGATATCGCCCAGACGCTGCAACTTAGGTGCGGAAACATCACGCAGCATCAGTTCGGTATCCGGCAGGCCAACCACGGATGACCAGACCGCACGTCCGGCCAGGAAGCCGGATGCGCCAGCGGTCATTGCTACGCTGACCGCGCGTGGGAACAGTTTTTCATCCACACCGGAGGAGAGAATGACCCACGGCATGTTGATGTTTTCATTCAGGCGCTGAGAGGCGCTAAGCAGCTCTTGTTGGGTTCCTTTGCCGTACAGAGGCATTTCGACCTTGTAGAGATCGGCACCGCTATCACCCAGTTCTTTCGCGGCATCGATAATGGCCTGTTCACGATCGAACTTATCGCCACGACGTGGTGGGCGAACAACCGGCTCGATGATGCTCAGCAGGCCATTGGAATGGCACAGTTCATTGAATTCTCCCACCATATCAAGACGTTGTTGGGCATCTTCATCGCTACGCCACAGCACCAGCAGTTTGAGGGCCTTGGCACCATCTTGCTTCACGGTCTGCGGGTCGATTTTTTTATCAATCACCACGCTATCGACCGGAATACCGTTACCCGGAATGAACTCATCAGCGGCCACAATCATGGCGCAGTTTTTGGCGACCGCGTTTTGCTCTACAACCTGGCGGTAGCAGAACTGCTGATCGACCAGAATGGCGGAGGCATAGGGGGAAAGGATCTTCGCCGCATTGACTTTGAAATCGGTCAGCACGCTGTCATTGACCGGGGATTTTGCACCAGCGGCGGCAAACATTAAGCGCATGGCTTCGCGCTGATCGACCGCCAGCATGGCAAACCCGCCGGAAGCTCGGGTGATATCTTTCAGGGTGTACTTGGTCATTGTTCAGTCCTTTTACTTATCAAAGTTGGGAATTCAGTCCGGCAGATGCCCGAACCTGCTCGAGTATTGCGGTCCAGTCTTCCCGGCCACGGCCAGCGGCCCGTGCCTGGTTATAGACTTCGCGGGAAGCGGCGCCGAGCGGCATCGGCACGTGCAATTGGTTGGCAACGTCCAGGGCGATGCCAAGATCCTTGTGAGCTAAATCGATCATGAAAGCCGGGGAAAGATCGCCTTTCAGCACTTTGTTCGGCCAGGAGGTAGTAAAGTGGCCTTTTCCGGCGGGGGTGCCGCTCATGACTTGCAAAGCCACATCGAAGGAGAGACCAAGTGCCTCGCACAACACGGCGGCTTCGGCAGAGAGGGCGTTTAGCGCGATACTCATGTAGTTGTTGATGAGCTTCACGCGGATCCCCATGCCGGGACCACCTGCATTGATCAATTCATTACCCATCGCCATCAGAACCGGTGTGGCGCGTTCTACCTGCTCTGCCGTTCCACCTGCCAGCAGCAACAGCGTTCCCGCTATGGCGTGATCGGAGGTGCGTCCAACCGGGCAATCCATCATATCGAAGCCTTTGGCACGCATATCGGCGATGAGTTTATCGGTTTGCAGTGGGTGAATAGTCGACATATCAATTACTAACGCCTGCGGGGAGAGGCTTTCGCAAATACCCTGCTCGCCGAACAATACGCTGCGCACCAGATCGCCGTTTGGCAGCATGGTGATGACAAATTCTGCACCTTTTGCTGCCTGAGCCGGGCTACTGGCAGGCTGTGCTCCTTTTTCCACCAGGCGCTGAACGGCATCCGGGTTAACGTCAAAGACGCTGAGTTGATGACCCTGCTTCAGCAAGTTGCTCGCCATGGGTGAACCCATCTGACCTAATCCGATAAATGCTATAACTGCCATAACGTTCTCCTGAGACGTGGATGTCATTTTTTGTCATTTAAGGTCGTTTGTTTCTGTCTGTTTTTGATCGTATTTGTAATTTATGGTCAAAAAATTGACAGCCGTCACTTTTTAAACATTTTGTGAAATTAAAATGATCCCATCTTGAAACGCCTAAGGAACGACCATGATTCGTATTGCTTGTGTAGGTATTGCCGTGATGGATCGCATCTATTACGTGGAAGGTTTACCGACTGAAGGAGGTAAGTATGTGGCGAAGCGTTATACGGAAGTGGGCGGCGGGCCTGCTGCAACGGCCGCAGTGGCTGCAGCGAAGCTGGGCGCTAAGGTGGACTTTATTGGCCGTGTGGGCGATGACGATACCGGAAATAGCTTGCTGGCGGAGCTGGAGTCCCTGGGGGTAAATACCCGCTATTCCCGGCGCTACGCGGGGGCGAAGTCTTCACAATCGGCAATTATGGTTGATGCGCAAGGGGAAAGGATTATCGTTAACTATCCCAGCCCGGATTTACTGCATGATGCTGACTGGCTCAATGAGATCGATTTTACCCAGTGGGATGTGGTGTTGGCGGATGTTCGCTGGCACGAAGGGGCCAGGCAGGCGTTCACATTGGCACGTCGGGCGGGAGTGATGACGGTACTGGATGGTGACGTAACGCCACAAGATATCCGCGAGTTGGTGGCATTAAGCGATCATGCTGCGTTTTCTGAACCCGGTCTGGCGCGTTTAACCAGGATAAACGATCCTGAAGCCGGACTGAAACAAGCACAAACGCTCACAAATGGTCACGTGTATGTAACGCGGGGCAGTGCAGGCTGCAACTGGATAAAAAATAATACGTTGCAGCATCAATCTGGATTTAAAGTCGACGTTGTTGACACAACGGGGGCGGGGGATGTTTTCCACGGTGCGCTCGCGTTTAGCCTGGCCGGCGGCGACCTCCCGGAAGAGGCCGTCAGGTTCGCCAGCGGAGTTGCTGCGCTAAAATGTACGCGTCCGGGAGGAAGGGCTGGAATCCCTGACTGTGATCAAACCCGATCTTTTCTGTCACTTTTTGTATAAAATGCCAGGGCAATGGTTTTTCGAGGAAATTTCATGAGTCTTACCGAACTGACCGGTAACCCGCGACACGATCAACTGCTTATGCTGATTAGCGAGCGCGGTTATATGAATATCGACGAGCTGGCCAGCCTGCTGGACGTGTCCACGCAGACCGTGCGTCGTGATATTCGTAAACTCAGCGAGCAGGGATTAATTACGCGTCATCATGGTGGCGCGGGTAGAGCCTCCAGCGTGGTGAATACGGCGTTTGAGCAGCGTGAAGTCTCCTGGACGGAGGAGAAAAAAGCCATCGCGGAAGCGGTGGCGGACTACATTCCCGATGGGTCAACGGTGTTTATTACCATTGGCACCACCGTTGAGCAGGTGGCCCGCTCGCTGTTAAACCATAATCATTTGCGCATTATCACCAACAGTCTGCGCGTGGCGCACATTCTTTATAACAATCCACGTTTTGAAGTCATGGTGCCGGGGGGAACGTTACGCCCGCACAACAGTGGCATCATTGGTCCTTCTGCCTCGGCATTTGTCGCTGATTTTCGGGCCGACTACCTGGTAACCAGCGTTGGCGCGATCGAAAGTGATGGCGCGCTGCTGGAGTTTGATGTCAATGAAGCCAGCGTAGTGAAAACGATGATGTCGCACTCAAGACACATTCTGCTGGCAGCGGATCATACGAAATATACGGCTTCTGCCGCGGTAGAAATTGGTAACGTCTCTCAGGTGACCGCGCTGTTTACCGATGAATACCCAGGTCCCGCATTGCATAATTTACTCCAGTCACAACAGGTTGAAATTGTGCAGGTGAGTCCTTCACAAGATGATGCTTTGGCCGTGTAATTCCTCAGATGATGGCTCGATAAGTTCGAAGCCATCACTCTCACATAGTCAAACTTCTCCTTTCCCGCTACAGTTATTCATCCACGGCGAATAAGGAGAAGGGCATGCTCTATATCTTTGATTTAGGTAATGTGATTGTCGATATCGACTTCAACCGCGTGTTGGGCACATGGAGCGATCTGAGCCGTGTACCGCTGGCCTCGCTGAAGCAAAGTTTCACCATGGGGGAGGCTTTTCACCAGCACGAGCGAGGTGAAATAACGGATGAAGCCTTTGCCGAGGCACTATGTCATGACATGGCGCTGCCGCTAAGTTACGAGCAGTTCTCTCACGGCTGGCAGGCCGTTTTTGTGGCATTGCGCCCTGAAGTCATCGACATCATGCATAAGTTGCGTGAGCAGGGGCATCGGGTGGTCGTCTTGTCGAATACTAACCGTCTGCACACAACATTTTGGCCGGATGAATATCCTGAAATTCGTCAGGCTGCTGACCATATTTATCTTTCCCAGGATCTGGGCATGCGAAAACCGGAAGCGCGGATTTACCAGCATGTCCTGCAGTCTGAAGGTTTTTCTGCGGACGATGCGGTCTTTTTTGATGACAACGCCGATAATATTGAAGGAGCTAACCGGTTAGGGATTACCAGTATCCAGGTCGTCGATAAAACGACCATTCCTGACTATTTCGCGAAGTTGTTATGCTAAAAAATGTTCAGCAACAAGCCAGGCACCATACGCGTCCTGTACGGGCCTGGCTGAAGCTACTATGGCAGCGGATTGATGAGGACAACATGACGACGCTGGCAGGGAATCTTGCCTACGTTTCACTGCTCTCATTAGTGCCGCTTATCGCCGTTGTGTTTGCTCTTTTCGCCGCATTTCCGATGTTTTCCGACGTCAGTGCCCAGCTACGTCATTTTATTTTCGCAAATTTTATCCCGGCGACGGGAGACGTCATCCAGCGTTATATCGAACAGTTTGTCGCCAACTCGAACAAAATGACGGCCGTTGGGGCATGTGGGCTGATTGTCACGGCGTTATTGCTGATGTATGCCATTGATAATGCTCTGAATACTATCTGGCGCAGTAAGCGCACTCGTCCCAAAGTTTACTCTTTCGCCGTCTACTGGATGATCTTAACGCTGGGGCCGCTGCTGGCGGGGGCCAGTCTGGCGATCAGCTCTTATTTGTTGTCATTGCGCTGGGCCAGCGATCTCAACTCGGTGATTGATGACGTCTTGCGTATTTTCCCTCTGGTGCTTTCCTGGCTCTCGTTCTGGCTGCTTTACAGCATTGTGCCGACTACGCGTGTGCCCAATCGTGATGCGGTTATTGGCGCCTTTGTGGCCGCCGTGTTGTTCGAGGCCGGAAAGAAAGGATTTGCGCTCTACATCACGATGTTCCCGTCGTATCAGCTCATTTACGGTGTCCTGGCGGTGATCCCCATTTTATTTGTCTGGGTATACTGGACGTGGTGTATCGTCTTGCTAGGCGCGGAAATAACTGTCACTCTCGGGGAATACCGCAAACTTAAACAAGCCGCAGAACAAGAAGAAGCAGATCAACCATGATTGCATTAATTCAGCGCGTAACCCGTGCCAGCGTCACCGTGGAGGGCGAGGTGACGGGTGAAATTGGCCCAGGACTTTTGGTCCTGTTAGGTGTCGAAAGGGATGATGACGAACAGAAAGCGAACCGTCTGTGCGAGCGCGTACTCGGCTATCGAATCTTTAGCGATGCCGAAGGAAAAATGAACCTCAACGTGCAGCAATCAGGTGGCAGTGTGCTGGTGGTTTCACAGTTCACGCTGGCGGCAGATACCGAACGCGGCATGCGCCCGGGGTTTTCGAAAGGCGCTTCGCCCGAGCGGGCAGAAGCGCTGTATGAATACTTTGTTGAGCGTTGCCGCCAACAGGAAATGAATACGCAAACCGGTCGATTCGCTGCGGATATGCAGGTTTCACTGGTTAATGATGGCCCCGTGACGTTCTGGTTACAAGTATGAACCAGCTACCGGTGTGGCCGCGGGCAACAAGAGAGAATACGACTATGTATCACCTTCGAGTACCGCAAACAGAAGAAGAGTTGGAGCGTTACTACCAGTTTCGCTGGGAGATGTTGCGTAAACCGTTGCACCAGCCCAAAGGCTCCGAACGGGATGCCTGGGACGCGATGGCGCATCACCAGATGGTGGTGGACGAAGAGGGAAATCTGGTCGCGGTTGGGCGTTTGTATATCAATGCGGATAACGAAGCCTCCATACGTTTTATGGCCGTTGACCCCTCTGTGCAGGAGAAAGGGTTGGGTACGCTGATGGCGATGACCCTGGAGTCTGTGGCGCGTCAGGAAGGGGTAAAACGCGTAACCTGTAGCGCCCGTGAAGATGCGGTCGAATTTTTCGCCAAACTGGGGTTTGTGAGTCAGGGCGAAATTACCACGCCACAAACCACGCCGGTGCGCCATTTTTTGATGATTAAACCCATCGCAACGCTGGACGACATTCTCCATCGCGGGGACTGGTGCGGACAGCTACAGCAAGCCTGGTACGAACATATTCCATTGAGTGAGAAAATGGGCGTACGCATTCAGCAGTACACCGGGCAGAAATTTATTACGACGATGCCAGAGACAGGCAATCAGAACCCGCACCATACGCTGTTTGCCGGAAGCCTGTTTTCACTGGCGACGTTAACGGGCTGGGGGCTTATCTGGCTGATGCTGCGCGAGCGTCATCTGGGGGGGACGATAATCCTCGCCGACGCGCATATCCGATATAGCAGGCCAATTACCGGGAAACCTACCGCTATTGCCGATCTGGGCTCGCTGAGCGGTGACCTGGACCGTCTGGCAAGAGGCCGCAAGGCGCGCGTTCAGATGCAGGTCGGGGTGTTTGGCGATGACACGCCGGGCGTCGTGTTTGAAGGTACCTACATTGTGCTACCCGCGAAACCGTTTGGCGCATATGAAGAGGGCGGGAATGAGGAAGAGTAGGTCAGAGGGGATCCTCTTTACTCGATGAATGCGTCTGCCGGAAGGTTAAAGCGTTCTGCGAGCATTTTAATATGACTTACAGTCAGTGCTCTGCGACCATTCAAGATGTTGCTGACATTGGATTTTGAACCAAGTTCGTTGGCAAGATCTGCTGCTTTGAGACCATATTGATCCATGAGCGTACGCAGTAACGCAACGCCATGAGGAGTATGTTCCAGTTGTTGGTTGAGGGCACTGAACTCAGGCGCATGTTTTTCGTAGTCGCGGATCCGAGCTGAAAGCAGCTCAAACAACGGGTTTTCCAGGTCGTCACGATCAACCAGAAACTCCACCAAAGCGAGTGCTTTTCGGTACTCTGTCTCATTTTGTTCTTTGCCTAACAGGGGGATTTTTTTCACTGCATCGGTAAAGGTATCGATCATCAATTTTACACTGGCTGTGTCTATCTGATGACTTTCATGCGTTCTCATTCTTTGTGACCCCGATAGTATGTGGTTAGTCTGTCATACTCGGCATGGTGAACGATATGCTTCACAAATACCTTTTGCAGTTTGAAATCAATATAGGCAATAAGTCTCAAGCAGTTACCTGAAACATTAATCACCCACCATTTATTTCTGTATTTAAAATTATCCAGTGAAGGTATGTACTGCTTCATCTCTTCAGGAGTGTGGAACATTTTTTTCTCTAAAATATTCAGCAAATCAACGAGTGCTGCCATGTGGTTTGGAAAACGGAGTATTGCCTCGTTGAAAGGTTTTCGGCTGATAACATGCATGGTGTAGTTCCATTACAAGGTTTTCAACCTGAAAACAAAATAACGCAAGGCAATTAAGTTTTCAAGATGAAAACAAAAGATTAATCAAGCATGTCTTCCTGATACAGGATTTACGACGCGCCAGGCCACATCTCGCATAACATTTCGTGCCGCCTGGCTCACTCCTGCCAACTGGAAAAATCCGTGGATAACGCCAAGATTGCGTTGGCAGGTACACTCCACGCCCTGCTCCTGGAACCGTTGATACAGGGCCTCGCCCTCATCGCGCAGTGGGTCGAATTCGGCTGTAATGATGTGCGTGGGCGGCAGACCGTTGAAGTCTTCACGCCAGACTGGGCTGGCTTCGGGATGCCGCAGATCGGTTTGCGGCAAATACATCTCGTAGCCCGAAAGCAACGTGTCACGTGTGATAATGTAATCCTGCCCATTTCGGTCGTAGCTCTCAAACCTGGCGGTTGCGTCCAGCATTGGGTAAATCAGCATTAGCTGCGCAGGTTGCCATTGATTGGCAGCTTTCAGGCGCAGTGCGGTGACCAGCGCCAGATGCCCGCCCGCGCTGTCGCCAGCAAGCGTAATCCTGCCGCGATCGACACCCAGTTTCTGGGCATACTTCCAGATAATATTGGCTCCCGTTTCAGCGTCGTTATGTGCCGCCGGGAAAGTATGCTCTGGTGCAAGGCGATACTGCACTGCAATGACCCGACAGCCGCTGTACCAGGCGAGCTGCCTTAGCTGGTTATCATGCGTCGCGAATCCGCCACTGACAAAGCAGCCACCGTGATAATAGATAACGCAGGGGAGATTTCCCGTGGCGTCTCGCGGCGAAACAACGCGAAATGTCATTGCATCGAGTTCAATATCTTCAACCTGTACGCGGGTTTCAGTTTCTCCTGCCAGTACCGCGCTGGCAATGTAGTCTGCTCTCCGGTCATCAATATTTTGCTCGCGCGAAGAAGGGCGTCCCGCCGCGATAAATGCCTCAACCAGCTGTGCAATCCCGCTTTCCAGTGCCATTTATTATTTTCCTTATCTGTATGGATATACAGTTTTATAACCTGGATAGCCACGAATGAGAATGGGAAAAGTGACGGGTGTACGATTCTGGAAAGCGGCTCGCAAAAGTAAAAATCGTTCGCGTGAAGGCTATTTTCTCGCTTTTCTCGGGTGTATGTTGTGTGGAAATTAATCGCCAATGATATACTGGAGGTATATGTGAGTATGATGGCTGGGATGGATATGGGCAGAATTTTACTCGATTTATCAGACGAAGTGATCAAACGTCTTGATGATCTCAAGGTGCAGCGTAATCTGCCGCGGGCCGAGCTTTTGCGGGAGGCTGTTGAACAGTATCTTGAGAGGCAGGATCAAGCTGAAACGACAATTTCACGTGCTCTTGGGCTATGGCAAGGTTGTGAGGAAGATGGCGTTGATTATCAGCGTAAACTCCGTGAGGAATGGTAATGGTCACAGGATCTGCGCTTTTTGATACCAACATCCTCATCGACCTGTTTAGCGGGCGAAGTGAAGCAAAACTAGCGATAGAAACATGGCCGCCGCAGAACGCAATCAGCCTCATTACATGGATGGAGTTGATGGTGGGCGCAAAAAAATATCATCAGGAATCTCGCACACGCGTTGCGCTAGGCGCTTTTAATGTGATCGGTGTTTCACAGGATATTGCTGAACGAAGCGTGAGTATCAGGCAGGAATATGGGATGAAATTGCCGGATGCCATCATTTTGGCCACTGCGCAGATTCATCGTCTTACACTGGTTACGCGTAATACCAGGGATTTTGCAGGCATATCCGGCGTGGTCACACCGTATACGTTATAACCCGGGCGACCTGCGCCGCCCGGTAGTGCGAAGAACTTACTCCCCTTCACCCGGGAACAGGAACGGGTTGATGGAGCTGCGGGCAAAGCCCTCTTGCTCCATGTGTGCGTCCAGCATCAGTGAAGCGAGATCGTCGGCTACGGCCTCGACTTTTGGGTCTTTTTCCTGATAGAGAATCTTCAGGTAAGTCCCGCAATCGCCGCAGCTTTCAGCTTTAATTGCCGCCTGTTCGTTATCCAGCGACCAGTAGTTCAAATCACGGCTCTGCTCGCAGTTGCTGCACTTCACGCGCACCACGTGCCACTCGGTTTCGCACAGGTTGCAGTGCAAATAGCGCAGCCCCTGAGTGGTACCGATTTGCACCATGCTGGAGACCGGCATTGAACCACACACCGGGCAGTACTGACGCTGTTCGCCGTATTCCGCACGGGCTTTGCCGGGGATCAGGCTCGCCATCTGCGCCCAGTAGAGCGACAGGGCAGCCCAAATGAACGGTGCTTTGTCGCTGCTGACGGAGGCGAAATCGGAGGCAAACAGCGCGCTGGCCATCAGTTCCAGCTCCTGCTCCGAGGCTTTTTCCAGATTCTCGATCACGGCCAGCGCAGGGCCGCTCATTTCCGGCTTCAGCTCAGCAATTAGCGATTGCAGCAGTTTTTGCCAGTGCTTGTCGCGTGGCAGAACGTGGATATCCAGTGGCGGTTTGCCCTGATCGTTCGCTTCTTTGATGCGAGCGGTCAGATCCATCTGCAGCGGATGGTCGTACAACACCACTTCCTGCGCGTGAGCGATCAGCGCGGCAAAACGCAGGTAATCACCCAGCGGGTTGTTCTCGGCCAGCTCGCGCAGACGTTCAGCGCGGCGGTTATACAAATTTTTGAGTCTGGGGAATAATAACGGCGGAATCATATCCGCCGTGCGTTTCTCGCTCTTCTCCAGCTCATCTTGCGGGATTATGCGAATACTCATTCAGATGACTTTTCCTGTTTCTGGCGGACTTCACGGTACCAGCGCGGGTGATGTTTCTTCGCCCATGAGCTGGTAACCCATCCTTCCACCATCGCGGTAATGGTGCCTTTCACCCAAAGGGCGGCGTAAATGTGCACCATGATAACCACAATTAACGCTACTGCGGCAAATGAATGCAGCATTAACGCGAATCGGATCACCGGGATTGAGAAAGCAGGCGCAAAATACGGACGCCAGATGACCACTCCGCTCACCAGCAACAGGACCAGGAAGATAATCGCCGCCCAGAATACGCATTTCTGGCCGAAGTTATAACGTCCCGTGTCACCTACTTCCTCGTTGACGACAATCTTACGAATATTCTTCGCCCAAAAGATATCATCCCGATTGATTAGATTGTGGTGCCAGTAACGGAAAAACATGATGATAAACGAGGCAAACATGATCACGCCGACAAACGGGTGCACAATTCGCGCCAGTTGCGGCGTGCCCATGATGTGCATCAGCCAGTTAAAAGACGGGAAGAGAAAACCCATCCCGCTCACTGCCGCCAGAATGAAACAGAAGGCGGTGATCCAGTGGTTGATGCGTTCCGGCGCCGTGTAGCGCACGATGGTGTCACGTCGTTTCATTTGCGCACCTCGTCTTTTTCTTCATGCAGATTGTCTTCTTCCTCTTCCGCACGGTTCGGGCCTACGCCGACGTAGTGGAAGATACTGGCCGCAAATGTCGCTGCAAAGCCGACGGCTGCGAGAGGTTTCCAGATGCCTTTCCAGAACTTCACGGTGGCGCTGATTTCCGGGTTCTCCGGCAGACCGTGGTACAGATTCGGCTTGTCCGCATGGTGCAATACGTACATCACGTGCGTACCGCCAACGCCTGCCGGATCGTACAGACCCGCGTTTTCGTAACCACGCGTTTTCAGCTCCGCCACGCGCTCACCGGCCAGCGTTTTCATCGACTCTTTGGTGCCGAAATGAATAGCGCCGGTTGGACACGTTTTCACGCAGGCTGGTTCTTGTCCGACCACTACACGGTCAACGCACAGCGTACATTTGTAAACGCGGTTGTCTTCCGGGTTGAGGCGCGGCACGTCGAACGGGCAGCCCGCGATACAGTAGCCACAGCCGATGCACTGCTCGGACTGGAAGTCGACGATACCGTTGGCATACTGAATGATTGCTCCTTCGGCCGGACACGCCTTCAGGCAGCCCGGATCGGCGCAGTGCATACAGCCATCCTTGCGGATTAGCCACTCCAGTTTGTCGTTTTGTTCCACTTCCGAGAAGCGCATTACCGTCCAGGATTTAGCGGTCAAATCAGCCGGGTTGTCGTACACCCCAACGTTGTTGCCCACTTCATCACGGATGTCGTTCCATTCTGAACACGCCACCTGACACGCTTTACAGCCGATACAGGTGGTGACGTCGATAAGCTTCGCCACCTCTTCCTGATGGTCCCGCGCCTGAGGCGCGGGGGTGAAACCGTTAGTGGCGGAACGACGAATGATGTCTTGCGATTGATAAGCCATAGGTCGTCTCCGTTACACCTTTTCCACGTTCACGAGGAAGGACTTAAATTCCGGCGTCTGCGTGTTCGCATCACCGACGAATGGCGTTAACGTGTTAGCGATAAAGCCTTTTTTCGCCACACCTTCGTAGCCCCAGTGAATCGGGATTCCGATAGTGTCGATATCCTGACCGTTGGCCTTCAACGTGCGAATACGTTTGGTCACTACCGCTTTGGCTTTAATGTAGCCACGGTTAGAGGAGACTTTGACGGTATCGCCATGAGAGATACCGAGCTTATTCGCCAGCTTCTCGCCAATTTCCACAAACTGCTCCGGCTGGGCGATAGCGTTAAGCAGCGCATGCTTAGTCCAGTAGTGGAAGTGCTCGGTCAGACGGTAGGTCGTACCGACGTACGGGAACTTATCCGCTTTACCCAGTGCTTCCGCGTCACCTTTAAAGATACGTGCGGCAGGGTTAGAGATAACGTTCGGGTGCAGCGGGTTAGTCCCCAGCGGCGTTTCAAACGGCTCGTAGTGTTCCGGGAACGGACCTTCTGCCATCTTATCGATAGCAAACAGGCGTCCCATCCCTTCCGGCTGCATGATGAACGGCCCAACGTTGCTGCCCGGCGCGGCGGCACTGTAGTCTGGAATATCCATCCCGCTCCATTTCGCCCCGTCCCATTTCAGGATCTGACGTTTTGGATCCCACGGATTCCCCTGCGGGTCAGCGGAGGCGCGGTTATACAGAATGCGGCGGTTGAGCGGCCACGCCCATGCCCAGCCCAGCGTATTGCCAAGGCCTGACGGATCGGCGTTATCGCGACGTGCCATTTGGTTGCCTTCCGGCGTCCAGCTACCGGCAAAAATCCAGCAGCCGCTGGAGGTGGTACCGTCGTCACGCAGTTGGGCGAACGAGCTAAGCTGTTGGCCTTTCTTGACGATAACGGCACCGGTGGCCGGGTCGGTAATGTCGGCCAGGGCTTTACCGTTGCTCTCCATCGCCACTTCTTCCGAAGCCGGTTCGTGTGGGGTGGAGTAGTTCCAGGTCATGCTCAGTACCTGTTCCGGGTTCGCGCCACCCTGTTCGGCATACATCTTGCGCAGACGCAGGAAGATACCGGCGAGGATTTCACCATCGGTAACGGCAATCCCCGGGGCATCCGCACCTTTCCAGTGCCACTGCAGCCAGCGACCGGAGTTGACGATAGAACCGTTCTCTTCGGCGAAGCAGGTGGACGGCAGACGGAATACTTCGGTCTGGATTTTCGACGGGTCAACATCGTTCGACTCACCGTGGTTCTGCCAGAAGGTGGAGGTCTCTGTGTTGAGCGGGTCGATGGTGACCAGGAACTTCAGTTTGGATAGCGAAGCCACCACCTTGTTTTTATTCGGGAATGATGCGACCGGGTTAAAGCCCTGGCAGATATAGCCATTCACTTTGCCCTGGTTCATCATCTCGAAGTACTGCAGGACGTCGTACCCTTTATCCCACTTCGGCAGCCAGTCGAAGCCCCAGCTGTTTTCCGCTGTCGCTTTATCGCCAAAGAAGGCTTTCATCATCGAAACGAAGAATTTCGGGTAGTTGCCCCAGTAGTTCACCTGGCCTTCCAGCAACGGTTTTGGCGTGTTGGCGGCAAGGTAAGTTTGCAGGTCAGTTTGCTTCTCGCTTGGCAGCGTCATATAGCCCGGCAGGCTTTGTGACAGCAGACCTAAGTCGGTCAGACCCTGAATGTTAGAGTGTCCGCGCAGGGCGTTAACGCCGCCGCCTGCCATCCCCATATTACCCAGCAGCAACTGGATCATCGCCATGGTACGGATGTTCTGCGCACCAACGGAGTGTTGCGTCCAGCCCAGTGCGTACAGGAACGACGCGGTTTTATCTGGGCGGCTTGTTTCTGCGATGTACTCACAGACCTTCAGGAAGTCGGCCTTTGGCGTACCGCAGATATTTTCTACGACGTCCGGCGTGTAGCGGGAGACGTGCTGTTTCAGCAGGTTCCATACGCAGCGCGGGTGTTGCAGGGTGACATCGCGTTTGGCGAAGCCTTTTTCATCCAGTTCGTAGTTCCAACTGGTTTTGTCATACTTGCGTTTGTCCGCGTCGTAGCCGGTAAACAGGCCA
The DNA here is from genome assembly GCF_030336655.1 of Citrobacter sp. Cb041. Classification (NCBI taxonomy): domain Bacteria; kingdom Pseudomonadati; phylum Pseudomonadota; class Gammaproteobacteria; order Enterobacterales; family Enterobacteriaceae; genus Citrobacter; species Citrobacter sp. Cb041. The sequence goes on along the minus strand of NZ_JAOWDD010000009.1, from coordinate 110,960 downwards.
TCTTCGAAACCGTAATCCTCACGCACGATCAGGCTGGCGTTGGTATAGGCTTCAGTGTATTCGCGGTTGAATTTTTCGTTGTTCAGCAGGTACAGCAAAACGCCTGACAGGAAAGCAATGTCAGTACCGGAACGAATCGGAGCATAGAAATCAGCCACCGCCGCGGTTCGCGTAAAGCGCGGATCGATAACAATCAGCTTCGCGCCGTTGTGAATTTTGGCTTCCATCGCCCAGCGGAACCCGACCGGGTGAGCTTCAGCGGCGTTACCGCCCATCACCACAACGAGGTTGGCGTTTTTAATGTCGACCCAGTGGTTGGTCATCGCACCGCGACCAAATGTTGGAGCAAGACTTGCTACCGTTGGTCCGTGTCAGACGCGTGCCTGGTTGTCGACCGCGAGCATACCAAGCGCGCGGGAGAATTTTTGTGTTAAATAGCCGGTTTCGTTACTGGAAGCGGAAGCACACAGCATCCCGGTGGAAAGCCAGCGGTTAACGGTTACGCCTTCGGCGTTTTGTGCAACGTAGTTAGCGTCGCGGTCTTCTTTCATCAGCTTAGCGATGCGGTCAAATGCCTCATCCCAGCTAATCTGTTGCCACTTATCAGAGCCAGGTGCGCGGTATTCCGGGAATTTCAGGCGGCTTTCAGAGTGGATGAAGTCCACAAGTCCTGCCCCTTTCGGGCACAGTGCGCCACGGTTCACCGGGTGATCCGGGTCCCCTTCGATATGGAAGATGGATGCTTTGGCGTTTTTTGCTCCGTCACCGAGACTGTACATTAACAGTCCACAGCCAACGGAACAGTAAGTGCAGGTGTTACGGGTTTCGCGGGTGCGCAGCAATTTATATTGCCGTGTTTCCGCTAGCGCTACGCCGGGTGCAAAGCCCAGTGCCGCTGCCGTGGTGCCTGCCATACCGCCAGCGCAGATCTTAAAGAACTGCCTTCTGCTGACCTGCATGGTTCGCTCCTTGTTTCGACATTGTCACGTTCCCTTCGTTTTCCTATAACGCGAACGCGAGGGAAGTGGTTGTTATTTTTCTTTGCGGACGGGACCGCAAAGGTCCAGAATTGGGTGAATTTCCCTCCGTCCAGGAGGGATTTGTAAAGAATACCACAATGTTGGTATGCGTGTTCCAATACGGTTAAAAGAAAGTGAATAAGATTATTCAAGAAAACATCAAGAATGTGACATCTCCGACAGGATCTCGTCAGTTGACCCTCTGGAAGCGCGAGGACTTGCAACATCCTCAGCCAGATGAGGTAGCTGAAGAAGTGCCTGTGGCGCTGGTATACAACGGGATCTCACACGTGGTGATGATGGCATCACCGAAAGATCTTGAGCACTTTGCGATGGGTTTTTCACTTTCTGAAGGCATTATTGAGTCCTCGCAAGATATTTACGGGATGGACGTGGTGCCTTCCTGCAACGGATTAGAAGTGCAGGTTGAGCTGTCCAGCCGGCGCTTTATGGGGCTGAAAGAGCGTCGTCGCGCACTGGCCGGTCGGACTGGCTGCGGTGTTTGTGGCGTGGAACAACTTAATGATATTGGCAAACCGGTCCAGCCGCTGCCGTTTACCCAGACATTCAATCTGGCGCATCTCGATAACGCCTTAAGGCATCTCCCTGATTTCCAGCCTGTTGGGCAACTGACAGGCTGCACGCACGCGGCTGCCTGGGTACAGCCGTCAGGTCATCTGGCGGGCGGGCATGAAGATGTTGGACGTCATGTTGCGCTGGATAAACTGCTGGGACGACGTGCGATCGAAGGGGAAACCTGGCAGCAGGGCGCGGTATTAGTCTCCAGCCGCGCCAGCTACGAGATGGTGCAGAAGTCGGCAATGTGCGGCGTGGAAATCCTGTTTGCTGTTTCTGCGGCGACAACGCTCGCTGTGGAAGTTGCCGAACGCTGTAACCTGACGCTGGTGGGTTTTTGCAAACCGGGCCGGGCGACGATTTATACACATCCCGAGCGTCTGATAACTGAGTAACCAGTGTTCAATTAATTTGAATAAGACTGGCAAATCCTTCCGCTTTTAGTTGTGCGATGAGATGGCTATTATTTATCACATCAAGGCACGGTGCCTTAATCAAACAACTAAGTTAAAGGGTTTACATCATGAAAAGCATCAAAACTTTTGTCGCAGTTATCGCTCTGGCTACTTCTTTCGGTTCTTTCGCTGCTCAGACAGTTACCGCAACCGGTTCTACACTGGAAAGCGCTGAAGCAAAAATTGCCGCTCAGGCTGAACGTGCAGGTGCCAGCGATTATAAAATCACTCAGGCATACACCGGCAACCGCGTGCACATGACCGCTGAACTGCTGAAATAAGATACCTCAGTACTGTCGAAAGAGCGCCCTTGAGGCGCTTTTTTTGTGTCTTTTACAGGCCGACAAACCATGTGTAATTTTTTGATATTGTGAGTGTTGTGGCCGGACGAAGCATTAGTCGCCCGGCAAAATGTAGCACAATAGCTAAAACAGGTTTGTTATTACGCTCTGTTCTTGTTGTGTTTAATCGAAGTAATAACGAATTCCCAAGCGAAATCGCACCTGATCGTCATGATTCTGGTCTTGATCCAGCCAGGCAATTTCAGCATAAGGAAGCCAGTGTTTATCGACGCGGTAACGCGCCACAATACTTGGTTCCCAGTGAGTTTTCTGCCCGTTAGAGGCATTAAAGTCGTTGGTGTTCACAAAGAATTCCGGGTTGAACTGGAGCCACAGTTTCTCCGTTGCCTGATAATTAAGGTACAGGTCGAACTGATGGCTGTCGTTATAATCCATATAACCGTTGTAATCGCGTTCTTTATGGGTCATATGATTGTAGCGGTAGCGGCCGCTAAAACTTAATGTCTTACTGATTTTATAATCGAGGCTGATATAAGGTGCCAGTTTCGTCCCGTTACTATCAATATCAGTTAATCCGCCAGGCGTCAGCGTCCATTTTTCATTAAGCGGAATAGGGTACCAACCTTCAAACTCCTGAAAAGAGCTTTTCATTTGATTAAAGTCTTGTCCGAGGTCATACATGGCGGAAGCAAGGACTCCTGCGCCGTTATCAAATATATGGCCAAGACCAATTTTATACTGATTTTTCTCAGAGGCCGTAGTGTGTGCGTAGCGGTTATCAACCCAGGTGGCTGCGGAAAATGCATTCAGTGCAAAGCAGGATAGCGGTATGCCGATCACAAGCGTGTGTAATTTTTTCATTTTTATTCCTGTAGAATTTGTTGAATATTTAATGCCATTTTTTCTGTGAAAAAATAAAAGACAGAAATTAATTGCAAATCCCGTGCCAGTAATTAAAAGCTATAAATTACAATTGTTTATGGTTTTTGTTGAAAAGTGAGATCGACACTAATGGCGATAATGGCTTTTTCATCCACTTGCGTCGAGAGAAATAAAGACCAATCGATTTTTTATAAATTTATTCATTGGGGGAGTAAAAGGTTTTCTTAATATGAACAGGTTCTGTGGTGGAGGTAAATAAATTAAGGTGAACATTCTCATAGAGAATGCGAAAGGGCTCCCTTTAGTAAAAGGGAGCCGGATGAAAGTTTAAATAATTCCCACGCCCGCTGACGCAAAGCCAAAAACAATCAGCATAATAAGCACTTTGTTCGGGCTGACCTTTTTATTCAGTAGCTTCAGGCACCCCAAAACTAAAAGCAGAGGAATCAATCCAACGCAAATTTTGTCGAGGATCTCCTGCAATACGAACGGCTGTCCGGCGATAGTGGTTTTAAAGGTGGTAGTAAACTTCACCATGCTGGCGCTCATCGCACCCACCATCATCAGGCCCATCATTGCCGAGGCTTTGGTAATACAGCTTAGTAGACCCGACTGCGTCGCTTCGGCGATGTACTTCGAACCTAGCCGGTAGCCCATAACGCCGCCATAGTAGCGCAGCAGGTAGCTCGGAATGTTGTAAATCAGCAGGAACAGCAGCGGCCCCAGAGGGTTCCCTTGTGATGCAAGGCCGATAGCAATCCCGGTAGCGATAATGCGCAGCACACCATAGAAGAATGAATCGCCAACGCCTGCGAACGGCCCCATCAGCGCGACTTTAATACCATTAATACTGGAGGTATCAAAATTCGGGTTGGCGGCATTCTCTTTTTCCATCGACAGCGTCAGGCCCATAATGAAGGGAGCTAAATGCTGGTTGGTATTGAAGAACTGGCTGTTGCGCTTCAGTGACTCAATATAGCCGTGCGGGTTGCCTGTATAAATCTTTTTAAGTAACGGTGCCAGAATCCAGCCGTAGCTCAGCCCCTCCATGCGGGTGAAGTTCATGGAGCCGAGCAGCTGAAACTGGCGGAGGAACAGTTGGCGGAACATCTTTTTCTCGCCTTTGCTGTCATCATGTGCGTTGAGAGCGCTGTGTTGGATATCAGTCATTGAAGAACCCATCCTTATCGTCAACCGATGCCGGAGCTGCAGTTGCCGCCTGTTTATTGGCTTTAAGCTGATTGAATTCGTTGAAGCAGAGATAAACGGCTACGGACGCGGCGATAATCGCGATACCCATAATCGGCAGTTGCAGATAAGCCGCCATGGCGAAGCCGATAAAGAAGAAGGCAGCAATGTTCCGGTTCCATAAGGCTTTAAGCAGGATGGCGAAGCCCAGCGCAGGAAGAATACCGCCGACGGCAGTCATGCCGCGCATGACCGTATCCGGAATGCTCTCGACCAGACTACGAATAACGTCGGTGCCGAAGAGAATGCCGAAGAACGCCAGGACGGCGAACGGCACACCGTAGAACATTGTCATCCCGAGCGTGATACCGAGCGCGGCGCGGTCGCGTCCTTCTTCAAGCAAGGCGTCGTACTGCTCTACCAGGGCGGTATAAACCAGCTTCAGCACTTGGTAGACGAATACCGCCAGCAGGCTGATGGGCAGCGCGAGCGCGACAGCCACCGCAGGCTCCGCGCGGGTAAGTATGGTAAACGCAGTAGCCAGCACCGAGCCCACCGCCAGGTCGGCTGGTACCGAGCCGCCGATGGTGATGGTGCCGAGAAAAATTAGCTCCAGCGTGGCGCCGATAATAATGCCCTGCTGGAAATCACCCAGCACGAAGCCGACCATTGCACCGCAGATAAGTGGCCGTTCAATCAGTGGTTGGCCCAAAGTGTGGTCGGCGAATTTGGCGATATACATCACCAGCGCGACAAGTAATGCAGACGTTAACATAGCGACCTCGCTTAGCTAGCAGCGTTATCCAGCATCTCAATCAGGTTTTTTACCGAATGAGATGGCAGGACCTGGTATTCCACCTTCACGCCGCGCGCGGCAATGGCATGAAAATCAGCAATATCTTCAGGAGTGACGTATACGGTGTCGCTAATGCGTTTTTTCGCTGCCAGATTGTCGGTAATGCGCCCGAAGTTAGCGACATTCAGCGTTTTAATGCCTTCAACCTGTTCAACCATACGACGCGCGTCGGCGGCATTATTGACGATCACCATAATTTTCATGGCCTCGGAGCGCGGGTCATTGAGGATATCGCCTGCGTCTTTAACCGCCATAATGGCGCACTTCGCGGTATCAGGGGCCGCCATGCGCAGCGACATCTTCTGCACTTCGTTATTCACGATCTGATCGTTGGCGACCAGAATACGGTTCACGCCCAGATGCTTGGTCCAGACCACGGCAACCTGGCCGTGGATCAGGCGATCGTCAATTCGTACTAAAGAAATCATGTGTAGCTCCAGTTAGCAAAAGTAGGGGGTCCAGATGCGGGAAAGTCGAACCAGGGCTTCGAAATAGAAATAATCGCCCCAGAGGTTAGGTTCGTTAATACCCATGTTGCGGCCAAAGTTATAAACGCCTTCACGCAGCAGGCCGTCCTGCGTATGGGCAAAATAGCGCTCGCGTAAATTGCGCATCATCAGTTCGATAGCGTTGCCGTAAGCAGAGCGCAGTGGGTCGGTTAACGGCAGCAGCGTGAGCAGCTCCGTCAGGCCGCAGGCGGCGACGGCAGCGGCGGAAGTATCTCGTGGCGCGTTATCCTGCGGCGTGAAAATCAGGTCCCAGTAGCAGACGAAATCCTCTGGCAGACGGTTGAGAAAATAGTGCGCCAGCTTACGCGCCAGCTCCGGCTGAGTGACATCGCCGGTATGGCGGAAGCCCAACGCAAAACCGTAAATTCCCCACGCCTGGCCGCGCGCCCAGCACGAGCTGTCGCTAAAGCCCTGATGGGTATCGCCGAGTAGCGGCTGGCCACTGTGCACATCCATGTAGAAGGTGTGGAAGCTGGAAGCATCCTCGCGGACCAGATAACGCGCGGCCTGCGCCAGGTGACGCGTCGCGGCTTCCCGCCACGCTGCGTTGCCTGTCTCATCGGCGGCCCAGAACAGCAGCGGCACGTTGAGATTGCAGTCAATGATCATGCGCCCCTGGCGCGTCGGGTCGTTGAGATCGCCCCAGGCCTGAATGACGCCTGCCGTGGCGTTAAAGCGGCGGTACAGTAGTTCAGCTGCACGCAACGCCAGGTCGCGGGCGCGAAGGTTACCGGTGAGTTTCCAGGCGTTGACGCAGGAGAGCAGATAGAGGAAGCCCAGGTCATGGGTATCGACTTTAATCTGTTTATCAAGACGCTCTTCAAAACTGTCGAGCAGGCCTTCCGCCACTGTGCGGTATTTATCATCGCCGGTCACTTCCCAGGCCAGCCACAGCATTCCGGTCCAGAATCCTTCGGTCCAGTCGACCTTCTCTACCGCCGGGTAGCGGCCATCCGTTGCGCTGGCTGCGGGAAAAGTGGCGGTAAAACGCGGCAGCATGGCGTCAACGCTGGCGAGCACTTCACGGAGTGCTTCACTCAGCCAGCGCGAGTCTAAGCCCGGCTGTAGCGCAAGATAGCGGCGGTCGAGCGTTTCCAGCGCAACGATCATGGCTGTGTCTCCGTGGCAAAAAAGTCGTCGATATCATCCTCAACGGCAGGTTGTGCGGCCTGGCGAGCGGCGATAATTTCCGGCTGCTCATTCATGTACTGCATCGCGCCGCTGGCGGCGGTGATGGCGTCCTTAAGGCGTGATGGGGTATCCGTATGTTCGGAGAGGCAGAATTCCATCAGCATGATCAAATTGGCGCCGCTGATCACGTGGGCATGCGGATATTTCACCAACATCTGTACAGCGGTGTTATTGACGCTACCGCCCGGCATATCGGTAAACAGCACCAGCTCTTTTCCCCGACTAGCCGCCTGCTGTGCGATAGCGTCGAAGCGTACCGCCAACTCTGCCGTGGAGCCGATCTCTCCGCAGTAGGCGCAGATGGGCGTCACGCCGTGATCGTCGCCAACCAGCAGATTCAGCGCCGAGATAATCCCTTCTGCGTAATGTCCGTGGGTCGCGATGTACATCTCTCGCATTGCGTATTCCTTCGTTTTTCGGTATCAGTTGAGGATATTGCAACTGCCGTGCCATGTTTTTAACCTAATGATTTATAGAGGGAATATAGCAGTGTCTGCACGTATTCATAGTGTTGAAAGCGGCGGTAAGGGGAGTGTCGAACCGTCTGCCAGCTTGCACTGGCAGAGCGGTTAGTTGAGCTATTCGGCCGCGATCCACGGCTCCATGATTTCATAGATCATCAGCACTTCGGTGAGTGGCAGGGTGATATTGTATTTACGGTTCAGCACCTGGAAGAAGGTGTCATGTACGGCGACAAAAGCCTGTTGAGCCAGTGTTAGTTCTGCCTCTTCGCGGTGGCGCACGCTGTTGTTGACCATCACCCGTTCAATCATCAGCGCGATATGCATAAACAAATTGATACGCAGGTAGCTTTCAAAATGTATTTTGTAGAAAGATTCATACTGCTTAATAACTGCTTCAACTTCATCAATAATGACCACCGGATTGAGAAAGTTGAGACGGCTGGCGACGCCTTCGACGGTGAACAGCTTCACCACTTCATCAATCATGGGTTCCAGACCGCCTTCCATCAGCAGCCCGTTGAAGTAATCGCGTTTTAGCACCAGTGTTTTTTCTTTGATCAACTGCTCTACGCTTAACAGCGGAATATAGCCTGCTTCCAGATCGGTGGTGGTGATGATCAGCCGCGTGCCGTTCAGCGCCGGGTCGGCATGGGCGATTTTCCATTTCAGATCGTCATACTCCATCGTAATGATGTCGATCTCCTCCTGCGCCAGATACCGCTGGACGATATCTTTGAGTTTGCGGGATATCCCTTCCCCGGAAATGCAAGAGATAATGATTTTATTCCCCGGCAAGATTCCTGCGTAGTATCGGGTTTCAACCTCATACGCTCCTTTGGCGCTCTCAATAATCGCCTCCATTGACAGCTTATCCTGAATTTTGGCCGCAATATCCAGCGCCATAGCTGTGCTGACGTTATTGATAACCAACAGTTCGCCATGCAGGTGGAGCTTGATCTCTTCGTAGATCTCTTTTAGTGACCCCATATCCACCAGGATAATCAGACCGCCCCCTTGTTTGAGGCGCGAGACGTGGGAGATCAGCAGGTCGATGATATCCCTGGTGGAAGTCGCGTTAGCCATATCGAAGGCTTTAAAGTAGTACCCGCCGGTCAGTTGATTGGCGATACTGCCAATGCTAGACGCGGTCGCGCGTCCGTGCGAAACGATAATGCCCTGAATCGGGTCGTCTTCACCGGCGAGGTTATGAAAAGCACAGCTTAACAGCGGCAGTAAGAGAGGATGCGGCTGGTGAATGATGTGCTTGCTCAGCAAGGAGAGGCACTCTTCCGCCAGCAGACGCGCTTTGTCGGAGACGTAGTCGGAAATCGTTTGTAGCTCAGTTACATTGACCGTTTCCTGAGGGGCATGTAGCGCATAGATGACGCAAAGCCATATCGCTTTGCGAATTTCTTGGCTACAGCTGATGCCGGTCAGGCTTTCCAGCTCGTTTAACGCATGGATGGTGTTCTGCCAGATGTATCCACTGTACAGCGACTCGGCGGTAACCGCGCCGCTGACCGTGGTCAGGTGCTGTTCCATTTTGCGATTCAGTAATAGCACGTTACCGCTATGGCAAAAGTCACGAAAAATAACCTCATCGTGCATCGCTTTAGGCAACAGCTGACTGGGATCCAGCGCCTCATCATGAAGATGAGTGGTAATTCTGATTATTTCGCCGTTGAACGATGGGCCGCGTAGCGTAATAACGTCGGTCTCGTGATTGTCGCTCCAGGCGCTGGCGCACATCACTTTGATTTGATTTTTTAACTCGCCGATATTGCCGCGGACTGGCGAAGTCACCAACTGATGCATGAGCTGGCTATCAAGATGAATATCCCGACGCAAGCTGAGCGCCTCCTGATGCAAAAAATGACTGACCTGAGCGACGCGCTCGGTGAGTGGGCGAGAAATATAATTGGGCAGCGTCACGCGCACCGGAATTCGACGACGAAAGGTGTTGAGCAGGACGGTGTCGATATTCTCCGTGGTGGCAAAGATAAAGCGTAGCGACGCCGGATGGTGCGTGCGATTATCGCCAAGACGGTAGAAATATCCTTTGTCCATAAACAGAAACAGTTTTTCCTGGTTTTCCGCCGACAGCCGATGGACCTCATCAAGGAACAGAAATCCGCCATCCGCATCATCAAAGGCTCCACGCTTTTCGCGGTCGGCTCCGGTGAACGCGCCGCGGGTATAGCCAAACAGCGTTGCCGAAAGCAGCTCCGGGTTGTTAGCGTAGTCGGCACAATTCAGTTCAACAAATGGCTTATCAGCCGTGATCACGCCGCGCTCGATGGCATATTGATAAATCAGCGCCGCCAGATGGCTCTTACCGACTCCACTTTCTCCGGAGAGCAGGACAGGCAGACCGTCGCCGGGATAATCTACCGCCGAGCGGCAAAGCGCGATTGCCTCCGCCAGGCTTCCCTGTGCGCCGATCAACTGCCGAAATGCATCGTATTTTTTCGACACTACGCGAGACGCCTGCACATTTTTCACACCATTTGTCTGCACAAAGAAGCGCACCGGACGGGTATTTTCTTTACTCAGATGGCCGTCATCGCACAGTCTGTTGAGATAATGACTGATGACGCTGCGATTAACCTGCATGAAGTCTGCACAGTCCTGGGCTGTGAAGCCCGCAGGTTTCTCTGCATAATGAGTGAGTATTTTATGGAATAACTTTTCTTTCGCCGACAGCGCCATTTTTCAATGTCCCGCATAGAGTAGAAAATAGCGTCGATTTTATTTCGACACTAGACACCACTGTTTTTATTAGACACTGGATACTTTCCACGGCATGGAATAAAAATGAAACTACGTTTTGATTAGAATGTGATAGAGATCGCCACACTTTTTCTGTGGTGGAAAACAAATCGGCGGAGCTTTATTGCCTGAGCAATTCGATAAACGCGTTATAGTCTTTCAATCCCGCAATAGTTTCTGCCGGATGGCTGCTCAGCACGCTGGATAAATAACTGAAGATTTTTAGCTCATGCCGCGCCTCGGCGGCGGCACAGGCGATCAGGACATGGCTGACCGGTTCGTTATTCACCAGAATAGGGTGTGCGAGGGTAATAAAGAAACCACGAAAGCGACGCTCCTGTTCGCTCCAGCAATGAGGAATCGCCAGGCGATTCACGATCAGGTTTTCACCTTCATGCTCCCGGGCGCAAATGCGCAGCGATTCGTCCTCGGTGATATGGCTCTGTGCCACAAGCTGGCCGCAGATCCGGCCGATGATACTCTGCCAGCTTTCGGCCTTCATATTGGCGTAATGGAAGCTGCCCGGCTGTAAAAAGAAACGTTCGGGCTGCTGGCGGATAAAGGCCGTCGCGAGGAAGTGTTTAATCTGCTCGGTACCCGCAGCGGTGATGATGTTCTTGATGGTTAAGGTATTTTTTATATATTCATCAAGTAAATAGTGACTATTGTTGATGATTAACAGTGGGGTGATTTCTTCACTGATGGCGCTGACTTCACTCGTATTTCGCGCAATGATCACCCGACAATTCAGAACATCTCGCTCAATAGCCTGTTGGTTGATGGTGGCGATAGCATTCTGGTCGGATAACAAAATGACCGGCTGGCGCTCGTTTTGATGGCGCTCCAGGGCGCAGGCGAAGTAAAGCCCGATGAGGTCGCTATCGAACAGTGGGATATCCAGTTTTTCACGCAACAGGGCAATAAAACGCAGACTCAAATCGAAGGCGGCAGGCCAGGTCGACTTCAGGTTGTGCATACTGCTCTGGCGATGTTCTGGTACCCAAACCGGGGCAGAGACGCATCTCAGCAGGTGGCCGGTAATATTATCAACCAGTTGGGTATCGATAACGTTCAACGCAGCGATGCCGGGAACGCTTTTTAACAACAAGGTCACCGCATCGGCAGAGATTGTCATTGCCTGCCGTTGTCTGATTTCCAGAAGGCCGATCAATGTTCTGAAGGCGTTCTCGCCCAGGTAGACTCCTCCTTGTTCCACCGCGTTTTTCAGTGATACATACCGACACTCCGGCCATGACCCGGAGAGCTGGTTACGCAGGGCATAGACGGCCAGCACCAGACTTGCCAGGTACTCTCCCGAGATGAGCGGGAATTCATTAAGTTTTTCACATGCTGCATTGAGCCTGTCGATATTGTCCCGGGTAATACCCGGCAGTGGAATTAAGAGGGGATCTTTTTTAAGCAGATTCGCCAACAGGATAATGCGCTTTTCTTCTGGTTCATCAATGAAATGACCGACGCCCGGGCGGCTGGCAAGACAAAAGGCCCGCTCATAGCGCTGCTTCAACCGTGGGAGACGATCGGCCACCCAGGTTTCAGGTAAATTGAGCGCCGAAGCCAGCTGTACACGCGGTGTAAAGGTATTGAGCAGAAGAAAGGCCAGCAACCGGTCATCATTATCATGGCGTTGCAGAAGCTGAAAATAACCGCGTCTGTCGACAATTTCCAACTGATAGCCCGCACTGCCACCGGGCTGAATGCGGGCCTTACCGCTGAGGGTAAAATTGAGGTAGTCAATATCGCGCAGGATGGTTCTGCCTGAAACGCCAGTTTGCCGCGCCAGGTCGCCCAGCAAACACGGCTGCTGTTCAAGAAGATCCACCAATTTTAACTGGCGTTCCGAAAGCATTAACTCTCCCGGCGAAAGTCAGTAAGCGCGCGGACCTTTTCGGTCGACAGCGAGGTGAGCAGTTCGCGCACCAGCCTAAACAGCGCGTCGTAATCCGATGCAGAAATCATGCCGCTGTTGGCGTGGAGATAGCGCGTCGGCAGGCATAGCGCCGCCACCGGACGACCGCCGCCCATAACGTTATAGCGTCCACCGTCCGTCGCCCCGGTTTTCATGGTGCAAAACTGCAATGACGCACCGCTGTTTTCTGCACACGCTTTTAATGTGGCAACCAACTGCTGATTAGGGAAATAGCGCTTATCGAACAGCATCAGCCCTGGGCCCTCGCCAAGCTTGAGTGGGTATTTAATGCTGTCGATTCCGGGCACATCGCCCGCAACCGCAGTATCCAGCACGATCACCACATCGGGCTTGATATGCTCCGCTGAGGTTTGCGCCCCGCGTAGACCCACTTCTTCTTCCACGCTGCCCACGCCGTACAGGGTAATTTCAGGGTTATCCACGGTTTGTAAAAGCTCGGCCATCAGGGCGCAGCCGACGCGATTATCCAGCGCTTTGCCGACGATCTTATCTTCGCCCCAGCGAGCGAAATTGGCTTCCGGGCTAACGAAGTCACCGATCGCAATTCCGCGGTTTTCTACTTCTTCGCGGCTGTTGGCACCAATATCGATGAACATTTCGTCAAATGTCAGAGGTTGCTGTTTCTGCTTTTCCGTTAAGGCGTGCGGTGCCACGGAGCCGATTATGCCAGGGATTTTGACGCCCTTGCGGGTGCGGATGGCGACCCGGTGGTTCAGCATCGACTGGCTCCACCAACCGCCAATGGTGGTGAAGCGCAAAAAGCCGCTTTCGTCGATATGCGTGACCATAAAGCCCACTTCATCCATGTGACCGACGATGGCAACCTTCGGCCCACGGTTGCCCTTGCGTGCGACAAAGCTGCCGAGGCCGTCAAAAGTGATTTCATCGACGCTGGAATCCAGCGCATTAATGAGAAGAGTGCGAACTTCCTGCTCATCACCGCTGACGGCGCTGGCTTCGCATAACTGCTGAAGTAACTCAATGTTCATGGGCAAGCTCCTGCTGCGCGGCTTTACGTTTCAGCCACAATCCTTTCAGGATGATAATTAACGAAATGTTCAGCGCCAGACCGATAGCCAGCACCAGGTAAAATGACCCCACCGGAGACATCAGGCCAATCAGCGGATCAAAGATACCTAAACCCGGCGCGAGACGTTTGATTCCAAAGGCGATGACCAGCATGCCGGTAATACCACCGGAGAGCGTATTGGCGGTAATCATCGGCAGCGGCGCGGCCAGCGCATAGGGGATTGCCGGTTCGGTGGCGACGGTGGCACCCACTACAATCGCACTGCTGGCGGCGGCCTTCTCCTGCTGGGTAAACAGTTTCGGCGCTAAATAGGTAGCGATACCTGCCGCGACGGGCGGCATCAGCGCCACCACGCCGACGATGGCGTACCAGTCATAGATATGTTTTTCCAGCAGTGAGAAGCAGAAGAACCAGGCCGTTTTATTGATTGGCCCGCCCATATCAAATGCCAGCATTGCGCCAACGAGGAAGGCTGCGCCCATTTTCATTGATGGCGGAATGGTGTTCAGGAAGTGCAGCAGCCCCCCCATGATGTCGGACATCACCGGGCCGATGACGTAATAGGTCAGCACGCCAAATACCAGCAAAGTGACAAACGGGATCAGCATGGAGCCGAGCAGCGGCTGCAACGCTTTGCCGAGCCGAACCTTGCGAAACCAAAGCACAAAGTAGCCAATTGCCAGCCCGAGTACGACCGCGCCGAGAAACCCCGCGCCGGACTGGGTGCCGAGAAGACCTTTATCGTTCGCCAGGTAACACACCAGAAACGCCGGGGCAAAAGCGGGCTTATCGGCAATCGACCACGCGATGTATGCCCCCATAATGGGGATCATAAAGGTGAAGCCCAGATAGCCGATGGATTCAACAACCCAGGTGAACGACGGCGCACCTTTCGACATATCGGCATAGGGCAAACCGAACTGCACCAGCATATTAGCGATGGCAACCAGAATACCGCCGCCAATAACAAACGGCAGCGCGGCGGAAACGCCAGCCATCAGGTGGCTCATCACGCTACCGTGCTGGACCTCCTGTTTTCCCAGCTTCACGCTGCTATCAGTGGCAAAAAGTTGTGAATGAGTCGGTAACTGCGTAAAAATCAGGTCGATATTTTTCAGCGCCTGGGAAATGGCTATTTCATAGACTTTTTTCCCGGCGAAACGCGCCCGGTCTTCACCGCTCAGGCCGCGACCTGTAGCCAGAATAACGTAATCGGCAGCGGCAATTTCTTCACTGGTCAGTCGGTTTTCGACGCCGCTTGAGCCCTGGGTTTCGACTTTAATCGTATGGCCGAGCGAGCGCGCTTTTTGCTCCAGCGCTTCTGCCACCATATAAGTGTGGGCGATACCCGCCGGACAGTTGGTAATCGCCACTAAACGCAAGGATGACTCCATAGCCGCTTCCTTATGAGGTTAAGGTCTGATTGAGCAGGGCGAGCACCTGGTTGGTGTCGCCTTGCTTCAGTTGGTTGATGAAATCTTGATGGATAATTTTGCGGCACAGGGTGCCGATAATTTTGACCTGATCGTCCTCGCCCGTTTGTGGCACGCCGAGGCAGATCCAGCAGTTAACGTCCTCGCCGTCGCTGGCTTTCCAGTCCACTTTTTTTGATTTGCGCGCGAACAAGACGAAGGGGCGTGTGATACAGGCGCTTTTACCGTGTGGGACGGCAATGCCCGAACCAAAGCCGGTGGAATGCAGCTTTTCGCGTATCAGCAGCGTTTGCAGGAAGGCACTGCGGTCAGAGACGTAGCCATTTTGAAGCGCCATATTCGCCAGTTGCTTGAGGATGGCATAAACGCTATTCCCCTGAATATTCAGGTCAATGCAGTTAGCTGTAAGGGCTGTCATGGTGGGACTCCGTTAAAAACTGTTTGATTTGATTTTAACGGTGAGATGGTGAAGAGATGAGCAGCAATATGTCAGCGGGAAGTGACAATTTGAGGCAGAGTTAGCGCCTGGTTTTGTGGGGTAAAACACATAACGCTACAGGTGATTACCCTGATGAATATTTCGCCAGGGTAATTATATTCTTAGTGTATACCCACCATTCGTAACAGCGCGGTTACCACCGCAGCGGCAACGATCACCACGATCAGCGGCATCTTACGCCAGGCGAGAAATACCGCAAAAGCCACGCCGAGTACGCGCGCCATTCCGGCAAAGTGTTCGCCCTCGTAAAAGGTGGTCGCCAGCGCAACGGAGAACAGTAATACCGTTGCGGCGTCGGAAAGCAGCGCCTGCGAGCGTTCTGAGAACGCTAAACGGCTTCCAAGCTTAGCTCCCCCTAAACGCATTAAATACGTTCCCACAGATAACATGGCGATACCGACGATAAACAGCGTCATGTTGCCCATTATTTTTTCCTCGTCAGTAAGCCAAAGAGTGAGAGCAAAACCGGTAAACCGACCGGCGCAAAGGGAATGGCGGCAAGCGACAACGTGGCGCCGCTACAGGCACGAATCAGCGTAGTGCGGTTTTTGAATGCCGGGACGACCAGAGCCAGCAGAATGGCAGGGAAGACGGCATCCAGACCGATGGTTTCCGGGGCAGGGAGCAGTTTGCCGACGCCTGCGCCGATCAGGGTGCCAACAGGCCAGAAAATTGCGACGCCCAGACCGCACAGCCAGTAGGCGGCTTTACGTTGCTCAGGCGTTTTTTGCGACAGGCCAAAGACCACGCTTTCGTCGTTCATAATATGACAGCCGAGGAAACTGGCAGCCCGGGTGCCTACCAGATCGCGCACGGTGACGCCGAACGGCACGTGTCGGGCGTTAACCAGTAAACCGGCAGCCGCAGCCGCCAGTGGATTACCACCGCTGGCGATAATGCCGATAAACATAAACTCGGACGCGCCCGCCAGCACAGTAATAGAGAGTACAAACGGTACCCACAGCGGGAAGCCGTAGGCCATCGCCAGCGAGCCGTATGACATGCCGACTACACCGACGGCCAGACAGACTAAAAATATTGCTTTTATCGTGTCGCCTTTGAGACTGGAAAAATAATGTTTCATACCGTTTTAGCCATATCGAACGAGTTTCCATTATAATGAACGTGACTAATTGGCTTTACAAGTCGAACAATTCGTTCGATATAAAAAACATGGAGTCGTGAATGACCCAGCCCATCAGTATGATCGCGAAAAGTCTGGTGCGTGAACGTCAGCGCACCGGTTTGTCGCTGGCGGAGATTGCCCGTCGCGCGGGGATTGCAAAATCGACACTCTCGCAATTGGAAGCGGGCAATGGAAATCCTAGCCTGGAAACGCTCTGGTCGCTGTGTGTGGCGTTAGATATTCCCTTTGCGCGCCTGCTGGAACCGCAGGAGCAAAAAACGCAGGTGATTCGCCGCGGCGAAGGGACAAAAGTCGTGGCTGAGCAGGCCCACTATCAGGCCATTTTACTGGCCGCCTGCCCACCGGGTGCGCGGCGGGATATCTATCTGCTGCTGACGCAGCCGGGCGCGGATCGTATTTCACAACCGCATCCACCGAGATCGGTTGAACATATTATCGTAACGCAGGGTAAGGCGATGGTGGGATTGACGGAAGCGCCGGAGGAGTTAGGTGAGGGCGATTATATTTGTTACCCCGCCGATCAAGCGCATATCTTTAAAGCACTGGAGCCTGACACTCAGGCGATTCTGGTTTCTGAGCAGAGTTAATTGAACGCTTATTAAATAAAGGTGCGGCGATTATCGTTCGCGCCTTTATTATTTTTAATTATGTTTTATTGTTATTCATATAAAATTGTTTTTATTATTTTTCGTTAATTTCAGCACTATTGTTATATCCCTCACATTCTTAATTATATCTACGTTACACATAATAAAATCAGTATGATAATAAATATTAGCCTGCACTGGTGCCACGTTTTAATGTTCTGAATTTATTTCAGTCATCGGTATCGTATTACCTATAAAAATATTTTTTGGATTTGCATGTTGCGCGTCTTCCGGCCGGAAGACGTTGGACGATCTTTATTTCAAGGAAAGCAAATAATGAAGAAATCGACGTTAGCTTTAGCAATAGGTCTATTATTAGTGGCAAATAATGGCTTTGCTAAAACGCAAAAAATGACTCTGGAACAGCGGCTCGAACAACTGGAGGCTCGGCTGGAAGCTGCGGAAAACCGCGCGGCAAAAGCGGAAAATCAGGTGCAGCAATTGCAGGTACAGCAGGCTGCGGAGATCCAGGAAATTAAAGTTGCTCAGGGAAATACGCCAGTCAACGGCACTACGCCTGCGCAAGAGACCAAAAAGAACGCCACCACCCCTAACCTGGTGCTCTCCGGCTATGGCGATCTGAAAATCTACGGCGACGTGGAATTCAACATGGATGCGGAAAGCAACAAAGGCGTGCTGGCGGCAACCAATTCGAATGTGGGCGACCCAACCAATGAACGCTGGGATCTGAACGGACGTATCCTGCTGGGCTTTGACGGTATGCGTAAGCTGGATAACGGCTATTTCGCCGGTTTCTCAGCGCAACCGCTGGCTGACATGACGGGTTCGGTCAAT
Source organism: Citrobacter sp. Cb041 (assembly GCF_030336655.1). Classification (NCBI taxonomy): domain Bacteria; kingdom Pseudomonadati; phylum Pseudomonadota; class Gammaproteobacteria; order Enterobacterales; family Enterobacteriaceae; genus Citrobacter; species Citrobacter sp. Cb041. The sequence continues at coordinate 93,250 of NZ_JAOWDD010000009.1, read as the reverse complement.
CTTGATGACGCCGCTTTCTTCTTCGGTCAGGAAAATGACTGGAAAGTAAAAGTCGGTCGTTTCGAAGCTTACGATATGTTCCCGCTGAATCAGGATACCTTTGTTGAGCATTCAGGGCATACCGCCAACGATTTGTATGATGACGGTAGCGGCTACATCTACATGATGAAAGAAGGTCGTGGCCGTTCTGATTCCGGCGGCAGCTTCCTGATGAGCAAACAGCTCGATAACTGGTATTTCGAGTTAAATACCCTGCTGGAAGATGGTACCTCGCTTTATCAGGATAGCAGCTATCATGGTCGTGAAATGTCGCAGGAGAAAAACGTGGCTTATCTGCGCCCGGTCGTCGCCTGGACACCGGTGGATGCGCTGACGATTTCTGCGGCCATGGAATCGAACGTTATCAATAACGCCTATGGATATACCGATGCTCAGGGCAACTTTGTCGATCAGTCCGATCGTACCGGTTACGGTATGACGATGACCTGGAACGGTCTGAAAGCCGATCCGGAAAATGGCCTGGTGTTTAACCTGAACACCGCTTATCTCGATGCGGATAACGAAAAAGATTTTACGGCGGCGGCCAACGCTCTGTGGAAGCGCTTTGAACTGGGCTATATCTATGCTCATAACAAGATCGACGAATTTAACGGTCTGATCGATCACGATGATAATGACTGGTTCTACAATGAGGGCACTTACGATATTCATACCATTCACGCGTCTTATTTAATTCCGAATGTGATGGATATGCAGAACTTTAATATTTATCTCGGCGCTTATTATTCGATGATTAACAGCGATAACAGCAATCCAGAGAATTATACCGACGACGACGACCGTTACGGCGCGCGTCTCCGTTTCAAATACTTCTTCTGATTTTCCGTTCTCAGGCGCCTGGATTCAGGCGCTTTTTTCTTAGAGCCGGGTCATCAGGCTTTTATTCCCCCACCCAGTTATTTTTGATTTTGAACTTGTCGGCGCGGTTGTAGCTACACGAGTAGTTAAATGCCGTCCCATCTTCCAGTTTGGTGACGCCGGAGACTTTCAGCATCGGTATGCCTGAGCAGGTGCCGGGTTGTGGGGAAATGGCGTGGATGATAAAACGAACGCAATGCTGCTGACGGGAGAAAAAGTTTCCTCCCCCGTCAGGGGAGGAAACAGAGCGGTTAAGGCAGATAAAACACTTCTTTTAGCTCAGCGCTGACCGGGCTGTTGTCCGGATTGGCGGGCATAACGTCACGCATATGTTTCCACCAACGCTGGCAAACATCGGTGTTGGCAACGGCGTTCCAGCGCTCTTCTGACTCAATCTCGACGGTGGCGAACAGCAGGTTGCGTTCCTGATCGAGATAAATCGCGTAGTGATGGGCACCGTGCTCTTTCAGCACCGCTTCCAGTTCTGGCCAGATGGGATTGTGCCGACGTTGATACTCAACGTGCGCGTCGGCATTCACCTGCATCACAAAGGCCTTGCGGATCATAACGCCTCCAGATACAGCTCGCGGACCTCGTCGCGGCTGGCGGTGCGTGGGTTACACGGCGCACATGGATCGGCGAGGGCTTTATCCAGCCAGCCTTCAATATCCTCTTTCGTCACGCCAAGGGAACTAAAACCAGCCGGAATACCTACACGCTTGCTCAGGGCACGAATCGCGGTGATGGCCTCCATGCTTGCCGCTTCGTCGCTCATCCCGCGGGTGTCCACTCCCATCGCCTGCGCCACTCGGGCAAAACGCGCCACGGCGTTAGGGCGGTTAAAGTTTTCGATGATCGGCAGCAGGATGGCATTGCAGACGCCGTGCGGCAGATTATGGGTCGCGCCTGGCTGGTGTGCCAGCGCATGCACCAGACCCAGACCAGCACTGTTGAATGCCATACCCGCCAGATACTGACCAAACGCCATTTGCTCACGGGCCTCGAGGTTATGACCATCGTCGACCGCTTTCGGCAGCCACAGGTTGATCAGGCGAATTGCTTCCAGCGCGTTGGCGTCGGTGAGCGGATGTGCGCCAACGGAAACATAGGCTTCCACCGCGTGAGTCAGGGCGTCCATGCCGGTTGCGGCGGTAACGGAGGCTGGGATTTCCAGCATCACGCTGGCGTCATCCACGGCGATATCCGGGATGATGTTCGGGTCGATGATCACCTCTTTGACCTTGCGGGCAGAGTCGATAATGACCGCGTTGCTGGTCATCTCTGCTGCTGTACCAGCAGTGGTATTGATGGCAACCAGCGGCACGCCCGCATTTTTCACTTTGCCTACGCCGGAGTAAGCGGTAGAAGGGCCTGGGTTGGCGGTCAGGATCTTCACCGCTTTGGCGGTATCGATCGGGCTGCCGCCGCCGAAGGCGATAATGTAGTCACATTCTGCCCCCTGATATGCCGTAAAACCTTTCTGTACCAGCTCTTCTGTCGGATTCGGGAACACCTCATCAAACAGGTGGTAAGACATTTGATGTTCATCCAGTGCGGCAAACAGGCTATCCAGCAGGCCCAGCTTCACCAGTTGACCATCGGTGACGATCAGCGCTTTGCCCCATTGTTTATTCGCCACGAGATTCACCATATCGGCAATCGCGCCGGCGCCATGCAGGCTAATTTTTGGCAGTGCCAACATAAAGCTCATCACTATTCTCCTTAAAAAAAATCCCTGGTGCCCGATGGCATTACGCTTATCGGGCCGACGGTGAAACGTGCATCGTCATGTAGGCCGGATAAAGCGAAGCCGCATCCGGCGTTGAGTTGGCAGGTATCAGTACAGCTCTACGGCGCTTGCCAGCGGAGTCACGCCAAAGCGTTTAGCCAGTGCTACCAGCTCTTCACGTGTGATGGTCTGCTTCATACCGCCCATCGAATAGATTTTGACTAAAACTTCGGCGGATTTTTCTGCGGTATCTATCAAGCCAAATGCTTCGTCGAGGGAGGGGCCGCTGCCGAACACGCCGTGGAACGGCCACAGTACCAGCGAGTGTTTCTGCATTTCCGCGGCGGTTGCCTGGCCGATTTCATCCGTACCCGGCACCATCCACGGCAGAATGCCGACGCCATCCGGGAACACCACCAGACACTCGGTGCTGCCTTCCCACAGTTTGCGGGTAATCAGCGGGGTGTTGTTTTCCAGCACGTAGGTCAGGGCGATCAGGTTGGTAGCATGGCAGTGCATGATCACGCGGTCTTTGCCGTTCGTCGCTTTAATACGCTCGCAATGGGAGAGGAAGTGAGCCGGCAACTCGGAGGTTGGCACCGCTTCGTGGGTCAGGCCCCAGAGGATGTGGTAGCCCGCGCCGTCGCTGTCTACTTTCACCACGCCCAAATTTGCCGCGGGATCGAGCTGAACGTTACGGAAAAATTTACCGGAACCGGTGACGATAAACGGCGTGTTTGCCAGCAAAGGCATTGGCTGACTTAGCGCGATATAGCGCGGTTTTTCGTGGAAATCGGCGCTAAATGGCGCAATGTCAGCCTCATCCAGACGCAGTGTCAGGTTGCCGCCGTTACGTTCGTCCCAGCCTTTCAGCCACGCGTCGGAAGTGGCTTTGATCATCCCCTGGACGAACCAGGAATTAGTCATGTTTTGCATATTCGGTGATCCTGTTGATTGCCCGATCGTTATCGGGTCTTACGTAGGCCGGATAAGTGAAGATCCATCCGGCAATCGTCTTTCATTCATTGCCGGATAGCGACGTGGGGCGTCTTATCCGGCCTGTAAGCCTGGTGTCACGGTTAGCTACGTTTGCTCAAAATCTCTTTCTCATAGGCGCGCACGCTGTCCAGCCACTGGCTTCCCGCTGGCGTGTCGTGACGCTGGCAGTACATCTCCCACACGGCCTGCCACGGCAGCGATTTTTGCTCTTCCAGCAGGGCCAGACGAGCGGTGTAGTCGCCGCTGGCTTCCAGCTGACGCAGTTGTTCGGTCGGTTCTAACAGCGCGCGCAGCAGGGCTTTTTTCATATTGCGAGTGCCGATAACCCACGCGGCGATGCGGTTAATAGAGGCGTCGAAGAAGTCGAGGCCGATGTGTACGCGGTCGAACAGGTTGTGGCGGACGATCTCGCTGGCAATCGCCTGCGTTTCGTCATCCAGCAGCACCACGTGATCGCTGTCCCAGCGCACCGGACGGCTGACGTGCAGCAGCAGACGCGGTACGTACAGCATGGCGGCGGAGATTTTGTCGGAAATCACTTCAGTCGGATGGAAGTGACCCGCATCCAGGCACAGCGCGGTCTGACGGCTGGTGGCGTAACCCATATAGAACTCGTTGGAGCCCACGGTGTAGCTTTCGGCGCCGATGCCAAACAGCTTGCTCTCGACGGCGTCGATATGGTGCGCCGGGTCGAGTTTTTCGCTGATCACTTCATCCAGTGCTTCAAGCAGACGTTGGCGCGGCGCTAACCGGTCAACGGTAATGTCTTTCATGCCATCCGGGATCCAGATATTCATCACTGACGGCGTACCCAACTGCTCGCCAAAATACGCTGAGACGCGACGGCTGGCTTTGCAGTGGTCAATCCAAAACTGGCGAATGGTGTCATCGGCGTGGGCCAGCGTGAAGCCGTCGGCGCTCAGCGGGTGAGAGAAGCAGGATGGGTTGAAATCCAGCCCTAACTGGTTTGCTTTCGCCCACTCAACCCAGTTTTTAAAGTGTTCAGGTTTGATTTGGTCGCGTGCAACCGGCGTATCGGACTCCAGATAGATCGCGTGCAAATTCAGACGTTTTGGACCTGGGATCAGGCTCAGCGCCTGCTCCAGATCGGCGCGAAGTTCGGTGGCGTTACGCGCTTTGCCCGGATAGTTGCCGGTAGCCTGAATACCGCCTGTGAGCGAGCCCTCCGGATTCTCGAAACCGGCGACATCATCGCCCTGCCAGCAGTGCATGGAGACCGGCAGACGATCGAGCTGGCGTAAGGCCGCCTCGACATCAATGCCTACCGCGGCGAAACGCAGTTTTGCCAGTTCCCAGGCTTGTTCAAGTTGAGTGGTCATGCGCAAAGCTCCTTTGTCTGTCGTAGTGATGGAAACTGCGCCTGGTAGCGGGCAATTTCACTTTCAGGATTTGGAATGAAGGTGGTCAGGTCGTAGTTGGCACGCACCACCTGACGGAAATCATCGACGTTGTTAAGCTCGTCCAGCGTCATCAACTGGATGCCGATATTGCCGAGCGTGGAGGCCTCAATCGGCCCGGACATCACGCGAATACCGCAGGCATCCGCGCACAGCTGGTTCAGTAGGGCGTTCTGGCAGCCGCCGCCAACGATGTGCAGTTGGCTAAATGCTGCACCACGCAGTTGTGCCAGTTCTTGCAGAATGTCAGCGTATAGCAATGCCAGGCTGTCGAAGATACAGCGCGCCAGTTCGGCGTTTTGCTGGGGAACGGGTTGACCCGATTCACGACAGGCCGCCTGAATTTCCGCGCTCATATCGTCGGGGTTGATAAAGCGATCGTCGTTCGGGTTTATCAGGAATTGGCAGGCCGGCAGCGCTTGCGTTTGGGCAATAAGCGTTGGCAGGTCGGTAATCTGGCGCTCTTTTAAAACACGCTGGAGCAGCCACAGTCCCATGATGTTTTTCAGTACGCGGTAGCGCCCTTCCGCGCCCCCTTCGTTGGTGATGTTCGCCGCCAGCGCCGCATCGTTGGTATACGGCGTTCTGCTCTCAAAGCCCATCAGCGACCAGGTACCGGAAGAGAGATACGCACTATTTTTATCGGCCAGCGGTGAAGCGATGACCGCGCTGGCGGTGTCGTGACTGGCGACGGCCACAACCGGAATTTGGTTTTTCTGCGGGCAAATCCAGTGACCAATGACGTTCCCCGGATGCGTCGGGCGACCAAACCAGGATTTGTCTGCCCCGGTCCACGCCAGCAGCGTGTCATCCCAGTCGTCGGTGTTGATATTGACTAGCTGGGTGGTGGTGGCGTTGGTGTATTCCCAGTTCAATTTGCCGGTCAGGCGAAAGCTGAAGTAGTCGGGGATCAGCAGAGCATGTGCCACCTGCGCAAGCAGTTCTGGCTGCTGTTCAACCAGCGCACGTAGCTGATACAAGGTGTTAAACGGCAGAAACTGAATGCCGCTACGGCGGTAGATTTCACCTTTACCTGGCTGCGCCATCGCCTGTGACATAATGCCGGTCGTGCGGCTGTCACGGTAAGAGACCGGCAGACCAACACGTTGGCCGGTGTTATCGATCAATACGTAATCCACGCCCCAGGTATCAATGCCAATGCTGTCTATCCGAATGCCTTCATCACAGACTTTTTTCAGGCCAAGGCGAATGTCGTTTTCCAGGCTGTCGATGTCCCAGGTGTCAAAACCGTCCGTTTTTTGCAGACAGTTAACGAAGCGGTGAATTTCACGCAGCGTCAGGGTGCGGTGTTTACTGTCGTAAAGTGCGAGCATTACGCGCCCACTGGATGCGCCGAGATCGACAGCGACACAATGGCGAAAAGTCATGGCGAGGTCCTTCTGAGTTTTATTGCACTCAGTCTAAGAACCCCGAATAAAGCGTACCTTCTTGACAGTGACAGCCCCAATTAGCGGCTGGCAACATGGCAAAGGTGAACGTGATGTTGTTCACAGTTTCCACTAATCGCGCGGATTTTGGCGGATGTGACGCCTTCCGCATTTCCCGATCTTTCCCGCCATTTCTTGAAGAATTAACCGTGTTTACGCACTTTGGCGTCAAAAAATTAAGGTGAGGGTAGGAACCCTTAATTACTATTCAGCCATATTCGTTAATCAGGGGGAGCCGTCATGACCGTACTGCATTGCGTGGATTTTTTTCCGACAGGTAAAGCACCTGTGGCTATTGAACCGCGGCTTCCTCAGCCCGCGTTTCCTGAACATCATCATGATTTTCATGAAATTGTGGTGGTCGAACATGGAACGGGGATCCATGTGTTCAACGGACAGCCTTACACCATCAGCGGTGGTACGGTGTGTTTCGTCCGCGATCATGACAGGCATTTATATGAACATACTGACAATCTGTGTCTGACCAATGTGTTGTATCGCTCTCCGGATGCGTTTCAATTTCTGGCCGGGCTGAATCAGCTTTTGCCTCAGGAACAAAATGGGCAGTATCCCTCCCACTGGCGCGTAAACCAGGGCGTACTGCAGCAGGTTCGTCACCTGGTGGGGCAGATGGAGACGCTCGGCGAGGAGATGGATACGCCCACGGCGGCAAATCGCGAGATCCTGTTTATGCAGTTGCTGGTACTGCTGCGTAAAAGCAGCCTGATGGAAGCGGCGACCGATAACGATGCGCGGCTTAACCTTTTGATGGCATGGCTGGAGGATAACTTTGCCGAAGAGGTGTGTTGGGAGGCGCTGGCCGAGAAGTTTTCGCTCTCTTTACGCACTCTGCATCGCCAGCTTAAACAGCAAACAGGATTGACGCCGCAGCGCTACCTTAACCGTCTGCGACTGATTAAAGCCAGACATCTGCTCCGCCACAGTGATGACAGCGTGACTGATATCGCTTATCTCTGCGGTTTCGGTGACAGTAACCACTTTTCGACGCTTTTTCGCCGTGAGTTCGAGTGGTCACCACGCGATATTCGTCAGGGGCGTGACCTTATAGCGGGAAGCAGCCTTCAGTAACGCGAAAGCTATCAACGTTTTTTACCGTCCGTTTGCTGATAATCATACCCTTTCATGCCGGATAAGCGCAGCGCATCCGGCAAGCGTACAGGTTGAGGTGATGTGATGGCGAATCATCTGGTTCTTTCGAAATCAGACTTTTTTGCGCATGAGCAGCAGGCTGTCGCCGTGGCCGATCGTTATCCGCAGGATGTCTTTGCTGAGCATACCCACGAGTTTTGCGAGCTGGTTCTGGTCTGGCGCGGCAATGGTCTGCATGTCCTTAACGATCGTCCGTACCGGATAACCCGTGGCGATCTGTTTTACATTCGCGCCGAAGATAAACACTCCTATACCTCCGTTAACGACCTTGTGTTGCAAAATATCATCTACTGCCCGGAGCGGTTAACGCTGAATGTTGACTGGCAAGGGGCGATCCCCGGATTTGACGGTACGCCAAGGCAGCCGCACTGGCGACTTGGCAGCGTTGGCATGACCCAGGCCAGACAGGTGATAAGCCAGCTTGAGCATGAAAGTAATCAGCGCGATGCGCAGGCCTTTACCATGGCTGAGCTGCTGTTTGGTCAACTGGTAACTCACCTTAAACGTCATCGTTATGCCACGGATACGCTCCCGGCGACGTCAAGTGAAACGCTGCTGGATAAACTGATCACCGCGTTAGCCGGTAGCCATGAGCATGCGTTCGAACTGGATACGTTTTGCGAGCGTGAACGGTGCAGCGAACGCGTTTTGCGCCAGCAGTTCCGTAGCCAGACCGGGATGACGATCAACCATTACCTGCGGCAATTGCGCATTTGCCATGCTCAGTATCTGTTATCGCATACTGAAAAGCTGATTGGTGAAGTTGCTATGCAGTGCGGTTTTGAAGACAGTAACTATTTTTCGGTGGTATTTAACCGCGAAGTCGGGATGACGCCAGGGCAATGGCGCCATCGTAGTCGGGTGACACCATAATATATAAATCTGGTTTATATATTGCAGTGGCGTTTTGATACATATTCAGACTAAATTAGACATAATGAGTGAATGCTCTGTGCAATAAATCACAGTTGCTCTTTTATTTTTGTTTTATTCTCAGCAAACTTATTTATCGGAGTAACGTTTGTGTTGACCAACTCTATAATCATCAAAAGTCTGCTTTTAATTTTGCTATCTTGCGATCGCAAAATTAAACGTATGCTTGATTATTTTTGCTGGTTTAATTCCGTTAACGATCTGGCTGAAAATGATATCGCCGAGCAGGAGTGTATGGATACGCAAATGGCGCGCGAATGGTCCAGCCTGTGGGACTGCGCCAGCGAAGCTATCGGCGCGAGCGTACGTCAACGCTGTCATCGTCCTGCCCGTTTTGGCCTGCATTTCCCGCAGGCGCTGCTGTGCCGTCGCAAACGTGACGAGCTGGCCTTCAGTTTCCGTAACTCCAGCCTGCACCAACTGTTAGTTTGCCGCCATGCCAGCGGCGCTGACGGTGAAAGCCAGGTTTATCAATTTGTTAGTCCTATACAAAGCACAATGCGCACTTTCGCCATTGTGCTTTTTTTATTGCCTGAATCTACGAGGAATCATTATGTACATTGTTTGTGTTGCAGCTTGTCCGACCGGCGTTGCTCATACCTACATGGCTGCGGAATCGCTTGAAATCACGGGGAAAAACCGTGGGCATGAAGTCAAAGTGGAAACGCAGGGGAGCATTGGCGCTGAGAATGAAATTACGCCAGAGGATCTGGCGCGCGCTGACGCGGTCATCATTGCTGCCGACGTTGCGATTAGCGGGAAAGAGCGTTTCGATGGCATGGTGAAGCTCGAATGCAGCGTCTCTGATCCCATCAAATTTGGCGATGCGGTGTTTGAAGCAGTAGAGCAGGAGGTTGCAAATGGCTAAGTTTCAGGGGGGAGACAAACCGTCTACCGGGATAGAGGTCAAGAACGCCATTATGACCGGCGTTTCATGGATGCTGCCGTTTGTCATTGCTGGAGCGGTGCTAATGGGGATCGCCCGTATCGGCGCTTCTCTCTACGGTATTGATAACATCTGGGATGCCAGCTACGAGCAGGCCGGTATGGTGGTGCAGTTGCTGCACAAATTTGATGGTTTCGGCGGGCTGGCGCTGTCCCTGATGTTGCCGGTGGTGGCCGGCTATATCAGCTTTGCGCTGGCGAACAAACCGGGTCTTGCGCCGGGGATGATTGGCGGACTGCTGGCGAGTAACCTGGGAACGGGTTTTCTCGGCGCGCTGGCGGCCGGTTTTGTCGCGGGCTATATCGTTCGCGCCCTGAACCGCTACATCAAATTGCCGAAGGCGCTCTCCTCTGCTGTGCCTATTTTCATTCTGCCAGTCGGCGGTACGCTGCTGACCTGCGTGGTGATGGCATTTATTATCGGTACGCCGCTGGCGGCGTTGAATCACGGCATGGAAAGCTGGCTGTTATCCATGTCCGGCACGAACAAAGTGCTGCTGGCGGCGGTCATTGGCGGCATGGTTGGGTTTGATCTCGGCGGCCCGATTAACAAGGCGGCGGTGACGACGGCAATGGCGTTACTGGCCTCCGGTATTTATGACCCAAACACCGCCGCGCAGGTGGCGATTATCGTGCCGCCAATTGGTCTGGGTGTCGCTACGCTGCTGTGGTCGTCACGCTTCCCGGAATCCCTGCGTGAGGCGGGTAAAGCCTCTACGTTGATGGGGCTGATTGGTGTTTCTGAAGGCGCCATTCCGTTTGCGCTGTCAAACCCAAGAATTATTGTCGTCAACGTGATTGGCTCGGCGGTGGGGGCGGCGATGGCGGTAGGATTAGGGGCGGTAAACCATGCGCCGATCTCCGGTTTTTACGGCTGGCTGGCGGTAGAAAAATGGCCGATTTATGTGCTCTCGATTGTCTGCGGCTCGGCGATTATCGCCTGCGGCTCATTGTTGATATTCCGTGGCCCGACAGCCACGCCTGAGGTGAGAAAAGAGACGGCGGCGCCGAAATTTAAAGCCAGCCGTTAGACGTACTACTGAATTAATATTTCCCTATGTTTAGCGCGGGTAAATATCCGTGCGGGTTACCTACGCCTTAAAACAGGAATAAACGAAATGAAAACGGTTCATTTAATTCAGCATACGCACTGGGATCGTGAATGGTATTTTACGGAGAATGATTCCCAGGCTCTGCTTTATTATTTTATGGCGGATCTTATTCAACATCTTGAAGCGGATGAATCATTAGGTCCATTTATGCTTGATGGCCAAACGGTGGTGCTGGAGGATTATTTCCAACTGGCACCAGAAAACCGCGAACGCGTGCAGGCGCTGGTGAAAGCCGGACGTTTGTTAATCGGCCCCTGGTATACACAGACCGATTTTTTGGTGGTTGGCGCTGAGTCCATCACCCGCAATCTGCTGCTGGGGCAGGCTGACTGTGACGAGATAGGGCCGAGAATGGCGGTCGGTTATGTGCCGGACTCCTTTGGCCAGAGCGCACAGTTGCCCATGTTCCTTAATCAGTTTGCCATCGACCACGCGGTTATCTGGCGCGGCTGGAGCGAGTACGACACGCCGTTTACCGAGTTCCGCTGGCGAAGCCAGGGGGGCAGCGTGGTGACGACGGCGGTATTACCGCAGGGTTATGGGTGCGCTAAGTGGTTGCCGACGGATGCCAACCAGGCCTGGCCGCGCCTCTCTGCGGTTATGGAAAAGCAGGCGGCATTTAGCCGCAGTACGCAGCTACTACTGCCGAACGGTAACGATCAGTCACCGTTTGAGTACGGCGTTCCGGTAATGCTCGACACGCTGAATCAGGAACAAACGGCGTACCGCTTTATTCGCAGCGACTTTAGCCGTTACTTTGCCGCACTGGCGGATACGCCGCTGGCGATCTTTGAGGGCGAACTGCTAAGCCCGAAATATATGCGTATCCATCGCGGTATTTTTTCTACCCGCATGGATATTAAACAGGCCAACGTCCGGCTGGAGAACTTCGTCAGCCGTCAGCTAGAACCGCTGCTGAGTGTGGCCTGGACGCTGGGGTTGCCCTATCCGCAGCGCGCCATTGAGACAATATGGCGCGAGGCGATGAAATCCCACGCTCACGATAGCATCGGTGGGTGTAACGCCGATCGCGTGAATGCAATGGTGAAGGCGCGTTTGATCTCGGGTCAGGAAAAAGCCGAGCGCCTGTACGAGCTGAATATGCAGATGTTGGCAAACGGCATTACGACGCAGCAACAGGGTAAAAAAATCATCGTCTTTAACGCGCTGCCGTCGGTGCGCGATGGCCTGGTGGCGCTGACGCTCTACCTACCCGGTGAGGCGTTCCGCATTGTTGACGAGCAGGGACAACCCTGCCGCTGGCAGATTATGCGTGAGACATCGCAAGATATGTCCGTCATTGTTCAGGAACTGTCCAATAGCCCCGATCCGGTCTTCTATCGGCGGTGCGATATTTTACTGGAGGTCGCATCGCTCCCCGCCTGCGGCTATACCACCCTGTATCTGCAAGATGAGTGCGCCCCCGGATTTGCTGTGCCGTCCTCGACAGAAGAGGCGCTGGAGAACCCGTGGTTACGCCTGACGCTGGAAGGTGAACAGGTCGTTCTGGTCGATAAGCGCAGCGGTAAGCGCTGGGAGAACCTTATTCAACTGGTGGACGGCGGCGATGCCGGCGACACCTATAACTATTCTCCACCAGAGGATGACTGGCGCGTTACCGGCGCAGGGGCGCTGCTTCACGCCGACTGGCAGCGCGGCGCGCTGGTGGACACGTTGTCGCTAAGCTGGTCTATCGCAGCACCGCACACGCTGGCCGACAGGCAGGAGCACCGTTGTAATGCACGACTGGATGTCAGCATGGTGGTCATGCTGGATCACCAGCGCCCGACGCTGGACCTCCAGGTTAGCGTCAACAACACCTTGCACGATCATCGTTTACAGGTGGAAATTCCTGCTGATGTCTTTACCGATGTCCATTTTGCCGATCAACCGTTTGGTCTCATTCGTCGCGCCAACCGACCGGCCACGCTGGATGTCTGGCAGCAGGAAAATTGGGGTGAAGCCCCGGCATCGCTGTGGCCAATGCAAAGTCTGGTAATGATGCATGATGGCAAGCAGGGCATCAGTGTGGTGACGGATGGGCTGCGAGAATATGAAATTCCCGCAGAACGCCCATCGGTTATCGCCATTACGCTACTGCGTAGCGTGGGTTGGCTGGGACGTGCCGGTATGCCGTGGCGTCCGGGACGCGCATCCGGTATGGCGTTGCCTTCCCCAGACTCACAGATCCCAGGCGAATTTAGCGCCCGCTTCGCGCTCATCCCGTTGTGCGATGGTGAAAGCCCGAACTTCTGGCGTGAAGTCGAAGCCTGGCGCACACCGCCAGTTGGCTGGCTGGATTCCGGCTGGGCGCGTTTTAAAACCAATCCACACGCGCTGACATTCCCGACAGCCTACAGCCTGCTGCACTGGGAGACACCACTCCATTTCAGCACCTTGAAAAAAGCGCAACGTGAAGATGCGCTGATTTTACGCGGCTGGAACCCCGGCTCGCAGCCGCAGATCAGCTCAACGCCGGTTGCTGATGCGACAGTGCGCGAAGTTACGCTGGCGGAAAAATCGCTGAACTCATCGCATGAAACGATACCGGCCTGCACGCCGATCTCATGGCGTATTACGCCTGCAGCCAGAGGATAATATTGTGTTAAACATTCGTTTTACCTGCCCGTTGCCAAATGGTCTACATGCCCGCCCCGCCAGTGCGTTAGAGCAGCGCGTCAGCGCATTTCAGGCTCGCGTTCAAATAGGCAATCTGCGTAACCAGCGTCAGGCCGATGCCCGTAGCGTGTTGGCGATGATTGGGACCGATATTTTGTATCAGGACCCGTGTGAACTGGTGATTGAGGGCGAGGATGAATCTGCCGCGCATCAGGCGCTGACTCAGTTTGTGAGGCAAGAGTTTGCCGCGTGTGACGAACCCGTTGCCCAGACGCCGGAACGGGTGGAACAACCTCTGCCGGTTTTTCTGGCGCAGACCCGTGCGGAGTGGGTGCGCGGTAACGGCGTGAGCGCTGGGCTGGCGCAAGGGGTGGCAATGCATCTGGGCGTGCCGGATCTGTATCAATTGGCAGAACAAGAGGCGGTGGCGGCGCCGGCTGTACAGCGAGCCGCGCTGACGGCGGCACTTGAGCAAGTACGCCGCGAGCTGCACGACGCATTACCGCATACACAGGGAGAAGCCGCAGCGGTGCTACAGGCTCATGTCAAACTGCTGGACGATGCGCTCTTCGAAACCTCGCTACTTACCGACCGTACAGCGCGCAATGCGCTGGCAGCATTGGCGCTGGCGCTGGATGAACTGAGCGCGCCGCTGCGCGAAAGTCGCAGCGTCTACCTACAACAGCGGGTGCTGGATTTACAGGATTTGGGCCTGCGTCTGGCGGCGCATCTCACCGCGCAGCCGCTGATGCCGCAAACGGCATTGTCGCAAGACACCATCGTTATCAGTCCGGTTCCCATAACGCCAGGCCAGTTTCTGGCGCTGCGCGGCCCGCATCTGAAAGGTGTGGTGATGGGCGCGGGCGGGGAAACATCACATACCGTCATTCTGGCGCGATCGTTTGGGGTTCCGCTACTGAGCGTAGAGGCGGCGGAAGCGGGGCATATTCGCGGTGGTGAAGCGCTGCTGCTCGACGCTCGCCACGGGGTGGTGGTGGTGTCACCGGATGAGCAGGCTCTGCGGTGGTATCAATTGGAAGAGGACAAACGTCAGCGCCTTGAAGCGCGTTTACAGCCGCTTATTCAACGCCCTGGGGCGACGCAAGAGGGCGAACGGGTGACGGTGCTGGCGAATATCGCGCTGGCGGCGGAAGTGGAAGCGGCATTTGCCGCCGGGGCGGAGGGGATTGGTCTGTTCCGCACTGAAATGCTGTTCTGCGAACGAGCCGCGCCGCCTGACGAGGAGGAGCAATACCAGGCCTATCGTCATGTGCTGGAACAGGCGCGGGGGCGTAAAGTGGTGATCCGTACGCTGGATATTGGTGGCGATAAACCCTGTGACTATCTGGCGATGCCGCCGGAGGAAAACCCGTTTCTTGGCTGGCGCGGCATCCGCCTGTATCCCGAATTTATGTCGATTTTCCGTCCTCAGATACGTGCGCTACTGCGTGCCAGCGCCGCCGGACCGTTGCACATTATGGCGCCGATGGTGACTACGCTTGCTGAGGTGAAGTGGCTGCGTGAACAGTTCCAGCAAACAGCGGCGCAACTGCTGGCCGAGGGGGCGGCGGTTGGGCAGTGGTCGCTGGGTATTATGGCGGAAGTGCCATCAGTGCTTTATCTGCTGGAGAAAGCCGCTGCGTATATCGACTTTGTTTCGATTGGCAGCAACGACCTGACGCAATACTTCCTGGCCTGTGACCGGGGCAACGCGCAGGTTCGACATCTCTACAACTATTTTGATCCCACGTTTTTACAGCTACTGAAGGAGATGACGGCGCGCGCGCAGCGGGCCGGTATTGAGATCAGCCTGTGCGGCGAGATGGGCGGCGACCCGTCGGCGCTGGCGCTACTGTTGGGCGTTGGTTTACGACAGATCAGCATGTCCTCAAGCCGTATTGCGCCAGCCAAGGCGCGCTTAATGACCTTAACTCTCGGGCACAGCGAGCAGATGCTGGAACGGGCATTAGCTTGCGAAAGTGGTCAGGACGTGGCGGTACTACTTTCACAACAGGTGACGGCGCAAGCAAAACCCGTGTTTGATCCCGCCCTGATCCTGCTCGATCGGGTGATTACCCGTAAAGCGGAGGCGATTAAGGTGCTCACCGATAATCTTGAGGTCGAACAGCGGGTCTTTTCCGGCTCAGCCGTTGAAGAGGCTATTTGGCAGCGTGAGGCGATTTTCTCTACCGCATTAGGATTTGCGATTGCGCTTCCGCACTGCAAATCGGCGGCGGTCGCGCACAGTAGCGTGTCGGTGATGCGTTTGAGTGAGCCGCTGGCGTGGAGCGACGAGGTGGATGTCTCGCTGGTTATCATGCTGACGGTGAGTGAGCAGGAGAAGGGCGATCATATGAAAATCTTCTCCCGTCTGGCGCGTAAGTTGATGCATGTGGAGTTCCGTGAGCAGTTGCTTGGCAGCATGTCGCCGCAGGATGTCGCCGTGCATCTGGCACAGGAAATGGCGGGATAAATCATGGTACAGAATCCTCGCCGGGCGTTCATTATGCTGTCGGCTGTCTTTTTTTACTGGGGCGTCCTGACGGCAATTAATAGCGCCACGATTCCCTTTTTCCGGCAAGTTTTTTCGCTTTCATGGCGAGACTCGATGTTGGTAAATGTGGCGTTTTATCTCGCACCGTTTGTGATTTGTTTACCGTGTTCAGGCTGGATGGCGCGTTTAGGGTATCGCAGCGCACTCTTACTGGCGTTGATACTTGCCGCAAGTGGTTCGGTGGTGATTGCCGTATCGCTCTGGCTGGCGTCATTTGCCGGTTGCCTGGTGGGGATTTTCATTGTGGCGATGGGGGTTGCGGCGATGCAGGTGGTCGCAAACCCTTATGTTAATCGGCTTGGCGAGGCGCAAAGTGCGGCTGGACGCCTCAGTCTGGCGTCGTCCATCAACTCCCTCGGGGCGGCGCTGGCGCCTGTCGTCCTGGCGGTTGTTCTGGCTGGCTCTGTCATTTCAGTTCCAGGGATGTATCTCGGTTTGATGCTGGTGGGAGGCATACTGCTGGTTGCGTTATACCGTTTTTCAATTGCTGATTTTCGTGACGCGCACGAGAATATTTTTTCTGCGATTCGTGCGCTCAGGCGCTATGCGCAGTTTCGTACTGGGGTGAGTGGCATTCTTGTGTACGTTGGCGTTGAAGTCAGCATTGGTACTACGGCTCTCAGCTATCTTCACGACCCATCTTTGGGCGGGTTTTCGCTTGCACAAGCGACCTCCTTTATCGCGTTGTACTGGGGCGGTGCATTGGCGGGGCGGTTTTTGTATGGCTTGCTGGCTCACTGTTGCCGACCTCAGTTGTTGTTTTGCCTGTGTTCTTCGGGAGCGGTACTACTAACCGTTGCCGCGATAGTTTTCGCTAACCGTTTTGGCGGCTATTGTCTGCTGGCGACGGGACTCATGAACTCGGTGATGTATCCCATTATTTTCTCTCGCACGCTCTCCGGCCTTGATCGCTATGCGGCATCTATTTCTGCTTGCTTGATTATGGCGGGCATTGGCGGCGGGGTGCTGCCCTTTATCCAGGGGATGGTTATTGATGCTATTGGCCTGCGTTTGAGCTTTTGGGTGCCGGTTATCGGGTATCTGTTTTTATTGCTGAACGGATTTAAGCTATACGCTCGAACGGAGGTATTTTGTGAGTAACGCCATCATTATTTGGTTAATTTAAGGTAGTACAACGGAAACTGATTTTCGGTGGTATTTAACCGTAAAGTTGGGATGACGCCAGCGCAGTGGCGTCATCGTCGTCGGGGGTTGTGTCGTTAGCTGGCCATTCCCAGACCAACAATGTTTGCCGCGACAATGATCACTACGCAGCCAAGACTTAGCACGCTGACCGGACGTCTCCCTGCATTGCTCCACTCTTTCATGATCAGGCCCACGATACCGCCGCACAGGACGTAGAAGCTCATGTGCAGCATCCAGCTCATGTAGTCATACTGTGCTGGAATTTTGGCATGGCCCCAGGCGTAAAAGAAGAACTGGAGATACCACATCAGGCCAGCAAGCGCAGAAAACAGGATATTGCTGATAATCAGCGGTTTTGCTAAAGAGAAGTCGGCCTTTACTGACAGGTTTTTCATTTTTGCCAGACGAATGAAGCAGTATCCCAGATTGATCACCGCACCACCGCCCATGATGACTACGTAGCTTGGCAGGGCGACATACAGCGGATCGATACCGAGTGTTGCAGCGGCTTCGTGCATTGGTTTAGCCGCATCCATGGCAAAGGACATCCCCGCGGAGAAAAAGCCGCACATCACCGCCAGTATCAGACCTTTTTTCAGATTGAACTCTTCGGCCTTGATGCCCATCTTGCGCTCTTTTAACTGTCCGGCGCGGGTGACAATCGCCACCCCGATCAGGGCGACCAGCACGCCGAGCAGGGTCATACGTCCGCCTGGTGTGCCAATGAGCACGTCAAATTTACCGGCAATGATTGGCGTCATTAAGGTACCAACAATTAGCGTAATGCCGATAGCGATCCCGATCCCCATCGACATACCGAGATAGCGCATAGTCAGGCCATAGTTGATATTACCAATCCCCCACATGGCACCGAATAAAAATACCGGCAGCAGGGTGGACGCACTGAATGAACTGTAATAGGCCCAGAAGTCCGGCAGAAGGATCGCGCTGACGAGCCAGGGAAGGATCAGCCATGAAACAAAACCACCTATAGACCACATGGTTTCCCAAGACCAGTGTTGTACCTTTTTAAAAGGGGCATAGAAACAAGCGGCACTAGCGGCACCGATTAGATGCCATATTATCCCCATCGTAATTGCGTTACCCATTCTGTTTCCTTTTGAATTATCGATTTGGCAGGATGAAAACACCCGTTTTGATGTTCAAAAGTCTAAAGAGTGAGCAATAGATTAACCTTCAGCATGCTGCCGTGTGATCAGTAATGCTGGCAAAATTCAGGGGATGAAAGGGATATTGATCACAAATGCGGCCCCGCCCCTCTTTTTTGAGAAGGGCGGAAATATAGAGGATTAGCAAATTCTTACTGCCTGAATACCCAGTAGCCAGGCGAGTTTTTCCAGTGCCTCGCCATGGTGCCCCAGGCCAATGCTGCAATGATGAGCTGGGCCGCCCATGCACCATTGTGTGGTGAACTCGCGAGCTGATAACGGGAAGCGATAGCGGCTATTGGTGTTGCCAATATCCAGGACTTCACCTGGTACAGCTTCACCTTCGGCATACTGTAAAAGCACCCCGTTTTCGGCATCTTCAATTACCGAAAGAAAGGTCACCGGACCTGATTTTACGGTCATCTGGATAGATACACCTTTACCGGGTTTACCATGATAAACCGGCAGCGGCACTAGACTCACCGGACCATCCGCCATCAGCGGGTGTGCCGGACCGTCATGTCCCCACAAAACAGCATCATCATTAAATTCAATGCCATATGGTTCTGAGAATGAACCGCCAGCCCCCAGAAGTTGCTGAATTTTCATCGCCAGCACATTTTTGATTTCATATTCTCCCGCTACGGGAATACCACGGTGGGTAAGCAGCGTGTTGCCGAGAATGATTGAGGTGATGATGTTCTCGTAAGCGTTGCCGTTACGGCCTTCATAGTAATAGGCTAGTGCACCGAGTTTATTCTGGGCAATTAGTTTATCCATGGCGCAGGCAGTGGTGAGTGCGCGGTTGAGCTCTGCAGGTTCGCATGCCGCATCCAACTGAAGTACACGGTGCATTTCCTGTCGTTTGGCGTTGAGGTCTGCCTCGCTGACCTGCTCGCGATATTCCGCCAACTCACACATTTCCAGTGGCTTAAAGCGTACGCCCATTTTGGCGGACAAGTTCGTCATATTGCTGTAAACGTCTACCATGCCGTCATAATAGTGCCCGAGGACGCCGACCTGACAATTTGCCAGCATTTGACGAGCGTTAAGTGCCTGTAGCCACTGCGCCGTTTGTTGCCAGACATACTCATCGCCCTGTAATGCGCCAACAATCAACTGAAAGCGGATATTCGCACGGTTAAACACGTTTGCCAGTTCGGGGGCGCTGCAGGCCTGACAGTGCGCCAGCCACTCTCCAGTACGGCCTCCCCGATCGGGAATTTGACGGATTGTTGAATAAGGCAGCCCTGGCTCTGGCTGTAGGGCCAGAATAATGACCGGTTTATTGATACTCTGCACAAGCGGTAGCACCGTTGAGCTGAGCGCATAGGTGCTGATGTAAAGACAGACAGCATCGACCGGCTGTTGCTGCAACCGTCTGATAAGGGCATCGGCTTTATCGACGTTATCAATCAGGCCGCCATTAATCACGCTGGCTTGTTGCGCCGTCAGGCGCTCATCAATTGATTGCAGATAGCCCTGAAGACGTGACTCCAGGCCTGTAAACTGGGGCCAGTATGTGTCGAGGCCGATACCAAAAAGGGCGATGTTGACAGACATAGCAATATTTCCTTGTGAGATAATTTTCAGACTATGTCGTGCTTTATCTCCCATGTCCTTCATGTCGTTGCCTATTTTCTACTCAGATTGGCAAAATCAGCCTGATTTTCCCAGTGATGCTCACACTTTTACCTCATAATAGCCATGTAAAAAGTACGGCATTGATAATCATTTTCAATATCATTTAATTAACTATAATGACCCAACTGCTTACGCGGCGTTAACACTGGCCGCCCGACAATACTGGAGATGATTATGAGTTATACACTGCCATCCCTGCCGTACGCTTATGATGCCCTTGAACCGCACTTCGATAAGCAGACGATGGAAATCCACCATACCAAACACCACCAGGCTTACGTAAACAACGCTAACGCTGCGCTGGAAAGCTTGCCTGAATTCGCGAGCCTGCCTGTTGAAGAGCTGATCACCAAACTGGATCAACTGCCAGCAGACAAGAAAACCGTACTGCGTAACAACGCGGGCGGCCACGCTAACCACAGCCTGTTCTGGAAAGGTCTGAAAACCGGTACTACGCTGCAGGGCGACCTGAAAGCGGCTATCGAACGTGACTTCGGCTCCGTGGACAACTTCAAAGCTGAATTTGAAAAAGCTGCAGCAACCCGTTTTGGTTCCGGCTGGGCGTGGCTGGTTCTGAAAGGTGACAAACTGGCTGTTGTTTCCACTGCTAACCAGGATTCCCCGCTGATGGGTGAAGCTATCTCTGGCGCTTCCGGCTTCCCGATCGTGGGCCTGGACGTTTGGGAACACGCTTATTACCTGAAATTCCAGAACCGTCGCCCGGACTACATCAAAGAGTTCTGGAACGTGGTGAACTGGGACGAAGCTGCCGCACGTTTCGCAGCGAAAAAATAAGTTCTACGCTTTAGTAAGCCCCTGCAAGCGATGCTTGTGGGGGTTTTTTTGTGATCAAAATCAATATAAAAACAATGATCCACTTAAATTGAAACAAGGTTTTATTATGCGAGTGGGATCACTTTTATAGTCTCTATGAATGTCTATCTTCGTTTCATCAAGACGGGCGCATCTCATAAGCAAGATGCAATCGCCCATAAAAATTGCCCCATTTTTATGTCTACAGGTGATGGAAATGCAGATCAAACGAACGATAGAGAAAATCCCAGGAGGCATGATGCTGGTGCCGCTTTTTCTGGGCGCGTTGTGTCACACCTTTTCCCCCGGCGCCGGGAAATACTTCGGCTCCTTTACCAACGGTATGATCACCGGTACGGTGCCTATTCTGGCGGTCTGGTTCTTTTGTATGGGGGCGTCGATCAAGCTAAGCGCTACCGGTACCGTACTGCGTAAATCGGGTACGCTGGTCATAACCAAGATCCTGGTAGCGTGGGTGGTCGCGGCGATTGCTTCACGTATTCTGCCGGAACATGGTGTAGAAGTTGGTTTCTTCGCCGGCTTGTCTACGCTGGCGCTGGTGGCCGCCATGGATATGACCAACGGCGGGCTGTATGCCTCGATTATGCAGCAGTACGGCACCAAAGAAGAGGCCGGGGCGTTTGTCCTAATGTCACTGGAGTCTGGCCCGCTGATGACTATGGTGATTCTGGGAACCGCCGGGATCGCTTCGTTTGAACCACACGTGTTTGTGGGGGCCGTATTACCGTTCCTGATTGGCTTTGCGCTGGGGAATCTGGACCCTGAGCTGCGGGAGTTCTTCAGCAAAGCGGTGCAGACATTGATTCCTTTCTTTGCCTTCGCGCTTGGTAACACCATTGATTTGAGCGTGATTGCGCAGACCGGTGTACTGGGTATTTTGCTGGGCGTGGCGGTAATTATCATTACCGGTATTCCATTGATTATCGCCGATAAACTGATTGGTGGCGGCGAT
Organism: Citrobacter sp. Cb041; assembly: GCF_030336655.1. NCBI lineage: Bacteria > Pseudomonadati > Pseudomonadota > Gammaproteobacteria > Enterobacterales > Enterobacteriaceae > Citrobacter > Citrobacter sp. Cb041. The sequence goes on along the minus strand of NZ_JAOWDD010000009.1, from coordinate 71,660 downwards.
GGCACAGCGGGGATTGCGGCCTCCAGCTCAGCCGGTGCGGCGGTCGCTACGCCAGTGCTGATTGCTGAAATGGTTCCGGCATTTAAACCGATGGCGCCGGCAGCAACTTCCCTTGTCGCCACGTCGGTGATTGTGACCTCCATTCTGGTGCCGATTATCACTTCCATCTGGTCGAAAAGAGTTAAAGCCAGGGCGGCGGAAATTGATATTCGTAGCGCCGTGAAGTAAGCCTCTTTTGCCGGATGGTCTGTTCCATCCGGCTTAACGATTTACGCTTTGACGACAAATACCTCATTGATGGTCCGACACTCACCCTCGTTCAACTCTCCGCCGGCATTTCGTGACACGCCGGTGCAATAGCCAAACTTACGCGATACCACGGTTTTGATGGTGGTGACGAAATCTTCGCCGATGGCGTAGATGGACATGTAGGTGCCAATCTGGTCCTGAATGTCGCGAAGTGCTGTCAGGTCGCCCTGTTTAAATGCTTCCCGTGCGCTGACAAACAGTTCAGGCATGACGTTGTTTAATCCTGAAATCACCCCCGCGCCGCCTGCCAGCAGGTTAGGAATGTAGTATTCGTCATAGCCGGACAACACGGCAAAATCCTCCCGTACGGCGCGGGTGGTCTGGATCATACTGCGAGTATGGGACTGGCAGTCGACGGTATCTTTAATGCCTGCGAAGTTGGGGAACTCGGCGGCGAGGGTGGCAACCAGTTCGGGCGTTAAATCGCAACCAGTGCGCGCCGGAAAGTTATAGGCAAACCATTTACCGCTGAGCTTTTGCCCCAACTGACGGAAGTAGCTCAGCAGCTGTTTTGCCGTTTGCCCATAGTAGTAAGGCGGCAGGATCATCACGGCGTCGTAATCGGCGCGATACGCTTCCTGCGCCATCAACAGCACATCATTCTGGCAGGTGGATGAGACGTTGGCGACCATCTTCAGCGAGCTCATAGCGCGGGCCTCGCGGATCAGTAACAGCTTTTCTTCGAGCGTAAAGGAGGCAAATTCCCCGATGCTACCCATCAGCAAAATCACGTCGATTTTGGCCTCGGTAAGGCGTTTGAGATGCTGGCTCAGACCGTTAAGATCGATCTTGCCGTCATTATCCATTGGCGTAATGGAAGGACACCAGACGCCAGCAAATTGCGATTGACCAGTCACGTTGTTGACTCCTTATTTGAAATGATGTTTCAAAACCAGATTACATTGATAGCATGTGTCCCTAAGTTTCATGTGAACCGTGCTCTCATTTTGAGCGACTGGGGTAAAATAAATGTGGTGTAATGGGGGAAATTTATCGGGAGAGGGAACAGATGCGATATCCGGTCGATGTTTTTACAGGCAAGGTTCGGGACTACACGGGAAGCCGTCCCAGCGCGATTGCTAAGGTCCAGGTTGACGGCGAGCTGATGCTGACCGAACTGGGGCTGACGGGTGATGAACAGGCGGAAACGAAAATTCACGGTGGGCCGGATCGCGCGCTGTGCCACTATCCGCGTGAACACTATCAGCACTGGAGACAAGAGTTTCCGGAGCAGGCAGAGCTCTTTGTCGCGCCCGCGTTTGGCGAGAATCTCTCTACTGAGGGGCTAACGGAAGAGAATGTATTTATTGGCGACATTTTCCAGTGGGGAGATGCGCTGATTCAGGTCACGCAGCCGCGCTCGCCGTGCTTTAAGTTGAATTTCCATTTTGGCATCAGCGATATGGCCAGCCAGATGCAGGAGGCAGGCAAGACGGGCTGGTTGTGTAGCGTCATCGCTCCAGGCCAGGTGTCGGCGGACGCGCCTTTGATCCTGGCTTCACGCGTCAGCGACGTCAGCGTGCGGGAGGCGATTGCCATTGCCTGGCATATGCCGTTTGATGACTCACAATATCACCGTTTACTCTCGGCTGCCGGGTTATCGAAAAGCTGGACCAGAACGATGCAAAAGCGTCGTTTAAGCGGTAAGATCGAAGACAATTCCCGACGTTTGTGGGGAAAATAAAGCCATTCTGGCCATGCAATTAAATCAGGTGGTAACACCTGATTTGCCTCTCTCGTGGTTCTTATCTCTGCATACTAAAGCGGGTTAAAAAACCTGCTTGTCACGCCATGTTTTCAGTCCATTCTTGATACCTGGCCCACAAAAAGAAACTCTGCGTTGAAAAAAAACTTGAGTATTTCCTGCACTCAAATATCTTAGCTTTAAATTGGTTTAAACCAGATGAGCAAGATGAAAAAGAAAAACAATGTTGATGTGCTTAGAGAGCGCTTTGAAAGCTGGTTAAACGAGAATAATTTGCCAGCGGGCTCTAAATTGCCTTCGGAGAGAGAGTTATGTGAGTTGCTGGATGCGAAGCGCATGACTTTACGTCAGGTTCTGATTGAGCTTGAGATCGATGCGCGTATCTTCCGAAAGAACCGCAGTGGTTGGTTTATTTCATCGAAGCGATTTATTTATAATCCCAAATCACTTTCCAGCTTTAATGCTGAAGCCTGTGCTCAGGGGCGCAAGCCTTTTTGGGGTTATTTAACCAAAGAAACGATTGCGACGGTTCCGCACCATGTTGATGATGTTTTTCTCTCCTCCGGTGATCGCTATTTAGTTACCGGTTGGTGTGGTCTTGATTCGCATAAAGTGTTTTACCATGAGTCCTATATTGATGCTGATGTTGCGCCAGGATTCATTAACAAATTGGGCAATCAGTCTTTTGCCAGCGTCTGGGAAGATGCGTTTGGTCATGCTTTAAATATCAAAGAAATGATTTTTAAACCGGTCAATATGCCAGAAGTGGCCTGCAAAGAGTTGGGCGTTGCGCCTAATACTTATGGAATTTTAGTAGAAAAACATCGGGCTACCCGAGATAAAAAAGTGGTTCAGGTTGATTTTGAATACTGGCGACTTGAATCTGTGGAACTTGTTATTCGTGATGAATGAGAAAAATAATGGGAAAATGCAACCAAGAACTTCTCGCTGAACGTGCGAGAAATATACCACTGTACCTACATGCTTATGCCTTTCATCTGAATATGCGCTATGAGAGAGTCCTTCCGGGCGATCTTCTGGATATTGCGCATCAGCAACAATTAAAGGGAGTGAAAATACATGTTGAGGATGGTGAGTCCCAATCACTGCAGAAACTAAACGATCGGCAGTTGCACGATTTTAAAGAAAAGGCAAAAAAATATAACCTCGATGTACATATTGAAACGAGCGCATCGGACAAGGCGACATTGACGGATGCGATCCGTATTGCTGTGGCAACTGGCGCAACTTCAGTACGTTTCTACCCCCGCTATGAAGGACATCTCAACGATGTCATGGCAAAGATTGCCAATGATATTGCGTGGTTGTCTCAGTATGACGATTGCGGACTAAGCTTTACTATCGAACAGCATGAAGATCTGCAAGGCCATGAACTGGTGACGCTGGTTAATAATAGTGGAATGAAGAATCTCTCTATTCTGTTTGATTTTGGCAACATGATTAACGCCAATGAGCAGCCGCTTTCTGCGTTAGAGGTCATGTCCCCTCTAATCACTCAGGTACATATCAAAGACGCAAAAATTATTAAAGAAGGTAAAGGCTGGGGGCATGAGGCTTGTCGTTCAGGATACGGTGACTTACCAATGGAAGAGATGCTTAAGGAATTATTACTTTTAGGTGAGGATAAACCACAAGTAAATGCTTTTGGTCTGGAAGAGGAAGTTGAATATTATGCTCCGGCATTTCGTTTTGATGATGAAGGTGATAATCCCTGGATCCCATGGCGCGATGCAAGCTATACGCCGCTGCCCGACAGTGACATGATTGATGCGCGACTGGCGCAGGAAAAAGAACATGCTCTTGCTCAAATAAAGTATATCCGTGATTTATGCGACAAGTTTACAAGTAATAAATAAACTTCTTTAAATATTATTAAATGCGAAAGGGGTTATGAAAATAACTCTCTTAATTTATTAACTGCATGATTTAATTTAAATATTTCTCTCAACAAGCAATGAGGGTTTAATTATGTTCATGAATAAATGGGCAAGGCTCTGTTTTTTAATTTTAGGCGGCGGCACAATATTCAAACTTTCAAGTATGAAAGACGTTTTCTATGTGCCAATGCAAAGTGACTGGGGTTTAACCAATACGCAAATTGGTTTAAGTTTTACTGTTTATACGATTGTTCAGACAACCGGGCTTTTTCTGTCGCTCTATATCGCAGACCGTTATTCCAAGAAAATATTATTACCATTTGGTCTGATCGGCGTTGGGTTATGCGGTTTATATTTGGCGACGCTACCGTCATTTACCGGTTATCTTATTTGCTTTGCCGCAATGGCGTTCTTTGCCGATGTGGTTTATTGGCCGGTGTTATTGAAAGCTGTGCGTCTGCTAGGTACGCAAGAAGAACAAGGGCGCATGTTTGGCTTTTTAGAAGCAGGACGCGGCGTGGTGGATGTTATCGTCGCTTCTGGCGCTCTGTTTGTTTTCGTCCAGTTTGGTGAAGGTAAAGCGGGGATGCAGGCTGGACTGCTGTTTTATACGCTAATTACGCTGGCTGCGGGCGTTCTCACTTACTTTATTGTCGATGATGACAAAGTGAAAGGCGGCGAGAAAACCAGTGCCAACATGGAAGTCTTAAAGGGTATCAAACATGTGTTGTCCTGCCCTAACGTCTGGCTGGCTTCTTTAGGGATTTTCTTCGTTTACGCCGCGTACTGTGGCCTGACTTACTTCATCCCATTCTTAAAAGATATCTACATGCTGCCGGTAGCGCTCGTCGGCGCGTACGGCATCATCAACCAGTATGCATTGAAAATGGTGGGAGGGCCGATTGGTGGGCTGCTGGCGGATAAGGTTGCTAAATCACCTACGGTTTACCTGAAGTGGACGTTTCTGATCTCTGCTGCTGCTATGGTTGTTTTTATGCTGTTGCCACATCAAACGATGAATGTGTATATCGGTATGGCGGCGACGCTAGGATTTGGGGCGATTATTTTCTCACAGCGCGCCATTTTCTTTGCACCAATGGATGAGATTGGTACCCCGCGTGAATATGCCGGTTCGGCGATGGCATTTGGCTGTATCATCGGTTATATGCCCGCCATGTTTGCGTATACGTTATACGGCTATTTACTGGATACCAATAGCGGCATCACGGGCTATAACTATGTCTTTAGCGTGATGATTGCATTCAGCTTAATGGGCTTTATCTGTTCGACCATTCTGGTGAAGCGGATTAAAAAGCAAAAGCTAGCGGCTGCGACTGTGGCAGCATAATGTGAGAACTTCCCCGGTACGACGTTACCGGGGAAGCCTGTTAAGCGCGTTTATACAGCGGCAACCAAATTACCAGCCGTAAACCACCCAGCGGGCTGTCTTCGGCTTTCACCCAGCCACGATGCTGTTGGATTGCGGTTTCAACAATCGCCAGACCCAGACCTGTTCCGCCAGACTCGCGATCGCGCGCCTCATCGGTACGATAGAACGGACGGAAAATCTGTTCTCGGTCTTCAGGGCTAACGCCCGGGCCATCGTCGTCGACAGTGATGGTAATCCCATCGATATCCACCGCGAAGCCAACTTCAATCTGCGTGTGTGAATAACGCAGGGCGTTGCGCACAATGTTTTCCAGCGCGCTTTCCAGCGCATTTGGGTTGCCGTACAGCGGCCACGGGCCCGGCGGGAAATTCACCGTGAGTGATTTACCCATCTGCTCGGCTTCAAAGGCGGCGTTATCCAGCACTTCGCCCCACAGCTGATTGGCTTTCACCGTTTCACTGACCAGCGCGTTTTTCTGCTGATTGCGTGACATCACCAGCAGGTCGTTGATCATGCTGTCCAGCCGATGCGCTTCTGTTTCAATACGTTCCAGCTCTTTGCTCTCACCGCTACGACGGCGCAGCAGCGCGGTGCCCAACTGCAGACGCGTCAACGGCGTTCTCAACTCGTGGGAGATGTCCGACAGCAGGCGTTGCTGCGAGGTCATCATTCGCTCCAGCGCCGTCACCATCTGGTTAAAGCTGGCGCCTGCCGCCAGAAATTCCTGCGGACCGGCTTCCAGTTCCGGATGCTGACGCAGGTTGCCCTGGGCCACTTCATCCGCCGCGTTTTTCAACTTACGCGCCGGTTTCGCCAGACTCCAGGCAAGCCAGAGCAATAGCGGAGAGCTGACTAACATGGTGACAATCAGCAACAACAGCGGTCGGTCGAACAACAGATTGATAAAGTCAGATTGTGAGCTGCTGGCAGGTCGAATGAGATACAGCTGGTAGTTATCTTCGCCGTCTCTGACGGAGAAAGGCCCGACCATCTCAACGCGACCGTATTTTTTCTTTTGCGGATGGTCGGCGTTATCGGCCTGACCAATAAAGTTACGAATGATCTGCATTTCGTTGCGTTCTGCGCCGATCACGCGTCCTTCCGTCGTAACAAGCAATAACCGCTGTCCTGGCGGCGCCCACTTGTCTATCGCCCGAAACAAGCGACGCCACCACATTAAATCGTTGGGTGGATCGTTCGCCAGTTCAGCTTCAACGTGTTGCTCAATCATCAACCCCTGGCGCTGCTCGCTGTCCAGTAGCTCGGTCATCTGGCGTGAATCAAGCTTGGGTAACATCAGTACCAACATCAACACCAGTGCCAGCGTCAACCAGAAGATGGCAAAGATGCGTGCGGTTAAGCTCCCTATCATGAAGCGGAGACCATCAGGTAGCCGCGACCGCGCAGGGTTTTAAACCACGGGTGTCCGTCTTTACGTTCTGGCAGCTTACGACGCAGGTTCGAGATATGCATGTCGATCGCGCGATCAAAAGGCGTCAGGCGTTTGCCCAGCACTTCCTGGCTCAGGTGTTCACGCGAAACCACCTGACCGAGATGCTGTGCCAGCAAATAGAGCAGGGTGAATTCGGTGCCGGTTAATTCCAGGGTTTGCCCGTCAAAGCTGGCTTCCTGGCGACCCGGATTAAGGCTTAACGCATCCACTTCCAGAGTCGGCGAACCGTTGTCGCTGTTCTGCTGCTGTTCGCTCCAGTGTGAGCGACGCAAAATAGCGCGGATGCGCGCGACCAGTTCACGGTCGTTAAACGGTTTGGGTAAATAGTCGTCCGCGCCCAGCTCAAGGCCAAGTACGCGATCCAATTCGCTGCCGCGAGCGGTCAGCATGATTACGGGTGTCTGGTGTGTCTGACGAAGTGCTTTCAGCGTATCAATGCCATTTTTCTTCGGCATCATGACGTCGAGCAAAAGTAAATCGATGCTGTCATCCAGAAGCTCAAGCGCCTGTTCCCCATCATAGGCAACCAGCACATCGAAACCTTCCATTTCGAGCAACTCCTTTAACAGGGAAGTCAGCTCTCGGTCATCATCAACTAACAGGATTTTATTCATTGTTTACGTACCTCCGAGGCAGAAATTACGTCATCAGGCGTCGCTAATCTATGACTTTACGTTGTTTTACACCCCCTGACGCATGTTTGCAGCCCGAATCGTAAACTGTCTCTCGTTGAATCGCGACAGAAAAGATTTTGGGAGCAAGTGATGGGCAAAGTTACCGCTGCCGTCATGGCCTCAACGCTGGCACTGAGTACTTTAAGCCATGCAGCTGAAGTCGTCACAGGCGATCACTGGCACCTGGGTGAAGGCTCCGCGCAACGCAGCGTTCAGAGCCACATGTTCGACGGTATCAGTTTAACCGAACATCAACGTCAACAGATGCGAGATTTAATGCAGCAGGCAAGACACGAACAGCCTCCTGTTAATGTTAGCGAAATGGAGACAATGCATCGCCTTGTCACCGCAGAGAAATTTGATGAACGCGCTGTGCGCGCTCAGGCAGAAAGAATGGCGCAAGAACAGGTTGCCCGCCAGGTTGAAATAGCCAAGGTTCGCAACCAGATGTATCGCCTGTTAACGCCCGAGCAGCAAGCGGTTTTAAATGAGAGACATGAACAACGAATGGAGCAACTGCGCGACGTAGCGCACTGGAAAAAAAGCTCATCGTTGAATTTATTGAGTAGTAGCAACTCACGTTCCCAGTAGTAACCCTGTTTTCCTTGCCATAGACACCATCCCTGTCTTCCCCCACATGATGTGGGGGTTTTTTTTGCCCAAAATTTGTCACTCGGTTATTGCCTGACTGTTTTACTTCATCCGTTATACTAGCGGCATATCCTGGCAGGAGTGTTTATGAATCAAACCTATGGGCGGCTGGTTAGCCGGGCGGCAATCGCGGCGACCGTGATGGCATCGCTGTTACTTTTGATCAAAATTTTTGCGTGGTGGTACACCGGATCGGTCAGTATTCTGGCAGCGCTGGTGGATTCTTTGGTGGACATCGCTGCGTCGTTAACCAACCTGTTGGTGGTGCGCTATTCTTTGCAACCGGCCGATGATGAACATACGTTCGGACACGGAAAAGCGGAATCGCTGGCGGCGCTGGCGCAAAGCATGTTTATTTCCGGTTCGGCGCTGTTTTTATTCCTGACCGGGATTCAGCATCTCATCCAACCCACGCCAATGAAAGATCCTGGCGTCGGGGTGGTTGTCACCATCATTGCGTTAGTGTGTACAATCATTCTGGTCTCGTTTCAGCGCTGGGTAGTGAAGCGCACGCAAAGTCAGGCCGTTAGGGCGGATATGCTTCATTATCAGTCTGATGTTATGATGAACGGTGCGATTCTCGTGGCGCTTGGGCTGGCATGGTACGGCTGGCATCGCGCAGATGCCTTGTTTGCGCTCGGGATTGGCATCTATATTTTATATAGTGCATTACGCATGGGTTATGAGGCGGTACAGTCTTTGCTGGATCGCGCTTTACCCGATGAAGAACGTCAGGAAATTATTGATATTGTGACGTCATGGCCTGGAGTCAGCGGCGCTCACGATCTTCGCACGCGGCAGTCAGGGCCGACCCGCTTTATTCAGATTCATTTGGAAATGGAAGATAATCTGCCGCTCGTTCAGGCGCATTTAGTGGCTGAACAGGTAGAGCAGGCAATTTTACGGCGTTTCCCGGGATCGGATGTCATCATTCATCTGGATCCCTGTTCGGTCGTACCCAAGGAAGGCAAGATGTTTGAGCTTTTATAATTCGTTGTAAAAAAAGTGAACCGGGCCAGCATTTTGTGTATAAATTACCACCATTTGGCCTGACCTGAATCAATTCAGCAGGAAGTGATTGTTATACTATCTGCATATTCGTTGGATCGTTTCGATATGCGGAATCGACTTCCGGCAGCAGATTTCATTTTGCATTCCAAAGTTCAGAGGTAGTCATGATTAAGAAAATCGGTGTGTTGACAAGCGGCGGTGATGCGCCGGGCATGAACGCAGCAATCCGTGGTGTTGTACGTGCAGCGTTGACGGAAGGGCTGGAAGTCATGGGGATCCATGATGGCTACCTGGGTTTGTATGAAGACCGTATGGTTCAACTTGACCGCTACAGCGTGTCCGACATGATCAACCGTGGCGGTACATTCCTCGGTTCTGCCCGCTTCCCGGAATTCCGCGACGAAAACGTGCGTGCCGTGGCTATCGAAAACCTGAAAAAGCGTGGCATTGACGCGCTGGTTGTTATCGGTGGTGACGGTTCATACATGGGGGCAAAACGCCTGACTGAAATGGGCTTCCCATGCATCGGTCTGCCAGGCACTATCGACAACGATATCAAAGGCACCGACTACACCATCGGTTATTTCACCGCTCTGGGTACCGTAGTCGAAGCGATTGACCGTCTGCGTGATACCTCTTCTTCTCACCAGCGTATTTCCATCGTTGAAGTGATGGGCCGCTACTGTGGCGATCTGACCCTGGCGGCTGCCATTGCTGGCGGCTGTGAGTTCGTGGTGGTTCCTGAAGTGGAATTCAGCCGTGACGATCTGGTTGCTGAAATCAAAGCAGGCATCGCGAAAGGTAAAAAACACGCGATTGTGGCGATCACTGAGCACATGTGTGACGTTGACGAACTGGCGCATTACATCGAGAAAGAAACGGGTCGTGAAACGCGCTCAACCGTACTGGGTCACATCCAGCGTGGTGGTTCTCCGGTGCCTTACGACCGTATCCTGGCGTCCCGTATGGGCGCATATGCCATTGAACTGCTGTTGGCCGGTCACGGCGGTCGCTGTGTAGGTATTCAGAACGAGCAACTGGTTCACCACGACATCATCGACGCGATTGAAAACATGAAGCGTCCGTTCAAAGGTGACTGGTTGGACTGCGCGAAAAAACTGTACTGATTGTTTTTTCCGCGCCTGATGGCGCTAAGCGCATCAGGCCTACAGGTTGTAAAGACTTGTAGGCCTGATCAGCCGCTAACCACCATTCGGCACAATTCCCCGCATTTATTCCCCCAAGTTATAGCAAATCTTTTTTTATTCTTTAATGTTTGGATACCTTTCTGGCACGCTTTGCTCATCACAACACCACATAAGAGAGCTGGGCGATGAACAAATGGGGCGTAGGGTTAACATTATTGCTGGCATCGACCAGCGTTCTGGCAAAGGATATTCAGTTACTTAACGTATCGTACGATCCAACGCGTGAACTGTACGAGCAGTACAATAAGGCCTTCAGCGCGCACTGGAAGCAGGAAACGGGCGACAACGTCGTGATCCGCCAGTCGCACGGCGGTTCGGGTAAACAAGCGACCTCCGTCATTAACGGCATTGAAGCCGATGTCGTGACGCTGGCGCTGGCTTACGATGTGGATGCCATTGCTGAACGTGGTCGTATCGATAAAAACTGGATTAAGCGTCTGCCGGATAACTCCGCGCCATACACCTCCACCATCGTTTTCCTGGTCCGCAAAGGCAACCCCAAACAAATTCATGACTGGAACGATTTGATCAAACCAGGCGTGTCGGTCATTACGCCAAACCCGAAAAGCTCAGGCGGCGCACGATGGAACTATCTGGCGGCATGGGGCTACGCCTTGCACCACAACAACAACGATCAGGCCAAGGCACAAGACTTCGTGAAGGCCCTGTATAAGAATGTTGAAGTGCTGGACTCCGGTGCGCGTGGCTCAACCAATACCTTCGTTGAACGCGGTATCGGTGATGTGCTGATCGCCTGGGAAAACGAAGCCCTGCTGGCGACAAACGAGCTGGGCAAAGACAAATTCGAGATAGTGACGCCGAGTGAATCTATCCTCGCGGAACCGACCGTTTCCGTGGTCGACAAAGTAGTGGAAAAGAAAGACACCAAAACGGTGGCGGAAGCCTACCTGAAATATCTCTACTCACCGGAAGGTCAGGAAATTGCAGCGAAAAACTACTATCGTCCGCGTGATGCAGACGTTGCGAAGAAATACGAAAATGCATTTCCGAAGCTGAAACTGTTCACCATCGACGAAGAGTTTGGCGGCTGGACGAAAGCGCAGAAAGAGCACTTCTCAAACGGTGGTACGTTTGACCAGATCAGCAAGCGCTAAATAAGTCTGTGATTTACCGACCCGGTGGCATAACGCGACCGGGTTTTTTATTTGTCATGGTTTTGCGTTACTCTTGCCCTTCAATGAGATACAGGGAACGCGTAATGAAAAAAGCAGGCTATCTTTTACTGGCGGTGATTGTAGTCGCCGCTGCTGCAGGTATCGGGTACTGGAAATTCACCGGTAACCCGGACGCATTACGCCAGATTGTTCTTCAGCAATGCCTGCCGCACCAGTTGCAGCAGCAGGATCCCACGCCGTGCGCCGAAGTGAAGCCGGATGCCGGATATGTGGTGTTCAAGGATCGTAACGGCCCACTGCAATACCTGTTGATGCCGACCTGGCGCATCAACGGAACGGAAAGCCCGCTGCTGCTGAAATCAGGTACGCCGAACTTTTTCTGGCTGGCCTGGCAGGCGCGCAGCTTTATGAGCCAAAAATACGGTCAGGAAATCCCTGACAAAGCGGTATCGCTGACCATTAACTCGCGTAGTGGGCGTACGCAAAATCATCTGCATATTCATATCTCCTGCCTGCGAACCGATGTCCGAAAACAGCTGGATGACAATCTGGCGAAAATCAGCACTCGTTGGCTGCCATTACCGGGTGGGCTGCGCGGTCATGAATATCTGGCGCGTCGCGTCACGGAAAATGAACTGGCGCAACGCAGCCCGTTTATGATGCTGGCAGAAGAGGTGCCGGATGCGCGTGAGCACATGGGCAGCTATGCGCTGGCGATGGTGCGTCAGAGCGATGAGTCCTTTGTCCTGCTGGCGACCCAGCGCAATCTGTTGTCGCTCAATCTCGCCTCCGCTGAGGAAATTCAGGATCATCAATGTGATATTCTGCGTTAACCCCACCTAATCTGGCATTTACTCCGCATGTCTGTCCCCGTATTCTTGTTGAAAAAAACAACAGGAGACAGGCATGTCGCTCTGGCTTACACACCCTCTGTTTATCCCCTCTCTGGTGATTGGCATTACCATCCTGCTCTGGGCGACGTCGCTACTGCCGGAGTTTATAACGGCGCTGCTGTTCTTTGCCGTAGCAATGGTCGCCAAAATCGCACCTGCGGATGTGATCTTTGGCGGATTTGCGTCTTCGGCATTCTGGCTGGTCTTTAGTGGTTTTGTGCTGGGTATCGCGATTCGCAAAACGGGGTTGGCGGACAGGGCGGCGAGAGCGCTGTCATCGCGATTGACCGATTCCTGGCCGTTAATGGTGGCGAGCGTGGTGCTGCTCAGTTACGCGCTGGCGTTTGTGATGCCGTCCAATATGGGGCGTATTGCGCTGCTGATGCCGATTGTTGCCGCAATGGCGAAGCGTGCCGGAATTAACGAGGGTACGCGCGCCTGGTATGGTCTGGCGCTGGCCGTCGGGTTTGGGACGTTCCAGCTTTCCGCGACAATTTTACCCGCTAACGTGCCAAATCTGGTAATGAGCGGCGCGGCGGAAGGCTCTTACGGCATCCACCTCAATTATCTTCCCTATTTGCTGCTGCATACGCCGGTTCTGGGCTGGCTGAAAGGCGCGGTGCTCATCATGCTTATCTGCTGGCTGTTCCCTGGCAAGCCCCACGCACCGCGCGATCTCACGCCAGCGGAACCAATGAGCCGGGATGAAAAACGTCTGGCCTGGATGTTAGCAGTGGTGCTGCTGCTGTGGGTAAGTGAAAGCTGGCACGGTATAGGGCCTGCGTGGACCGGGCTGGCGGCGGCGGTTATCACGCTGCTACCACGGGTGGGTTTTATCAATGGCGACGAGTTTTCCTCCGGGGTAAATATCAGGACCTGCATTTACGTGGCGGGGATTCTGGGGTTGGCAATCACCGTTACCCAGACCGGCATTGGCAGTGCAGTGGGCGAGGCGCTGTTACAGGTGATGCCGCTGGATGCGGAAAAACCATTTACCAGCTTTCTCGCGCTGACCGGCATTACCACCGCACTCAATTTTATTATGACGGCGAACGGCGTTCCGGCGCTGTATACCACTCTGGCGCAAAGTTTTGCCGATGCGACTGGGTTCCCGCTGCTGTCGGTGATTATGATTCAGGTATTGGGGTATTCCACACCGCTACTGCCGTATCAGGCTTCGCCGATTGTGGTGGCGATGGCGCTTGGGAAAGTGCCTGCGAGGGCGGGGATGCTGCTGTGTATCGCGCTGGCGACGGCAACATATCTGCTTCTTCTGCCGCTGGATTATCTGTGGTTTAGCGTGTTGGGTAAGTTGTAAAAAAAGCCCGGTAGCGCTAACGCTTACCGGGCCTACAGTCTTGAAGGACGGGTCAGCGAAGCGCTACCCGCCTCAACAGCATTACGCCTGTTTAGCGGCTTCTGCTGCTTTAACGATGACCGCGAAGGCATCTGCTTTCAGAGAAGCACCGCCAACCAGCGCGCCATCGATGTCCGGCTGAGCGAACAGTTCTGCTGCGTTCGCTGCGTTTACGGAACCGCCGTACTGGATGATAACTTGTTCAGCGATTTTCGCGTCAGCTTTAGCAATGTGGTCACGAATGAATTTGTGAACAGCCTGAGCCTGAGCAGGAGTTGCAGATTTACCGGTACCGATAGCCCATACTGGTTCGTAAGCGATAACGACGCCTTCGAATGCTGCCGCGCCCTGAGTTTTCAGAACGGCGTCGATCTGACGTGCACAGACTTCTTCAGTTTTGCCCGCTTCGTTTTCTGCTTCGGTTTCACCGATGCACAGAACCGGAGTCAGACCTTGTTCTTTCAGCACGGCGAATTTTTTAGCGATCAGCTCGTCAGACTCTTTGTGGTAAGTACGACGCTCAGAGTGACCGATAATGATGTACTGCGCGCCGATATCTTTCAGCATTTCAGCACTTGTTTCACCGGTAAATGCGCCAGACAGGTTCAGGTCAACGTTCTGCGCGCCCAGGATAATGTGGCTACCGGCAGCGGCGTGTTTCGCCAGGTCGATATACATTTCCGGCGGAGCGATTGCTACTGCACAGCCAGCAACGCCAGCCAGTTCTTTACGCAGATTAGCAACCAGTTCGTTTACCATGTGGCGGCTGCCGTTCAGTTTCCAGTTACCCATCACTAAAGGATGTCGCATTTCATTTCTCCACGCTTGTCAGCGAATTAAGGAATATGGCCGCCCGTCAGGGCAGCATGGTCTGTGAAACAGTATAGAGATTCGTCTGCGGAAAGGCTTTGCTTTTTGTCATCAATTCGCCTTCTCAAGACTATCTGATAGTGCCAGCTTAATCGGTTCAACAGCGAAGGTCAGCCCTTTTTCACCGTTATCTGCCACAACATAGCGAATTGCGCCTTCTGTTTCGGCGTAATAGTGTTTACCTTTGCCGGCAGCGAGCAGTTTTTGCAGCTTTTTCTGGCTCTGCTCTTTCGTCAGTAGCGGCGCGACGGTACGAATGACGGCGGTCATGTATTCCAGCGCTTTCGCTTTGGCCGCCTTTTGTTCTGGTCCCTGAATCGGCAACCAGGTTATCTGCATACTTTTGATTTTTAGCGTGCCGCGCTCAAGGGCGGAGGACGCATACAGGTTTTCATTGATTTTACTGGCCGCGCGGGTGAGGTTTGCCCGATCGCGGCTGCTGTCGATGGCGCGGAACTCATTCAGGATAAGCTTCGGATTCTGCGTATTAAAGTTTTCGCGAAACTGGCTAATCGACAGGTCAAAGGTCGGCGCACCCGCCAGTAAATAGGGGGCCGTGGTTGCCGTCGATGGCTCTTCCGCCCGTGCCGCAACGCTCGCGGTGAAGGCTGAAAACAATAATAAAAACAGTGTAAATCCTTGCTTCATCAATCGTACCTTTCGTTATGACTGCTCACGATTAAAACGGTAACTGTCGGGCTTGTCAAAAGGGTAAACTGTTCTGGAAGGTAATAATAAAGGAACTTACATGACCATACAGCAGTGGTTATTCTCATTTAAAGGGCGCATCGGGCGCCGTGATTTCTGGATTTGGATAGGTCTGTGGATCGTCGGAATGCTGGTTCTGTTCTCGCTGGCGAGCAAGCAATTACTCGATATTCAGACTGCGGCATTTTGTCTGGTTTGTCTGCTATGGCCGACGGCGGCAGTGACGGTAAAACGCCTGCACGATCGGGGTCGTTCTGGAGCGTGGGCGCTGCTGATGATTTTGGCGTGGATGCTGCTGGCCGGAAATTGGACGATGTTACCCGGCGTCTGGCAATGGGCGGTTGGTCGCTTTGTTCCGACGCTCATTCTGGTCGGCATGCTCATCGATCTGGGCGCGTTCATTGGCACCCAGGACGAAAATAAATATGGTAAGGATACGCAGGACGTAAAGTACAAAGCCGAGCGCCAGTAGTTGTCGACCGGAGAAGCGCAAGCGCCTCCCGGCAACCCTCACCAGTAGTGCTCAGCAGTCATATGGCCCGGTCGACGGCGCAGGTGTTTGGTCATCTGCCGGGTCTCTTTCAGCAGTTGCTGCGTGTCGCGTACCATTTGTGGATTTCCGCACAGCATCACATGGCTGGTTTCTTTATCCATTGGCAGCCCTACCGCCTTTTCCAGTTCACCGCTTTCAATCAGCGCCGGTACACGCCCGGTCAGCGAATCTACGGCTGTCTCACGGCTAACAACCGTCTGGATGCGTAATTTACCTTCGTAGCGCTTTTCCAGCGCCTGCATCAATGGCAGGTAGCTCAAATCGGCGGCATAGCGTGCGGCGTGGACCAGCACCAGATTTTTAAAGCGATCCAGGTCTTTGCCTAGTTGCAGAATCGACAAATACGGGCCGATAGCCGTGCCGGTTGCCAGCATCCATAGCGTTTCGCAATCAGGGACTTCATCCAGCACGAAGAAACCAGCGGCCTCACTCACCACCTGAACTTCATCGCCAGGCTTTAGCGCCGCCAGTTGAGGGCTGAGTTTGCCGTCGGGAACCGTCACCAGATAAAATTCTAAGTCGGGGTTATCGGGCTCATTCACGTAGGAATAGGCGCGCTGTACGCGCTCACCGTCGATCTCAAGGCCAAGCTTGGTGAACTGACCTGCAGTGAAAGGAAGAACCGGAGCTCGCACGGTCAAACTAAACAGGGCATCGGTCCAGTTCTGCACCTTTGTGACTTTGCCTGTTACCCAATCTGCCATGGTTTTCTCCTGTCTGCTTTGATTGCCTTATCTTCGTTCGTTGGACGAAAGATTTCCAGCCCGGATGGGCTGGAAGGCTCTATTGATCAAATCAATTACAGGATGTGCGCCTGCACATCGGGATCTTTGCGATCGAGGTAGTGAATCGACTGAATGCGGCGGATCGTGCGTGATTTGCCGCGGATCAACAGCGTTTCGGTGGTTGCGATATTGCCTTTACGGCTAATCCCTTCCAGCAGATCGCCTTTGGTGATGCCGGTAGCGGAGAAAATGACGTTGTCGCTGCGCGCCATTTCATCCAGACGCAGCGCTTTGCCCGCTTCAATGCCCATCGCGGTGCAGCGGGCCAGTTCCTGTTCGCCAATACGACGGTTCTCTTCGTTGTCGCCTTTGACGTCATGGCGCGCCAGCAGGCGGCCCTGCATGTCGCCGTCCAGCGCGCGGATGACGGCCGCGGAAACCACGCCTTCCGGTGCGCCGCCAATACCGTACAGCACGTCAACTTCGCTGTCTGGCATACAGGTCAGAATCGAGGCCGCAACGTCGCCGTCAGGAATGGCGAAGACGCGCACGCCCAGTTTCGCCATCTCTGCAATAACCTCGTCATGGCGTGGTTTTGCCAGGATGGTGACGGTCAGGTCACTCAGTGGTTTGTTCAGCGCGGCTGCAATGTTTCGCAGGTTGGTTTCCAGCGACAGATTCAGGTCGATGGACCCTTTTGCGCCAGGACCGACAATCAGCTTTTCCATGTACATGTCTGGCGCGTTCAGGAAACAGCCTTTATCGCCTACAGCCAACACCGCCAGCGCGTTCGCCTGGCCCATTGCCGTCATACGCGTGCCTTCGATAGGATCGACGGCGATGTCGACCGCATCACCGTGACCGGTTCCGACTTTCTCGCCGATAAACAGCATCGGCGCTTCATCAATCTCACCCTCGCCAATCACGATGGTGCCGTCGATGTTGACCTGGTTGAGCATAATACGCATAGCGTTCACCGCCGCGCCATCAGCGGTATTTTTATCGCCGCGGCCCAGCCATTTATAGCCAGCCAGCGCGGCCGCTTCGGTCACGCGTGAAAATTCAATGGCAAGTTCTCGTCTCATTGCAAACTCGTAGCTGAAAGGAATGGCGCGAAGTGTAGCACAGGGGAGGGGACTAGATTATTGATGTGTGTGCGGGGTTGCCCCCGCACGAAGATATTGCCGGACAAGGTAAAGTCGCCATCCGGCAATGACGAATTACTCGTCGTGATCTTCCCACGCCATGGCGCGTTTGACCGCTTTTTTCCAGCCGCTGTAACGGAAATTACGCTCGGTGGTTTCGATGCCCGGGCGGAATTCACGCTCGATGACCGCTTTCTCCTGCAGTTCATCCAGATTCTGCCAGAAACCTACTGCCAGACCGGCAAGGTAAGCCGCACCCAATGCGGTGACTTCGCGGACTTCCGGGCGCTCAACGCGCGTGCCGAGAATATCGGACTGGAACTGCATCAGGAAGTTGTTGGCGACCGCACCGCCATCGACGCGCAGGGCGTGCAGGCGAATACCGGAATCAGCCTGCATCGCTTCCAGTACGTCACGGGTCTGGTAAGCGATAGACTCAAGCGTTGCGCGGATGATGTGGTTGGAGTTTACGCCACGGGTCAGGCCGAAGATGGCTCCGCGTGCATACGGGTCCCAGTACGGTGCGCCAAGGCCTGTAAATGCCGGAACGACGTACACGCCGTTGGTATCTTTCACTTTAGTGGCGAAATATTCAGAGTCGAATGCATCGCTGATGAGTTTCATTTCATCGCGCAGCCACTGGATGGATGCGCCAGCCATAAATACCGCACCTTCCAGCGCGTAGTTCACTTCCCCGGTCGGTCCACAGGCGATGGTGGTCAGTAGTCCATTTTCGGACTTAACGGCTTTCTCGCCAGTGTTCATCAGCATGAAGCAGCCGGTACCGTAAGTGTTTTTCGCCATCCCTTCCTTCACGCACAGCTGGCCAAACAGAGCGGCCTGCTGGTCACCGGCAATACCGGAGATAGGAATACGAATGCCGCCTTTACCACCGATGTTGGTCTGGCCGTACACTTCAGAAGAACGACGCACTTCTGGCAGCATTGCACGCGGAATATCCAGCGCATCCAGCATCGTGTCATCCCAGTCCAGGGAGTGGATGTTGAACAGCATGGTACGAGAGGCGTTGGTGTAATCCGTTACGTGTACGCGTCCCTGCGTCATTTTCCAGATAAGCCAGGTGTCTACCGTACCGAACAGCAGTTCGCCGCGACGAGCGCGCTCACGTGAACCTTCCACGTGGTCGAGGATCCACTTCACTTTAGTGCCGGAAAAGTACGGGTCAATTACCAGACCCGTGTTATTACGGATGTACTCTTCCATTCCGTCGCGCTTGAGCTTTTCGCAGATATCCGCGGTACGACGACACTGCCACACAATTGCGTTATAGATAGGTTTACCGGTCTCACGCTCCCAGACGATGGTGGTTTCACGCTGGTTGGTAATACCGATCGCTGCAATTTCATCGGAACTGATATCGGCTTTCGCCAGAACTTCTACCAGCGTGGAGCTTTGGGTCGCCCAAATTTCCATTGGGTCATGTTCTACCCAACCTGCTTTCGGGTAGATTTGCTCGAATTCGCGCTGTGAAACGCTAACGATATTCGCATCGTGGTCCATTACGACCGCGCGGGAGCTGGTGGTGCCCTGGTCGAGCGCAACGATATATTTTTTTTCAGTCATGATTATTTGTCCCGTAGTCACATTACTGCGAAGCTTTTTGTTGAGTGTTGGTCGCAACGTCTTTCTCTTCAATCGCGCAGACATCGCACGGTAAATGGCGACCAATCAGTTTGCGATATGCCCATGCGCCTAAAATCGCGCCGGTAATCGGGCCAAACACCGGGACCAGGAAGTAAGGGATATCACGACCACCCGTGAAGGCAATCTCACCCCATCCGGCCATCCAGGCGAAGAGTTTCGGTCCGAAGTCACGTGCCGGGTTCATCGCAAAACCTGTTAGCGGACCCATGGAAGCACCAATAACGGCGATCAACAAGCCGATCAGCAGTGGTGCCAGCGGACCACGAGGTACACCGTTACCATCGTCGGTCAGAGCCAGAATCAGCCCCATTAGAATAGCGGTAATGACCATTTCAACCGCGAAGGCCTGCACAAAATTGATATGCGGGTTCGGATAGGTCGAGAAAGTACCTGCCAGACCCAGGCTCTCGGTACTGCCGCGCACGATATGGTTAGTTTGTTCGAAATCGATGAAAAGATTGTAATAAAGCCCGTAAACCAGTGCCGCTGCGCAAAAGGCGCCGGCAATTTGCGAAATAATAAAAGGAGCAACTTTGCGTTTATCAAAACAGGCGAACAGCCAGAGTGCGATGGTTACCGCTGGATTCAGGTGTGCACCAGAAACGCCTGCAGTCAGATAGATAGCCATCGCTACCCCCAGACCCCAGATGATACTGATTTCCCACTGACCAAAAGTAGCCCCAGCAACTTTGAGTGCAGCGACACATCCCACACCGAAGAAAATCAACAACCCGGTACCGAGGAATTCAGCAATGCACTGGCCTTTTAAGGTTGATGTTTGACTCATAATCGGATCCTGAAGAGAGTTTAATGTTTATTGTATGCGAGAAGGTCACTGACATCCCCGGAGCCGGTAGGCACACTGTTAATTTATCGTTAACGCTCAAAAACGAGAAATATCGAAATTGAAATGTGTGTACTCCATCAACAAAATGAGCGTTATCGCGCCATTTCGCGGTATTTGTTATACAAAAATAGTGTGAGCTGAATCATTTCAATGATCAATTCGTTAACACTTAAGAGTTATGATAGTAATGTCACCAGGAGAAAGACGAAAAGTGTTGCAAACCGCAATCTGCGCGGGATGCCGCTGGACAGGGATGACGCGGCTTCATACAATCGGTGTTAAGTAGAGTGCGCTCGTTTTTATTAAGGCGTCGCCGGTTATCGGGACGAGGATTTTTATCCATCAACGCCTTGCAATTCAGGAGAGGTATGACGATGTCATTAGAAGTGTTTGAGAAACTGGAAGCAAAAGTACAGCAGGCGATTGATACCATCACGCTGTTGCAGATGGAAATCGAAGAGCTGAAAGAAAAGAACAACTCACTGTCGCAGGAAGTTCAGTCTGCACAGCAGCAGCGTGAAGAGCTGGAGCGTGAGAACAACAACCTGAAAGAACAGCAGAACGGCTGGCAGGATCGTCTGCATGCCCTGTTGGGGCGTATGGAAGAAGTCTAATCCTCGTCATATTTCACGTTATGGCGGCGTTGGCTGCGTACATTCACCCCAGTCACATAGTGGCCTATGCTCCTGGGATTCACTTACTTGCCGCCTTGCCCTGACGCGAAATCTATAGAGGATGTAGACTGTGAGTGCCTGTAGGCCGGATAAGGCGTAAGCCGCCAACCGGCAATCAGTGACAACGCATAAAAAAGGCACCTTGCGGTGCCTTTTTCACTTACTCGATATCGAGCGGGTCTTCGGAGAGGATTATCCCGGTGTTGTCGGCGTACAGGTGGTCGCCGGAGAAGAATGTCACGCCGCCAAAGTTGACGCGCACATCGCTTTCCCCAATACCTTCTCCTGAAGCACCTACCGGAATTGCGGCAATCGCCTGAATGCCGATATCCAGTTCTTCCAGATCGTCTACCTGGCGGACTGAGCCGTAGATGACCAGACCTTCCCATTCATTCTGTACGGCCAGTCGCGCCAGTTCGGCATCGACCAGCGCACGACGGACAGAACCGCCGCCATCGACCAGCAGAATGCGACCACGGCCATTTTGTTCGAGCAGATCGTACAGCAACCCGTTGTCCTCGAAACATTTTACCGTGATGATTTGTCCGCCAAACGACGACCGTCCTCCAAAGTTAGAGAACAGCGGTTCCACGACGTTGACATCTTCCTGATAGATGTCACAAAGCTCGGATGTATCGTATTTCATAGGCTTAACGTTCAGTTGCTGCGAGAATTTTTAGTATATCGCGCTATGTGTACTGTTGGCAAAATCATCAATTGTTAATTGATATTTGTCAGTTAAAGAGACAACTGACTTAAGAAAATTCCAACGACAAACAGCAAGTTAGTTAATAGCGCCGCTTTTACGGTGCGTTCCAGCATCGGACGCATTGCCGCAGGATCCATTTCGCGCATCACGTAACGCGCCTGTTTGAAAAGCAGCGGAGCGGCAAGGATAAACAGCCATCCCCACAGACTTTGTAGCGAAAACAAGTTAAACAGCGCCAGGCAGACCAGCGTACCCATCAGCAGGCAGGCATGGTAGCGGCGGGCATTGACGGCACCTAAACGTACTACCAGCGTGTTCTTGCCGTTCTCTCTGTCGCTGTTGATATCGCGCAGGTTGTTGACGTTGAGCACGGCAGTTGCCAGCAGACCACAGGCGGTGGCAGGCAGAATCAGCGCCGGAATCAGCGTATGCGCCTGCAGATACCAGCTTCCCATCACGCTAAGCCAGCCAAAGAATACCAGCACGGAAATATCGCCCAGACCGATATATCCGTAAGGGCGATTACCCACGGTGTAGGTGATCGCCGCGATAATCGACAGGCCCCCAAGTACCAGGAAACCGACAAAATCCGCCAGCGTGTGACAGGCCACAGCAACCAGGGCCAGACCCGACAGACAGATCAACACCACGGTGACGATCAGCGCACGCTTCATCTGCTGTTGGGTGATAACCCCTTTTTGCATACCGCGCAGCGGTCCAATGCGGTCGGGCTTGTCGCTGCCTTTGACGGCATCGCCATAGTCGTTAGCGAGGTTGGACAGAATTTGCAGCAGTCCTGCTGTAATCAATGCCAACAGAGCAACCAGCGGATCGAAGTATCCTTGCCACCATGCTAATGCCGTACCGACGATGATCGCCGCGAAGGCGAGCGGTAAGGTCTTAGGTCGTAAACTTTCCAGCCAGGCTTGTGAGCGGCTAATTTTTTGTTGTTCAGTCATATTTAGCGCCAATAAAAATGGGGCTTTATCAGCCCCATCAACAGTGATGAAAATGCATTGAACGCGATTATAGGATAAAACGGCTCAGATCTTCATCTGCGACCAGCGCATCCAGATGTTTGCTCACATATTCGGCATCAATTGTGATGCTTTGGCCGTTTAAATCGCTCGCATCATAGGAAATATCTTCCATCAGACGCTCGAGAACGGTATGCAGACGACGTGCACCGATGTTTTCGGTGGTTTCATTGACCTGCCAGGCGGCTTCGGCAATGCGTTTAATGCCCGATTCGGTGAAGTTGATGTCCACACCTTCGGTCGCCATCAGCGCTTTGTACTGGACGGTGATGGAGGCATTCGGTTCGGTAAGGATACGCTCAAAATCGCTGGTGGTCAGCGCCTGCAGCTCGACACGAATCGGCAGACGACCCTGCAGTTCCGGGATCAGGTCAGACGGTTTCGCTACCTGGAATGCGCCAGAGGCGATAAACAGAATGTGGTCTGTTTTCACCATACCGTGTTTAGTGGAGACCGTGCAGCCTTCAACCAGCGGCAGCAGGTCGCGCTGTACGCCTTCACGGGACACGTCCGGGCCGGAGGATTCGCCGCGCTTACAGATTTTGTCGATTTCGTCGATAAACACGATTCCGTGCTGCTCAACCGCGTCGATAGCTTCCTGTTTCAGCTCTTCCGGATTCACCAGTTTGGCCGCTTCTTCTTCAATCAGCAGCTTCATCGCGTCTTTGATTTTCAGCTTACGCGGTTTTTGCTTCTGACCGCCCAGGTTCTGGAACATGGACTGTAGCTGGCTGGTCATCTCTTCCATTCCCGGAGGCGCCATGATTTCAACGCCCATCGGTGCGGCCGCGAGATCGATTTCGATCTCTTTATCATCCAGCTGGCCTTCACGCAGTTTTTTACGGAACGCCTGACGCGCTGCAGAAGGTTCCTGCGGCTGCTCTGACTGTCCCCAGTTATTTTTAGCTGGTGGGATCAGCACGTCGAGAATGCGCTCTTCCGCCATCTCTTCGGCACGGAAGCGGTTTTTCTCGATGGCCTGAACGCGGACCATTTTGATGGCAGCATCGGTCAGATCGCGGATGATAGAGTCAACTTCTTTACCAACATAGCCGACTTCGGTGAATTTTGTTGCTTCAACTTTGATGAACGGCGCGTTGGCCAGTTTTGCCAGACGACGGGCGATTTCGGTTTTACCGACGCCGGTTGGGCCAATCATCAGAATGTTTTTCGGCGTAACTTCGTGGCGCAGCTCTTCGTTGAGCTGCATGCGGCGCCAGCGGTTACGCAGGGCAATCGCCACGGAACGCTTAGCGTTATCCTGGCCGATGATGTGTTTGTTCAGTTCGCTGACAATTTCGCGTGGGGTCATTTCAGACATGGGGGATCCTTACGCTTTGGAGTTCAATTCTTCGATGGTATGGAAGTGGTTGGTATAAATGCAGATATCCCCTGCAATATCCAACGCTTTCTCAGCAATCTCGCGTGCGCCAAGCTCAGTGTTTTCCAGCAGAGCGCGTGCAGCAGCCTGGGCGTAGGGACCGCCGGAGCCGATGGCAATCAGATCGTTTTCTGGCTGGATGACGTCGCCGTTACCGGTGATGATGAGTGATGCAGTTTCATCCGCAACGGCCAGCAGCGCTTCGAGTTTGCGCAGCATACGGTCAGTACGCCAGTCTTTTGCCAGTTCAACGGCAGCTTTCACCAGGTGACCCTGGTGCATTTCCAGCTTGCGTTCAAACAGTTCAAACAGCGTGAATGCATCCGCAGTACCGCCCGCAAAGCCCGCGATGACTTTGTCGTTGTACAGACGGCGGACTTTCTTCACGTTGCCTTTCATTACGGTGTTACCCAGTGTGGCCTGACCATCACCGGCGATTACCACATGGCCGTTACGGCGTACGCTTACTATTGTTGTCACGAGCAGACCCCTTGGTTACAAATGCAAAACACAGGCCCCGCGCAGTATGCGGGGCGTAATGCAAGTATAGATGGGGGGGATTTTGGGGGTTTCAACCCCCAGTGGCGAGTCGAATGCAGTTTGTGTGACCAGCAACTTTCAGGCGGCTGATGGTGTTGTCGGCATTCTCTTTGCCTTTGACCGGACCAATGACCACGCGATTCCAGCCGTTATTGGTGGTAATACGTGAGTTGAAGCCTTCAAAAGCCAACTGCGCGCGCACGGTTTCTGCCTGCTCAGCGCCTTTAAATGAGCCGCACTGTACCATCCAGCGGCGTTCATCTTTTTTCTCCGCCGTCTGTTTTGGCGGCTGCGTTTCATTCGTTATCGGCGCGGCCGGCTGCGTTTTCGGCTGAGCGGCGGTGGTATGCGCAGGTGTTTGCAGTAGATCCTGATACGGCTGTTGGGCCGCCGGTTTTGGCTGCGCCTTCGGCTGCTGTACCGGTGCGGCTTGCGCAGTACGCGTTTGCTGCTGCTGGTTCGGCTGTTCCGTTACCCGTTGGCGCGGCTGTTGAGCCTGCTGTTGGGTGTTATTCCACTGCTGCTGTTGCACCTGACGCTGACGCTGCAGAGTTTGCTGGCGTTGTTCAGCAGTTTGTTCGTTCCACGGTACTTCGTTGAGCTGCGTTGGCTGTTGGCGCATATCGGCCTGCATTTGCGCCAACAACTGGCGCTGCTCATTGGTAAGCTGATCGGCGTTCAGTACCTCGCCGCCTGCAGACGGTTCGGTAGGCGCACGTACGCCAGGCTGACGGCTTTCCAGCTCTTTGATGTATCGCCAGCGCTCTTCCGGTTTTGGCGGGATGCCATTACCGGTGACTTTCTGGTTTTGCAGCGTTTCGGACTCTTCTTTCTTGTGATGCGTAATGAAGTACAGACCACCGATAAAGGTCACGAGTACGGCTGCAGCAATAGCAACCATAGCGGGCGATACCGCAGGCGTATTGCGTTGTTTTTTCCGTGATGTGCTCTTCTTGCGCCGCGAAGGTGCCGGTTGGCCGCGACGTACATAATCTCGTTGTGCCACTATCGTTTCGCTGTATTTATTCGTTCGTCAGCCCGCCATGTTACTTAAGCGGCGGGCCTTTGACCAGACAGGGGAGTCCGAAAGCACTTTACTTTACGTCAGTGCCCGGGTAGTACCCCGAATAATAAGCTCGCAGTCCAGTAAACGTGAGCCACTGCTGACGTTCTGACCTTGTAGTTGATCGAGCAGTAACAGCATAGCTTCACGTCCGATATCGAAACGCGGCTGTGCGACGGTTGTCAGGGGTGGATCACAAAATTCCGTGAGCGAAATATTATCAAAGCCAATGATGGATAAATCGTCAGGTACCTTCAGACCCTGACGTTTGGCGTAAGAGAGTGCCCCCAGCGCCATGACATCGCTGTGGCAAAAGACCGCAGTAGGTGGCTGTGGAAGCTCAAGGAGTTGCTTAAGCGCATTGGCTCCCGCTTCATAGGTAAAGTCACCACGCGCGATGAAATGCGGATCGACCGTAATTCCACTGCGACGCAATGCCTGAACGTAACCTTGCAGACGGTAATGGCACAGCGGCATATCCTCTGGTCCGGCGATACAGCCAATGCGTTTATGCCCCAGTTCCAGCAGATAGTTCATCGCGTTGAAGGCGGCGGTGAGATTATCAATGTGCACGGTGGGGAGTTCCAGCTCTGGCGCGAACTCGTTGGACATGACCATCGGCGGCAAGTTGCGCTGCTCTTCCACGCTGGCATCAAACGGCAGGCGCGAGCTGAGCAGCACCATGCCATCGATCTGCTTGGTGATAATGAGGTTGAGGAAGGTCTTTTCCTGCTGATTCTGGTGGGCGCAGTCGCCGATAAGCACCAGATATCCCTGCTCAGCGGCGGTCACTTCTATGCCGCGAATCACTTCGCTAAAAAACGGATCGCAGATATCCGGCACAATCACCAGAATGGTACGTGATTCATTACGCTTAACGTTGCGTCCCATTGATTGGGGTAAATATCCCACTTCCAGCGCAGCCTGTTCAACCTTGTTACGGGTTGACTGCGAGACTTTGTCCGGGTTCATTAACGCGCGGGATACGGTTGCCGTTGAGACTTTCGCCTTCAGAGCAACATCTTTCATCGTAGCGGCGGCAACCTGCTTATTCGGTTTCACTCTTTCTCCTCGCCAGAGAGCTGCTGGCACAGACTCGTCCTTGAATAGCCTTCATCTGAAACATTTTTATCAGATAGTTAATGGAAGCGGTTACAGAATTTTCATAAAAAGTGTGATGGATCTTTAATTTTACGATCCGCCTCGCATCGTGAAGGATTATCCCTCGATGGGATCGACATCCAGCACCCATTTTACTTTACGTGCATCGGGTAGCGTATTGATCAGCGCCAGCGTACCGCTGACGATATGCTGCAGGCGAATTCGCGACGGATGTTGCAACAAAATTTGCCAGCGATAGCGACCGCCGCGCTTGGGGGCCAGGGCGGGAACCGGGCCGAGCACCCACAGTTTGTCATCGGCAAGCGGACTGGCCTGGATCAGATTTCGCAACTGTTGTAAGAACATTGGCGCATGCTGGTTGTTATGATCTTCTGCCCGCACAATCACATGGCTGGTCCACGGTGGAAGCTGGAGCGTTTGTCGCTCGGCTAGCGCCTGCTCGGCAAACGCGTCATAACCTTTGTACAGCAAAGTTTGCAGCAGCGGATGTTCAGGATGGTGCGTTTGTAGCACCACTTCGCCCTGTTTCCCGGCGCGTCCTGCTCGCCCGGAGACCTGCGTGTAAAGCTGGGCGAAGCGTTCTGCCGACCGGAAATCTGCAGAGAATAGTGCGCCGTCAACGTCCAGAAGCGCCACCAGGGTGACGTCCGGGAAGTGGTGGCCTTTGGCCAGCATTTGCGTGCCGATCAGAATTCGTGCGCCGCCGCGATGTACTTCCGCCAGATGCTGCTCCAGCGACCCTTTACGGCTGGTAGTGTCGCGATCGATGCGTGAGATTGGCACGCCGGGGAAAAAAGGGGCCAGAGCCTGCTCAAGCTGTTCGGTGCCGAGTCCAACCGGAACCATATGCGTTGAGCCGCAGGAAGGGCACTGACGTGGTATTGGGCGCTGGCTGTCGCAGTGGTGGCAGCGTAAATGGTGCTGTGCCTGATGCAGCGTGTAGTAGTGATCGCAGCGCGGACATTCGGCAATCCAGCCGCAGTCATGGCACAGCAGCGCAGGAGCAAAGCCCCGGCGGTTCAAAAACAGGATCACCTGGTTATCCGCCTGCAGGTGCTGACGCATACGGGTGATAAGCGCAGGGGCAAGTCCGGCCTGCACCTGCTGACCTTTGAGATCCAGCACGTGCTGAGTGGCGGGGCGCGCATTTCCGGCACGACGCGTCAGGCGCAGCATGCGATATTTTTTCTGTCGCACGTTGCACAGCGTTTCCAGAGCCGGAGTGGCTGAGCCGAGAATAATCGGGATCTGCTCGCTGTGGGCGCGATAAACCGCGAGATCGCGCGCATGATAGCGCCAGCCTTCCTGCTGTTTATAAGAGCTGTCGTGCTCTTCGTCGATGACAATCACGCCGAGATTTTTAAACGGTGTAAACAGCGATGAGCGTGTGCCGATAACAATCGCCGCTTCGCCATTTTTTGCTTTCAGCCAGGCCGAAAGACGTTCGCTGTCGTTCAAACCGGAGTGCAGGACTTCGACTGGCGCATTGAAGCGTTCGCGAAAACGGGCAATAGTTTGCGGCGTCAGGCCAATCTCCGGCACCATCACCAGCGCCTGCTTGCCCTGGGCCAGGACATTTTCCAGTACGCTTAGATAGACCTCTGTTTTGCCTGAGCCCGTCACGCCCGCTAATAGCCAGGCGCTAAAACTGTCCGCGGCGCTGTGAATCGCCCCGACGGCGGTGGCTTGCTCGGTGTTCAGTCGAAGACGCTCACCGGAAACCGCGTAGTGGGTACGCCAGTCGCTAAAACCAGGCGTTTCGCTCGCCAGATCGCACAGCCCTTTTTTCCGCAGCGCCTGTAATGCGGCGTCATTAAATTCGAGCTCAGCCACCTGGTCGCGCCAGATTTTTCCCTGGCGTAGCGCAGCCAGCGCCTGCTGTTGCTTGGGAGAGCGCTTCAGGCTGTTGAGATCAATAACCTGACCTTCTTCAGTGGCAAACCAGTACCATATGGGCGCGTTTGTCGCCGGGCGTCCCTGGCGCAGCAGAATCGGCAGGGCGTGAAACAGTACGTCGCCGATAGGATGGTGATAATAGTCAGCCGCCCACAGCAGCAGACGCCAGACGGAGGTCGAATAAACCGGCTCGCTGTCCAGCACTTCGAGAACGGCTTTCAATTCGCTCAGCGGCAGTTCGCTGTGCTCGCTGACGGATAAAACGATGCCCACGCGCTCCTGTTGCTTGCCAAAGGGCACGCGTACACGACACCCAGCTTTGGCGCTCATGCCTTCTGGCAGAAGGTAGTCAAAGGTGCGAGGTAGCGGAACGGGTAAGGCAACATGCGCAACGGGCATTGAATCATCCTGACTTGAAATCTGGCGGGTTAGTATACACATTAGTGAAGGGTAGAATGCGGATCAGTTTGCATGAGCAGGTTAATTTCTGTATGATTCGCCGCCTTTGATGCAAATTGATTGCGTCAAACAATGACCATTACCCGAGAGTTTCAGGCTGTTGATGCAGCGTGAAAGGTGACGGGGAATAATTAACATCGCGTGGTGTCTGGCGTTAGGGCTGGAAGAGCGACGCGGCCTTAAACCGAGGTTTTCCCATGAAAAAAGATATTCACCCGAAATACGAAGAAATTACTGCAAACTGCTCTTGCGGTAACGTCATGAAAATCCGCTCTACCGTCGGTCACGATCTGAACCTGGACGTGTGCGGTCAGTGCCACCCGTTCTATACTGGCAAGCAGCGTGATGTTGCTACCGGTGGCCGTGTTGATCGCTTCAACAAGCGTTTCAGCATCCCAGGCAGCAAGTAAGTTTCAGCTGTCAGAAAAAAGCGCCTTATGGCGCTTTTTTTGTATCTGCGCCTGCAGACTGAAATTCGTATTGATGTATTGAATAATGTCTTTTATTTAATAAATAAAACAGCGTTTTTATTTTTACGATAAAATGTTTCAACTGGTGATCTGCGTCCTTTTTATCTTCTTGTTTTTGCCACTTATGCCAATCTTTGGCAAAATACCAAAGGTTTCTTCCTTCTTTCTAAAATACACTTTCGTGGAAATATAAAATTATTCTTATTCCTTCATCGTTTCTTCATTTATGGACGGAGCGAGATGGGCAATTTCCTAGATTTAGTGTGAAGAGGGATGGTCATGAAATTTAAATCCGCGTTATTACTGATTTCATTATTCTCTGCGGCCGCGCAAGCGGGTTATGTTGATTATCGACATGAATATTATGATGATGGTCGTAATTACGACCGTGTTTATATGTCGCATCGTTTTGCTACTGGTTTTGGTGTCGCAGTCGAGGCCATTTCACGTTCCGAAAATACGCAATCTAATGATGCGTGGAATAATATGGAAAGTAATGGCAACGAGTATACGGCGAGCTATCAGTTCACCTGGAATGACCTTGTCTGGCAGCCGGGTATTGCGATCGAAACGGGCGATAACATCGCGATTTATAAGCCTTATATTCGCGTGCAGTATAACATCAATGACCATTGGTGGACTGCGTTCCGCTATCGTCAGGAGTACATGCGCAGAAACACTGACGGCAAGGATGACCGCATGGTCTATCGTCCGGAAGCATGGCTCGGTTACAACATCAATGACTGGATGTTTGAGCTGAACGGTATTTATAAAATTGCCGATAGCGAAGATTTATATAACAACCGAAAAGACGATTACGAATATAACTTCCGTGTGGCGTATAAAATAGGCTCATGGGTTCCATTTGTTGAGGTAGGTAACGTTTCCTCGGGGTATAACACCACAACCACAGACGATCGTCAGACCCGCTATCGCGTTGGTCTCGGTTATAACTTCTGACCGTTAATACACTTCGTATCGATTTATTACGCTGAGCATCGGTATACGCATAGTTTGCGTGAATAATGTGTCTAAGGAGTTAACATCATGTCTAATGATGGAACAATGATCGGAAGCAATCAAAATATTGCCGTCAGGCCTTTCGGATTAAGAGATAAATTCGGTTATTTATGTGGTGACCTCGGAACCTGTTTTATTCTTGGACTGGTAAATAGTTTTTTAATGATTTATTACACCAACGTACTCGGTATTTCCGGTGTTATTGTTGGTTCACTCTATTTTGTGACCAAACTCTTTGATGCGTTTGTCGACGTTGGCGTAGGGCGCTTATGTGATACCTCTAAACTGACGGTACATGGGCGATTTAACCCCTGGGTGCGCCGCATGAAGTACCCGTTTTGCATCATTGCGGTCGTCCTGTTCCTGCCGTTTGTGCATGATTTTTCTTATACGGCGAAAATTATCTACATCTGCTGTTCCTATTTTATTTACGGTTCGCTGTTATCGACAGTGAGTATTCCGTATGGCGCCATGTCTGCGGCGATTAGCTCGAATCCGGAAGATCGCGTATCGCTGTCAACCTGGCGCAGCGTTGGGTCCGCCATCGGTGGCGGGACAACCGGCTTTTTTATTCCGATCCTGATGTACACCACTCTGGTGGACGGAAGCCAGGTGATCTCTGGGCAGCATTTCTTCTGGATTGCCATTGGTTGTTCTGTGCTGGGGTTTATCTTTTTAACGTTGACCTGTCAGTTAACGACGGAACGCGTGCGGGTGGAAAGAAAAGAGAGCATGCCGGTTTCTGTGCTGCTGAAGGGGTTGCTACGCAATAAAGCGCTGATTGTTTTAGTGGTTGTGGATCTGCTGATTGTGATTAATCAGGGGTTGTCTGGTACCAACATGACTTACCTGTTTAATGACTATTTCCATAACAAAGAGGCCATGTCCGTTGCATTGCTCTTCACCTTTGGCTCTCTGGTTTTGCTGGCACCCTCGGCATCCTGGCTCACGAAGCGCTTTGGTAAGAAAGAAGCCAGCGTAGGCGCGCTGCTCTTTGCGGTAGCCATGTATGTGATTATGTACTTCACCCACATTACCGACGCGAAGGTTTATTTGGTTTTCCTGTTCCTGGCGACGCTGGGAGCCGGGTTATTCAACCTGATGATTTGGGCGTTTATGACCGATGTGTGTGATTATCACCAGTATGTCACCGGCGATCGTGAAGATGGGACCGTCTATGGCGTGAACTTCTTCGCCCGCAAGGTTGGCCAGGCGTGCGCAGGGGCTATTGGCGGCTTTATGCTGGCCATCATTGGTTATCAATCTTCGTCAACGGGTGGCGCTGTGCAAACCAGCATTGTGCAGGAAAACATCTATACGATGGCGAATCTGTTACCGGCTTTATGCCTGTTTTTGGCCGCGGTCATTCTGATTTATTTCTATCCATTGAACCGTAAAGAGACGCTCAAAATGGAAGAAACATTGAATAAGCTTAATGGTATCAGTAAGTAACGTAGTGAGAAGCGGCGGGAGTAATCCCGCCTTTTCTCATCTGTCTTGAAAAATCAGTATTCCCACGTTTCCGGGTTGATACCCAGTTCACGCATGATTACCTTAGCTTCTTCCGGGATTTCATCGCTGCGCTCTTTACGCAGGTCGTCATCGTTGGGTAATGGTTGCCCGGTAAAAGCATGCAGAAACGCTTCACACAGCAGTTCGCTGTTGGTGGCGTGACGCAGGTTGTTAACCTGACGACGCGTGCGTTCATCGGTAAGGATTTTTAACACCTTCAGAGGAATGGAAACCGTAATTTTTTTGACTTGCTCACTCTTCTTACCGTGCTCAGCGTATGGGCTGATATATTCGCCGCTCCATTCAGCCATGAGATACCTAATCCTCTTTGTCATTAATATTGAGGCCAGAACCTGAGCCCGGACCATAATTGCGCGTAGTTTATCGTAGTGGCGTGGCCCTGACACGAAGTAAGCCGACGCAGATGTACGCTAATGCATATAATTTTAACGGCTATTTCCGGTTTGCTCAATCTATACGCAAAGAAGTTTAGATGTCCAGATGTATTGACGGCTATCGTAACTATGATTACTCTGGTGTCTGACTTTTCACCGACTCAGCCAGGATCTCCTCAATATGACGCGTAAACAGGCCACCATCGCAGTGCGTAGCGGGTTAAATGACGACGAACAGTACGGTTGCGTTGTCCCGCCGATCCACCTCTCCAGCACCTATAACTTTACCGGTTTTAATGAGCCTCGCGCCCATGACTATTCGCGCCGCGGTAACCCGACGCGTGATGTCGTTCAGCGTGCGCTGGCGGAACTGGAAGGTGGGGCGGGGGCAGTACTGACCAATACCGGCATGTCGGCGATTCATCTGGTGACTACGGTATTCCTCAAGCCTGGCGATCTGCTGGTCGCACCGCACGACTGCTACGGCGGGAGTTATCGTCTGTTTGACAGCCTGGCAAAGCGTGGCTGTTATCGCGTACTGTTTGTCGATCAAGGAGATGAGCAGGCGTTGCAGGCGGCACTGGCGGAAAAACCGAAGCTGGTGCTGGTAGAAAGCCCAAGCAACCCGCTGCTGCGCGTGGTGGATATCGCGAAAATCTGCCAGCTGGCGCGCGAAGCTGGAGCGGTCAGCGTGGTGGACAACACTTTTTTAAGCCCGGCACTGCAAAATCCACTGGCATTAGGCGCCGATCTGGTGTTGCATTCATGCACGAAATATTTAAACGGTCACTCCGACGTAGTGGCTGGTGTGGTGATAGCAAAAGATCCGGAAACGGTCACTGAACTGGCATGGTGGGCGAATAATATTGGTGTGACCGGCGGCGCGTTTGATAGTTATCTGCTGTTGCGCGGCCTGCGTACTCTGTCACCTCGTATGGAGGTGGCGCAACGTAATGCTCAGGCGATTGTGGATTATCTGCAAACTCAGCCGCTGGTGAAAAAATTGTATCACCCGTCATTGCCGGATAATCAGGGCCATGAGATTGCCGCGCGTCAGCAAAAAGGGTTTGGCGCGATGTTGAGTTTTGAGCTGGATGGCGATGAGCAAACGCTGCGTCGCTTCCTCGGCGGGTTGTCATTGTTTACGCTGGCGGAATCGTTAGGGGGCGTTGAAAGTCTGATCTCTCATGCCGCAACCATGACACACGCGGGAATGGCGCCAGAAGCGCGTGCTGCTGCCGGAATTTCGGAAACGCTGTTGCGTATCTCCACCGGTATTGAAGATGGCGAAGATTTAATTGCCGACCTGGAAAATGGCTTCCGGGCTGCAAACAAGGGGTAAACATGAGTGTGATTGCGCAGGCAGGGACGAAGGGTCGTCAACTGCACAAATTTGGTGGTAGTAGTCTGGCTGATGTGAAATGTTATCTGCGTGTCGCAGGCATTATGGCGGAGTACTCGCAGCCTGATGACATGATGGTTGTTTCAGCCGCAGGCAGTACCACTAACCAGTTGATTAGCTGGCTAAAATTAAGCCAGACCGATCGTCTGTCTGCGCATCAGGTTCAACAGGCGTTACGTCGCTATCAGAGTGAGCTTATCAGCGGTTTGTTACCTCCTGAGGTGGCGGATGGGCTGATCGGCGCGTTTATTCACGATCTGGAGCGTCTGGCTGGGTTACTCGACAGCGGCGTGAATGATGCCGTCTATGCTGAAGTCGTCGGGCATGGCGAGGTGTGGTCGGCGCGTTTGATGTCTGCCGTCCTTAACCAACAGGGGCTGGAGTCAGCCTGGCTGGATGCGCGCGATTTTTTACGTGCCGAGCGCGGCGCTCAGCCGCAGGTGGATGAAGGTCTTTCTTACCCATTGCTGCAGCAACTGCTGGCGCAGCATCCGGGCAAACGCCTGGTCGTTACCGGTTTCATTAGCCGCAGCAACGCCGGTGAGACGGTACTGCTGGGGCGTAACGGCTCCGACTACTCGGCGACGCAGGTTGGCGCGTTGGCGGGGGTTTCCCGCGTAACCATCTGGAGCGATGTGGCCGGGGTTTACAGCGCGGATCCGCGTAAAGTAAAAGATGCCTGTCTGCTGCCGCTGCTGCGTCTGGATGAAGCCAGCGAGCTGGCGCGTCTGGCGGCTCCGGTTCTCCATGCCCGCACCCTCCAGCCGGTTTCCGGCAGCGATATCGATCTCCAGTTGCGTTGTAGCTATACGCCGGAGCAGGGATCGACGCGTATTGAACGCGTGCTGGCTTCCGGTACCGGGGCACGTATTGTGACCAGCCATGACGACGTTTGCCTGATTGAGTTTCAGGTTCCCACTGGCCAGGACTTTAAACTGGCCTATAAAGAAATCGATCAGATTTTAAAACGCACCCAGGTGCGTCCGCTGGCAGTGGGTGTGCATCCTGACCGCCAGTTGCTGCAATTTTGCTATACCTCCGAAGTCGCTGATGGCGCATTGAAAATTCTGGATGAAGCTGGCCTGCCGGGCGAACTGCGTCTGCGCCAGGGGCTGGCGCTAGTGGCGATGGTTGGGGCGGGCGTCACCCGTAACCCGCTGCACTGCCATCGCTTTTGGCAACAGCTGAAAGGTCAGCCGGTCGAATTCACCTGGCAGTCGGAAGAGGGCATTAGCCTGGTCGCCGTCTTGCGTACCGGGCCAACGGAGAGCCTGATTCAGGGTCTGCACCAGTCAATCTTCCGCGCGGAAAAACGCATTGGTCTGGTGCTGTTCGGCAAAGGTAACATTGGGTCGCGCTGGCTGGAGCTGTTTGCCCGCGAGCAGAGCACGCTCTCGGCGCGTACCGGATTAGAGTTCGTGCTGGCAGGAGTGGTTGATAGCCGCCGTAGCCTGCTGAATTACGAAGGGCTGGATGCCAGCCGCGCGTTGGCCTTCTTCGATGACGAGGCGGTAGAACAGGATGAAGAGTCATTGTTCCTGTGGATGCGCGCCCACCCGTATGATGATTTAGTGGTGCTGGACGTCACTGCCAGCGAGCAGTTGGCGGAGCAGTATCTGGATTTCGCCAGTCATGGCTTCCACGTTATCAGCGCCAACAAGCTGGCGGGGGCGAGCAGCAGTAATAATTACCGCCAGATTCATGACGCCTTTGAAAAAACCGGTCGCCACTGGCTGTATAACGCCACCGTCGGCGCAGGCTTGCCGATCAACCATACCGTGCGCGATCTGATTGATAGCGGAGATACTATTCTGTCGATCAGCGGGATCTTCTCCGGCACGTTGTCGTGGTTGTTCCTGCAATTTGATGGCACGGTCCCGTTCACCGATCTGGTGGATCAGGCGTGGCAGCAGGGTCTGACTGAACCTGATCCGCGCGTGGATCTTTCCGGCAAAGATGTGATGCGCAAGCTGGTGATTCTGGCGCGTGAAGCGGGTTACGACATCGAACCGGACCAGGTGCGCGTAGAGTCGCTGGTGCCTGCGCACTGTGAAGCAGGTTCTATTGACCATTTCTTTGAAAATGGCGATGAGCTGAACGAGCAGATGGTGCAACGCCTGGAAGCGGCACGTGAAATGGGACTGGTGCTACGCTATGTGGCGCGTTTTGATGCTAACGGTAAGGCACGCGTTGGCGTTGAAGCGGTACGCCCTGAGCACCCGCTGGCGGCACTACTGCCGTGCGATAACGTGTTCGCCATTGAAAGCCGTTGGTATCGTGATAACCCGCTGGTCATTCGCGGACCGGGGGCGGGCCGCGATGTGACCGCCGGGGCGATTCAGTCTGATATCAACCGCCTGGCGCAACTGCTGTAGTTAGCGCTTACTGTTCGCCGCAAACACCTCTTTTGCGGCGAACAGGCCGTTTAGTGCTGCCGGGAATCCCGCATAAACAGCCATCTGCATCATCACTTCAATAATCTCTTCCTGCGTTAAGCCAACGTGCAGCGCGGCGGCGATGTGTACCTTAAGCTGCGGTGCGGCGTTACCCATGGCGGTGAGCGCGGCGACGGTGGCAATTTCTCTACTGCGTAAATCCAGCCCCGGCCTTGAATAGATGTCGCCAAAAGGAAATTCAATCAGGTATTGGGCGAAGTCTGGCGCAATATCCTGCAGACTTTCGACTACCGCATCTCCGCCTTTTCCATCAACCTGTTGCAGCATTCTCTGACCGGTTAAATAGCGTTCTGAATCCATGATAATCACCTCGTGAGTTAGTGTATGGCATGAGGATAGAGCGTGCGGAATGATTGGGGTAATACCGTTTCCGTGATACCTTTTCGGTATGACAACATCGCCTTTGCACTCTCTGGATATCCGCCTTCTACGCTATTTTTCCGTGGTGGCGGAAGAGAACAACATGAGTCGAGCGGCGCTGCGTTTATTTATGTCGCAGCCGCCGCTGAGTCGCCACATTCGCCAGCTTGAAGAGCGCCTGGGGGTGACGCTTTTTGTCCGTCATACCCGTGGACTTACGCTGACGGAGGACGGCCAACGCGTACTTGAAATCGTGCGCCCGCTATTGGCGTTACAGGATAAAACCTGGACGGCGTTGAGTCAGATAGCGAAAACGGGAGAGCAATCTCTGCGCTTAGGGCTAAGTACGGCGTTTGAGCAGGGCGTTTTTGCTGCGTTTGAGTCGCAGCTTGCTACGCGTGTACAGAAGCTACATATTGTCCGTCATGGTTCGCCTGAACTGGCGCGTAAGGTGCGTCGGGGAAAACTGGATGCAGCGCTGGTGGCGCTACCGCTTGAGAATTCGGGTCTTAGCGTCACGCCGCTCGGCTGGCAAGAATCGATGATTGCCGCCTTACCCACGCTCTGGCCCGAGGCGGCTCTACCTTCGCTCTCGTTAACGTCGCTGAACCACCGACCGCTGTTCTGGTTCAAACGTGAACGTAACCCTGCTTTTTTTGATTACACTCGACACATTTTTCGTCGTGCCGGTTACTCTCCTGCTCTTATTGAGGAGCCGATGGAACATGACGTGCTGCTGGCACGGATCGCGCAGGGTGACGGTCTGAGCCTGGTTCCGGCCTCCTTTTCCGCTATCCAGCGTCAGGGCGTGATCTTCCTTCCGCTTACTGATACAGAATTGCGTCTTAGCATGGGGTTAGCGACGCTGCCTGAGAACGTAACAAAAGTAGAGTGGCTACAGACGGTCGTGACGCAATCCCTCACCATTTCAATCTGATGTGAATTTTTTTCACGTTGGCTGAGTATTCCTCACCTTTAACGATGATTTTTGTGTTGACGCCAGCATGCTTTTCCGTCATTTTTACATCTAGACGTCTAAACGTATAGCAGTTCACAACACAACATATAACGACAAAAGATTGATGAGGTAAGGTATGAGCTTTTTTCACGCCAACCAGCGGGAAGCCCTGAATCAGAGCCTGGCAGAAGTGCAGGGTCAGATTAACGTTTCGTTTGAGTTTTTCCCGCCGCGCACCAGTGAAATGGAGCAAACCCTGTGGAACTCCATCGATCGCCTGAGCAGCCTGAAGCCGAAGTTTGTTTCAGTTACTTACGGTGCAAACTCTGGTGAGCGCGACCGTACGCATAGCATTATTAAAGGCATTAAGGATCGCACTGGTCTTGAAGCGGTCCCGCACCTGACATGCATTGATGCGACCCGCGATGAGCTGCGTACCATTGCTCAGGACTACTGGCATAACGGTATTCGTCATATTGTTGCCCTGCGCGGCGACCTGCCGCCGGGAAGCGGTAAACCGGATATGTATGCTTCCGACCTGGTGACTCTGCTGAAAGACGTTGCAGACTTCGATATCTCCGTTGCGGCTTACCCGGAAGTGCACCCGGAAGCGAAAAGCGCTCAGGCGGATTTGCTGAACCTGAAGCGTAAGGTTGATGCCGGTGCAAACCGCGCGATCACCCAGTTTTTCTTCGATGTAGAAAGCTATCTGCGCTTTCGCGATCGCTGCGTGTCTGCGGGAATTGATGTGGAAATTATTCCGGGCATCCTGCCGGTATCTAACTTTAAGCAGGCGAAAAAATTTGCTGACATGACCAACGTCCGCATTCCTGCGTGGATGTCGACCATGTTTGATGGTCTTGATGATGACGCGGAAACCCGCAAGCTGGTAGGCGCGAATATCGCCATGGATATGGTGAAAATTCTCAGTCGCGAAGGGGTGAAGGATTTTCACTTCTATACCCTCAATCGTGCCGAGATGAGCTACGCTATTTGTCACACACTGGGTGTAAGACCTAACTAAACAGATGCCCCAGCCCTCTACGGAGGGCTTTTTGTTGATCATTTTGATCTACATCTCTGCAACTTAAAATATAAAAGGAATTAGCTATCGAATCTGTGGGTTATTTCGACTATATCTTATCTCTGGTGGTGTATATCGTAGTCAGAACACTGTAAAGGGAGCATATAGATGAGCATGTCCGACGATAGCCAAAACGCATCAACTGCCGGTAAGTGTCCTTTTCATCAAGGCGGTCACGATCAGAGCGCGGGAGCAGGAACGAACAACCGCGACTGGTGGCCAAATCAACTCCGCGTTGATCTTTTAAACCAACATT
Source organism: Citrobacter sp. Cb041 (assembly GCF_030336655.1). Taxonomy (NCBI): domain Bacteria; kingdom Pseudomonadati; phylum Pseudomonadota; class Gammaproteobacteria; order Enterobacterales; family Enterobacteriaceae; genus Citrobacter; species Citrobacter sp. Cb041. Next base: position 32,668 of record NZ_JAOWDD010000009.1, on the reverse strand, counting down.
CCAACCGTTCGAACCCGCTGGGTGAGGACTTCGACTACCGCAAAGAGTTTAGTAAACTCGACTATTCTGCCCTGAAAGGGGATCTCAGAGCCCTTCTGTCCGAATCTCAACCGTGGTGGCCCGCTGACTGGGGAACCTATGCCGGATTGTTTATCCGCATGGCATGGCACGGCGCGGGAACCTATCGCTCTATCGATGGACGCGGTGGAGCGGGTCGCGGACAGCAGCGTTTTGCACCACTGAACTCCTGGCCGGACAACGTCAGCCTGGATAAAGCGCGTCGTCTGCTGTGGCCAATCAAGCAGAAATATGGTCAGAAAATTTCCTGGGCCGACCTGTTTATCCTCGCGGGTAACGTGGCGCTGGAAAACTCAGGTTTCCGTACCTTTGGCTTTGGTGCCGGTCGTGAAGATGTCTGGGAACCGGATCTCGACGTAAACTGGGGTGATGAAAAAGCCTGGCTGACTCACCGTCACCCGGAAGAGCTGGCAAAAGCGCCGCTGGGCGCCACCGAAATGGGCCTTATTTATGTGAACCCGGAAGGGCCGGACCATAGCGGCGAACCGCTTTCTGCGGCAGCGGCTATTCGCGCGACCTTCGGTAACATGGGGATGAACGACGAAGAAACCGTGGCGCTGATTGGCGGCGGTCATACGTTGGGCAAAACCCACGGCGCAGCAGCGGCATCGCACGTTGGCGCCGATCCAGAATCTGCACCGATTGAAGCGCAGGGCCTGGGCTGGGCCAGCAGCTACGGTAGTGGCGCGGGCGCGGATGCAATTACTTCTGGTCTGGAAGTGGTGTGGACGCAGACGCCTACCCAATGGAGCAACTATTTCTTCGAGAACCTGTTCAAATATGAGTGGGTGCAGACTCGCAGTCCGGCAGGCGCGATTCAGTTTGAAGCGGTTGACGCGCCAGAAATTATTCCCGATCCGTTTGATCCGTCGAAAAAACGCAAGCCGACGATGCTGGTTACTGACCTGACGCTGCGTTTCGATCCTGAGTTCGAAAAGATCTCTCGCCGTTTCCTGAACGATCCGCAAGCGTTCAACGAAGCGTTTGCCCGTGCGTGGTTTAAACTGACGCACCGCGATATGGGGCCAAAATCGCGTTACATTGGCCCGGAAGTGCCAAAAGAAGATCTGATCTGGCAAGACCCGCTGCCGCATGCGTTCTTCAACCCAAGCGAAGAAGATATCCTGAAGCTGAAGGCGACCATCGCTGCTTCCGGACTGTCCGTGGGCGAACTGGTATCGGTAGCGTGGGCTTCGGCATCGACTTTCCGTGGCGGGGATAAACGTGGCGGCGCTAACGGTGCGCGTCTGGCGCTGGACCCACAACGCGGCTGGGATGTGAATGCCACCGCGGCACGCGTTCTGCCTGTGCTGGAAGGTATTTATAAGTCTGCCCATACTGCCTCGTTGGCCGATATTATCGTGCTGGCCGGTGTTGTCGGTATCGAGCAGGCGGCTAGCGCTGCGGGTGTCAGCATCAAGGTACCTTTTGCGCCGGGTCGCGTGGATGCGCGTCAGGATCAAACGGATATTGAGATGTTTGAACTGCTTGAGCCGATTGCCGATGGTTTCCGTAACTACCGCGCTCGTCCTGACGTGTCGACCACCGAGTCGCTGCTGATCGACAAAGCGCAGCAGTTGACGCTAACCGCACCGGAAATGACCGTGCTGGTGGGCGGTATGCGCGTACTGGGCACCAACTTTGATGGTAGCCAGCACGGCGTCTTTACCGATCGCCCTGGCGTACTCAGCACTGACTTCTTCGTCAATCTGCTGGATATGCGTCATGAGTGGAAGGCGGTTGATGAGTCACAAGAGCTGTTTGAAGGCCGTGACCGTTCGAGCGGCGAGGTAAAATACACCGCAACTCGCGCCGATCTGGTGTTTGGTTCTAACTCTGTACTGCGCGCAGTGGCTGAAGTTTATGCCTGCAGCGATGCTCACGAGAAGTTCGTGAGAGATTTCGTTGCCGCATGGGTGAAAGTGATGAACCTGGATCGTTTCGATCTGCTGTAACAGACCATGCCGGATGTCGCTTGCGCGGGTACGGCATAGTATGAACAAAAAAATCCCCGCAATTGCGGGGATTTTTATTGGTCGGTTATTCCCACTCTTGCAGGTAACGTTGACCGTACTGGTCAGCCACCAGCAGGGCGGCATACACCTGGTCCGGCGTTGCGCCGCCAGGCATGTTGTGGATGGTTTCGCCTTCGGCACAGGCAGCTTCAGCCACAATGCGCATTTTCGCCGGAATATCCTGTTTGATGTCCAGTTGCGCCAGGGTAATCGGCAGGCCAACGGAATGACACAGCGCCGCAACGGTTTCAATTTCATCGACCGGCGCGTTTTCCAGTACCAGTTGCGTCAGCGTGCCGAAAGCCACTTTCTCGCCGTGGTAATAGTGATGCGCATCCGGGATTGCCGTCAGGCCGTTATGGATGGCGTGCGCCGCTGCCAGACCGCCGCTTTCAAAACCGACGCCGCTCAGATAGGTGTTGGCTTCAATAACGCGCTCCAGCGCAGGCGTTACCACGTGCTGCTCGGCGGCCAGCATCGCTTTTTCACCTTCTTCTATCAGCGTATTAAAGCACAGCTCAGCCAGCGCCAGCGCCGCCTGAGTGCACTGACCGCCCGCCATGGTGGTTGCGCCGCTGCGTGAACAGGCGCGCGCTTCGAACCAGGTCGCCAACGCATCGCCGATGCCCGCGGCTAACAGACGCGCCGGTGCGCCCGCGACAATTTTGGTATCAACAATGACCCTGTCCGGGTTATTGGGCAGCAGCAAATAGCGATCGAATTCACCGGCATCGGTGTAAATAACGGACAGCGCGCTGCACGGTGCATCGGTAGAGGCGATGGTTGGCGCAATGGCGACAGGCACGCCCATAAAGTGCGCCAGCGCTTTGGCAGTATCCAGCGTTTTACCGCCGCCAATACCAAGTACTGCGCCACATTGCGCTTTTTCTGCCACGCCGCGCAGACGGTCGATTTCGTTTTGTGAACACTCGCCGCCAAACGGTGCAATCTCCAGCGCCAGTCCGGCATCCTGGAAGCTTTTTTCCAGTGCGCCTTGGGCAAAGCCTAAGACAAACTTGTCCCCAACGACCAGCCAGCGCTCTGCCAGTGGTTTGAGGTAGTTGCCAAGACGGGTAATAACATCGGCACCCTGGATGTACTTACCAGGTGATTGAATAATGCGATCCATACTTTATTTCCCTCACAGGTTGATGTGACCAAATGTATTGTTCCAGTCATGTTCAAACTTCTCTATTGCTGACTCTACCGCAGGGGTATTGAGCATTTGTTGCGCTACGTCTAATGGCAGGGTGATTGCTTCGCATCCTGCCAGTAAGCAATCCAGCGCCTGACGAGGGGTTTTAAAGCTGGCTGCCAGTACCATGCTGTTTGGCGCATGCAGTTCCAGTAACGTTTGCAGTTCTTGTACCGTGCGAATTCCGTCGCCGCCCTGCGCGTCAATACGGTTAACGTAAGGTGCGATATATTTCGCCCCCGCCAGCGCTGCCAGCAGCCCCTGAGAGGCACTGTACACGGCGGTTCCCAGCGTGGTGATACCCTCTTTTTTCAGCATCTTGATCGCGGCCAGACCTTCGGATGTCACCGGGATTTTTACCACCAGACCGGGGACCGCGTTGCTCAGACGTTTGGCTTCCTCCACCATGCCTTGTGCGTTGCGGCTCATGGTTTGGGCAAACAGAATGCCCTCTTCGCCAATGGCGTTTTGCAGGCGCGGCAGCACATCCCAGATGGATTCTTTGTTTGCTGCCACAATGCTTGGGTTGGTGGTGACACCCGCGATAGGGAAGATGCGTGCCAGACGTTCGACTTCCGCAACGTTGGCGGTATCAAGGTAAAGTTCCATACAAAAACACCCTCTTTAAAGTTCAAGTTCATGTTGCAGCAGGCTGGCGATAGCGTCGGCAGAGGCGGCGTTAACCAGCGCGTTACGGAATTCTTCATGCATAATGCGCCGTGCCAGACGCGAGAAAATACGCATATGCTGGTCGCCCGCGGCGTGTTTGTTGAGCGTCAGCATAATAATGAATTGCGCATCATCATCACCCCAACGTACCGGCGCTTGCAGGCGCGCTACGCTGATAGTGGACTGCTCAATATGTTCTGATTTGCTGTGCGGAATGGCGAAGCTAAAACCTAATCCGGTAGAGAAGACCGCTTCGCGCGCCCACAGATCGGCTTCCAGTTTACGCGGATAGCGGCAACGACCTGCCAGCAGGAGGTTGTCGGTCATCCCTTTGATGACCTCCTCTTTACTACGCCAGTCGCTATCCAGCGTGATGCACTCGGCGGTAACCAGAGGGGTATCCTGTTGGGTCATGCGGAACTGAGCCAGCAGATGTTCGACCTCCAGCGACGTTCGACACGCCATTGCTTGATTCAGCAACTGACGGCAGGCGCGGCTGTCAAGTTGCGCCATCCGCGCTTTGGCGGCGGGAATGGAGGGAGCGCTCATGCTGATCTCGTCCAGACCCAGTCCCACAAGCAGCGGTAGCACTGAACCTTTAGCGCCAAGTTCGCCGCACAGGCCAATCCATTTCCCCTGCCGATGTACCGCCTGTACGGCGTAATCCAGTGCGCGCAAGAAGGCTGGATTCAGGCTGTTGTAATGGCGGGTAACTTTGGCGTTGTCGCGGTCGACCGCCAGCAGATATTGCGTCAGGTCATTACTGCCAATACTAAAGAAATCAATTTCTTCGCAGCATTGATCGATGATGAACATCACTGACGGAACCTCCAGCATGATACCGAGCGGGATCTTCTCATCAAACGGGATGTGTTCAGTACGCAGTTGCTGTTTGGCTTCGGCCAGCTTCTCTTTGACCCACAGGATCTCTTCCATAGAGGAGATCATTGGGATCATGATTTTCAGGCTACCGTGCGCTGATGCGCGCAGGATTGATCGCAGTTGTGTGGTAAACAAAGCGGCGTATTCTTCATAGATACGCACCGCGCGATAACCGAGGAACGGGTTGGCTTCGGCAGGAATATTCAGGTAATCAACGGGTTTATCACCGCCGATATCCATGGTGCGCACAATGATGCTGCGTCCCTGTGCGGGCTCCAGCGCCTGGCAGAAAATGTTGTATAGCTCGTTCTCATCCGGGGCGCAGGTACGGTCCATATACAGCATTTCCGTGCGGAACAGGCCAACCGCTTCCGCACCGTTGCCAAAGGCTGCTTGCGCTTCCACGGAATGGGCGATGTTGGCGGCGACTTCCATGCGGATGCCATCACCCGTGCGCGCCTCCTGGGTCAGCCAGATACGTTGTTGTTCTCGAATGGCATCCTGGATACGGGTTTCCTGCTGGTAGTAACGTACGACGGATTCATCAGGGGCAACAATGACCGCTCCTGCGTTACCATCGATATAAACCGTTTGCTGCAGCCATGGCATTAAGGATTCAATATCCACGCCAACCAGCGTAGGAATGTTGAATGACCGGGCGAGAATCACCGTGTGTGAAGTGGTACCGCCGCTTTTTAACAGCAAGCCTTTCAGCAATGTTTTGTCCAGTTCGAGGAACTGGCTCGGTGTGAGCTCGTCCGCCATACAGACCGTAGGCTGGCTTAGTTTTCCCGGCGCAGGAAAACGCTGCTCTCCATAAATTTGCTGCAGAAGCTGGAAGCAGACATCGCGCACATCCAGCGCACGTTCCTGTAAATAACTGCTGCTGGAGCGGGCGAATTCATCACAAAAATGTCCGGCACTTTCGACAATCGCCTGGGCGCAGCTTAACCCGCGAGATACTCCAGCGAGCAGGTGCTGACGCAGTGAGAGGTCGCTTGCCAGCGAGCGGTGTGCTTCCAGAATCGCACTGGTTGCGCCGTCGCTGTCGAGTAACCGAAACGCAATATTCTTCATCAGCAGCGTTAAGCCGTTATCCAGTGCCGCCTGCTCGGTTTCAATATCTTTAGCGGATGGGAGATTGTTAAGGGCGTTGAGATCCAGCGAAGAGAGCAGACTCAGAACGCCTCCCGCACTGCCGCTGCAGACGGTGCGAGCGCGAAAAAGCTGTGGGTTTAGATTGGTGAGGGATGCAGGAAGTGGCTCCAGCTCGTTGCTTTTGGCTTCCGCTAGCGGTGCATCGCAGTGTGGAAATTCATTACGTAACCATTGGGTTAAATGCTGGTGGGCTGCCTGTTCATCAGCACCGGAAATCAGCAACTGGCAGCTATCACCTGCCAGAGTATCGGTGCCAATCAGCGCCAATGCGCTCTTGGCGTTACCCCTACGTTCGGTACGCAGGTTGTGCCACTCAATGTGCGAAGTAAAGATGTTGCACTGCGTTTCTATGTGACTTGCCGGGCGCGCATGTACGCCATTGGGCAGCTCACAGGTAAATTCCACAATCAGGGCCATAGCCTCATCTCCCATAACGATTTCTCGCTACAGGATAAAAGGGCAACGCCTGAGCCTGCCATCTGACAAATCTGCCAAAAACTGGATAAATGTAATGTAACCATCAAAGTGAGATATCCCTCACAAGTCAGTTTGTCCTCTATAAATTCCGAGAAACTACAAGTTATGAGGCGGATCGCATTTTTGCGCTGACATTACAAAAGTCCAGCAAATGGCCTTTTTATCCACTGTTTGCGCCGCGTCGGATTGCCTATTGTTTTCCGCAACAAGTTTATGGATATGGGCTTTAGGCAGCCTGGGAGCGACTTATGAAAGAGTTGGTACAAATCCTGAAAAATACCCGTCAGCACCTGATGACGGGTGTTTCGCATATGATCCCCTTCGTTGTCGCGGGTGGAATTTTGCTGGCGGTCTCCGTCATGTTGTATGGCAAGGGCGCGGTACCGGATGCAGCGACCGATCCTAATCTCAAGAAACTGTTTGATATTGGCGTCGCAGGGCTGACGTTGATGGTGCCATTCCTTGCCGCTTACATTGGTTATTCCATTGCTGAACGTTCTGCTCTCGCCCCTTGTGCGATTGGCGCATGGGTGGGAAACAGCTTCGGCGCAGGTTTTTTCGGCGCGCTAATTGCCGGGATTATTGGCGGTATCGTCGTCCATTATCTGAAGAAGATCCCCGTACATAAGGTGTTGCGATCGGTAATGCCTATCTTCGTTATTCCTATTGTCGGCACCTTTATCACCGCAGGCATCATGATGTGGGGCCTGGGAGAACCCGTTGGCGCGTTAACCACTAGCCTAACCGAGTGGCTGCAGGGTATGCAGCAGGGCAGCATCGTGCTGCTGGCGGTAATTATGGGACTGATGTTGGCCTTCGATATGGGGGGGCCGATTAACAAAGTTGCCTACGCTTTCATGCTGATTTGCGTGGCGCAGGGGGTTTATACCGTGGTGGCCATCGCCGCGGTAGGGATCTGCGTGCCGCCGCTGGGCTTAGGTTTGGCGACGCTGATTGGTCGTAAGAATTTCTCTTCTGAAGAACGTGAAGCCGGTAAAGCCGCGCTGGTGATGGGCTGCGTTGGCGTAACGGAAGGCGCAATTCCTTTTGCTGCCGCCGATCCGCTGCGCGTTATCCCATCCATTATGGTGGGTTCCGCCTGCGGCACGGTAACCGCCGCGCTGTTTGGTGCGCAGTGTTATGCCGGCTGGGGCGGGCTGATTGTTCTGCCGGTCGTTGAAGGAAAATTGGGTTATATCGCGGCGGTTGCCGTAGGGGCTGTAGTGACCGCAGTGTGCGTTAACGTACTGAAAAGTCTGGCGCGGAAAAAAGTGTCTCAGGTCGACCAGAAAGAAGACGACCTGGATTTAGATTTTGAAATGAATTAAGCGAGGAATGAGTCATGACCAAGATTATCGCAGTAACTGCATGTCCTTCTGGCGTTGCCCACACCTATATGGCCGCTGAAGCGCTGGAAAGCGCCGCTAAAGCCAAGGGGTGGGAAGTAAAGGTTGAGACTCAGGGGTCGATCGGTCTGGAAAACGAACTGACCGCGGCGGATGTGGCAGAAGCCGACATGGTCATTTTGACCAAAGACATTGGTATTAAGTTTGAAGAGCGTTTTGCGGGCAAAACTATCGTTCGTGTCAACATCAGCGATGCAGTGAAACGTGCCGACGCCATCATGAACAAGATTGGCGCACACCTTGCGCAAACCGCATAACGGTTTGTTTGCCGGAAGGTGGTTTCGACTTATCCGGCCTACTGATACGTAGGCCAGATAAGCACAGCGTCATCTGGCATCAGTTTTTCTACAGGAGTTCCTCATGACTAGCCGTATCCAACGTTTAAAAAACGCTCTGTTTCAAAATAACCGCGAAATTTCGCTTGAGCGTGCGCTGCTATATACCGCCAGCCACCAGCAGACGGAGGGAGAGCCGGTTATTCTGCGGCGGGCGAAAGCCACCGCATATATTCTTGAGCACGTTGAAATATCGATTCGTGATGAGGAACTGATAGCCGGGAACCGCACCGTTAAACCGCGGGCGGGCATAATGTCGCCGGAAATGGATCCTTACTGGCTGCTCAACGAGCTGGAGCAGTTTCCAACCCGTCCGCAGGACCGTTTTGACATCAGCGAAGAGGATAAACATCTCTATCGCGATGTGCTGTATCCGTACTGGGAAAAGCGGTCGATGAAAGATTTCATCAACGGTCAGATGACCGATGAGGTAAAAGCCGCTGTCCGTACGCAGATTTTTAGCGTTAACCAGACGGATAAAGGTCAGGGGCATATCATTATTGATTATCCACGCCTGTTGAATCTCGGGCTTGGCGAACTGGTAGCGCAGATGCGGGCGCATTGTCTGCAGCAGGCGGATAACCACTTTTATCAGGCTGCGCTGCTGCTGCTTGAGGCTTCGCAAAGCCACATTCTGCGTTACGCCCTGCTGGCAGAAAAAATGGCGGAAAACTGCCCGGATGCGCAGCGACGTCAGGAATTGCTGACGATTGCTGAAAACTCCCGGCATAACGCCCAGCATAAACCGCAAACCTTCTGGCAAGCATGTCAGCTGTTCTGGTACATGAACATTATTTTGCAATATGAGTCCAACGCCAGTTCGCTCTCACTCGGACGCTTCGACCAGTATATGCTGCCGTTTTATCAGACCTCGCTGACGCAGGGGGAAGATCCTGCATTCTTAAAAGAAATACTCGAATCGCTATGGGTGAAATGCAATGACATTGTACTGCTGCGATCCACCAGCAGCGCGCGCTATTTCGCTGGCTTCCCAACGGGTTACACCGCACTGCTTGGGGGATTAACGGAGAATGGTCGTAGTGCGGTAAACGTACTGTCGTTTCTCTGCCTTGATGCTTATCAGAGCGTACAACTGCCGCAACCAAATCTCGGTGTGCGCACGAACGCGTTGATCGATACGCCGTTCCTGATGAAAACGGCACAGACCATTCGCCTCGGGACCGGTATCCCGCAAATCTTTAATGATGAAGTGGTGGTGCCCGCATTTCTTAACCGTGGCGTCTCGCTGGAAGATGCGCGAGATTACGCGGTAGTCGGCTGTGTCGAGCTGTCTATTCCAGGCAGAACATACGGTTTGCACGACATCGCCATGTTTAATCTGCTGAAAGTAATGGAAATCTGCCTGCATGAGAACGAAGGCAATCGCGCGCTGACGTACGAAGACCTGTTGAAGCATATTCGTGCCAAAATCAGCCACTACATTACGTTGATGGTCGAAGGCAGTAACATCTGCGATATCGGTCATCGCGACTGGGCGCCGGTGCCGCTGCTCTCCTCGTTTATTAGCGATTGCCTGGATAAAGGGTGTGATATTACCGACGGCGGCGCGCGTTATAACTTCTCCGGCGTACAGGGGATCGGCATTGCGAACCTGAGCGATTCGCTGCATGCGCTCAATGGACTGGTATTTGAACAACAGCGCTTAACTTTTGACGAACTTTTGTCGGTGCTAAAAGACAACTTTGCTACCCCGGAAGGCGAGAAAATTCGCGCCAGGCTGATTAACCGCTTCGAAAAATACGGCAACGATATTGATGATGTAGATAACATCAGCGCCGAACTGCTGCGTCATTACTGTAAAGAGGTAGAGAAATACCAGAATCCACGCGGCGGGCAATTTACGCCGGGTTCATATACTGTCTCTGCGCACGTGCCGCTGGGTTCGGTCGTCGGAGCGACACCAGATGGTCGCTTCGCCGGGGAACAGTTGGCGGACGGAGGGCTGTCGCCGATGCTGGGGCAGGATATGCAAGGGCCGACGGCGGTATTGAAATCGGTCAGCAAGCTGGATAACACGTTGCTTTCCAATGGGACTTTGCTGAACGTGAAGTTTACGCCAGCCACACTGGAAGGTGAGGCTGGTTTACGCAAGCTGGCGGATTTTCTGCGGGCATTTACCCAGCTCAAGCTCCAGCACATCCAGTTTAACGTGGTGAATGCCGACACATTGCGAGAGGCGCAGCTGCGCCCACAAGATTTCGCCGGGCTGGTGGTGCGCGTGGCGGGTTACAGCGCCTTCTTTGTCGAGCTGTCGAAGGAGATCCAGGATGACATCATTCGCCGCACCGCGCATCAGCTGTGAGGTTATTGACCCACGTGGCGAGGACGTCGCGCGTATATTTAATATTCAGCGTTACTCACTGAATGATGGACAAGGTATTCGTACGGTAGTCTTTTTTAAAGGTTGTCCGCATACCTGCCCGTGGTGCGCCAACCCTGAATCTCTCTCCCCACGTATTGAAACAGTACGGCGGGAGAGTAAATGCCTGCACTGTACACCCTGTCTACGTGATGCTGATGAGTGTCCCTCCGGTGCGTTTGAACGTATTGGTCGTGATATCTCACTGGATGAGCTGGAACGTGAAGTGATGAAAGATGATATTTTCTTTCGCACCTCTGGCGGGGGGGTGACGCTTTCCGGTGGTGAAGTGCTGATGCAAGCGCCCTTTGCCGTACGATTCCTGCAACGTCTGCGGCGCTGGGATGTTCGCTGCGCGATTGAAACGGCTGGCGATGCGCCAGCCAGTCGTTTGTTATCGCTGGCAAGAGAGTGCGATGAGGTGCTGTTTGACCTCAAAATTATGGATGTCCATTTGGCGCGTGAGACCATTAATATGAACCTGCCGCGCGTGCTGGCGAATTTACGACTAATGGTCGCTGAAGGAATTAATGTCATACCTCGCCTGCCGCTGATTCCGGGCTTCACGATGAATGTAGAGAACACGCAGCAGGCGTTGACGCTGTTGTCATCATTGGGCATAAAGCAGGTGCACCTGCTACCGTTTCATCAATATGGCGAACCGAAATACAAGCTGCTCGGATTACCCTGGTCGATGAAAGAAGTGCCCGTCCCGTCGGCGCAAGAGATAGATTTTATACGTAAGATGGCAGAATGCGCCGGATTTCAGGTAACAGTAGGAGGATAGTATGGCCATCGCACCTGTACGATATCTGGTTGCAGTCACCGCGTGCGTAAGCGGCGTGGCCCATACTTATATGGCTGCTGAACGGCTGGAGAAACTCTGCCAGCAGGAGAAATGGAGCATCAAGATTGAAACTCAGGGCGCGTTGGGTACCGAAAATCGCCTGACGGAAGAAGATATTAACCGCGCTGATGCGGTGTTGCTCATTACCGATATTGAACTGGCAGGAGCCGAGCGATTTACGCAGAGCCGATACGTCCAGTCGGGCATTAGCGCATTTCTGCGAGAGCCGCAGCGGGTGATGAGCGCCGTGCGAAAGCTGCTTTCTGCACCACAGCACACACATCTTACTTTGGATTAGCTTTTATCTCCGTCAGCTGGCTGTGGTATTGCCGACGATATTCTGACGGCGAACGTTCGGTATTTTTGCGAAACAGGCGGCAGAAATAGTTGCTGTCAACAAACCCACAGGTGTGCGCCACTTCTTTGATCTTCAGCTCATAACCCTTCAGCAGCGTTTTCGCGTGTTCCAGTCGCGTGTGATTCAGGTATTCGTTAAACCCGATAGCGCCCGTTTTTTGAAACAGGTGGGAGAGGTAATTGGGTGAGATGTAAAACGCCTGCGCGACGGATTCTCGGGTGAGCGGCGAAGCGTAGCGTTCATCAATATAGTCGCGAATGGCTTCGAAAAGCGCCTGACTGCGTGATGCGGTCTGGATCTGGCTGCCCAGCAGATCGCGGCAGTGGCTCAGTAAGCTCGCAACGATTAGCCTGGCGGTTTGTTGCTCCTGCGGTTGCATCTGCATTTCATTGAGCGTTTGCAGCAGGAAAGAGCCAATTCGTGGCCCACGCCGCGCGACGTGCTGGCGGGTAAGATTTTGATACTGCTTGCCGTTCCACTGGACGATGCTGAAACCCAGTTGCTGTTTGCCGAACAGAATGCTGAGCGTGGTGACCGGTGTGAGCCACTGCGGAAAGTTCCAGCCGCCAGCCGGAACGAATAGCACATCGCAAGGCAGTAACGTCGCGGATGCGCCAGCAACTCCGTTATCGGTGAACTCACCTTCCAGCACAATTTCCAGCCGGGGAAAATCGACCTGATACGCCAGCTCCGGCGTTGAGCTACTGGTGCTGGCAAAATAAACCTGGCGCAGCGGCGTGGGGCCGTTAATCAGGCGGGAGAGAAGATGGCTGACGTCGTGATACATGTTAATCCCTTGCAGGCAGCAGACAGGGGAAACAGTAACCGCCATCATAAAAAAAGGCCACTCTTTAAGAGTGGCCGATACGAGTATTACTGATTACCGATTTGATCGCCGTACGGCAGGCTATCGTAATCAATCAGGGCATTCTTTTTGTACGGATTGCCAATCCAGCGGGTCGTCTCTTTGAACTGCGGGCTGGTAATGGATCGGGTCGGATCGAAACCGTCGTAGGTGAATCCCGCTAAATCAGACCAGGTGTGGATAAGCTCTGAGCTGCTGTATTTACGATTCACATCCTGTGAGAAGTCACGCGGGTGTGCAGCCTGCCATTTTTCAGAGGTCCACAGCAGGAACGGTACCGTATACATATGGCGCGTCGGGTTGTCTTCATTACGACCCTGCGTTTTATGCGGTGGCGTATCGTATACCTCCTCCCCGTGATCGGAGAAGTAGAGCAGGAAGCCGTTCGGATCGGTCGCTTTATAGTCTTTGATCAGACTGGCAATGATATGGTCATTGTAGACATTCGCGCTGTCGTAATCGTTGTATGCTTCCAGCTCATCATCATCCAGGCCGGGGGGAACATGGTCGACATTGTTATCGAATTTACCCTGACCATCCGGATAGCGGAATTTGTACTTAATATGCGTACCCAGCAGGTGCACGATGATGAACTTTTTCGGTGCCGGGTCGGCCAGTACTTCTTTAAATGGCGCCAGCACATTGCTGTCATATTCGCGCGCACTTTGCGTACGCTGCTGATTCATATAGAACTGCTTATCCGTCTGCTTAGAGAACACGGTCAGCATGGTGTTGCGAGCCGTCATCGTCTGCTGATTGGTGATCCAGAAGGTTTTATAACCTGCCTGTTTCATCATATTCATCAGAGACGGTTGAGTCAGGTACAGGTCCGGATTCTTCTCGTTGGCGAAGGTCAGCGCCTGCTGCAGGATTTCAATGGTGTACGGACGTGAGGTCACGACATTATTGAATACGGTGAAGTTAGGATCGGATTTATGCAAGGCATCCAGTTCTGGCGTCGTTTCGCGCGGGTAACCATACAGGCTCATGCGACCACGCTGCGTTGACTCGCCAATGACCAGCACCAGCGTACGTGGGGCATCGCCGGAGTTATCTTTGAAGTTAGCCAGCGGCGGCAGGGCATTGTTCTCATTCAGCAGGCTATTGAGTGAGGTCAACTGCTGACGGTACTGATAATACCCGGAGATGAATTGCCACGGTGCGGCGGGCTCCATGCGTGAGGCGAGACCATTTACCGTTTTTTCAAACGGCTTGTGTTTGATGAAAGTGTTAACGGCTATCGGATGCAGAATCAAACCGTATAACAACGCAAACGACACCAGATAGCGCCAGGGCGATGGAATATGAACAGGGCGCAGACGCGTCCACAGCAGAATAGCGATAGCCGTATAGGCCAGGGCGATAAGAACAATTTTTAGGCTGAAATACTGGCTGAGATATTCGCTGGCTTCGTTCGCATTGGTTTCAAACATCACATACAGAACGCTTTGCGAGAACTCTTGTCCGTAGATGACGTAATAGCTCAGAGCAGCCAGCGAGGCCGCCCATAGCACCATGCCAATGACGGCAGCAATAATACGGATACGGTTTGGAAATAAAAATACCGGGATTAACCACAGCGAACTGAATAGCAAGGAGTCGCGTAATCCATTAGTTCCGCTATATCCGGTTAAACAAATAACGACCTGGAGTAAAGTGGAAAAAAACCAAAAATAGAGGAGCGCCCAACCCAGGGCTTTCCAGCTAAATTTAGGTTTAGACTGGAGTTGTAAGGATTGCATAATGTGAGCCTGTCTTTAATCGTAGCGCCAAGAGTAGCGACTTAATATTAAGAGGAACTTAAGCATCACGATCTTAGGATCGTGTTTTGCTGTTGATATATTCACAATGTGAATATATTCAGGCGGGAATATATTGAAAAAGAAGCGGTTATGACAGCAGTTTTTGTTGTCGCCTTCGTACAATAGCACGAAGGCGACGAGGGGGGACGTTAGCCTGTATTACGCATGCCGGCTGCGACACCAGCGATTGTCACCATCAGCGCTTGTTCAACGCGCGGATCCGGTGCATTGCCTTGCTCTTCCGCCAGGCGTGAGCGGTGTAACAGCTCAGCCTGTAAGACATTCAGCGGGTCAGTATAAATATTTCTTAACTGAATGGACTCGGCAATCCACGGCAGGTCGGCCATCAAATGTGAGTCGTTGGCAATCGCCAGCACGACATCGATATCGGCTTCCAGGCGCTGACGCAGCTCTTCACCCAGCGGCCACAGCTCTTTTTTGACCAGGCGCTGATCGTAGTATTCTGCCAGCCACAGGTCTGCTTTGGCGAAAACCATTTCCAGCATGCCAAGACGTGTGGAGAAGAATGGCCAGTCGCGGCACATTGCTTCGAGTTCGCTTTGCTTACCGTCTTCAACCACTTTTTGCAGTGCGGTGCCTGCACCCAGCCACGCCGGGAGCATCAGACGGTTCTGCGTCCAGGCAAAAATCCACGGAATGGCGCGCAGAGACTCTACCCCGCCGGTTGGGCGACGTTTTGCCGGACGTGAACCGAGCGGTAATTTACCCAGTTCCTGCTCTGGCGTTGCGGAGCGGAAGTAAGGGACGAAGTCTTTGTTTTCACGTACATATCCACGATAGAGCTCACAGGAAATATCGGAAAGCTCATCCATGATATGACGCCAGTTATCTTTCGGCTCTGGCGGCGGTAACAGGTTGGCCTCCAGAATTGCTGCGGTATACAGCGACAGGCTGCTGATGGTCACTTCCGGCAGGCCGTACTTAAAGCGGATCATCTCCCCTTGTTCTGTCACGCGCAGACCGCCTTTCAGGCTGCCTGGTGGTTGAGAAAGCAGCGCCGCATGCGCAGGCGCGCCACCGCGACCAATGGAGCCACCGCGACCGTGGAACAGCGTCAGTTCGATACCGGCTTTTTCGCAGGTTTTGATCAACGCGTCCTGCGCCTGATATTGCGCCCAGGAGGCCGCCATCACGCCCGCATCTTTTGCGGAGTCAGAGTAGCCAATCATGACCATCTGTTTGCCCTGAATAAAGCCACGGTACCAGTCAATGTTCAGGAGCTGAGACATGACGTCATCGGCGTTGTTGAGGTCGTCCAGCGTTTCAAACAGCGGGGCAACCGGCATAGCAAAACCGATACCGGCTTCTTTCAGTAGCAGATGTACGGCCAGTACATCCGATGGTGTTTTCGCCATTGAGATAACATAGGCGGCAATAGAGCCATACGGGGCTTCAGCAATGACCCGGCAGGTGTCGAGCACTTCGCGGGTGTCGTTGCTCGGCTCCCAGTTACGTGGGAGCAGCGGACGCTTGGAGTTCAGCTCGCGGATCAGGAAAGCCTGTTTATCCGCTTCCGACCAGTTTTCGTAGTCGCCAATGCCCAGATAACGGGTCAGTTCTCCAAGGGCTTCAGTGTGACGGGTACTTTCCTGACGAATATCAATACGTACCAGCGGTACGCCGAAACATTTCACGCGGCGTAGGGTGTCGAGCAATTCGCCATTGGCGATAATGCCCATGCCACAGGCCTGCAGAGACTGATAGCACGCATATAGCGGGTCCCAGAGCTGTTCGTTTTGGGTGAGAAGTCCCGCAGGTTTCGGCAATTTCTCGCCTTTCAGACGGGCTTCCAGCCAGGCCTGGGTTGCCATCAGACGTGAACGCAGGGTTTTCATCAGATAACGGTAAGGTTCTGCTGCGCCTTCTTCACCCACCAGCGCCAACAGTTCCGGTGTGGCATCCACCATCGACAGCTCAGAAATCAGAAACTGAATGTCTTTCAGGAACAGATCGGTCGCTTTCCAGCGGCTGAGTAGCAGCACGTGACGGGTGATATCCGCTGTTACGTTCGGGTTGCCATCGCGGTCGCCGCCCATCCAGGAGGTAAAGCGAACCGGGACAAAATCAACGGGCAGCTTATAGCCCAGATGCTCTTCCAGTTGTTCGTTCAGCTCGCGCAGATAATTTGGTACGCCTTCCCACAGGCTATTTTCAACCACCGCGAAGCCCCATTTGGCTTCATCAACCGGGCTTGGGCGCAGCTTGCGGATTTCATCCGTATGCCAGGACTGGGCAATCAACTGGCGCAGACGGCGCATCAACTGATGGCGCTCGTAATCGACGAGGTCTTTGTTATCAAGTTGCTTGAGACAGGCGTTCACTTCACCCATTTTATGGATCAGCGTACGGCGGGTGATCTCGGTCGGGTGGGCAGTGAGAACCAGCTCCAGGGAGAGAGATTCGACGGCTTTTTTGATGGTGGCTTCATCGAGGTTGGGCTGCTCTTTCAGTTTACGCAGAGTGCGAGCAATCACTTCCGGGTTGCTGGCTGCTTCGCCTTTTGGCGAAATGCTGTGGTACTGCTCGGCGGTGTTGGCCAGGTTCAGAAACTGGCTAAACGCGCGGGCAACCGGCAGCAGCTCGTCGTTAGACAGGTTTTGCAGCGTAGTGAGCAGCTCCTGGCGATTGACTTCATTGCCGGCGCGGGATGATTTGGACAACTTACGGATTGTTTCTACGCGGTCAAGAATGTTCTCTCCCAGCGCATCCTTGATGGTCTCCCCCAGCACTTTGCCGAGCATACTGACATTACTACGCAACGCGGAATATTGTTCGTTCATATTAACCCAGACACCCCATCTTTAATTTATGCGTCCTGTATCTTTCGCGCGACATCGGCGTTGGCTGCGCTTGCCCATCTGGTCACTTACTTATGTAAGCTCCTGGTATGAGCTCGCTTGCCGCCTTGCTGTGACACGAAATATCTCGGACTTTGTATGTTAGCCGTCTTTTATAAAGCCACGTAAAAGTCGTGACGTCAATTGCTGCGAAATCGGTTCAGCAAACGAAAAAATGACGGGAATTTACGTTATTTAATTCACATCGAATCAAATAAGCTTTGCTTATGGAAATGTTAATAAATTACCTCGCTTACCACTAAAGGGTTAGCGAGGCGATAAGCGGTTAATGCCAGCAGAAATGATGCACAACCTGGGTGATCAATTCGCGGGTTGGCTTAATAAAACGAGTTTCCAGATACTCATCCGGCTGATGCGCCTGATTAATGGAGCCAGGCCCTAACACCAGCGTCGGGCAAAGCGTCTGGATAAACGGCGCTTCGGTGCAGTAGTTCACCACTTCTGTCTGTGCGCCCAGCAGTTTCTCAACCACTTGTACCAGTTGATGATCTGGTGGGCACTCATAGCCTGGAATTGGCGGATGTAGCTCCGACACCGTCAGGCGACCTGGCCAGCGCTCGCTGACCGGGGCCAGCGCGTCGTTAAGTAAGCCATTGAGATCGTTAAGCGTCATGCCGGGCAGTGGGCGAATATCCATATGCAGCTCGCAGCAGGCGCAGATTCGGTTGGCGGCGTCGCCGCCGTGGATGTGACCCAAATTTAACGTCGGATAAGGGACGGTAAAAGCATCATGGTGATAGCGCTCTTTCAGATCATCTCGCAGATTCATGATATGACCGATGGCATCATGCATCAGTTCAATGGCATTCACGCCACGAGCCGGATCGCTCGAGTGACCCGATTGTCCCAAAATGCGAATCGCATTAGAGATATGACCTTTGTGCGCGCGGACCGGTTGCAAAGAAGTGGGTTCGCCAATGATCGCGCAGTCCGGGCGTAAAGCGGTGGTTTCAGAGAAATAACGCGCTCCCGCCATGCTGGTCTCTTCATCGGCAGTGGCCAGAATGTACAGGGGCTTTTTCAGTTGAGTGACGTCGACGTCACGCAGCGCGTCGAGGATAAAGGCGAAGAAGCCTTTCATATCTGCCGTACCCAAACCGTAGAGCTTATTGTCATGCTCGGTCAGGGTGAACGGATCGCGCGTCCAGCGTCCGTCGTCAAAGGGGACGGTATCGGTATGGCCCGCCAACAACAAACCACCGGCTCCCTGTCCAATGCTTGCCAGCATATTGAATTTATTGCGCGTGTCGGGAACCGGCTGGACCTCCACATTAAAGCCCAAATCTTTGAACCAGTCCGCCAGCAGAGTGATTAAACCTGCATTACTTTGGTCGAGCGCTTCTTCGGTGGCGCTAATCGACGGCATGGCAATCAGAGCGCGGTATATCTCGATAAATGGCGGTAAATTGTTTTTCATTGTTGACACACCTCGGGTCATGATAGTATCAATATTCATGCAGTATTTGTGAATAAAAATACATTAACGTTGAGCGTAATAAAACCCACCAAGTGTAAGGTGAGGTGATAAAGGCTTATATCTGGCAACAGAATCTAAGAAGGTGAGCAGCCCCGATGTTGAATACGCTGATTGTGGGCGCCAGTGGCTATGCCGGCGCAGAGCTTGTGACCTATGTAAATCGCCATCCTGATATGACCATAACCGCTTTGACCGTCTCAGCGCAAAGCAATGATGCAGGAAAATTAATCTCCGATTTGCATCCGCAGTTGAAAGGCATTGTCGATTTACCGTTACAGCCAATGTCAGATATCAGCGAGTTTAGCGCAGGGGTGGACGTTGTGTTCCTCGCAACGGCACATGAGGTGAGCCATGACCTGGCCCCGCAGTTTTTGCAGGCCGGATGCGTGGTGTTTGACCTCTCGGGCGCGTTTCGCGTAAACGACGGCGCGTTCTATGAAAAATATTACGGCTTTACCCATCAGCATCCCGACCTGCTGGAGCAGGCGGTTTATGGACTGGCGGAGTGGAGCGCAGACCAACTGAAAGACGCGAATCTGATTGCCGTGCCGGGTTGCTACCCGACGGCGGCGCAGCTGTCGCTGAAACCACTGATTGATGCCGGGCTGCTGGATCTCAGCCAGTGGCCGGTAATTAACGCCACCAGCGGCGTGAGCGGCGCGGGACGTAAGGCGGCTATTTCCAACAGCTTTTGTGAGGTGAGCCTGCAGCCGTATGGCGTGTTTACCCATCGCCATCAGCCGGAAATCGCTACTCACCTTGGTGCGGAGGTGATCTTCACCCCGCATCTGGGCAACTTCCCGCGCGGAATTCTGGAAACCATCACCTGCCGTTTGCAAGCGGGCGTAACCCATGCGCAAGTGGCTCAAACGTTGCAACAGGCGTATGGCGATAAGCCACTGGTGCGTCTGTATGACAAAGGCGTTCCGGCGCTGAAGAACGTGGTTGGCTTACCGTTCTGTGATATCGGGTTTGCCGTACAGGGTGAGCACCTGATCGTGGTGGCAACTGAAGACAACTTATTGAAAGGCGCGTCGGCACAGGCGATGCAGTGCGCAAATATTCGTTTTGGCTTTGCTGAAACTCAGTCTCTTATTTAAGGGTGCAACGATGAATCCATTAATTATCAAGCTGGGCGGCGTTTTACTGGATAGCGAAGAGGCGCTGGAGCGTCTGTTTACCGCACTGGTGAATTATCGTGAGTCGCATCAGCGACCGCTGGTCATTGTGCACGGTGGCGGCTGCGTGGTTGACGATCTGATGAAGCAGCTGAACCTGCCGGTGAAAAAGAAAAATGGTCTGCGCGTCACGCCAGCCGATCAAATTGACATTATTACCGGCGCCCTGGCGGGAACAGCGAATAAAACCTTACTGGCCTGGGCGAAAAAGCACCACATCGCATCCGTGGGTCTGTATCTTGGTGATGGCGATAGCGTAAAAGTGACGCCGCTCGATAAAGCGCTGGGTCATGTTGGACTGGCGCAGCCGGG
The DNA here is from genome assembly GCF_030336655.1 of Citrobacter sp. Cb041. Taxonomy (NCBI): domain Bacteria; kingdom Pseudomonadati; phylum Pseudomonadota; class Gammaproteobacteria; order Enterobacterales; family Enterobacteriaceae; genus Citrobacter; species Citrobacter sp. Cb041. Next base: position 12,355 of record NZ_JAOWDD010000009.1, on the reverse strand, counting down.
TTCGCCTAAGCTGATTAACACACTGCTGGAAGGCGGTTTTCTGCCGGTAGTTAGCTCTATTGGTGTTACTGAAGACGGACTGCTGATGAACGTTAATGCCGATCAGGCGGCAACGGCGCTGGCGGCAACCCTGGGTGCGGATTTGATCCTGCTCTCTGACGTAAGCGGTATTCTGGATGGTAAAGGCCAGCGTATTGCCGAAATGACCGCCGCGAAAGCGGAACAACTGATTGAACAAGGTATTATTACTGACGGCATGATCGTGAAGGTCAATGCGGCGCTGGATGCCGCGCGCACGCTGGGTCGCCCTGTGGATATTGCCTCCTGGCGTCATGCCGAGCAACTGCCGGCGCTGTTTAACGGCATGCCAATTGGCACGCGGATTTTAGCGTAAACTATTTTGTACCCGATGGCGGTTATGCCTTATCGGGCCTACGTGAATCGAACCTGTACGCCGGATAAGCTAAGCGCCATCCGGCGTTGAAATTCAAGATATTAAGGAAGCAAGTTATGGCACTTTGGGGTGGGCGTTTTACACAGGCAGCAGATCAGCGGTTCAAACAGTTCAACGACTCGTTGCGTTTTGACTACCGCCTGGCAGAACAGGATATTGTCGGCTCTGTGGCCTGGTCTAAAGCGCTGGTAACGGTCGGCGTACTGACTGCCGATGAACAACTGCAATTGGAAGAGGCGCTGAACACTCTGTTGGAAGAGGTTCGCGTTAATCCGCAGCAGATCCTGCAAAGCGATGCCGAAGATATTCATAGCTGGGTGGAAGGTAAGCTGATTGATAAAGTCGGCCAGCTTGGTAAAAAACTGCATACCGGACGTAGCCGTAATGACCAGGTCGCGACCGATCTTAAACTGTGGTGTAAAGACACGGTTATTGAATTACTGTCGGCCAACCGTCAGCTGCAAAGTGCGCTGGTGGTGACGGCAGAGAATAACCAGGACGCCGTCATGCCGGGTTACACCCACCTGCAACGTGCGCAGCCGGTGACGTTTGCTCATTGGTGTCTGGCCTATGTCGAAATGTTGGCGCGTGACGAGAGCCGTCTGCAGGATTCGCTCAAGCGTCTGGACGTCAGTCCACTGGGCTGCGGCGCGCTGGCGGGTACGGCGTATGAAATCGATCGCGAGCAGCTGGCCGGTTGGCTGGGCTTTGCCTCGGCGACGCGTAACAGTCTGGACAGTGTTTCTGACCGTGACCACGTGCTGGAGTTACTCTCCAACGCTTCTATCGGCATGGTGCACCTGTCGCGTTTTGCTGAAGACCTGATTTTCTTTAATACCGGCGAAGCGGGTTTTGTCGAGCTGTCCGATCGTGTAACTTCGGGTTCATCTCTGATGCCGCAGAAGAAAAACCCGGATGCGCTGGAGCTGATCCGTGGCAAATGCGGTCGCGTGCAGGGTGCGCTGACCGGCATGATGATGACCTTAAAAGGTCTCCCGTTGGCATACAATAAAGATATGCAGGAAGACAAAGAAGGGCTGTTCGATGCGCTCGACACCTGGCTGGACTGTCTGCATATGGCTGCGCTGGTGCTGGATGGCATTCAGGTGAAACGTCCGCGTTGTCAGGAAGCGGCGCAGCAGGGTTATGCTAACGCCACCGAGTTGGCGGATTATCTGGTAGCAAAAGGCGTCCCGTTCCGCGAAGCACACCATATTGTGGGTGAGACGGTGGTCGAGGCGATTCGTCAGGGCAAACCGCTGGAAGCGCTGTCGCTTGCTGACTTACAAAAGTTCAGTCAGGTGATTGGCGAGGACGTTTATCCGATCCTCTCGTTGCAATCGTGCCTGGATAAACGTGCGGCGAAAGGCGGCGTGTCGCCACAGCAGGTGGCGCAGGCGATCGACTACGCGAAGGCGCGTCTGATTTAACGTCGGTAATAAAAGAGGCCATCCCGAGGGATGGCCTTGTCATGTTTCTATCCTGGATAGCAGTTTACGGACGATAAATTTCAAATTCCTGGGCGACGTTATTGTCGGTGCAGGTACTTAAGGTGACATAACCGTCGTTACCCACCGTCATACAACGTTGCGTGCCTTCCTTCTGTGAGACGAACTTGTTGTTTTGCCAGGTCCATGTCTGATTTTTGTTGGTATCAGTCGGGGTGTGGCAGGTGTAAGAAATAATATTTCTGCCTTCAACATTATAACCGTTTTGAATATCCAGGCAGCTCTGGCTATTGCCAATTACCAGATGTTCACGGGCATCAAATTTAAAGGTCTGGTTGTTGGAGCCGGAGCAGGCATAGGTGAACAAACGATCGCCATTCCGGATTTGACCGTTTTTGACATCCAGGCAGAGGTTGTTTTTCCGTGATTTATAAACACCGGTGACGACCTCTTTTTCATCTGCGTGAGTAAACGGCGCAAATACCTGGCTGTATGCGTACATCGGTGCCTGCTGTGCGGTCATGCCGCTGTGCTCCGGGCTGACCTGCTTCGCCACGCCCGGCTGATCGCGTGCCATTGACCACGCGCCAATCATGCCGAGGTTGCGTTTTTTCGCATCTTCCATTACCAGTTTCGCATCGGACAGATAGAACACTTCGCCCTGTACATCGTTGTAACCGATCATCGGGGTGGTGCCCATCATGGCGTTGATCTCTTTGTCAGATTTCTCTGGCCAGATTTTCTTCAACTGGGTGAACATGTTGTCGATAGCGGATGTGGCGCATTTACCGTGAATGTTCTGCCCTTCGGTGCCGTCTGACTGGCAGACGGCGTTACCGTAGTCCATGGTCATCACGTTAATACCAGCCAGCTCAACGCCGGCATGGCGCGCATTTTCCAGTACATACAGACCTTCAGCCGTCAGACCGGTCGGCAGAATTGGCAGGGTGTACCAGATACCGACTTTGCGACCTTCCTCTTTCCACTGAGCCTGAACCTCTTTTACTGCCTGGTTGCGGCGATCGATGGAATCCTGATCGGCCACCCATGTGCCTTCGATATCAAAATCCAGCACGTTCAGGTTCATGTTATCAACAATGTCGTAGTAGAGTTTTTGCAGGTCTTTAACATTCTTACAGGCTGCTGCCAGCGGGGAGTTATTCGCTCCGCCAATGGAAACCATCACATCGCCACCAGCTTCACGCAGCGCTTTTATTTTGCTGTACTGTGAGTAATCCTGCAGATTATAGGCCGTACCCCAGGTTGGGATGCACTGCTCGCCGCTTTTCGCGACGACAAACGCCATGGTGAAGTGGGTAATATTTTGCTCTTTCGCCAGTTTTGCCAGATCCGGAATGCTGTTCAGGCTAAAGTCGACGTATGGCGCATAAACGTGGGCAGGCCACGGATTTTTCGGCGTCCCTACGCGCTCTTTGGTGCCTGCCCAGTTGGTATAAATCGCCCACGGGTTGTTATCATCCGGCATAACGCCTTTGACTTTCGTCTGAGCGACATAAGGTATCCCTTTGTACACCGCCAGTTTGCCAGCTTCGTAAAGCGCAATGGAGTTGATCTGTGGGGCATTATTAAATTGTTCCTGGGTGAATTCGACCGTTGGGCCTAACGGTTTCCACGGACGGCCATTGGTGCCGGTCGGGTTCTGGTTACCTGCAATAGAAGGATTTTCGCCAACGGTATAGTACAGCGCTTCATAAGACTGGCCGTCAACTTTGACCTCATCCCCTTTGTTATAAACCTGGCTGGAACTCCAGTCGGGTACTGGCGTATAGAGTTTCCACGGGTTGTCGGCACCTGGGGTGAAGGAATAAGCCGGAATGGGCCTGGACGCTTCATATGTCACATCCTGATAAGCGACAATATCATCTTTGGCATAATCTTTTTCTGCGCTGAATGCGTCGTGGGCGACCGGCGTGGCGCTGCCCGCGTCACAGGTCGTTGGGTTGCCGTATTGGTCTATTTCCGCTTTTGTGGCATCGCGCACATAACTCCACGGATTATCCCAGTTTTCAGCGGACGCGCCCTGTGGGCAATTATCGGCATTTACATACCAGCGGTTACTATAAACTTTACTGTCAAAAATAACTTCAATGGTGTTTCCACCTGACTGACCGCTCCAGGCTTCCAGGGCGAATGCGTTTGCGGCGCACGACATCAGGCCTGCCGCGAGAAAATATCGCGAAATAGTATTGAGTTTCATAAAAGATTCCATTCGATAAATATTAGAAAAATATGGGTGAATGTACTCTAAATAATTAGAGTGGCGAAGAAACGAGTGTTCTTGCGATTTGCCATATATTGAATATCGCGCGGTTATTATTTATGAACCTGATAGGGCGTCAAATATATAAATGATACAAAATGTTTTTGATTATTTTAATTTAATACGATTTTCATTTAAATAATCGAATGGAAATATGTAATTTATATTTTGTATATATTTTTTTGAATGTATTCGCGCCGGGCGCAAAAAAAAATGCGGACTCAAGGTCCGCAAAAGTTCACGTTGGCTTTAGTTATTTCGAGTATGAGAGAAACTCTCAAAACGGACAGTAGCTTCAAGGGTTAAAGGGGTACCGTTCCGTTTCTGTGGTGCATTATTAAACAGAAAGCTTGATAGGGATAATCGTTCGTTGCTATTCTACCTATCGCTACGAACTATCGTGGCGATGGAGGATGAATAATGAATATTCGTGATCTTGAATACCTGGTGGCGCTAGCCGAACATCGTCACTTCCGACGAGCGGCAGACTCCTGTCACGTTAGTCAGCCAACGCTGAGCGGACAGATCCGCAAGCTGGAAGATGAGCTTGGCGTCATGCTGCTGGAGCGTACGAGTCGCAAAGTGCTGTTCACTCAGGCAGGTTTACTGCTGGTGGATCAGGCGCGCACCGTGCTGCGCGAGGTCAAAGTGCTCAAGGAGATGGCAAGCCAACAAGGCGAGACAATGTCTGGACCGCTGCATATTGGTTTGATCCCAACGGTGGGGCCATACCTGCTGCCGCATATTATTCCTATGTTGCACCAGACCTTCCCAAAACTGGAAATGTATCTCCATGAGGCGCAGACGCATCAGCTGTTGGCGCAACTGGATAGCGGTAAGCTCGACTGCGTCATTCTGGCGCTGGTGAAAGAGAGTGAGGCGTTCATCGAAGTACCATTATTTGATGAGCCTATGCTGCTGGCGATCTATGAAGATCACCCATGGGCAAACCGCGACTGTGTACCGATGTCCGATCTGGCGGGTGAGAAACTGCTGATGCTAGAGGATGGCCACTGCCTGCGCGATCAGGCGATGGGCTTCTGCTTTGAAGCGGGTGCCGATGAGGATACCCATTTCCGGGCGACCAGTCTGGAAACGCTGCGTAACATGGTGGCGGCAGGCAGCGGTATTACCTTACTGCCCGCGCTGGCCGTGCCGCCGGAGCGTAAGCGTGATGGCGTTGTCTATCTGCCCTGCATCAAGCCTGAACCGCGCCGTACGATTGGCCTGGTGTATCGTCCAGGTTCGCCGCTGCGCAGCCGTTATGAACAGCTGGCAGAGGCCATCCGTGGGTCAATGGATGGCCATTTCGACAGTACGTTAAAACAGGCGGTTTAAGCCATTTAGCGCTGCTACCCGATAGGCTTCCGCCATGGTTGGGTAGTTAAAGGTGGTGTTAACGAAGTATTCGATGGTGTTACCACCACCTTTTTGCTCCATTATCGCCTGACCGATGTGAATAATTTCGGCCGCGCGTTCCCCAAAGCAGTGGATCCCCAGAATCTCTTTCGTTTCGCGATGGAACAGGATCTTCAGCGTTCCGACACTCATACCCACGATTTGCGCACGTGCCAGATGTTTAAACTGGGCGCGGCCAACCTCGTATGGAACTTTCATGGCCGTGAGCTGCTGCTCGGTTTTCCCGACGGAGCTGATTTCCGGAATGGTATAAATCCCGGTCGGGATATCTTCGATCAGATGCGCGGTAGCTTCGCCTTTTACCAATGCCTGGGCGGCAATGCGTCCCTGATCGTAGGCCGCCGATGCCAGACTCGGATAGCCGATCACATCTCCTACGGCATACACGTGCGGCAGCGCCGTCTGGTACATGCTGTTGACCTTCAACTGTCCGCGGCTGTCGGTTTTCAACCCAATATTTTCCAGCGCCAGCGAATCGGTATTACCGGTACGGCCATTGGCGTACAACAGGCAGTCGGCTTTCAGTTTCTTACCGGATTTCAGATGCATGATGACGCCGTCATCGCAACCTTCAATCTTCTCGTACTCTTCGTTGTGGCGAATGACCACTCCGCTGTTCCAGAAGTGGTAAGAGAGCGAGTCGGACATCTCTTGATCGAGGAACGCAAGCAGACGATCGCGGGTGTTGATTAAATCAACTTTGACGTCCATTCCACGGAAGATCGACGCATATTCGCAACCAATTACTCCCGCGCCATAAATCAAAACATGGCGGGGTTCATGGTGCAGGCTCAGGATAGAGTCGCTGTCATAAACCCGGGGATGGGAAAAGTCGACATCCACCGGATGATAGGGGCGTGAACCACAGGCGATGATGAACTTATCCGCGGTCAGCGTTTCCACCGTGCCGTCGTGGCATTCAAGGGCGAGTGTGTGTTCATCAACAAAACGGGCATTTCCTTGCAAAATTTCACAGTGGTTGCGCTCGTAAAATCCTTGCCGCATACGCGTTTGCTGATTAATAACGTTATCAGCGTGGTTGAGAATATCGGCGAAAGAAGAACGAAGGAGTCGGGAGTGGTCGCTGTAAAGTGGGTTCTGATTGAATTCAATAATACGGCTGACGGCGTGGCGGAGGGCTTTCGACGGGATGGTCCCCCAGTGGGTACAGCCTCCGCCGACGTTATGATAGCGCTCAATCACCGCGACGCGCGCTCCTTGCTTAACCAGACCCATTGCAGCGCCTTCGCCGCCGGGACCGGAACCTATTACTATTGCATCGTAATCGTAGGAATGTGACATGGTCAGGCTTACCTGTTCTTATACATAAAAGCAACAGAATAGTAACATCGTTGTCGGGATAACCCAATTATCGTTGTGCTTTTTTGCGAACTCGAAGCACAAACTGCGCGTAAACAATCATTCACAAAGCCATGCCAACCGCCGAATCTCTGGTATAGTGCCAGCAAGGTATGTGGAAGGATTCAGACATCGTGATGGGCGTTAGAGCGCAACAAAAAGAAAAAACCCGGCGTTCGCTGGTAGAAGCCGCATTTAGTCAACTCAGCGCTGAGCGTAGTTTTGCCAGCCTCAGTTTACGCGAAGTCGCTCGTGAAGCGGGCATTGCGCCAACCTCGTTTTATCGCCATTTCCGTGATGTGGATGAACTCGGCCTGACGATGGTGGATGAGAGTGGTTTGATGCTGCGTCAGTTGATGCGTCAGGCGCGTCAGCGTATCGCGAAGGGCGGGAGTGTGATCCGCACCTCGGTCTCAACATTTATGGAGTTCATCGGCAACAATCCCAACGCCTTCCGTTTATTATTGCGCGAACGTTCGGGAACCTCCGCAGCGTTTCGTGCAGCGGTCGCTCGTGAAATTCAGCACTTCATTGCGGAACTTGCGGACTATCTCGAACTCGAAAACCATATGCCTCGTGCGTTTACTGAAGCGCAGGCCGAAGCCATGGTCACCATTGTGTTCAGCGCTGGGGCAGAAGCACTGGATGTTGGCGCCGAGCAGCGTCGACAGCTGGAAGAACGGCTGGTATTGCAACTGCGCATGATCGCGAAGGGCGCATTTTATTGGTACCGCCGTGAACAAGAGAAGATGACGCATCACTCCGAGTAACGAGAAGGACGAGCAATGAAACAGTCAGGTCAAGATAAAGGTACGCTGCTGCTGGCGCTGGTTGCTGGCTTATCGATCAATGGCACATTTGCGGCGCTGTTTAGCTCCATTGTGCCATTCTCAGTATTCCCAATTATTTCGCTAGTGCTGACGGTTTATTGTCTGCATCAACGCTATCAAAACCGTACCATGCCTGTGGGGTTACCGGGCCTGGCCGCCGCCTGTTTTATTCTCGGCGTTCTGTTGTACAGCACTGTGGTACGCGCTGAATATCCGGATATTGGCTCTAACTTCTTCCCGGCGGTTCTGTCGGTGATTCTGGTGTTCTGGATCGGCTTTAAAGTGCGTAACCGTAGACAGGAAATCGTGGAGTAATATTTGTAGGCCGGGCAAGCGAAGCGCCCCCGGCCAGGACATCATTTACTTGGCGGTCAGTAATACTCCGCACTCCATATGGTGCGTATACGGGAACTGATCGAACAGAGCCAGGCGTGAAACATTGTGCGTCTGGCTTAACGTTTCCAGGTTCTTACACAATGTCTCCGGGTTACAGGAGATGTACAGAATTCGCGGGTACGCCTGCACCATTTTCTCTGTTTCGCTGTCCAGACCGCTGCGCGGTGGGTCAACGAAAATGGTTTCACACTGGTAACTCTTCAGATCGATTCCCTGCAAACGGTTGAACTCACGAACCCCGTTCATCGCCTGAGTAAACTCTTCGGCCGCCATGCGGATAATTTGTACGTTATCAATATGGTTAGCCGCAATGTTGTATTGTGCAGCAGCCACGGACGGTTTAGCGATTTCAGTGGCCAGCACGCGGTTGAAGTTTTGTGCGAGGGCTAACGAGAAATTGCCATTGCCGCAGTACAGCTCAAGCAGGTCGCCTTTTGATCCCCTGGTGACATCAATCGCCCATTCCAGCATCTGAATATTCATGGCGGCATTCGGCTGGGTGAAGCTGTTCTCAACCTGGCGGTAGATAATCTCTTTACCCGCAACCGGCAAGCGTTCGTCAATGTAATCCTGGTCCAGCTCGATTTTGGTTTTGGTTGCCCGGCCAATCAGATGCACGTTCAGGTTTTGCGCCCGTAACGCATCCCGCAGCGCTTCAGCTTCCTGACGCCATTCATCATCCAGCTTTTTATGGTACAGCATCGATACCACCGCCTGATCGCTCAGGGTAGTGAGGTAATCAATCTGGAACAGTTTGTGGCGCAGGACGTGGTTGTTGCGAACGCCGTCGATCATTGCCGTCATCAGCGTGTTGATAAGCTCGCTGGCCGCCGGGAAACTGTCGACGCGGATACGGCTTTTGGTCTGGCTGTCGAACATGATGTGGTACAGATCATCCCCGTCATGCCACAGACGAAATTCCGCGCGCATACGGTAGTGGCTGACCGGCGAGCGAAACACTTCCGGAGCCTGTGCATAAAATGGCGTCATTAAGCTCTGCAGACGCACTACTTTTTCAGCTAACTGGGCGTCGTACTGTTCTGTCGGAAGGTGTTCGGGGGTCATGATGCGTCCTGAAAAATAAAAGTACGCGGGGATTGTAGGGATTGCTCAACAGATGTCCAGTCATTGATGATTTCCGATATTGTGATGCGCGGTCTGGACACCAGGTTGTAACAAACTGTAGCATCCGTTTTCCGGTCCTGTGAGTTAAAAGGGAATCCAGTGTGAATCTGGAGCTGACGCGCAGCGGTAAGGAAGGTAGGAGATGAGCGCACCTGGTGCAGACACTGCGGCTTGCCGTGGGAAGTCATCATCTCTTTAAGTTGCCTCCAAGCCCGAAGACCTGCCGGCTAACGTCGCATCTGGTTTTCATCATCGCGTACTATCGGTGGGACCTGCGGCATCCTTCTTATATTGTGGATGCTTTACAATGATTAAAAAATCGTTGCTGTGCACGGCGCTGTCCGTCACAGCATTTTCGGGTTGGGCGCAGGACACTAGCCCAGATACTCTCGTCGTCACTGCCAACCGTTTTCAGCAGCCTCGTAGCGCTGTACTTGCCCCTATCACCGTTGTTACGCGTCAGGACATCGATCGCTGGCAATCCACTTCCGTCAATGATGTGCTTCGTCGCCTGCCGGGCGTGGATATCGCCCAATACGGTGGTATGGGACAAAATTCGTCTATTTCTATTCGCGGCACCAATGCCAGCCATGTGCTGGTGTTGATTGACGGCGTGCGTCTGAACCTGGCAGGGGTTAGCGGCGCAGCCGATCTTAGCCAGTTCCCAGTCTCGTTAGTGCAACGTATCGAATACATTCGTGGGCCGCGGTCGGCGGTTTATGGGTCTGATGCGATTGGTGGTGTGGTGAATATCATTACCACGCGTGAAAAGCCGGGGACGGAACTCACTGCTGGTGTGGGGAGCAATGGGTATCAGAATTATGATGTCTCAACCCAACAACAGCTTGGCGAAAATACGCGCGTCACATTAATGGGCGATTATGCCTATACCAAAGGTTTTGATGTTGTCGCATACGGTAGCACTGGCTCTCAGGCTCAGCCCGACAAAGACGGTTTCTTAAGTAAGACGCTATATGGCGCGCTGGAACATAACTTTTCCGATACATGGAGCGGGTTTGTTCGCGGCTACGGCTATGATAACCGAACAGATTATGACGCGTATTATTATCCTGGGACGCCGTTAGTGGATACCCGTCAGCTCTATAGCCAAAGCTGGGATGCCGGGCTGCGCTTTAATGGCGAGCTTATCCAGTCACAACTGGTTTCCAGCTATAGCCATAGTAAAGATTACAACTATGATCCGGATTATGGCCGCTATGACTCCTCGGCCACACTGGATGATATGAAGCAATATAATGTTCAGTGGTCCAACAGTATGGTGCTTGGTCACGGTAACGTAGGCGCAGGCGTTGACTGGCAAAAGCAAACCACGACGCCTGGCACCGGGTATGTCACGGACGGTTACGATCAGCGTAATACGGGTCTCTACCTGACCGGGTTGCAGCAACTGGGCGACTTTACCTTTGAAGGTGCGGCGCGCAGTGATGATAACTCCGAGTTTGGCCGTCATGGCACATGGCAGACCAGCGCCGGATGGGAGTTTATTGAAGGCTATCGCTTTATTGCGTCCTACGGTACATCTTACAAAGCGCCTAATCTCGGACAGTTGCATGGTTATTACGGTAATTCGAACCTGGATCCTGAACAAAGTAAGCAATGGGAAGGGGCGTTTGAAGGCTTAACGGCGGGCGTGAACTGGCGTGTATCCGGATATCGTAATGATATCGATGACATGATCGATTACGACCCGCATACCGAGAAATACTTTAACGAAGGTAAAGTTCGTATTAAAGGTGTGGAAGCGACCGCAAACTTTGATACCGGGCCGTTGGCACATACGCTGAGCTACGATTATGTCGATTCGCGCAATGCGATTACGGACAAGCCGCTCGCACGCCGTTCTAAAAACCAGGTGAAGTACCAGCTCGACTGGCAGGTTTATGATTTTGACTGGGGCCTGACGTATCATTACCTGGGAACGCGTTATGACACTGACTACGTAACCTACCAGCCAGTAAAAATGGGTGGGGTTAGCCTGTGGGATCTTGGCGTGTCATATCCAATCACCTCACAACTGACAGTTCGTGGTAAAATCGCCAACCTGTTCGATAAAGATTACGAGACAGTTTATGGCTACGCAACTGCAGGACGGGAATACACCTTGTCTGGCAGCTACACTTTCTGATCCGCGTCCCACCGTGCTGGTGTTTGATTCCGGCGTCGGTGGGTTGTCGGTCTATGACGAGATCCGGCGTCTTCTGCCGGATCTCCACTATATATACGCTTTCGACAACGTCGCCTTTCCTTATGGAGAGAAGAGCGAGGAGTTTATCGTCGAACGTGTTGTTGAGATTGTGACTGCGGTCCAGCAGCGCTATCCCCTCTCTCTTGCGGTCATCGCGTGTAATACAGCAAGCACGGTATCGCTCCCTGCATTACGTGAGAAATTTGCCTTTCCGGTTGTGGGCGTGGTGCCTGCCATTAAACCGGCGGCGCGACTCACGGCGAATGGTGTGGTGGGACTGCTGGCTACGCGTGCAACGGTGAAGCGTTCATATACCCATGAGTTGATTGCACGGTTTGCTAACGAATGTCAGATAGCGATGCTGGGTTCCGCTGAGCTGGTGGAACTGGCGGAAGCGAAGCTGCACGGTGAAACCGTTTCTCTGGAAGAACTGCGTCGTGTCCTGCGCCCTTGGCTGCGGATGTCGGAACCACCTGACACGGTGGTGCTCGGATGCACCCATTTCCCTCTATTACGGGAAGAACTTTTACAGGTCCTGCCCGAGGGGACGCGGCTGGTGGATTCTGGTGCCGCGATTGCGCGTCGTACGGCCTGGTTATTAGAACATGAAGCGCCAGACGCGAAATCAACTGATGAGAATGTCGCATTCTGCATGGCAATGACGGCAGAAGCCGAACAATTATTGCCCGTGCTGCAGCGTTATGGCTTTAAGACGCTCGAAAAACTGGCTGTTTAGGCTGTTTTGGTGGAAAAATAGGCACTCGGAAGATTATTTTAAATTTCCCCTTGTCAGCCTGAAATAACTCCCTATAATGCGCCTCCACTGACACGGAACAA
>NZ_JAOWDD010000008.1:0-300 GCF_030336655.1 Citrobacter sp. Cb041 | reverse complement strand
TCAGAAGTGAAACGCCGTAGCGCCGATGGTAGTGTGGGGTCTCCCCATGCGAGAGTAGGGAACTGCCAGGCATCAAATAAAAGCGAAAGGCCCGGTCGAAAGACCGGGCCTTTTGTTTTATCTGTGGTCTGTCGGTGAGTGCTCTCCTGAGGAGGACAAATCCGCCGGGAGCGGATTTGAACGTTGCGCAGCAACGGCCCGGAGGGTGGCGGGCAGGACGCCCGCCATAAACTGCCAGGCATCAAATAAGTGAAGAAGCCCATCCTGCCGGATGGGCTTTTTTGCGTCTGCAGGGAGTGA
>NZ_JAOWDD010000007.1:0-298 GCF_030336655.1 Citrobacter sp. Cb041 | reverse complement strand
CAGTTGGTAGAGCACGACCTTGCCAAGGTCGGGGTCGCGAGTTCGAGTCTCGTTTCCCGCTCCAAAATTTGAAAGTGCTTGTAAAGCACAGACCACCAATCGCAGAATTTCGAATTGCGACAAGGCGGCAACTGAATGAGTCCTTAGGAGCTTACTAAAGTAAGTGACTTAGGCGAATGAAGGCAGCCAACGCAGTAGTGGTTCGAAAGACGAAGATTAAGCGGGAATAGCTCAGTTGGTAGAGCACGACCTTGCCAAGGTCGGGGTCGCGAGTTCGAGTCTCGTTTCCCGCTCCAAA
>NZ_JAOWDD010000006.1:0-846 GCF_030336655.1 Citrobacter sp. Cb041 | reverse complement strand
CCGTCTCAGATTGCTGACAAACTGCGTGGACGCACCTTCTCCAATTTTGACGACTTCAGGCAGGCTTTCTGGCTGGAGGTTTCAAAAGATCCAGAACTGAGCCGACAATTTAGGTCTAATAACTTGACACATATCCAGAAAGGAAACTCCCCATTTACCAGGGAACAAGATTCTGTCGGAGGCCGAGAGCGTTACGAGTTGCACCATATCACCCCGATAAGCCAAGGAGGTGAAGTGTACAATGTAGATAACATGGGAGTAACTACGTCAAAACGCCATATTGAAATTCATTCATCAGCTAAAGGGGAATAAAGTGTTTGATCAGAAATCCATTTCAGACTACACGGAAAGCGAGTTTTTAGAATTAGTGCGTAAAATTTGCTTAGCCGATACTGAAACTGAGGAGGAAGGAAACAAGCTGGTAAGAGAATTCAGAAGGTTGGCTGAGCACCCCGCTGGATCTGACCTTATCTTCTACCCTGAAGACGGGCAGGATGATAGCCCCGAGGGCGTAGTCCAACAGGTCAAAATGTGGCGCAAAGCCAATGGCAAACCCGGTTTTCGCGATGAGTAAATCCTGATTGAGAGTGAATGGCTGGGCTTTGTTCCGGCCTTTATTTTGTCTGATAACCTGCTTTATTTGTCTCCCAACGAGTGATACGTAACACCTTCAAATACCGGTAATCAAGACCACCTATACGTCCCTTCGAGTGTGCTGGTTTACCCTGAAAGTGAAATCAACAGCCCGTGGTCAACGGAAACGCCGGCACCGGGAGAACGCCCATTCAGGGATTATATTCTGGTACACCCTGCCGGGACGTTTGACCCGATTTATGTTTATATTCG
>NZ_JAOWDD010000005.1:0-281 GCF_030336655.1 Citrobacter sp. Cb041 | reverse complement strand
CACACTACCATCGGCGCTACGGCGTTTCACTTCTGAGTTCGGCATGGGGTCAGGTGGGACCACCGCGCTACAGCCGCCAGACAAATTCTTTTCTAAGTGCCAAACTTTAACCGAAAAACTGGTGCTGATACCCAGAGTCGAACTGGGGACCTCACCCTTACCAAGGGTGCGCTCTACCAACTGAGCCATATCAGCACACTAAATTTGATGCCTGGCAGTTCCCTACTCTCGCATGGGGAGACCCCACACTACCATCGGCGCTACGGCGTTTCACTTCTGAG
>NZ_JAOWDD010000004.1:0-666 GCF_030336655.1 Citrobacter sp. Cb041 | reverse complement strand
GCAATGGGATATGCCTGAGTCGCTTAACGTTTAAGGATAAATGATGAAACTGAGAAGCATGTTAAAAATAATAATCGGAGCAATCTCGCTATGCGCCGTCTCTGCCTGTACAAAATCACCCTCGCAGATTATTTATCGCTATGATAATAACCGCTATCTGGAATTGAAAGGCTTCAATTGTGATGGCGCGCTTTGGTATCATGATACCACACGAAATATTCACAAAGAGTTAATTGATGGTAAATTTGCTTCCTTCAGGGTTTTCACTGGGGCCTATATCCACCCATCCGATAAATATATATTCATTCCAGACTGGGAACCAACGGCTTATCTAATATCCAAAGACTATGGTCAAACATGGCGGGTCGCAACCTATATGGCTTCTTTCCCGGCGCTGGAAAGAAACTCAGATGGGGTAATGCGTGATTATCCGGAGGGAAAAGAAATCAAAAGAGTGGTGGTGGTCAATAATCAGGCATTTATTACCACTTCGCAGAATCATTTGTATATGAGTTCATACCCTTTTGACGATCCGCGTCTAAAACCCGGCGGTCCGGGTATAGATTATAAGTTCTTTGATGACACGTATTATCTCTACAGGCCAGGCAAGCATAAATCCAATGGCGAGTATGTGAATGCCCACATCAGACCTGAATCTCCAGGGTA
>NZ_JAOWDD010000003.1:0-344 GCF_030336655.1 Citrobacter sp. Cb041 | reverse complement strand
GTCTCTGCCTGTACAAAATCACCCTCACAGATTATTTATCGATTTGATGATAATCGTTATCTGGAACTGATCGGATATGATTGTGAAGGATATGTTGTTTATCATGATATAAAAAGAAATATTCATAAGTCAATTTATAGCAACCCAATATACATGGTATTTACGGGAGAATATATTCATCCTTCAGAACAGTATATTCTGGTGCCTGAATGGGAACCTGGGGCATATAAAATATCTAAAGACTATGGGCAAACATGGCAGGTCGCATCTTATATGTCCCCATTTCAGGGGCAAGAGAGAAATTCAGAGGGGAATATGGTCGACAGACCGGAGGGAAAAGAAAT
>NZ_JAOWDD010000002.1:0-296 GCF_030336655.1 Citrobacter sp. Cb041 | reverse complement strand
GGCTTGTAGCTCAGGTGGTTAGAGCGCACCCCTGATAAGGGTGAGGTCGGTGGTTCAAGTCCACTCAGGCCTACCAAATTTCTGCTGATGCTGCGTTGCGGCGATGCTCACATACTTCAGTATGCTTCGCGTCACCACGCCTTGCCTCAACAGAAATTAAGGTTAAACGAGATTTAACTACAATGGGGCTATAGCTCAGCTGGGAGAGCGCCTGCTTTGCACGCAGGAGGTCTGCGGTTCGATCCCGCATAGCTCCACCATTCCTTACTGCAAAAAAACAAGAAAACTTCAGAGTG
>NZ_JAOWDD010000043.1:287525-550361 GCF_030336655.1 Citrobacter sp. Cb041 | reverse complement strand
CAGATGTTTGCCGACCTGAGCCTTGAGAGCCGGGCGCTGAAAGACGTTATCGAAAAAAAGCTTTAAAACCAGCCTTTAAGCGTGAGCTGGTCACTCATCTGATAACGACATTTGGACTCAGTATCCGTCAGGCCTGCCGGAGTCTGAACCTGAGCAGAACGGTTTACCATCACCGTCCGGATACCACGCGTGACGAACCCGTTATTGTCGCGTTGCAGGCAGTGGCTGAGCGATACCCACGATACGGTTTTCCGAAACTTTTTCAGGTTCTGAGGCGGCAGGGACACCCGTGGAATCACAAAAGGATCCACCGTATTTACTGTCTGCTGAAGCTGAACTTTCGTCGTAAGGGCAAACAGCGGTTGCCGGTGCGTAATCCCTCGCCACTGGCCACGCCGGAAGCGCTGAATCAGAGCTGGTCTGTCGATTTTATGCATGATGCCCTGGTCTGTGGCCGTCGTTTTCGCACGTTCAATGTTGTTGATGACTTTAACCGTGAGGCATTGTCGATTGAAATCGATCTGAATCTGCCAGCTCTGCGGATGGTCCGTGTACTCGACAGGATCGCCGCAAATCGCGGCTATCCTGTCATGCTACGCATTGATAACGATCCGGAATTTATCTCACTGGCTCTGGCTGAATGGGCAGAGAAATATGCAGTAAAACTGGAATTTATCCAGCCGGGTAAGCCGACGCAGAACGCTTTTATTGAGCGATTTAACCGGACATACTGTACAGAAATACTCGATTTTTATCTTTTCAGAATGCTGAATGAAGTGCGGGAAATCACGGAGAAATGGTGTCAGAATATAACTGTGAACGTCCGCATGAATCACTGAACAATATGACACCGGAGGAATACCGACAGCACCATTATTTGCCGAGATCTCAAAAAACGCATGGAACTAAAACGGGTCTATTTACAAATTCATCAGCATGATAATATGAACCGCCTTCATCTTCCCACTCATTTAACGAATGTAACCATTCATCTTGTGTCACGATTTTTCCTGTTACAGTACTACGCAAAAAAACAGTCATAACTATTTATCCAATAATTTTAGGCATCGATTCACTTTGATTCTAGGTTAGATATCACACGGCATTCCATATAGTTCTTGAATCTATATCAAATGGGATTCATTAGAACATTTTAATATATGTTAAATCATTACCAGCGATTTCCATGTATATTTATTCTAACTGCTATACTTTATAGATAATTAATTATTGGAGATTTAGTTTATGTTTGGTACAAAAAAAGATAAAAACCATATTATTCATGGTGAACTAGAGGAAAGTTACGGTGAGGCTCTGGAGTCACCTGAGCATAAATTTAATGATACTGCAAGAAAATACGCATCCAGAGCAAGTGATGCAGTGCGAACCAGTACAGATAACATCAAGAGTCAGATAGAGTCCAATCCAATAACTTGCGTCGCCGTAGCCGCGACTACCGCATTTATAATTGGCTTTTTGTTGGGCCGCCGTTAAAGCATAAATGGCTCATACCGAGCCATTTATAACGAAGAACACTTAACCAGCGAAAATAAAAACTCACAGTTTATATTTTTTAAATTCATTCACACGCAGTTCTCATCGATTTCTCATCACATAATAAACCGCCTAGATTACGACGGTTTATTATGATACATATCATTTAGGAGAATCCCTGTCAATTTCGGGATTCTCTGGCTCTGAGGGTTCTCCGTCATCTGGATAAATTGGTTTATCTTCTCCAGGGAAGGGTAAATCTTCAGGTATCGGTTCAACTATATCAGGACGGTCTGTCATAAAACCACCTTTAAATTACTAAGAAAACAACAAAGCATTATGTTTACTTTTGTGTTTTTTTAGTTTTATTCTTTTCCTCATCATCATTTTTTCTATCCTTGTTCTTAGATTGATCAGGAGATATGTTCATTGAGTAAAATTTCATGGAAAACTCCAATTTATTTTCCAGCACGTCGCTGTGGTTATAGTATAGTAAAAAAAACCATAAAGAATTAACGAGGCGGTTATTATCTCGGACAAACACGTTCATGTCATTAATTAATGAGAAATTAAAAAAACACACTTACAATTAATTTACATGATCCGATAGGGCGAGATTATTTTTATGCTTTCTAATTACCCGCATCGCTTCCAACCGGCCTCTGCCTTTTTATCTCTTCAATTTATCTAATCCCTGCAAGTTGGTTGTTTGCCTTCTCTATTGCTGCAAGAAGAGGTTTAATCCAGATTACGATCTCGCAGTACGTCAGCGCACTGGAGGTAATGGAGCTACCACCGGCTGGGTCAGCGTTCCCGGTATCGGGGTGTATTGCGCTGGTACGTAAACTGTTCGCATAGTTGTCTGATGTTCTTTCACTCAAATGGTCGCAAATAAGCGAGGAAGGCATTTTTATTCAGCAAGGAAAGACCGGGACTACGCAAATAAAGGTCTGGACCGAACGGCTTCATAACGCCATCGAACTTGCAAAGACTTTGGACGGACGGGAAACGGTCATCTGTAGCAGGAAAAAAACCAGATAGAAAACTGCCGTGTACTTTTCATGATCTCAAAGCCAAGGGAATATCGGATTACGAAGGCTAGAGTAAGTAAAAGCAAGTATTCTCAGGTCACAAAACTGAAAGCCAGGTTGTGGTTTATGACAGAAAAGTGAAAATTTCTCCCACATTGGATCTTCCAGTATTGGGCAAATCAGAAGATGATGATGGCGAGTTTTATACCAAGTGAATATACCAACACTATACCAAGTGTGACATGAGTCGTTGAAAGGAAGTGTGCTAAGTGTTTGAATAGTGGCGGAGAGAGGGGGATTTGAACCCCCGGTAGAGTTACCCCTACTCCGGTTTTCGAGACCGGTCCATTCAGCCGCTCTGGCATCTCTCCGTTTTGGCGGTTGCCATGATGCCAGGTAATTTGGCATTTTAACAGACCCAGTTCCGTCAATTTCGTTCAAGTGACGAGTTTGCGAGCAAAACGATGATTAAGTGGCCCTGGAAAGAACAAGAAGCAACCCGGAGTGACGATTGGCCGTGGGACGACGCCCTGGCTATTCCCCTTTTGGTGAATCTCACCGAGCAAGAACAAGCCAGACTTATTGCCCTGGCCGAGCGCTTTTTACAACAAAAAAGATTAGTCGCTCTTCAGGGGTTTGAGCTGGACCCGCTAAAAAGTGCGCGCATTGCTCTGCTATTCTGTTTACCTGTTCTGGAAATGGGGATTGAGTGGCTCGACGGGTTTCATGAAGTTCTCATCTACCCTGCCCCATTTGTCGTAGACGATGAATGGGAAGACGATATTGGGCTGGTGCATAATCAACGCGTGGTACAGTCCGGGCAGAGTTGGCAACAAGGCCCGATAATCCTCAACTGGCTTGATATTCAGGATTCCTTTGATGCCTCCGGCTTTAATCTGATCATCCATGAAGTGGCGCACAAGCTTGATATGCGTAATGGCGATCGTGCCAGCGGTATTCCGGCGATTCCCCTGCGCGATATAGCCGGTTGGGAACACGACCTGCATGCTGCAATGAACAATATTCAGGATGAGATCGATCTGGTTGGAGAAACTGCGTGCAGTATAGATGCCTACGCAGCGACTGATCCTGCTGAATGCTTTGCCGTGCTATCCGAGTATTTTTTCAGTGCTCCTGAATTATTTGCTCCGCGTTTTCCTGCCTTATGGCAGCGTTTCATCCAGTTTTATCGCCAGAACCCCATGGAGCGGTTACGCGATACCCGGGGAGACGACGATTATCGCTCACCAAACACGCATTAACACTGAATTTGAAGATTAATTAACCAATTGAAATGACGCGCTAATTTTACTGTTGACACCTCATGATGAGGTCAGTAATATGCGCCTCGTTCACACGATTCCTCTGTAGTTCAGTCGGTAGAACGGCGGACTGTTAATCCGTATGTCACTGGTTCGAGTCCAGTCAGAGGAGCCAAATTTAAGAAGCCCGCTTAAGGAAACTTAAGCGGGCTTTTTGCTTTTCACGTCTGTGTAAAAGCTGCCTCTATAAGCGCTCAGTCTGCCATAACTCCCCATTCCATGCCGCATCACATCGTTGATTAAAGTTGTGTAAATGTAAATCGTTTAAACTTTGCAATTATTGTAAGTGCTAGTGATTATCATTTATTGTACGCGAGCCAAAAGAACGAGCCCCAACTCGGTTCACTGTATGTTCCAATTACTCTGGGATAAAAACGATGAATGCTCTGACTCGCACCGGATTGCGCCGTATCACGCTTGCCTCTGCCCTCCTCTTCTCTGTCAGCCTGCC
This sequence comes from Citrobacter sp. Cb041, assembly GCF_030336655.1. Taxonomy (NCBI): domain Bacteria; kingdom Pseudomonadati; phylum Pseudomonadota; class Gammaproteobacteria; order Enterobacterales; family Enterobacteriaceae; genus Citrobacter; species Citrobacter sp. Cb041. The sequence continues at coordinate 546,063 of NZ_JAOWDD010000043.1, read as the reverse complement.
GGCTTTCGCTCAGGAAACGTTAACGCTTTACACCACCCGTGAACCGGGCCTGATCCAGCCTTTACTTGATAGCTGGACTAAAACCAGCGGTATCAAAGTAAGTACGGTCTATATCAAAGACGGTATGCTTGAGCGTGTTAAGGCTGAAGGCAAAAACTCCCCTGCCGACCTGCTGATGACCGTCGATGCCGGAAATCTCATCGATTTGGTTGAAGCCGGCGTCACTCAGCCGGTAGAGTCAGAAGCGCTGAAAGCCGCCATTCCGGCGAATCTGCGCGGCGCGGATAATCAGTGGTTTGCGCTTTCTATGCGCGCCCGCGTACTGTATGCCGAGAAGTCGCTGCCAATCGATAACTGGCATTACGAACAGCTCGCCAGCCCAGAATACAAAGGTAAAGTTTGTATTCGTTCCGGTCAGCACCCCTACAACACGGCGCTGATCGCCGCGATGATTGCCCATCATGGTGAAGCTAAAACCGAAGAATGGCTGCGCGGCGTGAAGGCTAACCTGGCGCGTAAAGCCACCGGCGGCGATCGCGATGTTGCCCGCGATATCCTCGGTGGAATTTGTGATATTGGTCTGGCCAACTCCTATTATGTCGGCCATATGAAAAACGCCAAAGAAGGCAGCGATGCTCGTCAGTGGGGCGATGCCATTAAAGTCGTTAAACCAACATTTGAGAATGGCGGTACGCACGTCAACATCAGCGGCGCTGCCGTTGCCCGCTATGCGCCAAATAAAGCCGATGCCGTTAAGCTGATGGAATATCTGGTTTCCGCGCCTGCCCAGCAGCAGTATGCGAAAGCGAACTTTGAATATCCGGTACTGAAAGGCGTAACCCTTGACCCGGTCATTAGCGCCACAATCGGTGAAATCGACGTCGATAAAACGCCGCTCACCGAGATCGTGAAGTATCGTAAACAAGCTAGTTTGCTGGTAGATAAAGTTGGATTCGATCAATAAATCGCTGCAGTTTCCGACGTTACGCGGCCTGGTTTCCGGGCCGCAGTCATTATTAACGCCGTTGCATCTTGGCGCGTTGTGCGTCGCGCTTGGCGTCCTGACCCCCATCGTTGCGCTGATCTGGCAGGCCACTCAGGCTGATTTATCCCACTGGGATAATCTTATGTCATATGTACTGCCTTCAGCGCTAAAAAACACCGTGCTGTTGCTAGCGGGTGTCGCGATAATGGTTGGCGTCATTGGCGTAGGCAGCGCATGGGCGGTAACGGCATGGGATTTCCCTGGGCGAAAAATTCTCAGTTGGGCGCTGCTGTTGCCGCTGGCAATGCCGACCTACATCGTTGCCTTTGCATGGCTCGATCTGCTGCATCCGATTGGCCCGTTGCAAACCTTTATCCGTTTTATACTGGGCTTTGACAGCCCGCGACAGTTCCGTCTGCCCGATTTACGTTCCCTTTCCGGTGCAATAATCCTGCTCGGATTAGTACTTTATCCTTACGTGTACCTGACAACCCGCGCCATGTTTATCAGCCAGCCGGCCCATCTGTTGGAAGCTGCACGTACGCTGGGTTGCAGCGCGACCGGGACCTTTTTTCGTGTTGCACTCCCCATGGCACGCCCGGCACTGGCCGTCGGGATCAGTCTGGCGTTGCTGGAAACGCTTAACGATATTGGCGCGTCGGAATTTCTCGGGGTACAAACGTTAACCGTTACCGTATACACCACGTGGATCTCTCGCTCTGATTTATCTGCCGCAGCGCAAATCGCCTGCATGATGCTGATGTTTATATTCTTTATTCTGACGCTGGAATTTTATGGCCGCAGAAAACAGGGATTCAGCAGCCGTAGCCTGCGGGAAATTCAACCCACCCGCGTGCAAGGCTGGCGTGGCTGGCTACTCGGTGTCGTTATTTCGCTGCCGGTTGTGCTGGGCTTTCTGGCCCCGGTGCTGTTTTTAATCTGGGAAAGCGCCAAACGTATAGGTGACGAGAGCCCTATATCCTCCTCGTTACTGGCTGCATTACAAAATACGTTATCACTGGCCGCGGGAACCACGTTGGTGGTGGTTTGCGTCAGTATGTTGGTGGCCTGGAGCGCGCGGCATAGCGCCGCAGATAACGCGATGCCAGGATTTCGCCGTGGTGTGATGCGTCTGGCTTCTTTAGGCTACGCGGTTCCCGGTACAATTCTGGCGATTGGTTTTTTAACCCCCGCCATGGCAGTCGACCGCTGGCTGGCAGATTTACTGGATGTTCGCGGCCTGCCGCTGATGTCCGCCGGGATCCTGCTGGTAATTTGTTGTGCCATGCGTTTCCAGGCGATTGCTATCGGCGCACTGGATTCCGGCCTGGGCCGCATTCCGCCTTCGCTGGAGCAGGCTTCTCGTCTGTTGGGTGAGAATGGTGCCGGCACATTTGCACGGGTTCATTTCCCATTGCTGCGCCCGGCGTTAGTGAGTAGCACCCTGCTGGTTTTTGCCGATGCCATGAAAGAACTGCCAACAACGTTGCTGTTGCGCCCGGTAAACTTCGAAACGCTGGCAACGTTGCTGTATGCAGAAGCCGCCCGTGGAACCTATGAAGAAGGTGCTATCGCCGCGCTAATGATTGTTTTAGCTGGCACGCTACCGGTTATTTTGTTGGTGCGTCACCAGATGACTCGCCGTGGTTAAGAGAGTAACAATGTCAGAAATTGCATTACGACTCCAGGATGTGCACGTTGCCTACGGCAACAGCCAGCAATCGGTGCTGAGCGGGTTTTCAATGTCGGTACGTAAAGGAGAGATCGCCTGTCTACTGGGCGCTTCAGGTTGCGGAAAAACCACAGTGTTACGCGCAGTTGCCGGATTTGAACGGCTGCGAAGCGGAGAGATCTATGTGTCGCAACGCCGCGTTGCCGGTTCAGGTGTTCATCTGCCGCCGGAAAAACGGCATGTCGGCATGGTCTTTCAGGAATATGCGTTATTCCCTCACCTGACGGCGCAACAAAATGTGGCCTTTGGGTTACGACGTATGCCGCGTGAGCAGCAGCAGGTCCGGGTGGCGGAGCTGTTAAAAATGGTGGAGTTGCACAGTCATGCCAGCCGTTATCCGCATGAACTGTCCGGCGGTCAACAGCAGCGTATCGCTCTTGCGCGCGCGCTGGCGCCGCATCCGGAAATCCTGCTGCTCGATGAGCCTTTCTCCAGCCTTGATAAGCGCACACGTGAGCGTCTTGGCAACGAGGTGCGGGATATTTTGCGTGCCGCCGGGCAAACGGCACTGCTGGTTACACACAGCGAACACGAGGCGCAGCTAATGGCAGACCATATTGGCGTGGTAAAAATGGGGCAGTATCAAATTAAAAAAGCGACCCACCCAGGCTAAAGGTCACAGGGTCGCCTTGAAAATTAGTAATGGGTCTGAATCAGACTGATATTCACCGGCATGCCGGAGCGTCTTTCCAGTGCCTGATTTCCGCGACTCATATCCACGTCATTCCCGCTGATGAAGGTGCGCAGCGCGGGGGTGACTGGCAAGGGAACTTTTCTGTCAGACTCGTATTCCGACCGGTTTCGTGACAGTGGTTCATGCACTTCCACCCAGCGACTACCGTCCGGCTCTACGCTGTATTTCACCGGTCGGTCTATCAGTTGCACACGCGTCCCTACCGGTACGGTATCAAACAGATATTTAATGTCGTCATTACGCAAACGGATACACCCCTGACTTACCCGCAGACCAATACCGAAATTCGCATTTGTGCCATGAATGGCATAAAGCCTGCCGATATAAATCGCATACAGTCCCATCGGGTTATCTGGCCCGGCAGGAACAAACGCCGGCAGGCTTTCCCCACGTGCTGCGTATTCGCGCCGGGTATTCGGCGTAGGCGTCCAGCTTGGTGCTTCCTGCTTACGTTCTACCGCCGTCACCCAGTTACGCGGCGTTTCTCTGCCCGCCTGGCCAATGCCAATGGGTAAAACCTCAACCGTATTGCTGCCAGCGGGATAATAGTAAAGGCGCATTTCTGCGACGTTGATTACGATCCCCTCGCGTACAGTATCCGGTAATATCAGTTGCTGTGGCACAACCAGCGTAGAGCCAGACTTAGGCAGAAAAACATCCACGCCGGGATTGGCCTCCAGCATATTGCTCAACCCCTGTCCGTACTGCGCGGCAAAAGCTTCCAACGGCTGAGTGTTTCCTGAAGGTACCGTAATGGTCAAAGGGCTCCCCACCAGGCGACTGCCTTCAGGCGGGAGCGGATAACTCACCGCCTGCGCGCTCTGACTCACGAGCAGCATAATGAGTGAACAAAGCAGTTTTACACGACGCATCTTTTTCCTTTCCTTCGCCGCAGCAGATATCCGTTAATTATAGCTTTTATTATCTGTTTTAGTGGGTTACGCCTAAAATGCGCATAAAAAAACCCGCCATAAGGCGGGGTCAGGAACTCACGTAACTATGCTTCCTTACCATCCGGAAGCACAATATTGCTGGCGGCGAGCTGCCCCATGTTGTTGTACATTGCACAGGCGGCTTCAACAATCGGCATCGCCAGCGCGGCCCCGCTGCCTTCGCCCAAACGCATCCCCATATTGAGATACGGCTCCAGTTCAAGATGCGCCAGCGCGGTGCGAGCCCCCTTCTCGGCGGAGAAATGTGACGGGATCAGGTAAGGTTTAATCTGCGGCGCAATCTGGCAGGCCGCCAGCGCAGCGGAATAAGAGAGAAAACCGTCCAGCACAACCGGCAGGCCGCAGGAGGCCGCCCCCAACATCACCCCCGCCATGCCGACCAGATCAAACCCGCCTACCTTAGCCAGCACATCGATACCGTCATTGCGATCCGGTTGATTGACGGCAATTGCTCGCCGCACAACATCGACTTTATTGCCTACTCTTGAAAGCGGCAGGTTAGCGCCGATGCCCACTACATCCTCGGCATCGCTGCCGGTCAGCACGCTGACAATTGCCGCCGCTGGTGTCGTATTTGCCATACCAAGTTCACCGACGCCAAACAGCGTTACGCCATCTTTGGCCAGCTCATGGGTATAGCGAATAACCTCCAGCAGCAGCTCCTCGGCCTGCGAACGACTCATCGCCGGGCCTTGTGCAATATTGCCGCAGCCGCGCGCCACACGCATATTCACCACGCCAGGGATAAGCTCAGCATCGATGCCGACATCAATCACATGTACCTTTGCCCCCGCCTGAGCGGCCAGCACACAAACGCCTGTCGTCCCACGCGTCATATTAGCAGCCTGAATAGCCGTGACGATTTTAGGCGAAACGGCAACCCCTTCATCCCATACACCGTGATCGGCGCACATCACCAGCATCGCTTTGCCATTCACATGCGGTACGCCTTTCAGACCCGGCATTCCGGCCAGTTGCACGGCGAGCGACTCGAGCCGACCAAGACTTCCTGGCGGTTTAAGCAAGCCATCGACATGCTGCTGTGCACGCAGCATCGCAGCACTATCAGGTGAAGGGATTGCGTGGAGTAAAGAGGTTAAAGTCTGCATAAGGGTTCCAGTATGTTGGCTGACTCAGAGCAGAGCCAGCAGGAAAATCAACTCGCCAAGTTCAATGGCCGCGCCCAGCGTATCGCCGGTCTGCCCACCCAACGTGCGTTTTAATAACTGCCCAAGAATAAAAATCGCCACCATCGTAACAACCAGCGCCGCCACGCCGCGCATGCCCGGAAGAAGCACGGCAGCCAGGATCGCTGCAAATCCCAACGTGACGCAGGTTTGACGCCCGGTGACTTTACCGATAAAGACGTTGCCCAGCCCTTCTTCGCGGGCGTAGCGATGTCGATACATCAGTAAAACAGCGGTACCCCGCCCGGCGACACAAGCGGCTGCAAGCGCCGCCAGCATCGGTGTACCCCGCAAAGCCAGTTCGCTCACCACCAGCACTTTTGCCAACAACACGAAAATTAACGCCAGTCCACCGTGAGTCCCCAGGCGGCTGTCACGCATGATTTCCAGCATCCGCTCGCGTCGACGGGCCGAAAAAATACCGTCACAGGTATCCGCCAGACCGTCGAGATGAAATCCCCCGGTCAATAACGCCAGCGTGAGGACTGCAAACAGGGCCGCCAACGGCACCCCACACCAGGGCTGCAGCGCCATAAAGACCAGCCCCGTCAGCCCTCCCAGCACCACGCCAATTAGCGGGAACATCACAATGCCTCGTGAATAGTGCTCGAAATCCAGTCCTTGCGACCAGCGAGCAGGAACGGGCAAGCGACTAATAAAAGAGAGCATTGCCCAGAACAACTTACTCATTTAATTTTGACTCCAATTCCTGATACCACCAGCCAGACCTCATCAGCCGCCGCCGCCAGTCGCTGGTTCACACGTCCTGCAATATCGCGAAAATGCCGTGCCAGACGGTTCTCCGGAACAATCCCCATTCCGACTTCGTTAGTGACCAGCACAACCCTGGCCGGACAGCGCTGACAGGCTGCAATCAGCGAACGAATTTCATCCTCAATAGATTGCTCCATCGCCGCGTAATCCCAGCTATCCGGGTCGCTGTCACCGCCCAGCGCAAACAGCAGGTTAGTCACCATCGTGGTGATGCACTCCAGCAGAATGGCTTCTTGTGGATCGTTTGCTGCCGTAATCAGTTCATCGAGATGTTGCCAGCGTTCGGCTGTACGCCAGTGCGCAGGACGTCCGTCACGATGATGCTGAATTCGCGCAGCCATCTCCTCATCAAAAATCTGCGAAGTCGCGATATACAAAACGTTTGGAGAATCTGCGATCAGCGCTTCCGCATGCCGACTCTTGCCGCTTCGCGCGCCGCCAGTCACCAGAATCATCATACTGGCTCCCGGTGTTGCTGCATGATGGTATAAATTTTCTCAATATCGATGTGTTGCCGCATCGCATCCGCCAGCAGATCAAACTGCTGCGATTTATATTGCGCGTAATGGAAGGTGGAATCCAGCGGCGCTAACCCTTTACGTTCTCGCAGGCCATTAACCAGCGCACGGGTAAATTCATCGCTGTCGAACAGACCGTGAAGATAGGTGCCGAACGCCAGGCCATCGGCAGTGACCGCGCCATCAGCCACGTTACCGCCGTCTTTACGCAGCGTCATCACCGACCGGCATTCTTCAGTTAATGCCGTTTCGCCCATATGAATTTCATAACCGCGAACGGATAATCCCGCGGTACCCGCCAGCCAGTCCGGCAGCGAGGAGGACATTTGTCCTTCAACCAGGGTCGTGGTTTTGTGCTGGGCAAAATGCGTTACGGTATTGAGCAAGCCCAGACCCGGCAACGTACCGAGTCCTGACTCAACTTCATCAATGATGGTTTCGCCGAGCATTTGATAGCCACCGCAAATCCCCACTACGGGTACGTTATTACGATGTAATTGCACCACGCCATGCGCCATCCCGCTTTCACGCAGCCACACCAGATCGCCCAGGGTGTTTTTGCTGCCGGGTAGAATCACCAGATCGGCCCCCGCCAACTCTTCAGGCTGGCGAACATAGCGCACGCGCACATCCGGCTGTGCGGCAAGCGCATTGAAATCAGTAAAGTTAGAAATGTGTGGTATCTGAACAACGGCGATGTCGATGTCGCGTTTGTCTGTGCGCAAATATTTGCCCTTTTGCAGCGCAACGCCATCTTCATCTTCCAGATCAACGTCCAGCCATGGCATGACGCCCAGGACCGGAACGCCGGTCAGCGCTTCAATTTGCTCAATCCCGGAATACAGCAACGCCACATCACCGCGAAACTTATTGATGATCACCCCTTTTACCCTGGCGCGTTCATGGTCGTGCAGTAGCGCCAGCGTGCCGTAAATGGAGGCAAACACCCCGCCGCGGTCGATATCCGCCACCAGGACGACAGGGCACTGTGCCATTTCAGCCATCCCCATATTGACGATATCGCGATCGCGCAGGTTAATCTCAGCCGGGCTTCCCGCCCCTTCCAGTACCAGCACATCGAACTCCTGCGCCAGACTGTTATAAACAGACAGGATTTGATCCCGTAGTTTCGGTTTGTACTCGTGGTAGCTCACCGCATCCATATCGGTTGCCACTTTGCCCATCAGCACAACCTGCGCTTTACGATCGCTGGTCGGCTTAAGCAGCACCGGATTCATACGCACATCTGGCGTAATACCGGCGGCCTCAGCCTGAAAAATTTGCGCGCGGCCCATCTCTTTGCCCTCTGGCGTAATGCCAGAGTTCAGCGCCATGTTCTGCGATTTGAACGGTGCGGTACGCAGTCCATCCTGATAAAAAATTCGACACAGACCGGCGACCAACACGCTTTTACCTACATCAGATGCCGTTCCCTGCAACATTATTGCCTGCGTCATGACGCCTCCTTCAGTGCGTTCTCTCGCATACAGCTAAAAAATTCAGCCTCTGTTTTACACAGCGGGAAGCCCAGCTCGGTATGCAGCTTCACCAGCCAGGGCTGAGTTAATCCCGCTTGTTCAATAAGATCCGTCCGGGCAAACACATCACCCGGCGAGCCGTGTGTTAGTACTTCACCCCGGCGTAAAACGTACACTGCATCGCTGACTTCATAGATAAGATCGATATCATGGCTGGAGATAACCACGTGGTTTCCTTGCGCTACGATGCGTTTGATTATCTCAATCATCTGCGTGCGGCCTGATGGGTCAAGGCCCGCAGTAGGTTCATCCAGTAGCAAATACTGCGCCTGCAACACCAACGCCCCGGCAATCGCCACACGTTTTTTTTGCCCGTGGCTTAAACACTGAATAGGCTGATGGCGAAAATGCTGGGCATCGACCAGCGTGAGCGCATCATCCACCCGGCGGGAGATTTCAGTCTCATCCACCCCAAGGTTGCGCAGGCTGAAGGCAATATCGCTGTCGATATCGGTATAAAAAATTTGCTGATCGGGATCCTGAAATACGGTTGCCACCTGCTGACGCAGCGCCAGCAGGCCGCGCTTGCTGTAATCCAGCGGTTTGCCTTGCCACATCACCGCGCCTTCCTGCGGGCGCAGTAAACCACTCAGGTTCATAAACAGCGTGGATTTCCCGCAGCCATTAGCACCGACCAGCCCGGTCACGGCATGCGTTGAAAAGTCCAGCGTTAGCCCTTTGAGGATCGGGTCATCCTGATAGCGAAACCAAAGCGCTGAAGTGGCAAGCATACTTTTCCTTACAGGTGAAAATCACCCTGATACAGTTTGATATCCAGTGTGGTGGTCATTTGCTGGTAGCGGATCAACACGCGGGTAAACAGCAATCCCACCAGCATCGCCAGCGAGCGATAGCCCAACGGCAAGCTACGATAACCAAAACGTAGCGTTTGTGCGCGATGAATAGCCAGCGCCTCGTCTAACAGGATAAAAATAAAGCGCCAGGTTAGCAGGATCTGCTCAGTGAGCAGGCGAGGAACGTGCGCGCGTTTGAGTAAGATAATCAATTGCGGAAACGGCAGATTCAGTACCAGCCAGAACGTCGCCGCCAGCGCAGCCAGGCTGCGCCAAAAGGTTTCATTGGCGGTGACAAGCCCTGGCGCGCTAACGCCTAACCAATAGCTTCCAACGGGGATGCAGGCCAGCAGCGTCTGCGGATCGCGGCTAAAACTAAACAGAATGGTCACGACACCGACCGTCAGAAAACCAAACGGTAATGCCATCCAGCGACACCAGCGCCAGAAGGAAATGCGCAGCAGCCAGCAGCTCAGCGCGGCAATCAGTAACAGCTCAATACCCTGCCCCAACGGGGGCAGAGTAAACGCCAGAATCATCATCATCAGCCAGAGCAAAAATTTCCGCACGGGTGAGACATGAAACCAGCGGCTTTGGTAGCTAAGCCTGTCAAACCCGGTCATCACGGCGTTGCCTGCCCTTGGTGTAACCCAGAATGTAGAAAATCACGGCTGCGCCCAGCGATCCCTGAAGCGTAAACAGCAGGCTTTCAATCTCACCGCTTGCCGGTTCATACAACGGCTGGAACCACGGCTCATAATGTGGGGCAATTGCCTGAATCTGACTCTCCGCCTCACCGTCTGAGCCGCCGTACTCTCCACCATGGTTGATAAAGAACGGCAGGATCACCAGCGCCACTACCATCCCTAACAAAATCAGCGTCTTTTTCATCGTTAATGTCCTTGAGCGGTAATCAACTGCCGTTTGGTTAACTGGTCATAAATCATTACGGTGAGCAGACCTTCCGCTATCGCAATTGGGATCTGCGTCAGGCAGAAAATCCCCATGAACTTGATGATTGACCCCGTAGCACCGGCGGATGGGTCCGGGAACGCCACGCCCAGTTGCACCGAGGTCACGAAATAGGTGACGAGATCCGCCAGCATCGCGCACAGGAAGACGCAAACATCACGACGCAACCCCGCACGGCAGGCCATTTTCCACACCATGTAACCCACCACCGGGCCAATCACCGCCATCGACATGCCGTTAGCGCCAAGCGTTGTCAAACCACCGTGCGCCAGTAACAGCGCCTGGAACAGCAGGACGATTGCCCCGAGGATTGCCACCACGCCCGGTCCAAACAGGATAACCGCCAGGCCTACCCCGGTAGGGTGCGAACAACTTCCGGTAACAGAAGGAATTTTCAGCGCCGACAGCACAAAAATAAACGCGCCGCACAGAGCCAGTAACACTTTTTGGTGACTATCTTCCTGCACGATTTGGCGCAGCCGCACCAGCCCGTACCACAGGCACGGCAAAAACAGCAGCCACCAGGCCAGCGCCCACATCGGCGGCAAGAAACCTTCCATTATGTGCATGGCGAACGCTTGTTCAGGAACAACCATCAGTAATAGCGCCGCAGCCAACCCGCTGAAAGACAGCTGTTTTAGCTGTTGTTCAAGCTTCATTGTGCATACTCCCACTGTTTATTGACCAGAATGGTCGAGAAATAAGGCAGCGGCTGATCGTCGCTCACCTCATCGAGATGACGCCAGCACTGTTCACCCGGCAGCGTGGCTTCAGACATCATCAATGCACAGCCCAACAAACCCTCTTGTTGCAGCAGCGCTTTGATGCGCGCAAAACGACCGTATACCTTCATCAGCACCAGACTGTCATGCTGCTTTAACGCCTGCTGGATTTCCGCTTCCGGCGCGGTACAGGAGACCACGGCCAGTGACTGTTGCTCCATGGCGAGCGGCGTTTTTGACCGCGCGGCAATCGCAGCGAAAGAGGTCACGCCCGGGACGATTTCTAACCAGTCAGGACAGCCAATACGCTGGAGTAAAAAAACCCAGGTGCTGAACAGCATGGCGTCGCCAAGTGTAATAAAGCCCACCTGCTTACCCGCTTCGACTTCCTGAACCAGCGCGGCCGCAACGTCATCCCATACCGCCTCTTTTTCGGCGCTGTCAGCACTCATAGGAAAATGGCAGCAGCGAACTTCGGTCTGCTCGCCGATATATTCACGTACGATCGACAGCGCCAGACTGTCGCCACCTTTGCGCCCGGCGGGTGCATAGAGAATATCCAGCGTACCCAGCGTGCGTGCGGCCCGCACGGTGATAAGATCGGAAGCGCCAGGCCCGGTGCTTAATGCGTACAGTTTTCCGCTCATGCTGCTTCCTCCAGCGCCACATTAAGCGCCTGTTGTAAATGCGCCACGAACATAGCGCGAACCGCAGGATTCTCACCCAGACCACTGAGCCACGGCGTAGCCGGTATCCCGGCCGCATTGAACAATGTTTTCCACGAATCCTCTTCGTCAGAGGCCATATCATTGATGGCATGATCGCCAGCAACTAACATCAGCGGCATCAGATGCACCGCCGTCACCCCTTCCTGAGACAAACTTTCAATTAACACATCGACTTCCGGGTAGCTTTCCACCGCCCCAACCCGCGCCGGGTAGCGCTGTGCCGTCATCATATGGTCGAGGCAGGCATAGGCGGCAAAGGCATGATGGCTGGCACCGTGTCCCATAAACACCACTTTTTCATTTTCGCCAAGCACCGGCATTTGCTGTTGCAGCGCCAGCATCAGCAGGGCGTAATCGTCATGGCTGCTCAGCAGCGGAACCCCCAGCGTCAGGCGAGAAAAAAGCGGGCGCATGCTTTGCACTTCGCGGACAATTTTTTCGTATTCATCACCGTTGATAATGTGCAGCGACTGAATAGCCACGTCCTGATACCCCTGCTCCGCCAGCTTTTGCAGCGCCTGCAGCGGCGTGTCGATCTCAATGCCGTCGCGCTGCTTGAGCTTGCGGATAATCATCCCGGAGGTAAACGCCCGAAACAGGTCGCGGTCAGGGCAACTGGCTGCGAGATCGCGCTCGCAAGCCACAATATTTTTCTCACAGGTGTCGTGATAGCTGGTGCCAAAGCTGACCACCAGAAGCGCCTTTTTCATCTCTAACTCCTTAAGCAGCGGCCAGCCAGCGCGTTAAACGCGCCCCAAAGGCGGCCTGACTTTCCAGTAACTCTTCTCCCGTCACCAACGGTGCCGGACGTGTAATCACGATGCAGGGGATACCAGCATCCAGACAGGGTTGAACTTTTTCCTGATAACCACCTTCCGCACCGGATGCCTTAGTGATCACCACATCAGCCTGACATTGGCGATAAAACGCAGCGTTGAACTCGGCGCTAAACGGCCCGCACAATGCAAAAATCTCACCGACGCCAAATCCCAGGTCCGCGCATTGCTGAATAACCTCGGGTACAGGCAGGACGCGCGCCAGCAGCGTTTTTTCAGGCAACCCTTCGCGCCAGATAGCCAGATCTTTACTGCCGGTCGTCAGCAGCACGCGGTCACCGAAACGGCGCGCAACCTCGCAGGCTTGCTGAATACTCTGTACGGTATAAAGCTGCGGGTGGGTTAAACCGCTCAACTGCTCAGGGCGTTGATAGCGGCTCAGCAATACCCCCGCCGCTTCGCAGGCGCTCATGATGTTGCGGCTCACCATCTCGGCATACGGATGCGAGGCGTCTATCACCCAGCGCGTCCGATTTTCCTGTAGCCAGGCAATCATTTGTTCGCGCTCCAGACGCCCGCAGCGCACCTGACCTTTGATATCTCCCGCCAGTTGCTTCCCCGTTGGCGTCGCAACTGACAGGGTGTAGGCCACATTGGCTGCGTCCAGTTGCTGGCACAGCATGCGCGCATCGCTGGTACCGCCCATGACCAACACATCACCGTAATTCACAGCACATAACCTCGTGGCGTGATCATCAGGCCGTCCTGAACATAGGTTGTTTTGTTGCCAACGATCACAAGGCTGGTCATATCAACCGGTTCAAAGTCCATTTCACCCAGGGTGGTCAACCATTTTTCCTGTTTTTTACGTCCGGCTGACTTCACAATACCCACCGGCGTTTGCGCGCTCTTGCTGGTAGAAAGCAGCTCAAATGCGCGCGCCAGATGTCCTTCGCGACCCCGACTGCGCGGGTTGTAGAAACAGATTACAAAGTCTGCTTCGCCGGCAGCCACTATGCGTTTTTCGATAACTGGCCACGGTGTTAACAGATCGCTCAAGCTGATGTGGCAGAAGTCGTGCATCAACGGCGCACCCAGCAAAGAGGCGGCGGCAATACTGGCCGTCATTCCTGGGATCAGCCTGACCTCAACGTCCAGCTTTTGCTTGCTGACCAGCTCAAGCACCAGCCCGGCCATACCGTAAATCCCTGCATCACCGCTGCTGATCAGCGCCACATTGTGACCTGCCTGCGCCAGTTCGATCGCCGCCTGGCAGCGTTCAATCTCTTTGCACATCCCGGTTTTGATCACCTGCTTGTCGCCAGTGAACGCTTTTACCAGGTGGGTGTAGGTTTTATAGCCAACGATGATTTCCGCTGCCTGCAATGCTTCAACGGCTTCCATGGTCATCATTGCCTGCGAGCCAGGGCCAATTCCAATTACGCTTAACATCAGTGTGAAACTCCCAAAGTGATAGTGACGCCCTGTTCTCGCAGGGTCTCGCCTAACAGTTTTCCGTGGCTCAGCAGCCAGGCTGCAGGACCGGAAACGCTTCCTGTACCCACCGTTTTGCGAACAAACGATGAGGCCGGGAAGCGGTGTTCATGCTCACGCAGCGCGTCAGCAGTAAAGGTTTCGAAAGGAACGCGACAGCACGATGCCAGTTGGATAAGTCCCTGTTCATCTTTTTTCAGCGTGATACTGCCAATCGCTTTAAGCGCCAGCGGATCGAGCTGCTGGGCCTCGAGTTGCCTGGCAAGTAGCGCGGCCAGCAACGGGAACGGCGTGTCACGACGACAACCAATTCCGGCCACAACACGCTGCGGCACCAGCTTCCAGTGCGGAACAGGCAGATCGGGTAAGTTGGTGCGTAAGGTGATACACACCAGCGCATCCAGTTCAGGAAGCTGATTGAGATCGGTTACCGTGATAAAACCGCGCCGGTCGCAATGACTGACATCCTGCGTCAGTTCATCATCCCACCACAGCCCTACCCGCTTATTACTGACCAGCATCTGATTAACGATCTTCACCGCCGAACGGAAATCACTCATCCGGGCATTCAGTTGAAATGCCAGCGTATCCAGTGCCGCCATATCGTTGACATCCGTCGCAGTGGTGATCACCGGATCGGCGCCCAACATGCCCGCCAGATACCGCGCCAGCGCATTGGCACCGCCCGCGTGACCGGAGAGCAGGCTAATGACATGCTGGGCGCGTTCATCAATGACCACCACCGCCGGATCGCAAAATTTGTCGTTGACCAGCGGGGCCAGCACGCGCACCGCAATGCCGGTCGCACCGATAAAAATCAGCGCCGAGTAATTCGCAAACGCTTCGCGGGCGGTATTCGCAAAGCCGTTTTCGAAAGGAATGAATCCCTCCTCCAGCAGCTTTTCACTGGTAAAACAGGTGACCGGCAGCATGGCCGCCAGACGTTTTGCCAGCGTAACGCCTCCCGGGGTCAGGCAAAAAAGCGCAATTGACTCAGGCTTTACGGTATTCATGGCTAAAGTCCGCCGCATAGAGTTTGGAGTAGTGATACTCCGAGCCCAGGAAATTACCGACCAGAATAAGGGCCGTTTTACGGATGCCCGCATCACGAACCTTGTCGCCAATATCCGCCAGGGTACCGCGCACAGTCTGGCTTTCCGGCCAGGTTGCCTTGTAGATCACCGCCACGGGCGTGGTCGCCGGATAACCGCCTTCAATCAAACGCTCGGCCACACGATGAATACGCTGAACGGACAGATAAATCGCCATAGATGTCTGGTGACTGGCAAATGACTCCAGCTGTTCGCGCTCCGGCACCGGCGTGCGTCCTTCCAGGCGGGTAATGATCAGGCTCTGTGAGACCTCAGGCACGGTATACTCAACGCCCAACTCCGCCGCCGCACCAAGGAATGCGCTGACGCCGGGCACCACCTGCCAGTCAATCCCGCGTTTGGTCAGTTCCTCGCCCTGCTCGCGCACGGAACCGTACAGCGAAACATCGCCGGTTTGCAGACGCACCACGGTCTTACCCGCTTTCACTCCGGCTTCCATCAGATCAAGGATCTGCTCCAGATGCAGTTCAGCGCTGTCGTGGCATTCAGCACCAGCAGGACAATATTCCAGCAGTTCGGTGTTAATCAGCGATCCGGCGTAGATAACAACCTGCGCCTGCTGTAGCAACCGGTAACCTTTGAGGGTAATCAGCTCGCGATCGCCAGGACCTGCGCCAACAAACCACACGCTACGGGGATCAAAAATCTCAGACATGGTTTCCTTCCTTCTGACAGGCGATAACAAATACGGGGTTATTCGGTTTGAAATAGTGACCACTGCCAAGCGTGGTAAGCGAGGAAACCTGTAGCTGCAGGCAATCCACTCCCGGTACGCCAAGATGGTCCAGATGTGCCAGCGCG
This sequence comes from Citrobacter sp. Cb041, assembly GCF_030336655.1. Taxonomy (NCBI): domain Bacteria; kingdom Pseudomonadati; phylum Pseudomonadota; class Gammaproteobacteria; order Enterobacterales; family Enterobacteriaceae; genus Citrobacter; species Citrobacter sp. Cb041. The sequence goes on along the minus strand of NZ_JAOWDD010000043.1, from coordinate 530,283 downwards.
GTGTTGAGGTTTTCCTGGAGGATGAATGTCATCACCAGCCGCCCTGCGGGATGCAATTGACGCATTGACCAGTCAATCAGTTCAGTCAAATGGCCACCGCTGCCGCCCATGAAAATAGCATCGGCTTTTTCAGCGATGGTCATCGGCGCAACACCGGGAAAAATGTCGATGTTTGCACAGGCAAAATGCTGGCGGTTTTCATCCAATAACCTGAGCGCCGCCGGGTTACGCTCGATTGCCGTCACGCGCAATCCAGGGTATTGCAGCGCGGCTTCTATCGACACGCTGCCGGTTCCCGCGCCAATATCAATCAGGTGACTGGCGCGGTGTAATTCAAGTTTTGAGAGGGCAAGTGCACGTACCGCTTCTTTGGTCATCGGCACTTTCTCTCCACGTAAAAACAGCTCATCTTTCATCAAGGATCACCACTGCATTCATGTCATAGTCGGCGTTAACTTCGTTCACAGGCAGGAAATGGATCCGTTCGTTTTCCATTGCCAAGTTTTCGCCAATCACCATCCAGCGATGTCCCTTGCCTCGTGCAATGAGCTGCTGCGCAATTTCACGCGGGCCGCACTGCGCATCTGTCACCATCGCCACCTTGTTATGTCGCGCCAGTTCATCGAAACAGACGCTGCGACCATGGCTACTGGTCAGCCACATATCGTTCATATCAATACCGGACTGCGCACACAGGTACTGCACCGCGCTAATACCGGGAATAATGCGCACATTTTCAATACCAAAATGCGCCACCATGCGCGTCCCGATGCCGTAAAACAGCGGATCGCCAGATGCCAGCACCACAACGCGTTGCTCCTGGTGCGCGCAAATCCAGTTCAAGAGTTCGAGAATATTGGCGCCGAGAACAAACTGTTCACCGGTAAAATCCGGGAATTGCTGCAAATGTCGCTTTCCACCGACCAGAACATCAGCCGTTGCGACCGCTTCACGCGCAGCAGGCGTCATCAAATGCAAACCGGCTGGTCCCATCCCTACAACGGTTAACATTGCATCTCCTCAGCAATCTCTGCGACCGGGCGATTACTTCCAAGCACCTGATTATCAAAAGAGAACATGATGGCGTCACAGGTCGGGGGATTTTTGGTAAAGCGCAACGTTTGCAGGACGCGCATACAGATGCGCTTAGCCAGATGGTTGTAAATGTGCTGAAAACCGTATGCTTCTATGTGTTCCATCGCCGCCTCGGTGGTATCGCAGTCGCTGACCAGCGTGAGCAGTTCCAGCGGCGCCCCCAGTAACGCGAGGTGGGCCACCAGCGTTTCCATGCGAGCATCGGCAATATGGCTGTGGGTATGAAAGATCCCCGCCGCAATTTTGACGAGCTTACCAGGGTGTCCCACCAGCACAATTTGTCGGAACCCCAGGCGTACGGCTTCTTCAATCATGTAGCCGACAAAATTGCTCATAGTGACCACAACCTGGGTGTCGATCCCCATCTGCTCACGCACAAAACGTTCGCCGTGGTTTCCTGGCACCAGTACGACACGCTCCAGCCCCGCCGCTCGTTTAATTTCCAGTTCCAGCGACAGTGAACGTTTCCAGCTTTCTTCTGACATCGGCGTGACGATCCCAGTCGTACCAATGATCGAAATGCCGCCCAGAATGCCAAGGCGGGAGTTGTAGGTTTTTTGTGCCCGCTCTTCGCCTTCCGGCGCGAAAATTTCAATTTGCGCCCCACGATTCGGACCAATCGCCTCACGAACCGCAGACTCAATGGTCTGGCGAGGTGTGCGATTAATCGCCGAACTGCCCACTGGCAGGCCGATCCCTTTGCGGGTTACCGTGCCAACGCCTTCCCCGCCCTGAAGGGTTATCTCTTTGCTATCGTTTAACGTCACGCGGGCAAAAATCAGCATGCCGTGGGTGGCATCCACATCATCGCCACCGTCTTTGCGGATGGCGGCTATCGCCTGCTGTCCTTCGATATGCGGTGACTCTACGTTCAGACACAGCGTCACACCTGATGGCGTCACGATAGAAACCTGATGGATCAGGTGCTGGCGCAATACCATCAGCGCCGCCACTTTTGCCGCCGCCGTCGCGCACGATCCCGTGGTATATCCTTTACGCAGCGCTTTACCGTTGTGCCACACCGGCGTATCGAAGGACTCGCTCATCGCGCCCCCTGCATGTGATAAAGCATGGCGTTGACGATCGCGGCGGCAACGTTACTTCCCCCTTTACGACCTAACGCAGCAATGGCGGGTAGATTGCTTTGGGTCAGTGCATCTTTCGACTCTTCTGCACCGACGAACCCAACCGGTACGCCAACTACACCACTGACGTCCACATCATGCTCAAGCAGGCGGAACAGCGCTGTCGGCGCGTTGCCAAAAACAAACAGCTTTTCACCCTCTTCCTTCACCGCAATGTCAACGGCTGCCATTGACCGGGTAATGCCCTGCTCTTTTGCCGTCCGCACGACCCGCGGGTCGCTGATGTAACAGCGGCATTCGCCACCGAATTTTGCCAGCAGCGTTTTATTAATCCCGGAAAGGGCCATAGTGGTATCGGTATAAATCACGCTCGAACGGCTAAGCGCCGCACAGAACTGCTCCAGCACATCACTGGAAAACCACAGAATGTCCAGCCAGTCGAAATCCGCTGTCGTGTGAATGACCCGCTTGATAATGGCTTCATGTAACGGGCTGGCAAACTGATAGTCCGGGCGGGTTTCACGGATGATCTCGCCAATAATGTCGAAACTTTTGGCCTCAATCGCCTGGGGTTGCTGGATATATTGCATTGTGTTGTCCTCAGGCTACACCGACCAGCAGCCACCGCAGCGCAATAAACAGCGCCAGTGCCAGCATCGATGCCACCCACATCAATCGAATCGTATGGGAAATGTCGTCTACCGAAATGTCGCGTTGTGCATCACCGATCCACGGTTTCTCAACGCGCTCGCCAAAGTAGTCATTAGGACCACCCAGACGAATTCCTAATGCCCCGGCTACGGACGCTTCTGACCACGCGCAGTTTGGGCTGCTGTGGTTGTAGCGATCGCGCCAGCCAATCTGCAAAGCACGCGTGCCGTCATGGCGACATAAAAATGCCGCTGCGCCCAGCAGCAGCCAACTTAGTCTCGCGGGAATATAATTTGCGACATCGTCCAGACGAGCGCTGACCATACCGATAGCGCGGTATTTTTCATGTTTGTAGCCCACCATGGAGTCAAGGGTGTTTACTGCTTTGTAGGCCATCGCCAGAGGCGCACCGCCGAGGAGCAAGAAGAACAGCGGCGCGATGATGCCATCAACGGTGTTCTCAGCCACGGTTTCCACTACGCCGCGATTAATCTGCTGTGGCTGTAATTGCGAGGTATCACGTCCCACAATCCATGACAGCTTTTCCCGACTTGCAGCAAGGTTACCGGCACGTAGCGGACGCTCGACATCCTGCGCGGCATTTGCCAGGCAGCGCCCGGCCAGCACGGTAAAGATCATCCAGACCTCAACCACCCAACCAAGCCAGGGATGAATAGAGTGCGCCAGCGCCAGTACTCCCCAGGACACAGCCCAGGTCAGCCCCACCACCACAATCCACATCACCCCGCCACCGATGCGTAGCGCACGGTCGCTATGGCAGTAACGCCGAACAACTCGCTGCACCGCAGAAATCAGATTGCCAATCCAGCGCACCGGATGCGGCCAGTTCTGCGGATCGCCGATGATAAAATCAAGCAGCCAGGCAACACACCACGCGAGGATGGTCATAGTGCGCTCCTCGCGGCTGCCAGCCAGTGGTTAAGCATCTGCGGACGTTGAGCAAAATGAACGTGTAGATAGCTGGCGAAGGTATTTCCCACCTGCCAGCCGCCGGACCAGGCTTGCAGCGTTTTGCCATCGCGCACTTTGCGACAGTTCATCACCGCGGAGGTTTCAGGGGTAAAATCGGAGTAGTGGAATTCATGTCCGCGCAGCACTTCGCCTTCTGCAGCTAACAACGTTTGCTGCGCGGCCTGCGCTTCGCAGTAGCCAAATCGGGTCAGACGTTTTCCCATTTTGCTGTGACCGGGAATGATATCCGCCATCAGCCAGGTATCACCCTGGCTGTCTTCCAGCGAACTGCCGAGATACATCAGCCCCCCGCACTCGGCATAAATCGCGACACCCTGCTGGTGCGCCGCCCGCAGTTGGTTAAGCATTGCAACATTACGGGCCAACGCCGCAGCATGTAACTCAGGATAGCCGCCCCCCAGCCAGATCATCTGACAGTCGGGTAAACAGGTATCGTGCAACGGGCTAAAACGGACAATCTTAAGCCCCGTGCGCTCCAGTAGCGTAATGTTGTCCGGGTAGTAGAAATTGAACGCTTCGTCATCGGCGATGGCAAGCGTTAGCCCTGCCCCGGCGTCTGCGGCGGGCAGCGCAGGCCATTCACCCGCAGGAAGCGTGTCTAACTGGCTTAATCTCAGCAGCGCGTCGATATCAAGGGTTTGCTCCAGCGTCGCGGCAAACGCCTGCCACGGCTTCTGGTTGATAACCGACTCACGCGCGGTAACCAAACCCAGATGACGCTCAGGAAGCGCAACGCCTTCCATACGGGGAACGTAGCCTAAGACGGGTACAGCGCAGTAACGCTCAATCGCCACTTTCAGGAGCTGGTAATGCGTTTCGCTGTTAACCCGGTTAACAATAACGCCGGCAATATTCAGGGTTGGATCAAAATGCTGAAACCCCATTACCGTCGCGGCGATCGAGGTGGAAACGGCTTTGCCATCAACCAGTAGGATAATCGGACAGCCTAACTGTTTGGCCATCGCGGCGGTGCTGCAGTAGTTTGGGTCGGTGCCGTATCCATCATACAACCCCATAACGCCTTCAATAACGGCGATATCCGCATGTTGCATGTGCTCGCGAAATAAAGCATTCAGGGTGGGGACGGGAAGCATGAAGCTATCAAGATTGCGGGAAGCAGTGCCGCATACCGCGGTATGCCAGCCGGTATCAAGGTAATCGGGGCCTACTTTGCAAGGCTGGACGCGTAAACCGCGTTTTTTCAACAAGCTCAACAAGCCCAGCGTCACCGTGGTTTTACCACAGCCGCTTCCGGTACCTGCAAGAACAAAAGCGTGAAAATTGGCCGCCATACCCTGATCCTGTTCAGGGTGGTAGGGGTGTAAAGATACCCAGTCTCTCGACTGTATGCATCTGAACCACCCACTTCCCACCGAAGTTGTTGGTAGTCACTGACAGGCAGGTCTTCTGGCTTAGCGTCATCCTCACCCGTCCTTCCCAATCTTGCGATCAGTGGTCAATACGGGGTCGTCAGCATCACAGCAGCGGGGGCTGCGGGGGATTCTCACCCCCTTCCCTACCACAAATGTGGCAAACCTGTCAGTTCAAGAGCCTGATTAATTAAGCTCTCTGTTATGAGGTAAATTCACGACCTCATGACAATAATTCAATTTAATATCTTGCCGGGTTCATTCAACCAATTACCTGGCATAAACCCACTTATTCATATGCTCGCATTCTGAATGAAAGTGCCAACAAAGAATAAAGAAAGTCATTCACAGAGACACTGTATCTCATCACAAAAATAAAAACTGGTGCAGTTTATCCCTCTAATACTAATATTTTGTTGCGCTATGACAATTTATTGACTGCTGTCGCTACTTTTCATTTTATAATGACTGGCATAGCGCCCTATATCAAAAATCGGCAATAGCAAAATATTGCCATTTAAGCGGATTCGCCACGTGAAATGACATTTATTTGCTGGCGAAATGCCTGCGGCGTGACCTGATACGTTTGACGAAAAACTTTGCAAAAATAACTGGTTTGCGAAAATCCTAAATTACGCGCAATGCTGGCTATGCTCCAGTCACTGTGGCAAAGCAGCTCTTTTGCACTGGCCATTCGCTGCTGGTTTACCCATGCGTTAAAACCGATACCATGATATTTTTTGAACAATTTGCTGAAATAGTAAGGGCTAAGGTAAACATGAGAGGCGACATCCTCCAGACGCAATTCGTCTGATAAATGCGCATCAATATAGCGCAGTGCTTTTTTCATTTTGCTGTCATGAGGATTGGTGCTGCGGTTAGCGCGTACTGGCTCTGACTGCTGCGGGTTATCTTTGATAACCACAAAATTAAGTTGTTTCTTAAGGCAATTTTCTACGATGAGCTTCAGCAGATCCGCTGAGGCGATGACTCGCGAATAGTCCATTTCCGGTACATTACGAAACTCGTTGACCAGTTCGGGATCGGCTTGCCAGCGGTCATCTACATTCAGAATATCAACCAAACCAACATCGTTACTTAAGCGTACCTGGCCACAAAGCACAAACCCTACCAGGTGCCCCGCAATGACCAGCGGAATTGAGAAATCGGTAAGTCCGGCGTGACAGCGATAGATGCAGGGTTGATCGGATTTAGAGGCTTCCAGCCCTCCACAGCGATCGCTCATACGACAACGGGTACTGTGCTGAGGATGCTGGCGCATCAACTGGCAAAAAGGGGTGAAATTAAAAAGCTCAGAAATTTCATCACCGTGAATATTGACAACCACAACGGCCAGACTGGTGGCCTGCGCAAAATCCTGTGCGATTTTATTAATGAGTTCTGAGTTCAGGGCACTCGCAGAAATCATGATAAAACCTCTCAGTTAATTTATTGTTATAAATAAAACATATTATTCACATTCATTTTCACCCTGCCATCCTGAGCATTGATGAAAGTCGTAATTGAACATAACAAAAGTCTCCCATTCTTGGGAGACTTTTTGGGCAGTTCAGGATACCGGATCACGAAAACAGTTTTTACTTTTCAAAAATAAACTTCTTCTGTGAAGCTAGCTCTCATTTTCGTCCAACTTACACGTATTACACGGTAAATTTTTGCCAATCAAATAACGATAAATTGCTGCACCCGCGCACGCGCCGATGATAGGGGCCACAATCGGTACAATGAAATAAGGGATATCACGCCCACCAGTCATCGCAACATCTCCCCACCCGGCCATCCAGGCAAACAATTTAGGACCAAAATCACGCGCCGGATTCATCGCAAATCCGGTGAGCGGACCGGTGGATGCGCCGATAACAGCAACCAGAATACCAATCAGCAATGGTGCCAACGGACCTTTAGGTACGCCGTTACCGTCGTCAGTCAGCGCCATGATCATCCCCATAAGAATGGAGGTAATCACCACTTCGACCAATGCTGCCTGCCAGACGCTGAGCGCCGCCGCAGGATAAGTACTAAAAATACTGGCAAGGTGCAGGCTTTCCAGACTGCCGCGCACCATCTGGTGGGCCGACTCGTACTCGGTAAACAGACTGCCGTAGAGCAAGTAAGCCAGCAAAGCGCCACCAAAGGCCCCCGCGACCTGCGCCACAGTGTAAGGTAAAACTTTGCGCCCCGGAAAACAGGCAAACAGCCACAGTGCGATGGTGATAGCAGGGTTGAGATGCGCGCCAGAAATCCCGGCCGTCAGGTAGACTGCAAGCGAGATCCCCAGACCCCAAATGATGCAGATCTCCCACAATCCCAGGCTGGCACCTGCGACTTTCAGAGCGCTCAGGCAGCCAATACCAAAAAACAAAAACAGCCCGGTACCCAAAAACTCAGCAATGCATTGCGCTTTTAGTGAATCGTTCATTGTGACACCTTCTAAGCAGAGTTCGTGTCTTTACCAGCGGACTCCTTACTGGCAAGTAGAATACTTCGAGGCTTACTATAAAAGGCCGTATCAGCAAATTGTTGGCATTCTGCGGATAGCTTGCCCTTTAAAATCGTGGTGCAATAGCAAATTCTTGCTACGCACTTTATTAAAACATTAGAGACAATCGGGATTACGCGTATTACACGGACATTTTCAAAACAATAAAATATTGCTATTAGCAGAAATCCGTTTTCAAACCACCATCACAATTTCATTTTTTCGCATAGCAAATGATATTTATAATGTCACCAGAAAAAGTGTAAATGTGGAACTGACATAACTAAATAATCATATCAATAAAATTTAATATATCCGTTAAAAACAATAAGTTAAAATAATTAATAGCAATTTTATATCACCTTACCTCTATTATTTTTTCACTCTCAATTTCAAGTCAGCCATTCTTTTTCCTCGCTTCTTTTTATAGTCATGAACATCGGGACAACCCAGGCGAGGTCTTTATGCAACAAGAAGCGTTAGGAATGGTAGAAACCAAAGGCTTGACTGCAGCCATAGAGGCCGCAGATGCAATGGTGAAGTCAGCCAATGTAATGCTGGTCGGCTACGAAAAAATTGGTTCGGGGCTGGTAACAGTCATTGTCCGCGGCGATGTTGGCGCAGTCAAAGCAGCAACAGATGCAGGTGCCGCCGCAGCACGTAATGTGGGAGAAGTGAAAGCCGTACACGTCATCCCACGCCCTCACACCGATGTAGAAAAAATCTTACCGAAGGGAATTAGCTAATGAGCAGCAATGAGCTGGTTGATCAGATCATGGCGCAGGTGATTGCTCGCGTGGCAACGCCGGAACAGCAGGCTATCCCTGAAAATAATCCTCCAACACGAGAAACGGCTATGGCAGAGAAAAGCTGCAGTTTAACGGAGTTTGTCGGTACTGCGATTGGCGACACCGTCGGTCTGGTAATCGCCAACGTGGACAGCGCCCTACTGGACGCAATGAAACTTGAAAAACGGTATCGCTCCATTGGCATCCTTGGCGCGCGTACTGGTGCAGGCCCGCACATCATGGCCGCAGATGAAGCGGTAAAAGCCACCAATACTGAAGTCGTCAGTATTGAGTTACCACGTGATACCAAAGGCGGTGCGGGTCACGGTTCGCTGATTATTCTCGGCGGCAACGATGTTTCCGACGTGAAACGCGGAATTGAGGTTGCGCTGAAAGAACTGGATCGCACCTTTGGCGATGTGTATGCCAACGAAGCCGGTCACATCGAAATGCAATACACCGCACGCGCCAGCTACGCGCTGGAAAAAGCCTTTGGTGCACCGATTGGCCGTGCCTGTGGCGTGATCGTCGGCGCCCCGGCATCCGTTGGTGTCCTGATGGCTGATACTGCGCTGAAATCCGCCAACGTGGAAGTAGTGGCCTACAGCTCCCCAGCCCATGGCACCAGCTTCAGTAACGAAGCCATTCTGGTCATTTCAGGCGATTCCGGCGCTGTACGTCAGGCCGTTATCTCCGCCCGCGAAATCGGTAAAACCGTACTCGGGACCCTCGGCTCAGAACCGAAAAACGATCGTCCGTCCTACATCTGATATCAGTGAGGCTGATTCATGAGATCGAAAAGATTTGAAGCACTGGCGAAGCGCCCTGTGAATCAGGATGGCTTCGTTAAGGAGTGGATCGAAGAAGGCTTCATTGCGATGGAAAGCCCGAACGACCCTAAACCGTCGATTAAAATCGTCAACGGTACAGTCACAGAACTGGACGGCAAATCCGCCAGTGAATTTGACTTAATTGACCATTTCATTGCCCGCTATGGCATTAACCTGGCGCGCGCTGAAGAAGTCATGGCGATGGACTCAGTAAAACTTGCCAATATGCTTTGCGATCCTAACGTGAAGCGCAAAGACATTGTGCCGCTGACTACCGCAATGACCCCGGCAAAAATTGTCGAAGTGGTGTCCCATATGAACGTCGTTGAGATGATGATGGCCATGCAGAAAATGCGTGCTCGTCGTACACCGTCTCAGCAGGCACACGTCACTAACGTTAAAGATAATCCGGTGCAGATTGCCGCTGATGCGGCTGAAGGCGCCTGGCGCGGATTTGACGAACAGGAAACGACGGTTGCCGTTGCGCGTTATGCACCCTTTAACGCCATTGCGCTGTTAGTCGGCTCACAGGTTGGGCGCCCTGGCGTATTAACCCAGTGCTCGCTGGAAGAGGCGACCGAACTTAAACTCGGTATGTTAGGCCACACCTGTTACGCGGAAACCATCTCTGTCTATGGTACTGAACCCGTCTTTACCGACGGCGATGACACGCCATGGTCGAAAGGCTTCCTCGCCTCTTCCTACGCCTCACGCGGTCTGAAAATGCGCTTTACCTCCGGTTCTGGCTCAGAAGTTCAGATGGGTTACGCCGAAGGGAAATCGATGCTTTACCTCGAAGCCCGCTGTATTTACATCACCAAAGCCGCTGGCGTACAGGGTTTACAAAATGGTTCAGTAAGCTGCATCGGCGTGCCTTCCGCTGTGCCGTCAGGCATTCGTGCGGTGTTAGCTGAAAACCTGATCTGTTCCTCCCTGGATCTGGAGTGTGCCTCCAGCAACGACCAAACCTTTACCCACTCGGATATGCGTCGTACTGCCCGCCTGCTGATGCAGTTCCTGCCGGGTACTGACTTCATTTCTTCCGGTTATTCCGCTGTGCCGAACTACGACAACATGTTTGCGGGTTCGAACGAGGATGCCGAAGATTTTGACGACTACAACGTTCTCCAGCGAGACCTCAAGGTAGATGGGGGTCTGCGTCCGGTTCGTGAAGAAGACGTTATCGCCATTCGTAATAAAGCGGCACGTGCACTGCAGGCCGTCTTTGCCGGGATGGGATTACCGCCAATCACTGATGAAGAAGTGGAAGCGGCGACTTACGCCCACGGTTCGAAAGATATGCCGGAGCGAAACATCGTTGAAGATATCAAGTTTGCGCAAGAGATCATCAATAAAAACCGTAACGGTCTGGAAGTGGTGAAAGCCCTTGCTCAGGGCGGGTTTACCGATGTCGCTCAGGACATGCTCAACATCCAGAAAGCCAAGTTAACCGGGGATTATCTGCATACCTCCGCCATTATCGTTGGCGACGGACAGGTGCTATCCGCAGTAAATGACGTCAATGACTATGCCGGTCCGGCAACAGGTTATCGCCTACAAGGCGAACGCTGGGAAGAGATCAAAAACATCCCTGGCGCACTTGATCCCAACGAGCTTGGCTAAGGGGTGAAAAATGGAAATCAATGAAAAGCTGCTGCGCCAGATAATTGAAGACGTACTGTCTGAAATGCAAACCAGCGACAAACCCGTCTCATTCCGCGCATCGACAGCGGCTAGCGCGCCACAGGCTGCAGCGGCGCAGGGCGACAGCTTTCTGACCGAGATTGGCGAAGCCAAACAAGGCCAGCAGCAGGACGAAGTGATTATTGCCGTAGGTCCCGCGTTTGGACTGTCGCAAACCGTCAATATCGTAGGGATCCCGCATAAGAACATTTTGCGCGAAGTGATTGCGGGTATTGAAGAAGAAGGCATTAAAGCGCGCGTTATCCGCTGCTTTAAATCCTCCGATGTGGCATTTGTCGCCGTGGAAGGTAACCGTCTGAGCGGTTCCGGGATCTCTATCGGCATCCAGTCAAAAGGCACCACGGTAATCCACCAGCAGGGGTTACCGCCGCTTTCTAACCTGGAGCTGTTCCCTCAGGCACCACTTCTGACGCTGGAAACCTATCGTCAGATCGGTAAAAACGCCGCGCGTTATGCCAAGCGTGAATCTCCGCAACCGGTCCCTACTCTGAATGACCAGATGGCTCGTCCTAAGTACCAGGCGAAATCGGCCATTCTGCACATTAAAGAGACCAAATACGTCGTGACGGGCAAAAACCCGCAGGAACTGCGCGTGGCGCTTTGATAAAGGATAACTCCATGAATACCGACGCAATTGAATCGATGGTTCGGGATGTGCTGAGCCGGATGAACAGCCTGCAAGGCGAGCCCGCGACGCCGGTCGCGGCGAGTTCATCAGCACATACCGCGAAAGTCACGGATTACCCTCTCGCGAATAAACATCCTGAGTGGGTAAAAACCGCAACCAACAAAACTCTGGATGACTTCACGCTCGAAAATGTTCTGAGCAACAAAGTGACGGCGCAGGACATGCGCATCACCCCTGAAACGCTGCGCCTTCAGGCGGAAATCGCCAAAGATGCCGGACGTGACAGACTGGCGATGAACTTCGAGCGCGCCGCTGAGCTAACCGCTGTACCTGACGATCGCATTCTTGAGATCTACAACGCACTACGCCCATACCGCTCAACGAAAGATGAGCTGATGGCCATCGCCGACGATCTCGAAAATCGTTATCAGGCAAAGATCTGTGCAGCTTTCGTTCGTGAAGCGGCAGCGCTGTACGTTGAGCGTAAAAAACTCAAAGGCGACGACTAACTCAGGGACAGGATCATGCGATATATAGCTGGCATTGACATAGGCAACTCATCAACGGAAGTCGCTCTGGCTGCCCTCGATGAGTCTGGCGCACTGAGCATCACCGGCAGCGCGCTGGCAGAAACCACCGGAATTAAAGGCACATTACGTAATGTGTTTGGTATTCAGGAGGCACTTTCGCTGGCAGCAAAAAATGCCGGTATCAATGTCAGCGATATTTCGCTAATCCGTATTAACGAAGCCACCCCGGTCATTGGCGACGTCGCGATGGAAACGATAACCGAAACCATCATCACTGAATCCACCATGATCGGCCATAACCCTAAAACGCCGGGCGGCGTCGGATTAGGCGTTGGCGTCACTATTACGCCGGAAGACCTGCTCAGCCGTCCGGCGGATACGCCCTATATTCTGGTGGTGTCATCGGCCTTTGATTTCGCCGATGTCGCCACGATGATTAATGCCTCCGTCCGCGCCGGATACCAGTTAACTGGCGTTATTTTGCAGCAGGACGATGGCGTGTTGGTCAGTAATCGTCTGACCCACCCCCTGCCTATCGTCGATGAAGTCCTTCATATCGACCGCATCCCGTTAGGTATGCTGGCTGCCATTGAGGTCGCAATTCCAGGAAAAGTCATTGAAACGCTTTCTAACCCTTACGGGATTGCGACCGTTTTTGGCCTCAACGCCGACGAGACTAAAAACATTGTCCCGATGGCGCGGGCGCTGATTGGCAACCGTTCTGCCGTGGTAGTGAAAACGCCATCAGGTGATGTGAAAGCACGAGCCATTCCTGCCGGAAATCTGGAGCTACAGTCGCAGGGTCGTACCGTACGGGTCGACGTTGCAGCTGGCGCTGAAGCGATTATGAAAGCGGTTGGCGAATGCCCGAAACTGGATAACGTCACCGGAGAGGCTGGCACCAATATTGGCGGCATGCTGGAACATGTGCGCCAGACAATGGCTGAATTAACCAACAAACCCAGCCACGAAATTTTTATTCAGGACCTGCTGGCAGTCGATACCTCGGTTCCCGTCAGCGTGACCGGCGGGCTAGCCGGTGAGTTCTCGCTGGAACAAGCTGTCGGCATTGCTTCCATGGTGAAATCAGACCGCCTGCAAATGGCGATGATTGCTCAGGAAATCACGCAAAAGCTCAACATTGACGTCCAGGTTGGCGGCGCCGAAGCCGAAGCTGCCATTCTGGGGGCCTTAACCACCCCCGGCACGACGCGGCCACTGGCTATTCTGGACCTCGGTGCAGGATCGACCGATGCCTCCATCATCAACCCGAAAGGCGAAATTATTGCCACGCACCTGGCGGGTGCGGGCGATATGGTCACGATGATTATTGCCCGTGAACTGGGGCTGGAAGACCGTTATCTCGCTGAAGAGATCAAAAAGTACCCGCTGGCGAAAGTCGAGAGCTTGTTCCATCTTCGCCACGAAGATGGCAGCGTCCAGTTCTTCCCTACACCTCTCCCGCCAACGGTTTTTGCCCGCGTATGCGTAGTAAAACCCGATGAACTGGTGCCACTGCCAGGCGAACTGGCGCTGGAGAAAGTCCGGGCCATTCGCCGCAGCGCTAAGGAACGCGTTTTCGTCACCAACGCACTCAGAGCGCTACGTCAGGTGAGTCCGACCGGGAACATTCGGGATATTCCTTTTGTGGTGCTGGTTGGCGGCTCATCCCTGGACTTTGAAGTTCCGCAACTGGTCACCGATGCGCTGGCGCACTATCGCCTGGTTGCCGGGCGCGGCAACATTCGTGGCACCGAAGGTCCGCGCAACGCGGTCGCGACAGGGCTGATTCTCTCCTGGTACAAGGCATTCGCTCATGGAAAGTAATCTCACCACGCCAGCCATCGTTATCTTCGCCACTGCTGGATGCACTGACGTCTGGAGTGATGTGTTGCTGGGTATTGAAGAAGAAGGGATCCCCTTTGTGATTCAGGAGAGCCCGTCAACTGACGTTATCCACAACGCATGGCTGGCGGCTTGCCAATCGCCGCTGCTGGTTGGCATTGGCTGCAGTCGCGAAAAACTGGTCGTGCACTATAAAAACTTACCCACATCAGCGCCACTATTTACGCTGACGTATCAACAAGATAACCACGCCCGACGCAGCATTGGTAATAACGCTGCGCGGCTGGTTAAAGGCATTCCGTTTCGGGAATGCCACTCATAACCCACAGGAGAAAAGCAGTATGAATAACGCACTGGGACTGGTTGAAACAAAAGGGCTCGTCGGCGCTATTGAAGCCGCTGATGCCATGGTGAAATCCGCAAACGTGCAGTTGGTTGGTTACGAAAAAATCGGCTCAGGCCTTATCACCGTTATGGTTCGCGGCGATGTCGGCGCAGTGAAAGCTGCCGTAGATGCAGGAAGCGCTGCAGCAAGCGCCGTTGGCGAGGTGAAATCCTGCCACGTTATCCCGCGTCCGCACAGCGACGTTGAAGCCATTTTACCTAAATCCGCATAAGTCGTTGCAACCAAGGAGCACAGCGTGAAGCAATCACTGGGATTACTTGAAGTTAGTGGTCTGGCATTAGCCATCAGTTGCGCGGACGTCATGGCGAAAGCCGCCTCCATCACGCTGGTGGGCCTCGAAAAAACCAACGGTTCAGGCTGGATGGTGATCAAGATAATCGGGGATGTGGCCTCCGTCCAGGCGGCCATTTCCACCGGTGTCAGTTTCGCTGACCAGCGAGATGGACTGGTGGCTCACAAAGTCATATCCAGACCAGGGGATGGCATTCTGTCACATAGCGTCATCCCGGAGTCTGAGCCAGCGCCCGCCCCGACACCGGTCGTACCACATGAAGAGATGCCTGAGGACCATGCAGCGCCCGAAGTGCCGCAAGATGCAGAGTTGATTAGCTGCAATCTGTGTCTTGACCCTGCCTGCCCCCGTCAAAAAGGCGAGCCGCGCTCTCTTTGTCTGCACTCAGGCAAACGAGGTGAAGCGTGATGGATAAACAGCAACTTGAGACAACGGTCACCAAAGTTCTGGATGAAATGCGTGAGCGCCCTATTCCGCTAGGGATCTCTAATCGTCATATTCATCTATGCGCTGAAGATTACGACCGCTTGTTTCCCAATCACCCTATTAGTGAGAAAAAAGAGCTGCTGCAGCCCGGACAATATGCAGCAGACCAGACCGTCACACTGGTGGGACCAAAAGGTCAGTTAAAAAATGTGCGCTTACTCGGCCCACTGCGTAGCACCAGTCAGGTCGAAATTTCTCGTACCGACGCTCGTACGTTGGGAATTGCTGCTCCACTACGGATGTCAGGCAGTATCGAGGGCACGCCAGGCGTTCGCCTTATCAGTCCATTTGCTGAACTGGACTTAGCATCCGGGGTAATCGTCGCCCAACGCCATATCCATATGTCGCCGCTCGATGCCCTAATCCTGCGCGTTTCCCATGGCGATAAAGTCTCTGTTGCCATTAATGGCGATGAACGTCGACTGATTTTCGATAACGTCGCCGTACGCGTTTCGCCGGATATGCGCCTTGAGATGCATATCGATACCGACGAAGCCAATGCTGCGGGCGCAGATAATCCGCAGGCATTTGCCACACTGGTGAGCCCACGATGAACAACGAACTGCTGCAACGCATTATCGAGGAGGTTGTTTCCCGATTAAAAAAACGCGCGGAAAGCACGCTCTCGCTTAGCGTCGCGCAGTTACGCGAAATCGAACCACGGACATTGTGCTGCCAGTACTCGTCGCTCCACCTCCTGCAGGCGGACCTGCCATTGCTGGAGCAAATTGCCGAGGGCTGCGCGGACAACATGTCGGTGGTAACGATCCACGAAGCGCTGGCATGCGGAGTCCGCGTGAAAATTTCACTACAACACCGATTGTTACCCGCAATCCCCGTTAGAAAACTCGCGCGTCTGCCTCTGGAGTTCAGTGACGAGCTGGGGCGAATCATCGTTTTGCATCCTGACAAACTTCTCAGCTATGCCGACGTCGCCCAACTGAAGGGGGGCGTTCTGGTGCTACGTCGTCGATGTGTCGTGACGGCTCTGGCTCAGGACGCCGTCGGTACGCGAAATGTCCAATTAATTAAGCAGGAGTGAGCTATGCATCTGGCACGGGTTACAGGCGTTGTGGTTTCCACGCAAAAATCTCCATCACTGGTGGGGAAGAAACTGTTGCTGGTACGTCGGGTGAGTGCGGACGGAGAACTTCCCGCGTCCCCTGTGAGTGGAGATGAAGTCGCGGTTGATTCTGTCGGCGCTGGAACTGGAGAACTGGTATTACTCAGCAGTGGCTCCAGCGCCAGACACGTTTTTTCCGGCCCTAATGAGGCCATCGATCTGGCTATCGTCGGCATTGTCGACACGCTTTCTCGTTAGGAGGAACTATGGCGATTTATACCCGCACTGGCGATGCCGGCACAACGGCCCTCTTTACCGGGCAACGCGTGAGCAAAACGCACCCGCGCGTCGAGGCTTACGGTACGCTGGACGAACTTAATGCGGCGCTTAGCCTGTGTGTTTGCGCAGCGAAAAAACCGCAGCACCGCCAGTTACTCGAAAACATTCAACTGCAGCTTTTTTGGTTCAGCGCCGAGCTGGCAAGCGAAAGCGAACAGCCAGCGCCAGAGCAGCGCTACATCAGCTCAGAAGAAATTGCCGCGCTGGAGGCCGCTATCGATACAGCGATGGGAAGAGTCCCCTCCCTACGCAGCTTTATTTTACCTGGCCGCAGCGAAGCCGCCAGCCGTCTGCACTTTGCCCGCACGCTGGCCCGCCGCGCAGAGAGGCGACTGGTCGAACTCTCCACCGAGATTTCCGTCAGACACGTGCTGATGCGTTATATCAATCGCCTGTCCGACTGCTTATATGCGCTTGCACGAGCAGAAGATCATGACGCCCATCAAAACAACATTATTCAGAAAGTGGCGGAGCGTTATCTCGCAGCCATCCGTACATCAGCTACCAGGGAGCCGGCTATGTCTCTGTCTTTTCAGGAACTCCACCAACTCACTCGCGCTGCGGTAACGAGAGCAGAAGAACTTCAGGTTCCGGTCGTCATCAGCATTGTTGATGCGAATGGGACCCAAACGGTGACCTGGCGCATGCCTGACGCATTACTCGTCAGTAGCGAACTGGCACCGAAAAAAGCCTGGACCGCCGTGGCAATGAAAACCGCCACGCATGAGCTGACATCGGCAGTGCAGCCAGGCGCCGCGCTTTACGGTCTGGAAAGCCATATGCAGGGAAAAGTCGTCACCTTCGGTGGCGGGTACGCATTATGGCGTGAGGGGTTACTCCTTGGGGGTCTTGGCATCAGCGGGGGAAGCGTTGAGCAGGATATGGACATTGCAGAAACGGCCATTGCGGCAATTAACGTGAGAACACATCAATGAACACTTCAGAACTTGAAACCCTTATTCGTAACATTTTGAGTGAGCAACTTGCCCCGGCCAAAGCAGAAGTTAAGGGTAATGGAATTTTTCCGTCCGTTAGCGAAGCGATCGATGCCGCTCATCAGGCTTTTCTGCGTTATCAGCAATGTCCATTGAAAACCCGCAGCGCCATCATTAACGCCCTGCGAGAAGAGCTGACGCCTCACCTTGCTTCATTGGCTGCTGAAAGCGCTGCCGAAACGGGAATGGGCAACAAAGAGGATAAGTTCCTTAAAAATAAAGCTGCGTTGGACAATACCCCGGGCATCGAAGATCTCACCACCACGGCGCTTACCGGCGACGGCGGCATGGTGTTATTCGAGTATTCACCCTTTGGGGTGATTGGTTCCGTCGCCCCCAGTACCAACCCGACGGAAACCATTATTAACAACAGCATCAGTATGCTGGCTGCGGGAAATAGCGTTTATTTTAGCCCACATCCAGGTGCAAAAGCGGTCTCACTGAAGCTGATTACCATGATTGAAGATATTGCTTTTCGCTGCTGCGGGATTCGGAATCTTGTCGTCACGGTCACAGAACCAACTTTTGAGGCTACCCAGCAGATGATGGCGCACCCTAAAATCGCAGTTCTGGCGATTACCGGTGGTCCAGGCATTGTTGCTATGGGCATGAAAAGCGGGAAAAAAGTCATTGGCGCAGGCGCAGGCAATCCTCCCTGCATTGTTGATGAAACAGCCGACCTGGTTAAGGCGGCGGAAGATATCATCAATGGCGCATCCTTTGATTACAACCTCCCCTGCATTGCTGAGAAGAGTCTGATTGTTGTTGATGCCGTTGCCGAACGACTGGTTCAACAAATGCAGTCTTTTGGCGCGATGCGACTCAATAGCGAAGAGATAGACAAACTGCGCGCAGTTTGTCTGCCAGAAGGAATAGCCAATAAACAACTGGTAGGGAAAAGCCCGGCAACCTTACTGGAAGCCGCGGGAATACCGGTTCCGGCAAAAGCACCTCGATTACTGATAGGTATCGTCAAGGCTGACGACCCATGGGTTACCAGCGAGCAACTGATGCCAATGCTCCCCATCGTAACGGTGAGCGATTTTGACAGCGCGTTAACGTTGGCCCTGAAGGTTGAAGAGGGATTGCATCACACCGCCATTATGCATTCGCAAAATGTGTCACGTCTGAACCTTGCCGCGCGCACGCTTCAGACCTCCATTTTTGTGAAAAATGGCCCCTCTTATGCTGGGATTGGCGTTGGTGGTGAAGGCTTTACCACCTTCACCATCGCAACGCCGACCGGTGAAGGAACGACATCTGCGCGCACTTTCGCACGCTCTCGTCGTTGCGTGCTGACAAACGGTTTTTCTATTCGCTAATGGGGCCGTTATGAAAAGCTTTTCACTGCAAACTCGATTGTACAGCGGCCAGGGAAGCCTGGATGTGCTTAAGCGCTTCACGAATAAGCATATCTGGATTATCTGCGATGGTTTTCTCGCGCGTTCTCCCCTGATTGAAAAGCTGCGCGACGCGCTGCCAGCGGATAACCGCATCAGCATTTTCAGCGATATCACCCCCGATCCCACCATTAGCACGGTAGTACAAGGGATTGCGCAAATGCAGTCCCTACGACCGGACGTCGTCATTGGTTTTGGCGGTGGATCTGCACTGGACGCCGCAAAAGCCATCGTCTGGTTCAGCCGACAGTTCGGTATTGAGATTGAAACCTGCGTTGCAATTCCCACCACCAGCGGCACGGGATCGGAGGTGACCAGCGCCTGCGTGATTAGCGATCCGGATAAAGGCATTAAGTATCCATTATTTAATAATGCGCTTTATCCGGACATGGCCATCCTTGATCCGACGCTGGTCGTCAGCGTTCCACCAGCCATAACAGCGAATACCGGCATGGACGTATTAACGCATGCGCTGGAGGCTTACGTATCCACGAAAGCCAGCGACTTCACCGATGCGCTGGCTGAAAAAGCGGCACAAATTGTCTTCCAGTACCTGCCTGTCGCCGTCAGCAAAGGCGACTGCCTGGCAACCAGAGGAAAAATGCACAACGCGTCAACGCTCGCGGGAATGGCATTCAGTCAGGCTGGTCTGGGTATCAATCATGCGATTGCCCATCAGTTGGGCGGCCAGTTTCATCTGCCCCACGGACTTGCCAATGCGCTGCTGCTGACCCATGTCATTCATTTTAATGCCCGCGATCCGCGGGCTGCGAAGCGATACGCCCGTTTCGCTAAAGCCTGCCACCTATGTCCGGATAACGCGAACGATACGGCGGCACTGAATGCGCTAATTCGTCATATAGAGCTACTCAAAAAACAGTGTGCGTTACCTTCTTTTGCTGACGCGCTTAAAGACGGAAAGCAAGCCTGGTCACAACGTATACCGTCGATGGTTCAGGCCGCGCTGGCTGATGTCACGCTGCAAACCAATCCTCGTGTTGCCGACGCCAGCGCCATGCAGGAACTGCTTGAGGAATTATTATGAAGACAGCCATGACGGCAGAGTCCACGCTTTATGATGTGCAGACAATTCGCGAACGCGTTCGCGCAGCGGGTGTTGTCGGGGCCGGAGGCGCTGGCTTTCCTGCTCACGTAAAATTACAGGCGCAGGTCGATACGTTTCTGGTCAATGCGGCAGAATGTGAGCCGATGCTGAAAGTTGACCAGCAATTGATGGCCGTTCAGGCTGAGCGACTTATCCGTGGCGTTCAATATGCCATGACGGCTACCGGGGCCAGGGCCGGTATTATTGCGCTCAAAGAGAAATATCAAAAGGCTATCAATGCGTTAACGCCCCTTCTGCCTGCCGGGATCCGCTTACATATTTTGCCTGATGTCTACCCGGCTGGTGACGAGGTTTTGACCATCTGGATGGCAACGGGCCGGAGAGTTCCGCCTGCCGCGCTGCCGGTCAGCGTCAGCGTGGTGGTCAATAACGTCCAGACTGTACTCAACATCGCCAGAGCCGTTGAGCAGCAATACCCGGTTACGCGTCGTACCCTGACCGTTAACGGCGCGGTCGCCAGACCAATCACTCTTACCGTCCCTATCGGAATGTCTTTACGTGAGGTTCTGGCGCTGGCCGGTGGTGCTACCGTTGACGATCCCGGTTTTATTAACGGTGGCCCGATGATGGGCGGCCTGATTACCTCACTGGATACCCCAGTCAGCAAGACCACCGGGGGACTGCTGGTTTTACCAAAGTCTCATGCGTTGATTCAGCGGCGGATGCAGGATGAACGCACCGTGCTTTCCGTCGCAAAAACCGTTTGCGAGCAGTGTCGTTTGTGTACGGATTTGTGCCCAAGACATTTGATCGGCCATGAATTATCGCCGCACCTGCTGGTTCGCGCGGTTAATTATCAGCAGGCGGCCACACCGCAGTTACTGCTCACGGCCCTGACCTGTTCAGAATGCAATGTATGTGAAAGCGTAGCCTGTCCGGTTGGGATTTCACCGATGCGAATCAACCGCATGCTTAAACGCGAGCTACGGGCGCTCAACCATCGTTATGAAGGGCCGTTAAATCCTGAGGATGAAATGGCGAAGTATCGGCTTATTCCGGTGAAGCGCCTTATTACCAAACTGGGCCTTAGCGACTGGTATCACGATGCGCCACTGACTGAGACTGATTTTCCCACGGATAAAACGACGCTGTTGCTACGCCAGCATATTGGTGCCAGCGCCATCCCATGTGTACTGCAGGGCGAACACGTTGTTCGCGGTCAATGCGTTGCCGATGTGCCGTCCGGTGCATTAGGCGCACCTGTCCACGCCAGTATTGACGGTATTGTCAGCGAAATTACTGAGCAATCCATCACGGTAATAAGAGGTTAATCATGTCTCAGGCTATAGGGATTTTAGAACTCACCAGCATTGCCAAAGGAATGGAAGCGGGCGATGCCATGTTAAAAAGCGCGAATGTGAATTTACTGGTCAGCAAGACCATCTGCCCGGGTAAATTTCTGCTCATGCTCGGTGGTGACGTAGGCGCAGTACAACAGGCGATCGCCACCGGAACTTCTCTTGCTGGCGATATGCTCGTTGATAGTCTGGTACTACCCAACATTCACGCCAGCGTACTTCCTGCGCTCAGTGGACTTAACAGCGTGGATAAGCGTCAGGCCGTTGGCATTGTTGAAACATGGAGCGTTGCGGCCTGCATCTGCGCCGCCGACCGTGCGGTTAAAGCCTCCAATGTCACGCTGGTACGCGTCCATATGGCATTTGGTATTGGCGGCAAGTGCTACATGGTTGTCGCTGGCGATGTGTCTGATGTGAATAACGCAGTGACAGTTGCCAGTGAAAGTGCAGGTGAAAAAGGTCTGTTGGTTTACCGTTCGGTCATCCCTCGTCCGCATGAAAGCATGTGGCGACAGATGGTGGAGGGATAATGGAAAGACAACCCACCACGGATCGTATGATTCAGGAATATGTTCCTGGCAAGCAGGTTACGCTGGCGCATCTTATCGCTAATCCGGGTAAAGATTTGTTCAAGAAACTGGGATTACCAGAGTCGGTTTCCGCAATCGGTATTCTGACGATTACCCCCAGCGAAGCCTCAATCATCGCCTGTGATATCGCCACGAAATCCGGGGCGGTAGAGATTGGTTTTCTCGACCGTTTTACCGGCGCAGTGGTGCTGACGGGCGATGTTTCCGCCGTTGAGTACGCGCTGAAACAGGTAACCCGGACGCTGGGCGAAATGATGCGTTTTACCGCCTGTCCCATCACCCGGACATAATCTCATGAAACGCATAATGCTAATTGGCCCCAGCCAGTGCGGTAAAACGTCACTCACGCAGTGCATGCGGGGAGAGGCGCTTCACTATCAGAAGACCCAGGCCATTGTCTGGTCTCCCACAACGATAGACACACCGGGTGAGTATCTCGAAAACCGCTGCCTGTACAGCGCGCTGCTGGCCAGCGCCTGTGAAGCAGACATCATCGCGCTGGTTCTCAATGCTGACGCGCCGTGGTCACCTTTTTCTCCAGGTTTTACTGGTCCGATGAACCGACCCGTTATCGGCCTCGTCACCAAAGCCGATTTAGCCAGCCCGCAGCGTATTTCTCTCGTGGAGAGTTGGCTAGTTCAGGCTGGCGCGCAACAAGTATTTGTCACCAGCGCGCTGGAGAATACCGGGGTCGATGAGATGTTCATTTTTCTGAATGCAAAGGAACCTTCATGTCTCACAAAATAATGGCCATTAATGCAGGCAGTTCCTCGCTTAAGTCTCAGCTTCTGGCGATGCCGCAGGGTGAAATGATTTGCCAGGGACTGATCGAGCGTATCGGTATGTCTGATGCGCAAGTCACCCTAAAAACACCAGCGCAAAAATGGCAGGAGACTTTGCCCGTAGCCGATCACCGTGAAGCAGTAACGCTGCTACTGGAAAAACTGCTCAGCCACAATATTATCAGCAGTCTGGAAGAGATCGACGGCGTAGGCCATCGCGTCGCACACGGTGGAGAATCCTTCAAAGATTCCGCGCGGGTAACCGATGAAACACTGGCGGAAATCGAACGCCTTGCGGAACTGGCACCGCTTCATAACCCGGTTAATGCGTTGGGGATTGCGGTATTTCGCCAGCTACTGCCGAAAACGCCGGCTGTTGCGGTTTTTGACACGGCTTTTCATCAGACCCTTGATGAGCCTTCTTTCATCTATCCCCTGCCCTGGCGCTACTACTCAGAGCTGGGTATTCGTCGTTATGGTTTTCATGGTACCAGCCACAAGTATGTCAGCGCTCAGCTTGCTGAAAAGCTGGGCGTGCCGCTCAGTGCCCTGCGGGTTGTTTGTTGTCATCTGGGCAACGGTAGCAGCATCTGCGCTATCAAAGGCGGACACTCGGTGAATACCTCCATGGGCTTTACGCCGCAGTCTGGCGTAATGATGGGCACGCGAAGTGGCGATATTGATCCATCCATTCTGCCGTGGATTGCCCTGCGTGAAGGCAAAACCCCGCAGCAGCTCAACCAATTGCTCAACAATGAGTCCGGATTACTCGGAGTTTCTGGTGTTTCACCCGACTACCGGGATGTTGAACATGCCGCAGATACGGGCAATCACCAGGCAGCACTGGCATTGACGCTTTTTGCCGAGCGGATTCGCGCCACTATTGGCAGCTATATTATGCAGATGGGCGGTCTGGATGCGCTGGTGTTTACCGGGGGAATTGGTGAAAATTCAGCGCGGGCTCGCGCCGCGATTTGCCACAATCTGAATTTCTTAGGTCTGGCCGTTGATGAAGAAAAAAATCAGCGTAACGCCACCTTTATTCAGACGGAAAATGCGGTGGTTAAAGTGGCGGTGATTAATACCAATGAAGAGCTGATGATAGCCCAGGACGTTATGCGTTTAGCGATATCAGAAACTGTGACATTGGGCATTCCCGCCTGATATTGCCGCACCGCAAATTGCGGCAAATCATGGTAATAGCGCGATCGCCATGACACTATGCGCCGAGGATTGCTGAACACAAAGGTGAAGACGTGGCTGTTGCGCAATGTCCCGCATCGTGCGGAGAACTTATCCAGGGCTGGATTCTGGGCAGTGAGAAACTGGTCTCCTGCCCGGTCGAATGGTATAGCACCGTTGAGGTCACTTCAGGCTCACCGCTGACAGATGAACGTCCACTTTCTCGGGCAATGGTTGACAGGTTATTACAGCACTGGCAGTACCCGGCGCATCTCAGTCAGGATATCCGGATAGATGTTCAGTCAACCATTCCCATCGCGAAAGGAATGGCCAGCAGCACTGCGGATATTGCCGCCACGGCCATCGCTACGGCGCATTATCTGGGCCATCAACTGGACGAGCCAACACTGGCGCAGCTTTGCGTTTCGCTGGAGCCGACCGACAGCACCGTGTTTCGTAAGCTAACTCTTTTCGACCATAACAACGCCTCCACGCAAATTGGTTGTGAAGCTCAGCCTCAACTCGATCTGCTGGTTCTCGAAAGCCCTGAAACATTGCGCACCGCGGATTATCACCGTATTCCACGTCATTCCGGCTTGCAGGCGGGAGCTGCGGCCCTCCAACGGGCATGGGAAAAAGTACAGGAAGCCTGTATTAGCCAAAATCCTTACCGGTTGGGAGAAGCGGCTACGCTTAGCGCAATCGCCAGCCAACTGCTGTTACCAAAGCCAGATTTTGATTCACTATTAGCACTGGTGGAAGAATGTGATTTATACGGCGTCAACGTCGCGCACAGCGGCAGCGTAGTCGGACTGATGCTGGACAGAAATCGTCATGATGTGGATTACATTAAATGGATGCTGACGCAGAAAAAACTTACGATTCACTGGCCAGAACAGCATTTGTTACGCATGGTAACGGGCGGGGTCGAACTGCAATAAGGGTCGCCGCACGGCAGCGACCCGGACAAGCATAAAATCGTTACTCGGCTTTCGCTTCGCCGTTTTTCACTTCGCCCATGGCTTTCAGCTTTTTAGAGATATCGCGGCGTTCTTTAGAGATCTCGGCGTTTTTGATGATGTAGTCATCAACACGATCTTCATAATCGCTTTTCATGCTGGCAATGATGCCCTGAATCGCTTCCACGCTCATACCAGGCTTGATGTAGTCGCTCAGGTTGTCCAACAGCAGAACGCGTTTCTGGTTGTCACGGATCTTTTTCTCAACGTCCTGGATTTCACGTTGCAGTTTGTTTTTACGACGGAACAGACGAACAAATTCCAGCACGTCCTGGAAAGAAGGCTTGGTAGTTTCCATTTTTACACCCCTGATAATGTGAGATTCGGATTCGTTAAAACAACGGCTAAAGTGGGTCAACATTACTTTCATGCCCGCCATACTTCAAGTTGCATCTGCATCGACAATGCATGGTTGAAACCTGAGTTATCGAGGGTAAAGCCATTGCAGTTACCAATGGTTTTAGCCTTTTTCAGTATCATACCTCTAATCTTTGCTGAATCGAAGCAGCAGTAGAACCAATCCCCTCATCTGCTCTTTATTTGCGCAGTGCGCGACAGATTAAATGTGACAGTAACTCCAGCTGTCGAGCCATCTCCATGTTCAACCAAACGTAGCCGTGAATGGGCGTTTCTGCGACATTATCGCCTTTATGCTCAGCAATAAGCTGACGCAGCTCTGCCACGGTGTCATTGAGCTTTTCCGTATTGGCAAGCACCGGCTGCGGATTACCTTCATACAAGGCGTGGGTTATTGTCAGTAGTGCCTGCTGGGTCCTGAGCTGAGTTTCACGCAGCGTATGCGCATTCAACATGACAAAGTGGCTGGTACGGCTGGCCCACAGCGCATTAATTTGCAGCTCGAGCATGCAGACCAGATTGCGATTCACCGTCTGAATAGCCTCAAAGATCGATTTTTGAATGCGGGTTTCCTTGCTGGCAGGAGCGATGAGCCCACGCATTTTGACAACGTCGCTCAACAGTTGTTGTAAATGTTTTTCCAGCCGCGGTTGCTCGAGCAGATTGGGGGATAGCGCGGCCTGATACACCCGATTGTACCCCGTGACGCAATGCGCCAGTTGGATACGCCAGTGTATAAATGCCCGCTGCGGCCAGATGCCGGTAAACAGCATCGCCAGTAACGACCCCAGAATAACATCACCACCGCGCCATAACGCGGTATTCATATCTCCGGCAGGCGCACCCACGACCACAGCAAGCGTTATGCCAATCAGCAGCGCCTGATACGGCCTTTTACCCAGCGCCAACCAGCCGCAGAGAAACATCGCTACCGCGCACCATATCAGCATTAACGGCAGCGAGAAGAGTTCCAGACGCAGGGCAACCAGTCCCAGGACCGAGCCCAGGATCGTGCCGCCTATACGTTCAAAGGCCCTGGGAACAACGTTACCCCAAAAAGATATTGGCCCCATAATCACCACCAGCGTGATCAGAGGCCATGTACCTTCGGGAATGTTTAACAGGCGTACCAACAGAAAAGTAAGGAGAAACGCCAGCGCAATGCGAATACCATGCACCACACGATAATGACGATACAAACGAATTTCAAAAGGACTCAGCGATTTGTCTGCACGCACTCATGCACTCCGTCAGGGAATAGCAAAGAAGCGAATTGTACCTGTTTTTAGCGTGAAAAGATCATCCTGATTTACACCCCAAACAGTTACTTCGTCTGCACTGGCACGTACATTTCAATGTCCCAGTAACCGTCCTCCATGCCATTGTTCATATAAACTTCAAAGCAGGGTTTAGCGGCTATCGCATAAGTCGTATCCTGCAACAGGCGCTCGAAGAACTGATACCAAGGCGTCGCAAAATCGTGATTCTCAACGCGCGCAACGGCGACAGCATAGTCGCCACCCGCCAGTTCGGTGAGGATCACCCCTTCGCTGTTTTCCGGGATTTCAAAACCTTGAGGCACAGAAACCACGGTATCACAGCGCAGTTTTTCCGCAGGAACAACATCAGGGTTGTCGTAATAAACAGCAATCCATTCCAACGGCACAATCTGTTTACCGTCGACCCACTTCATTAATTGCTCAAACCCCTGCTTCACCGTTTGTTCCCACGGTCCAACCATATGGAAACCGGCAATCATGCGTTTTTCGACCAGCTTTATCTCGTACTCCATACAACCTCCACTGTTACACTGTATTTATATACAGTGTAATTTCTGGCTATGTCGGCCACAAGGAAATAGTGATTATTATGTGAGCAGATTCGCACTCTTGCCAGTCAGACGCATCAGGAAAAACTACGCCTTGTGGTGGAAATAATCGCTCAGGCGCGAGAAAACGCCGCCTTCGCCGACGGATTCCAGCGTAACCAGAGGCCAATGCGCCACCAGCTTATCCCGATCGTAGAGTTCAATTTCCCCCACACGTTGATGCGCAGCGATGGGAGCAACCAGCTCTTTCTTATCAAGGACATATTTTGCTTTGATGTTAGGGACTTCTGCTTTAGGCAGGGCCATCCAGAAATCCTGCTCGGTTCCGAGGCTGATTTTTTCTTTATCGCCATACCAGATCCGTTCAGTGCCAACCTGCTTACCGCTACGCAAAACCTGTACTGTATCGAAGTTGTGTTGCCCCCATTGCAGCAGTTTACGCGCCTGATCTTCGCGCCCCTTCGCACTCTCCGCGCCCATCACCACCGCAATCAGGCGGCGCTGACCATCGACGGCGGAAGCAATCAGGTTAAATCCGGCACCGGACGTATGCCCTGTCTTCAGGCCATCTACGTTCATGGTTTTATCCCACAACAAACCGTTACGGTTTTGCTGTGTGATGCCGTTCCAGGTAAGGCTTTTCTCACTGTACATATGGTAGAAATCCGGTTCTCCGTGGATGATAGCGCGGGACAGCACGGCCAGGTCGTACGCGGAGCTATGCTGACCCGGCGCATCCAGACCATGTACCGTTTCAAAATGGGTGTCCTGCAGGTTCAGTTTTTGCGCATAGTTGTTCATCATCGCGACAAACTGCGGCTGCCCTCCGGCGATGTAATCCGCCAGTGCCACGCAGGCATCATTACCGGAATCAACAATTAACCCACGGCTGAGGTCGCGTACCGAAACGCGATCCCCTTCTTTCAGGAACATCAAGGATGAACCGACAAATACCGGATTATCTTTTGCCCATGCATCGCGCCCGACGGTCACAATATCTGTCGGACTAATACGCTTGCTGTCAATTGCACGATCGACAACATAGCCAGTCATCAGTTTCGTCAGGCTGGCAGGATTGCGCTGCTGGTGTTCATTACCGGCTGTCAGGATTTGGCCCGTGGTGTAATCCATTAACACCCATGCCCCGGCAGTAATCGCAGGAGGTTGTGGGGCGAAGCTCACGGCATCGCTCGCCCAGGCGGGCGAAAAACTCATCGTTAATAGTGAAGCGGCAATAAACAAACGGCGTTTCAACAGCATGTCCTCAGGAAAGGGAGAAATAGCCGTTCTTTTTACGGAAGTTCTGTCGAAGAAACATGGATAAATTGCAAGAAAATGTGACATAAGGCACATTTTCTTGCTATCAGGAAAGGGTTTCAGAGACAAATCTCGCCGGAACTACCCTTTACGCGGCGCGGTCTCTGCGTGATGACTGCGATGGCGGTGATAACCATCGATCATACTGCGAAAAATTTGCCCTGGCGTGTCACCCAGCGTGCACAGGTAAATATGCGCGCAGATGAACAGTAAGCCCACAATCGCTAACGCCATATGCAGCACCAGCATCACCGGCCCCGCCCCTACCACCTGTGGGTAGAGACATAGCAACCCGGTGATGATCAGTAGTGGAACCAGTGCGTACATGATGGCCAGGTAGGCCAGCTGTTGCAGCGGGTTAAATTTGTCCTCTGCCGTTGCGGCAAACGGGTGCGGCTCACCTTTCATAATGCCATACAGATAAAAGCGTGTTTGCAGCAGGCAGCGTGATATCAACCCGCTAAATTTCACGCGATAATGGCAGCCGTTGCCGCTGGTTGCGTTTATTAACACAAAGCCAATCCAGAAGGCCAGCAATGCGAAGCCACACCAGGTATGTACCTGCACCATTAAGGCCACCGGTCCGACAGAAAAGTGCCCAAACAGGCCGCTTAGCAGAAGCAGGATAAAGAGCAGCGCATTACCCCAGTGCCAGCGGCGGACCGCCAGCGAATAAAGGTAGTCCCGATGCTCTTCCCCGGTTGCCGTTTTGGGCGCCAGCATCCGACGTAACAGCGCGTGCGTGACCAGGCCCGCAATCATCAGCACAATAATAACGCCTGCATAAATGAGCCACAGCGGCCAGTAGTCCGGCGCATAGTTAAGCTCTGCTCCCCAGATAGAATTCATACATTACCCTCCTGATGGATCTCTTTACGCCGATAGACACTTACCGGGCCGCTACGCGTATCCTGCTGGCGATAAACCTCTTTTTGATTAATCCAGTGCTGAATTTCCG
The DNA here is from genome assembly GCF_030336655.1 of Citrobacter sp. Cb041. Lineage (NCBI taxonomy): Bacteria > Pseudomonadati > Pseudomonadota > Gammaproteobacteria > Enterobacterales > Enterobacteriaceae > Citrobacter > Citrobacter sp. Cb041. The sequence goes on along the minus strand of NZ_JAOWDD010000043.1, from coordinate 500,826 downwards.
GGTCATCGCGACGACCAAATTTCAGCGCATCCGTCGGACAAACGGAAACGCAGGCTGGCGATTGTCCGACCTCCAGGCGAGTATCAGCGCAGAAGTTACATTTGTCGGCAATCCCCGTTTGTGGGTTGAGGTAGCGGACATGGAACGGGCAAGCGGCAACGCAGTAGTCACAGCCAATACAGCGAGACTTATCCACTTGTACAATGCCATTTTCGTCACGAAATGAAGCGCCGGTAGGACAGACGCTGACGCACGGCGCATCTTCACAATGCTGACAGGAAACGCGAACAAACTGGAAGTGGGACAGCACCTCAGGTTCATGTTCGGGTGAACGGATCTGCACTTGTAGGCGACTAAATCCCTCCGGCACGTCATTCAGTACCTTGCAGGCAACCGTACACGCCTGACAGCCAATACAGCGTTTCTCGTCATGCAGCATGACATAAGGGTTTGTTGATTGATTCATGATGTTCTCCTTTCTCATGCCCGACGAAGCGTGACGCCAGCGGTGTGCACCACCGTACCGGAAACAGGACTGGTAACATGCGGAAGCAAATTACCGCAGTGAATACCGTGCGTCGTCGCCGCTGTTTTAGCTCCCGCCTTGGCGCCAAATCCCATATAAACGAACAGCGTATCGGGTCGTATTCCGGCAGTAACCAGCGCTTTGCCTTTTTCCTTACCGGTCGCATTTTCCAGCCAAATCTCATCGCCGTTTTTGATGCCTTTTTCACGGGCCGTTTGCGGGTGGATCCACACCGCGTTATCCCACATTAGCTCACTCAGCAGTGGTACATATTGCGTCGCGCCGTTGGTATGCACCGCCACTTTTCCCTGAATAAAATAGAGTTCATTGTCGCCTTTGAGGGCAAAATTGCGGGCGCGCGGAATACCGTAGCCAGGCAAAAGAGATTCCAGCTCTTCAGAGTAGAGTTCAATTTTTCCAGACGGGGATTTAAAGCGCAGTTGCTCGCCATAGGTACCGTCGCCATCAACCGCCACTGCGCCCGGATAACGCGCCACAAACTGACGCACTGCTTCAGGTTCCCGCAGCAGCAGCGGAACACCCCACTCCCGATATCCTTTCTGACGCAGTTCAGCGGAAAGCGCATGATCACCATTAAGCTGGTACAGCTGCCGCGTCTGCATATCCTGCCAGGGGTAGAACTGCCCAAGGCCTAACTGCACGGCCAGCTCTTTCCAGATTTGCCAGCTCGGACGCGCATCCCCAATCGGCTCTACAACCTGCTGGCGCAGGGCATAGGCCGGATTCAGGCCCGACATGTCAGAGACTTCTTCATCGCGTTCAAGGTAGGTGCATTCGGGTAACAGATAATCGGCATATGCCGCGCTTTCGCTTAAATAGACATCGCAACTGACCACCAGATCGAGTTGTTCGACGGTTTTGACCAGATCAGGCCGACAGGTCACGGTTTGGAAAGGATTGTGGCGGGACATAATCCATCCCTTCACCGGATACGGCGTCTGGTTTAACACGGCATCGATGATGCTTTGCACCACGCCGCCGCCCGCCGCGATGTACTTGAATTGTGGGGCAACCAAATCTATGCGCTGCGCCGTTGGCTTGGGCAATTTGGCATCAGGTTTTGCCAGCACCGGAGCGACCTTCTCTCCGGCCAGCTTATTGTAGGTCGCCGCGGCTTTTTTCTGGTACAAGCCGCCTTCACGCTCAATATTTCCCAGCAGCGCATTGAGGGTGAAAATCATACGCCGCATATCAATTTCTTCTTGCGAAAACGTCGCGCGATGGCCAGGGCTGACGATAGCATGAGGCGCACAGGCGGCCATTTCGCGGGTGACCCGAACAATAACATCGGCAGGCACATCAGCCTGCTTTTGCGCCCATTCCGGCGTGGTCTCTTGTACCGCTTCTGCCAGTTGGTCAAACCCTGTGGTGTAGCGCGCAACGAAGTCCGCGTCATACAGATGTTCATTAATCATGACGTGACACATGGCCATTAACACCGGCAAGTCGCCGCCCGGCTTGAGCGCATGCCATTCATCCGCCTTGCTGGAGAAAACTGACAAACGGGGATCGAAGCTGACCATTTTTGCGCCCTTTTCCTGCGCGGTCATCAGTTCATGCGTTTCGGCAACCTCAATACCTTCATAGAGATTGTGGCCAAAAGAGACCATATAACGGGTATTGGCGATATCCATAGCCAAATCGCCGCCCATCATCACTTTGGCGGCAATCGATTTTCCGGCAGGGCATGTCGACGCATGCGTAAAGGTGTTTGGCGATCCAAACGCCGTTGCCAGCTGAAATAAATGACCCGAAAGCGAACCGGATTTGGAAGAGAATACGACCCCCTGAGGGCCATGCTGCGCTTTTATTGCCGCCATTTTTTCGGCAATTTCTTTGTAAGCCTGTTCCCAACTAATAACCTGCCATTCTCCGCTCCCGCGAGGCCCTGTGCGTTTCATGGGTTTGACAATACGGTGCGGGTCGTTGACCAGGCTAACACCACTGCCTCCGCGCGCGCAGACACGCGTGCCTTGTTGAGGCGCATTAGGGTTCCCCTGAATAAAAACCGTCTTGTTATTAATTACCTGTGCCTGTATTGGGCAACGATAAGAACACATTTCGCACAAGCTTGGCGTCAGAGATGTTTTCCCCTTAATGCTCTCTGGAGAATTTCGCGCCAGTGCGCCTGGCGGAAAACTGCCTATCGCGCAGGCTGAGCAACCGATACCCACTCCTCGCAAAAAATTACGCCGACTAATGCTCATATAACCTCCTGTTATTAGATATATCCAATTATTATATGGTGTTTAAATTATTAATTTTTAACCTCACTCACATTTCATTAGAATATAGAGCAGCTAACCGCCAAAATAAAAACCCATTGTTTATAAAAGAATTTTAAAATTTCCAGAACACAACAAATCAGCACTAAATAACAATAATGGTTCTCATTTATATTATTTATCAGCTCATAGATTTCAGAAAATTTATTCCAGTAATTTCCCTTAACAGTGCAAAATTTATTAATCAATTCTATTAAATCCTGTTCATCTCAATTTTATTGCGTACATCATTCAGCATTGATAATCGCTTTGCTGATTACCTCGCTATTTTTTGGTATTCTTGGATGAGCGCTAAATTGATCCCGGACATAACTGAACAATGAATGACGGCAAGCAGCAACCTGGTTTTCTCTTTCACGATTACGAGACCTTTGGTACCCATCCGGCGCTGGACAGACCCGCGCAATTTGCGGCTATCCGCACAGATAGCGATTTCAACATTATCGGTGAACCTGAAGTCTTTTATTGCAAACCCGCAGACGACTATCTGCCGCAGCCTGAGGCGGTGCTGATAACCGGTATCACACCGCAGGAAGCGCGTGAAAAAGGAGAAAATGAAGCCGCCTTTGCTGCTCGCATCCACGCCCTGTTCACCGTGCCGAAAACCTGTATCCTGGGCTATAACAACGTGCGCTTCGATGATGAAGTGACGCGCAACATCCTGTATCGCAATTTCTACGATCCCTACGCCTGGAGCTGGCAGAACGATAATTCACGCTGGGATCTGCTGGATGTGATGCGCGCCTGCTATGCCCTGCGTCCTGAAGGAATTAACTGGCCGGAAAACGACGACGGCTTACCCAGCTTTCGCCTGGAGCATTTGACCAAAGCCAACGGTATTGAACATGCCAATGCCCACGATGCGATGGCCGACGTATACGCCACAATTGCGATGGCGCAATTAGTGAAGTCGCGCCAGCCGCGCCTGTTTGATTATCTCTACAGCCATCGCAATAAGCACAAGCTGGCCGCATTGATTGATGTCCCGCAAATGAAGCCGCTGGTCCATGTTTCGGGGATGTTCGGCGCATGGCGCGGCAACACCAGTTGGGTGGCGCCATTAGCCTGGCATCCAGAGAATCGCAACGCGGTGATTATGGTCGACTTAGCCGGTGATATTTCACCGCTGCTCGAACTGGACAGCGACGCGCTGCGTGAGCGGCTCTACACTGCTAAGGCTGATCTGGGAGATAACCCAGCCGTGCCGGTTAAACTGGTGCACATCAACAAATGCCCGGTACTGGCACAGGCGAATACCTTGCGCCCGGAAGATGCCGATCGCCTTGGCATTAACCGCCAGCATTGTCTGGATAATCTCAAAATACTGCGCGAAAACCCGCAGGTTCGCGACAAAGTGGTGGCCATCTTCGCCGATGCGGAACCCTTTACACCATCAGATAACGTAGACGCACAGTTGTACAATGGTTTTTTCAGCGATGCCGACCGTGCCGCGATGAAAATCGTCCTGGAAACTGAGCCGCGCAATTTACCGGCGCTGGATATCTCCTTTGTCGATAAGCGCATTGAAAAGCTGCTGTTTAACTACCGCGCACGTAACTTCCCTGGAACGCTGGATGAAGCCGAACAGCAGCGCTGGCTGGACCATCGTCGTCAAATATTCACGCCAGAGTTTTTGCAAAACTACGCCAATGAATTGCAGATGCTGAGCCAGCAATATGCAGATAACAAAGAGAAACTGATGCTGCTGAAGTCACTCTGGCAGTATGCGCAAGAGATTGTATAACTCCCACGTATAAAAAAACCGGAGAACATGTCTCCGGTTTTTTTTATCTAAATACAGCTATTACGCGATATCTTCGTCGTACTGTGGCACCGGGTTACGGAAGCTTTTGGTCACGCAAGCCAGGTAAATCAGACCAATAGCGGCCCAGATCAGACCCAGAACCATTGAGCTCTCTTCCAGGTTCACCCACAGCGCACCAACGGTCAGCGCACCGCACATTGGCAGGAACAGATACTGGAAGTGGTCTTTCAGCGTCTTGTTACGCTTCTCACGGATCCAGAACTGGGAGATCACCGACAGGTTAACGAAGGTAAACGCCACCAGCGCACCGAAGTTAATCAGCGCCGTCGCCATCACCAGGTCGAAGTTAATTGCCAGCAGAGCAATCGCACCAACCAGAATGATGTTCATGGACGGAGTACGCCATTTCGGGTGGACATAACCGAAGAAACTTTTCGGGAACACACCGTCACGCCCCATCACATACATCAGACGCGCTACGCCTGCATGCGCCGCCATACCTGACGCCAGTACGGTAATGGTAGAGAAAATCAGCGCGCCGACCTGGAAGAACTTACCAGCGACATACAGCATGATTTCCGGCTGCGAAGCGTCCGGATCCTTGAAGCGTGAGATATCCGGGAAGTACAGCTGCAACAGATAGGTGGAGACGATAAAGATCAGGCCACCAATCAGCGCGGTCAGGAAAATCGCCCGCGGGATCACACGTTCAGCGTCTTTGGTTTCTTCAGACAGGTTGCTGATACCGTCAAAACCGGTGAACGAGAAGCACAGGATAGTCGCTCCCGTGATCATCGGGATCACATGCGCATCACCTGACCAGAACGGACGGCTGCTCGCCAGCGTACCGGCACCTTCCCCTTCGAACACGCCATAAACGACCATGCCGAGGATCACTGCAATCAGCACCACCTGCAACAACACGATGACGGTGTTGAAATTCGCAACAGATTTCAGGCTGCGCAGGTTAAAGGCGGTCATAAAGGCCACCAGCGCCACCACGAATATCCATGACGGTATCGACGGCACCAGAGCTTCAAAATAAATTTTCGCCAACAGAATGTTGATCATCGGTGCGAACAGGTAGTCCAGCAGTGATGACCAACCCACCATAAAGCCAACGGTCGGGCTAATGGATTTCTGGGCGTAAGTGTAGGCAGAGCCTGCAGACGGATAGCGACGCACCAGTTTACCGTAGCTCAGTGCGGTAAAGAGGATGGCGATCAGTGCAAAGGCGTAAGCTGTCGGGACGTGACCATCGGTCATTCCTGATACGATACCGAATGTATCGAACAGCGTCATCGGCTGCATATAGGCAAGGCCCATCATGACAACCGGAACCAGCGTAAGCGTTTTACGTAATTCCACGCGAGAGGTGTTTGGAGTAGCGTTATGCGACATGGTTATCCCCCATTACGGCGAAAACCGTCGCGTAAGCAAAAAATTGCCCCATTTTTTGTTAATCCTCAGCGACAACAACTGTCGATTTTTAAGTAAGTATCTATCCGGTACGAAGCCCGGCCTCTTTTATGAATGATTGGTTTGATGCAAAAAAATAACCGACGCGTATTAAAACGTCGGTTAATGTCATTTTTTGCAAGCGGCGTATTTTGCACTAATTTGGAGAGAAATAACAAGAGATTGAAGCTACTACAAAAGAATATTTTTTCTTAACTGATTGATTTATCAGCAGCCGTTTTAACATACACCCCCGCAATAGCACTATTTGCTAAAATCTCATCCCGCCACCAGGCACTGGCCAACCCGGCAGTCTGTTCATTCCAACCTATCCACACGGGTTCAAAGATAATTTGTGCAACCACCTTTTTCTCAATCAGAGCGCCACTCTCCAGAAATCGCTGTGCCAGGTAGCGCGGAATATAGCCGCATCCCAGACCACTGATTTGCAGTTCCAGCTTGGTTTTGAAGTCAAAAACGGTGATGGCTTCCTGATCGTCAAGCACCTGGGAGCCGGAGACGTTGGCATGCTGTGCATTGTCGCCCACCACAATCGCGCGAAAACGCCGAATAGTGCGACGATTCAACGGCTCCTGTTCCTGCGCCAGCGGATGATGCGACGCAACCACAAACACCTGCTCCAGAACCCCTAGCTGCGCAAAGCCAAATTCGCTCGCGGCAGGCGGCTCATGCGTGGCGCCGACAATAATATCCGCCCGCCCCTGAGTGAGGGCATCCCAGGAGCCGCCCAGCACGCCATTGATAAATTTCAGGCGCGTCACACTGTGGTGTTGATAGAAAGATTCGATGAGAGGGGCCAGCAGCGAAAAGGGAAACGTATCATCTACGCCAATAACCAGTTCATTCTCCCAGCCTTCATGAAGTTTAATCGCCTGCTTTTCGAGTTCGCGGACGGTGTGCAACACCTCCCGCCCCTTTTCCAGCAGCATCTGTCCGGTACGGGTAAACTTAGCCCGATGGCCGCTGCGATCGAGTAGCTGAATATTAAGATCGCTTTCCAGCTTATGGACGGTGTAGCTAAGCGCAGACGGCGTCTTAAACAATTTTGCCGACGCCGCAGCGAAACTGCCCTCTTTTTCCAACGCATCGAGGATGATAAGAACGTCCAGCAGTGGTTTCATACTCGCCCCCTGGCGGTATCAGCGGCACTCTGCTGGTCTGTCACTCCATCGGCATCACCAGCGGGTCAGGATACTGGTACTCAAACCCAAGCTCGTTACAAATACGGTTGCCATCAATGACTTTACCTTTACCGTTATCCTCATTGCCACGAAATTCCGGCGGCTCCATCCCCAACTGGCGGGCCATCTGTGGATAGAACACATTGCGCGCCGGATGCATAGGCGCACATATATTATAGATGTGTCCCCCTTTTGGCGCTTGCAGCAGCAAAGAGATGGCGGCAACCACATCATCCAGATGCACCAGATTGACGCCATGGTGTCCATCTGGCGCCGTCTTGCCAGCGAAAAAACGACCGGGATGTCTTCCCGGGCCGACAAGTCCGGCCAGGCGCAAAATATCCACCGAAGTGCCGGGTAAATTGTGCAACCAGTCTTCAAGTTCTTTCAAAACGCGACCACTTGCCGTGACCGGGTTACGCGGAGTCCCTTCTTTCACGATGCCTTGTGCATCGCCATAGACCGACGTCGAACTGGTAAAAATAATCCGCGGGATACGGTACGCCAGCGCACTGTCGACCAGCTCCTGCATAGCCTGCAGGTAAAATGTCTCCCCCGGACCGCTACGGCGCGCAGGTAGCGTAATAACCAGCGCGTCGGCGTCCATCAGTGCGTCGAGATCGTCTGTCTCACAGACCAGTTCAGGCTCCAGGCGCAGCGAGTAGCTCTCTATACCACTCATGCGGGCCGCTTCCACCCCATCCAATGTGGTTTTGCTGCCGGTAACCTGCCAGCCTCTCGCCGCCAGCGACATAGCTAACGGCATGCCTAACCAACCTAAACCGACAATTGCGACCTTTTTCATGCCTTCTCTCCTGACTTTTGGCCTATAACGCAAGGCTACGCTAGCCCACAGTGGCTGACAATTCATAGTATCAATATGAAATGAATTAATGATCAAAAAAAGCCCTTGCTTTCCGTAGCTAAAGTGGTTTAGGTTAAAAGACATCAAATGAATAAACATTCATCGAGAAAATTTATGACACGCGCTCAATTCAAACACCATCATCACCATCATCCTGACTAGTCTTTCAGGCGATGTGTGCTGGGAGACATTTAAATCTTCCAGCGGTGCATGAGCGTATGAGAAAGCCCCCGGAAGATTTCTTCCGGGGGCTTTTTTTTGTGCGTGACCCAAACTGATTCAGACAGGATAACGAGGAATAAAGAATGTTAGATAACACCCGTTTACGCATAGCTATGCAGAAATCAGGTCGTTTAAGCGATGATTCACGCGAATTGCTGGCCCGTTGCGGCATTAAAATTAATCTTCACACCCAGCGCTTGATCGCGATGGCTGAGAATATGCCGATCGATATTCTGCGCGTGCGTGATGATGATATCCCGGGTCTGGTGATGGACGGCGTCGTAGATCTCGGCATCATCGGGGAAAACGTTCTCGAAGAGGAACTGCTCAACCGCCGGGCCCAGGGTGAAGATCCGCGCTATTTTACCCTGCGTCGTCTGGACTTCGGCGGCTGCCGTCTTTCGCTGGCTACCCCGGTTGATGAAGCCTGGGATGGCCCGGCAGCGCTGAACGGTAAGCGTATCGCTACCTCTTACCCACACCTGCTTAAACGTTATCTTGATCAAAAAGGGGTGTCGTTTAAATCCTGTCTGTTAAACGGCTCTGTAGAAGTCGCTCCCCGCGCAGGTCTGGCTGATGCGATTTGCGATCTGGTGTCAACCGGAGCCACGCTTGAAGCCAACGGTCTGCGTGAAGTGGAAGTGATTTACCGCTCTAAAGCCTGCCTGATTCAGCGCGACGGCGAAATGGCCGAAGCCAAGCAACAACTGATCGACAAACTGCTGACCCGTATTCAGGGGGTCATTCAGGCACGTGAATCAAAATACATCATGATGCACGCGCCGAGCGAACGTCTGGACGAAGTCATCGCCCTGCTGCCAGGCGCTGAGCGCCCTACCATTCTGCCACTGGCGGGTGACCAGCAGCGCGTAGCCATGCACATGGTCAGCAGCGAAACCCTGTTCTGGGAAACGATGGAAAAACTGAAAGCGCTCGGCGCCAGCTCAATTCTGGTGCTGCCGATTGAGAAGATGATGGAGTGATAGCCATGAGCTTCAATACCCTGATCGACTGGAATAGCCGTAGCCCCGAGCAGCAGCGCGAACTGCTGATGCGCCCGGCGATATCCGCCTCTGAAAGCATCAGCCGCACGGTGGCTGAGATTCTTGAGAACGTCAAAAATAACGGCGACCGGGCGCTGCGTGAATACAGTGCGAAGTTTGACAAAACCGAGGTCGGCGCGCTGCGCGTCACCGAAGAAGAAATTCAGCAAGCCAGTAGCCGCCTGAGCGACGAGCTGAAACAAGCCATGCGGGCGGCGGTACGTAATATTGATACGTTCCACACCGCGCAAATCCTGCCGCCGGTGGATATTGAAACTCAGCCTGGCGTGCGCTGCCAGCAGGTTACTCGCCCTATCGCCTCCGTGGGGCTGTATATTCCTGGAGGATCGGCACCGCTCTTCTCGACCGTATTAATGCTGGCGACCCCGGCGCGTATCGCTGGCTGCAAAAAAGTGGTGCTCTGCTCACCGCCGCCGATTGCCGATGAAATCCTCTACGCCGCGCAACTGTGTGGCGTAAAAGAGGTGTTCAACGTGGGCGGCGCGCAGGCCATTGCCGCGCTGGCGCTGGGTACCGAATCTATTCCTAAGGTCGATAAAATCTTCGGGCCAGGCAATGCGTATGTGACCGAAGCCAAACGTCAGGTCAGCCAACGTCTTGACGGCGCGGCTATCGACATGCCTGCGGGCCCGTCTGAAGTGCTGGTTATTGCCGACAGCGGCGCGACGCCTGACTTTGTTGCTTCCGACCTGCTTTCTCAGGCCGAACACGGCCCCGACTCGCAGGTTATCCTGCTGACGCCAGACGCTACGCTTGCCGAAGGCGTGGCCAAAGCCGTTGAACGCCAGCTTGCCGAGCTTTCCCGCGCCGACACCGCACGTCAGGCGCTCGCCGCCAGCCGACTGATCGTCGCCAGAGATCTGGAGCAATGCGTGGCCATATCTAACGCCTACGGCCCGGAGCATCTGATTATTCAGACCCGTAACGCGCGTGAACTGGTTGACGATATCACCAGCGCTGGTTCGGTATTCCTGGGTGACTGGTCTCCTGAGTCGGCTGGCGACTATGCTTCCGGCACCAACCACGTTCTTCCGACCTACGGCTATACCGCAACCTGCTCAAGCCTTGGGCTGGCTGATTTCCAGAAACGGATGACGGTACAGGAATTAACTCCCCAAGGTTTCTCTACCCTGGCCTCCACCATTGAAACACTGGCCGCGGCTGAACGACTGACTGCCCACAAAAATGCCGTCACCCTGCGCGTTAACGCCCTGAAGGAGCAAGCATGAGCACTGACAACTTTCTCAGCGTCACTGATTTAGCCCGTAAGAATGTTCGCGAGTTAACGCCCTATCAGTCTGCCCGTCGTCTTGGCGGTAACGGGGACGTCTGGCTCAACGCGAATGAGTACCCAACCGCCGTTGAGTTCCAGCTACGCCAGCAGACGCTGAACCGCTATCCAGAGTGTCAGCCGAAAACCGTAATTGAGAATTACGCGCAGTATGCTGGCGTCAAACCAGAGCAGGTGCTGGTCAGCCGCGGTGCAGATGAAGGGATCGAACTGCTGGTGCGCGCTTTTTGCGAACCCGGTAAAGATGCAATTCTCTACTGTCCGCCGACTTACGGCATGTACAGCGTCAGCGCCGAAACGATTGGCGTTGAATGCCGCACCGTCCCGACCCTGGATAACTGGCAGCTGGATTTACAAGGCATCGCGGACAAGCTTGATGGCGTGAAAGTGGTCTACGTATGCAGCCCCAATAACCCAACCGGCCAGCTGATAAATCCGCAGGACCTACGTTCACTGCTCGAAATGACGCAGGGTAAAGCCATCGTGGTCGCTGATGAGGCCTATATTGAGTTTTGTCCGCAGGCTACGCTGGCAGGCTGGCTGTCTGAGTATCCGCATCTGGCAGTATTACGCACGCTGTCCAAAGCGTTTGCTCTCGCCGGTTTACGCTGCGGATTTACGCTGGCGAATGGAGAGGTTATCAATCTGCTGTTAAAGGTGATTGCTCCCTACCCGCTTTCTACCCCGGTAGCGGATATTGCCGCCCAGGCGCTGACGCCACAAGGGATTTCCGCCATGCGCCAACGCGTAGAGCAGATCCTGCAAGAGCGTCAGTATCTGGTGGAGAATCTGAAAACCATTCGCTGTGTAGAGCAGGTTTTCGACTCTGAAACCAACTATGTTCTGGCGCGCTTCACCGCATCAAGCAGCGTATTTAAATCTTTGTGGGATCAGGGCATTATCTTACGAGATCAGAATAAACAACCTTCGTTAAGCGGCTGCCTGCGAATTACTGTCGGAACCCGCGAAGAGAGCCAGCGCGTCATTGACGCCTTACGTGCGGAGCAAGTATGAGCCAGAAGTATCTTTTTATTGACCGTGATGGAACCCTGATTTCAGAACCGCCAAGTGACTTTCAGGTCGATCGCTTTGACAAACTCGCCTTCGAGCCGGACGTCGTTCCCGTTTTGCTGAAGCTGCAAAAAGCCGGCTTTAAGCTGGTGATGATTACTAACCAGGATGGACTCGGTACGCAGAGCTTCCCGCAGGCCGATTTTGACGGTCCGCATAACCTGATGATGCAAATATTCACCTCTCAGGGCGTAGCATTCGATGAGGTGCTGATCTGCCCGCACCTGCCAGCGGACGCGTGTGATTGCCGTAAGCCAAAAGTGAAACTGGTTGAGCAGTATCTGGTTGAACAGGCCATGGATGTGGCAAACAGCTACGTCATTGGTGACCGGGCGACCGATATTCAGCTCGCAGAAAACATGGGCATTAGCGGATTACGCTACCACCGTGACACCCTGAACTGGGCGATGATCGGCGAGCAGTTGACCAAAAGAGACCGCTACGCGCACGTTGAGCGTAATACCAAAGAGACGCAGATTGACGTCAAAGTCTGGCTGGACCGCGAAGGCCGTAGCAAAATCAATACCGGCGTTGGCTTCTTTGACCACATGCTGGATCAAATCGCCACCCACGGCGGTTTTCGCATGGAAATAGCCGTCAAAGGCGATCTGTATATTGACGATCACCACACCGTTGAAGATACCGGTCTGGCGCTGGGTGAAGCCTTAAAGCTGGCATTAGGCGATAAACGCGGTATCAACCGTTTTGGTTTTGTGCTGCCGATGGACGAGTGCCTGGCACGTTGCGCGCTGGATATCTCGGGGCGTCCGCACCTGGAATACCGCGCGGAGTTTACCTACCAGCGCGTTGGCGATCTGAGCACAGAGATGATTGAACACTTCTTCCGTTCACTCTCTTACACCATGGGTGTCACCTTGCACCTGAAAACCAAAGGGAAAAATGACCACCACCGTGTGGAGAGCCTGTTTAAAGCCTTTGGTCGTACGCTGCGTCAGGCTATTCGCGTAGAAGGCGATACGCTGCCCTCCTCAAAAGGAGTGCTGTAATGAACGTGGTGATCCTTGATACCGGCTGCGCCAATCTGCACTCGGTGAAATCCGCCGTCGCACGCCATGGATACGACCCTGTTGTCAGCCGTGACCCGGACGTGGTGCTACGTGCCGATAAACTGTTTCTGCCGGGCGTCGGTACCGCCCAGGCGGCTATGGACCAGTTGCACGAGCGTGAACTGATTGAACTGATTAAAGCCTGTACGCAACCGGTACTGGGGATCTGCTTAGGCATGCAACTGTTGGGCCGCCGCAGCGAAGAGAGTAACGGTGTCTCTCTGCTGGGCATTATTGAGCAGGACGTTCCGAAGATGACCGATTTCGGTCTGCCGCTGCCGCATATGGGCTGGAATCGCGTCTATCCGCAGGCGGGAAATCGTCTGTTCCAGGGCATTGAAGATGGCGCGTATTTCTACTTTGTACACAGCTATGCTATGCCGGTGAACCCGTGGACCATCGCCCAGTGCCATTACGGCGAACCATTTACCGCGGCAGTACAAAAGGACAATTTCTTTGGCGTGCAGTTTCACCCTGAACGCTCAGGCGCGGCTGGGGCGCAGTTGCTGAAAAACTTTCTGGAGATGTAATGATTATTCCGGCATTAGATTTAATCGACGGCACGGTGGTGCGTCTTCATCAGGGCGATTACGCAACGCAACGTGATTATGGCAATGATCCTCTCCCCCGTTTACAGGATTACGCAGCTCAGGGTGCCGAAGTACTGCACCTGGTTGATTTAACCGGCGCGAAAGACCCGGCGCAGCGGCAGATCCCGCTGATTAAAACGCTGGTCGCTGGAGTCAATGTTCCGGTACAGGTTGGCGGTGGCGTGCGGACTGAAGCGGACGTTGCGGCGCTGCTTGACGCAGGCGTGGCGCGCGTGGTGGTAGGTTCGACGGCAGTAAAATCCCCTGAGGTAGTCAAGAGCTGGTTTGCCCGTTTTGGCGCCGACGCGCTGGTGCTGGCACTGGACGTGCGTATTGACGAGCGCGGTAATAAACAGGTAGCGGTTAGCGGCTGGCAGGAGGATTCCGGGGTTTCTCTGGAAGAACTGGTTGAGACCTATCTCCCTGTCGGCCTGAAACACGTGCTGTGCACCGATATCTCCCGCGACGGCACGCTGGCTGGCTCAAACGTCGCGCTTTATGAAGAAGTGTGCGCCAAATATCCGCAGGTAGCATTCCAGTCATCTGGCGGCATTGGCGGGATCGAGGACGTAGCAGCCCTGCGTGGAACCGGCGTACGCGGCGTGATCGTCGGACGCGCCCTGCTGGAAGGTAAGTTCACCGTTGAGGAGGCCATTCAATGCTGGCAAAACGCATAATTCCTTGTCTGGACGTTCGTGATGGGCAGGTGGTAAAAGGCGTCCAGTTTCGCAATCACGAGATTATTGGCGACATTGTCCCGCTGGCAAAACGCTATGCCGATGAAGGCGCAGATGAACTGGTGTTCTACGATATCACCGCCTCCAGCGATGGCCGCGTAGTGGATAAAAGCTGGGTATCTCGCGTGGCGGAAGTGATCGATATTCCGTTCTGCGTTGCCGGTGGCATTAAATCCATCGACGATGCGGCGCGCATCCTCTCCTTCGGGGCGGATAAAATCTCTATCAACTCCCCGGCGCTGGCCGAACCGGAGCTTATCACCCGCCTGGCGGACCGCTTCGGCGTGCAGTGCATCGTGGTGGGTATTGATACCTGGTATGACGCTGAAACCGGCAAATATCATGTTAATCAATATACCGGGGATGAAAGCCGTACCCGCGTCACGCAGTGGGAAACGCTGGACTGGGTGCAGGAAGTACAGAAGCGCGGCGCGGGTGAAATCGTCCTGAACATGATGAACCAGGACGGCGTGCGTAACGGTTATGACCTGGAGCAACTGAAAAAAGTGCGCGACGTTTGCCATGTACCGCTGATTGCCTCCGGCGGCGCGGGCACCATGGAACACTTCCTTGAAGCATTCCGGGACGCCGACGTTGACGGCGCGCTTGCCGCTTCCGTCTTTCACAAGCAAATTATTAATATTGGCGAATTAAAAGCGTACCTGGCAACACAGGGCGTGGAGATCAGGATATGTTAACGAAGCAACAATGCCGCGAGCTGGACTGGGAAAAAACCGACGGACTGATGCCAGTCATCGTGCAGCATGCGGTTTCCGGTGAGGTACTAATGCTGGGTTATATGAACCCGGAAGCACTGGATAAAACGCTTGAAAGCGGCAAAGTGACCTTTTTCTCGCGGACCAAGCAGCGTCTGTGGACCAAAGGAGAAACCTCCGGTCACTTCCTGAACGTGGTGAGCATCGCGCCTGACTGCGACAACGACACCCTGCTGGTGCTGGTTAACCCGATTGGCCCAACCTGCCATAAAGGCACCTCAAGCTGCTTTGGCGACGCCAGCCACCAGTGGCTGTTCCTGTATCAACTGGAGCAACTACTGGCCGAACGTAAAACCGCTGACCCGGCAAGCTCCTACACTGCGAAGCTGTATGCCAGCGGCACTAAACGTATTGCCCAGAAGGTAGGCGAAGAAGGCGTAGAGACCGCGCTGGCCGCAACCGTGAACGATCGTTTCGAACTGACCAATGAAGCCTCTGATCTGATGTATCACCTGCTGGTTCTGCTGCAGGATCAGGACCTCGACCTGACGACGGTGATTGAGAATTTACGCAAAAGACATCAGTAATCTGTAGACGTAAAAAAACCGGGCTCGCCCGGTTTTTTGTTGTCAGAATAAAACTGCTTTAGGATTACTGTGCTTTGGCTTTGTAACCGCGCAGCGCATTTTGCCCCAGCACGATCCCGGCACCAATCATCCCGCCGAGCAGAACCGCCAGCACCAGGGTGATTGCTTTTTTCGGACTGTCACGACGAATCGGTAACGTTGGTTTCAACACATAGCGGTAGGAGTGCAGTTTTGCCTTTTCAAGATTTAACGCCTCAATGTCCAGTAGGTTTTGCTTGGTCTGGTAGTAATTACCAGAGAAGATCAAGGGACGAGTCGCTTCGTGTTCAATCATTGATTTCAGTGCATCACTGCCCAGCAGTAGCATACTGTCCTGCGTGACATCCTCAGTTTGCTGAATTTGTGGCTTAATTACCCCAGCCTGTTCTGCATAACGCAGAGCTTCCTGAATTTGCCTAATTCGCAGATCTTTTTGTTCCTGGGCAACCGCTTCCTGAGTTTTCAGAGAATCTTGCTGCGTAGCTGTTTGCAACTTGACATTATCAGCAAGATCAAGCTCCAGTTCTTTGGCTACCTTTTCATCTGTTTGTTGAATATATTCAGCAAGTTGACGCTGAGCATCTTCTGGGGAAGCACCAACATAAGAAACCGCTAACGGCAGTTGTTGGCCTTTTACAGACTGCTCAATCGACAGTTTTTCCGGTTTTTCCTGATTATCCAGCGTTTCCGCCAATGCAGAGAAAGAGGTACTGAAACGACCAATAACGTTGGTCTGAAGTTCAATCACCTTAGGCGCGCTGGCACCATACAACACATTAAGTGCGTTGTTATACGTGGCAATCTGTCCAACATCCGGTTGAGTGATAATTGCTGTAGAGGTCCATTTCTCCTTAGCAACCGCTAAATAACCGACAGCACAGGCAATAGCAATAACGATAGCAACAATAATCGTCAATTTCCCACGCCACAGCTGCATCAATAAATCAATCAGATCAATCTGCTCCGGATCGTTACTGCGCCCGGATACGTTATTATCACTCACAGACATAGATATCCTAAATGAGGAAAGACTAAAACTGGCATTAGTTTAGTCATAAATATGTGTAATGCCATAGGATTATTGATAAAAAAAACAGATTATTTATGTGATTTTAATTGGCATCTTAATCACCACTAAAAAAAGAAGTAGTTTACTAAAAGAGTCAATACTCTGGGTTCCTACTCTGAGCAAAATATCGAACGACAGGTTAAATAGTGGTCAAGGGACATGCCTAACGCTTCCGTACGTTATTCACTCGCCCCCCGATGCATATGCAGACTCAAATCTCACAGGATTTCTAAACAGACTGGGAGGTTGTCGCCATAACAAAATTCAGTATTTACTCTATGCATCCTCCTGTCCGATATATGGCCTGAATCGCAAAATGCCTTTATCTACGGCTGATTCCGTCGATCACCCCGTATCTCTGTATGCGGTAACCTAAAAAAGCCAACGAACTGATTGCCCATACTTATTCCCATTTGTATGGATTGCCCACCACCGGCCTAAGTTTCTTTACCGTGTACGGCCCTTGGGGTCGCCCGGATATGGCGCTGTTCAAGTTCACCAAAGCGATGCTGGAAGGGAAAAGTATTGACGTTTTTAACTACAACAAAATGAAGCATGATTTCACCTATATTGATGATATCGCCGAAGCAGTCATTCGCCTGCAGGATGTCATTCCGCAAGCAGACGAGCAGTGGACCGTTGAAACAGGAACACCAGCGGCCAGCATTGCAACATATCGGGTTTACAATATCGGTAATAGCTCACCGGTTGAGTTAATGGACTACATCCAAGCCCTTGAAGATGCACTGGGCATTGAAGCTACGAAAAATATGCTACCGCTACAACCTGGCGATGTACTGGAAACCAGCGCAGAGACTAAAGCACAGTAGTGATATTATTGTTTTTGCGTCTGAAACAACAGTTAAAGTTGTGGTTAAGAACTTTGTTGACTGGCACCGTGATTGCTACAAAGTTTAATCACTGACCTGATTAAAAACAAAAAGGCCTTTTATAAGGCCTTTTTTATGGAGATGAGATTAATCACTACCAAACAAATCGCGGGTATATACTTTATCGGCGACATCAGCTAATTCTGACACCATGCGGTTAGAAACAATAATATCTGCTTCATTTTTGAACGCATTAAGATCACGAACCACCCGAGAGTGGAAAAATTCATCTTCCTCGATGACGGGTTCATAAATAATTACGGTAACCCCCTTGGCTTTTATGCGCTTCATGATTCCCTGAATAGAGGATGCTCGGAAATTATCGGAGCCACTTTTCATGATCAAACGATACACGCCAACCACTTTAGGTTTACGCGCAAGAATAGAGTCTGCAATAAAGTCTTTGCGCGTGCGGTTGGCATCGACAATCGCGCCAATGATATTATTCGGCACAGAAGCATAGTTTGCCAGCAACTGCTTAGTATCTTTCGGCAGGCAATAGCCACCATAACCAAATGACGGGTTGTTGTAATGATTACCGATACGCGGATCCAGACACACCCCTTCGATAATCTGGCGTGAGTTCAGACCAAGGCTTTCTGCATAGCTATCCAGTTCATTAAAATAGGCCACGCGTAACGCCAGATAAGTATTAGCAAAAAGTTTGATTGCTTCCGCTTCAGTCGAGTCGGTAAATAACGTTGGGATGTCCTTTTTCACCGCGCCTTCCTGCAGCAACGCGGCAAAATGCTCGGCGCGTTCGGAACGTTCACCAATAACGATACGAGACGGATGCAGGTTGTCGTATAGCGCTTTACCCTCACGCAGGAATTCGGGGGAAAAGATGATATTGTCTGAGCTATATTTTTGACGCATTGATTGAGTAAAACCGACAGGAACTGTCGATTTTATTATCATTAAGGCATCTGGATTTATTTCAATAACATCAACTATGACTGACTCGACGCTGCTAGTATCAAAGTAATTAGTTTTAGGATCGTAATCTGTTGGGGTTGCAATAATGACAAATTCTGCGCTCTGATAAGCGTAGTGTTTGTCTAGTGTAGCTTCGAATTTTATATCTTTTGATTGCAGAAACTGTTCAATTTCTTGATCAACTATCGGAGATATCCGATTATTTAGCATCTCGACACGTGAAGGAACAATGTCCAGAGCAATGACCTCATGATGTTGGGCGATAAGAAGACTATTTGACAGACCAACATACCCAGTACCAGAAATGGTAATTTTCATTTCATGCTCTCAGTATTATCTTAATATTTAATCATGATGTCGTACATCTTGATAAGAGGGTAATGTTTTAACGTTTTTTTGAATATTAGGTCAACGAAAGTTAAAACAATTCAGATTTTCTTTATCAGAGTACGCTAGAAATATTAAGTAAAGATTAAGCAATCAACTTAAATCAATAAAATTTGAGATAAAAAAAAGCCCGGTCAAAAAACCGGGCCAGTTCACGTCAGAAGACTTACTCCATCCATTCGGTGTGGAATACACCTTCTTTATCAGTGCGTTTATACGTATGTGCGCCAAAGTAGTCACGCTGGGCCTGGATCAGGTTAGCCGGCAGTACCGCAGAACGGTAGCTGTCATAGTACGCTACCGCTGCAGAGAAAGTGGGAACCGGAATACCGTTCTGCACAGCGTAAGCCACTACATCACGCAGCGCTTGCTGATATTCATCAGCGATATTTTTGAAGTACGGCGCCAATAGCAGGTTTGCGATACCTTTGTTTTCAGCATAGGCGTCGGTGATTTTCTGCAGGAACTGTGCACGAATGATACAGCCAGCACGGAAGATCTTGGCGATTTCACCGTAGTTCAGATCCCAGTTGTATTCGTCAGACGCGGCACGCAGTTGAGAGAAACCTTGTGCATAGGAGACGATTTTGCCTAGGTACAGCGCACGGCGCACTTTCTCAACGAACTCAGCTTTATCGCCCGCCAGCTTAGCCTGCGGTCCGGAAAGCACTTTAGATGCCGCAACACGCTGGTCTTTCAGAGAAGAGATGTAGCGAGCGAATACGGATTCGGTGATCAGCGACAGCGGTTCCCCAAGATCCAGAGAGCTCTGGCTGGTCCATTTACCGGTGCCTTTGTTCGCTGCTTCATCCAGAATCACGTCAACCAGGTATTTACCCTCTTCATCTTTTTTGGTGAAGATGTCTTTAGTGATATCGATCAGATAGCTGCTCAGCTCGCCCTCATTCCACTCGGTGAAGGTGGTAGCCAGCTCTTCGTTAGACAGGTTCAGGCCGCCTTTCAACAGGGAATAGGCTTCAGCAATCAGCTGCATGTCGCCGTATTCAATACCGTTATGCACCATCTTCACATAGTGGCCAGCACCATCAGCGCCAATATAGGTCACGCACGGCTCGCCATCTTCCGCAACGGCTGCGATTTTGGTCAGGATCGGCGCGACCAGTTCGTAGGCTTCTTTCTGACCACCAGGCATGATGGAAGGGCCTTTCAGAGCACCCTCCTCACCGCCGGAAACACCAGTACCGATGAAGTTAAAGCCTTCGGCGGACAGTTCACGGTTACGACGGATAGTGTCCTGGAAGAAGGTGTTACCGCCATCAATGATGATGTCGCCTTTATCCAGATACGGCTTCAGGGAGTCAATAGCAGCATCAGTGCCTGCACCTGCTTTCACCATTAACAGGATACGACGTGGGGTTTCAAGAGACTCGACGAACTCCTGTACCGTGTAGTACGGAACCAGTTTCTTGCCCGGGTTCTCTGCTACCACTTCTTCGGTTTTTTCACGAGAGCGGTTGAAAACGGAGACGGTATAACCGCGGCTTTCGATGTTGAGCGCCAGGTTGCGCCCCATCACGGCCATACCGACGACGCCGATCTGTTGCTTGGACATTACATACTCCTGTCAGGTGTGGTCACCGCGCGGCATGTGCGCGGCTTGAAATGTGGTATAGATGTTAACTCAGGTTAATGTCACTTAATAGGGATAGGTTTACTTATAGTGCTTTTTAACTTAAAACCTTACCGTCTGATAGATTAAATATCGGACATTAATAACGATAAAAATTCAATTCCTGAATGGCAATCTGATTTTGAGCTTATAAGCTAATTTTCTAAATACGTTACTAAATCTGTATTTAACTTTCTTTCCATCAAAAATAATATATTCATCCTTTACTGATAAAGTATGAATTCCATTATTGTAAGGAGATAATGGAAGAATCTCCATATACTCGTTTTCTTTATACTCGTCTGGGCTAAGATGCGATACCTCACTTACGACAATACTACCGCCATAAGTTTTAGTACAGTTCTGAGATACTCTGTACAGAGTATCATCACAGCAAAGCATACCCCCACCATTTCGCCCAACTCTGCTATTTTTTGCAATGGGGGACATTTTATGCTCGACAAAATCACTAAAAAGAGAATCAGAATAGAATAATCTCTGTTTGAAAGGTTCGTTTATAGTTGAAGTAAATAAATAATAGATGCCATTTAGATTATGAATAAAAGAGTCAATGTACATATCATCACACAATACCTTCCTAACAAATTCAAAATGACTCAATCCGTTATTAAATCGATATAAATAAAGACCATTACGATCACCTTCCTCAGGGAGACAATATAATTCACCTTCGGCCTCAAATACATATGGAAAAGACTTGTGACCTACATTCTTATTTATTTCTTCAAAAAAAGGATACTCATTGCCATTTAGATCTATACATTTTAACTTCGCATTACCTGAGACGTAGTTAAAATCCTCATACGCAATATAATATACTTCAGAAAATTTAAATATAAATGGGTCTGCCTCATAATCACTTTTAATATTAACATCAAGCCATTTAATCTTTTGCTCTGGCAGTTGTCCATCTAAAACAATCGACAAGTCACATGACGAGATACCTATACGCCAAATATCTTGTCCAAACAACTTATAGTAAATCTTATTTAAAAAACTCATAATTAGTTATCACAAGCAGCAAATGAGATGTAACGTCCGTTAGTACAAGGTGATTCATCAGAACTAAAATCTGTCATAAAATAATTTATTTTAGAGCCAATTCGTCTGTCATAAAAATACTTTTTATAACGATCATCCTCTTCCAAACCACTAAATGAGAATATTCTTGGATAAATCTTTGAATTGAAAACTTTACCTTCAGAGCCTGGAATCGCAATATAATGAAGAACCCTATCGATAATACCTTTATATTTTACATAAACAATAACACCAACAAGTTTATATTTATCATAAATAAATTCAATATTATATTTCCTAATTGGGTGATTTATATAACGCCATGTTAGAAAATCCATATCACTAGCAACGATTAAATTACCACTACTACAAAGTATATTAATTATATCTTCTCTTTCTGACTCTCTGACTTGTGAAGCGTCTGTAATAACTTTCCTTTTATTGCATAGAGATGGTTTAGACAAAAAAGAATTTATAACAGGTTGAAAGTTCATTTTTGTCCTTTTCCATCCTGGTAGCGAATTGCTGTTTGGATGACCAATAAGACAAGCATTTTTCTCTTTCAAATATTCAATGCCTCGACGAATCAATTTCACAAAAAGGTTTTTATCACGATGGTGCGGATGAGTTAAAACATCAGTAGCATAGTAAGCATACTTTTCACGGCCATCCTGAATTAGCCTAACAGGAATCAAGAACATATTTGCCACTAGCTCATTATCAATTTTTATATTTACACTCAAACCATCGCCATGCGGATTATTATACAACAGCCATGGCAAATACATCTCGTTAAAAAGCTTATTGTCTTCAGCATAATAATATTTATAAAAAATTTTAATTTCAGCAATTAGTTTTAAGTCAACTTTTTCTAATGCAGTTATCATATCCCCCCCCAAAATCAGGAATTACGAAGCATAAATAGCAATAGTAATAACCAAGCGATTATATTATTTACTTGCGTATCTCTAAAAATCAGCTCATAACTTTAGTATTAATATAGATAGACTCCCATTGCATCACTATATTATCAATGGAAAACTTACGCTCAATTCTATGCCTATTCATCATACCAATGTGCATAAATTCTTCATTATCTAAATTTAACATAGCCTTTATTTTATGCATCAGTAAATCCGGTCTGGATGGCGGAACTAAAAAATTAGCATCACCAACTACCTCTTCAACTCCACCAACATTTGTGGCAATAACTACCCTTTCGCATGCCATAGCTTCAGCAAGAACAATTCCAAAACCTTCCCATACAGAACTCAAAACAAACAAATCAC
This sequence comes from Citrobacter sp. Cb041, assembly GCF_030336655.1. NCBI lineage: Bacteria > Pseudomonadati > Pseudomonadota > Gammaproteobacteria > Enterobacterales > Enterobacteriaceae > Citrobacter > Citrobacter sp. Cb041. Next base: position 478,078 of record NZ_JAOWDD010000043.1, on the reverse strand, counting down.
ATGCAGATAACCACTTTTCAATATTATCTTGTTTACCTAACCAGATAATATTATTGTCAACTTTCAAGCTTACAGCTAACTCCTTCAAGCTAGAATTTAGTTCACCATCGCCTATTATTGCAAGATAAGTAGAATTTTTGCACTCAAGCGATGCAAAGGCATTGATTAGATTCGGGTAGTCCTTTGCCTCTGTCAGTCTCCCAACGGTCATAATCAAACGAGCATCATCAGGCACATTCAGGGATGTCCTCATTATTGTACGATTTTCACTGCTATAATAAAACTTTTGAGTATCCACTCCATTATATATCGGCACCATTCGCCCTGGCTTAGATGCTTTCTTATCAATAAATTCAGCGACTGCTTTTTCACTAACATTAGTAGATAGCTCGGCCAGTGAATCAGTAAGCCGATATGCAAACATCCTTAAGGACCCGCCTTCATTATTGCTATGAGCGGTAGATATCAACTTTTTAAATGGTAACGTCAGACGAATAAAACGTGCGAAAATATTCGCATGAAACATGTGGCTATGCACAACATCGGGGTTGAATTCTTTTATTATTTTACGAACACCCCAATATGTTTTTATAATTGAAACTATTCCCTTGGTCATATTCATTTCAATGACGTTTACTTCTGAGGGAGTTTTCATTAATTTATCCCCAGTTAAGGAGATAATTAAAACATCATGTTGATTATTTGCTAGTTTTCCTGAAAGATCACTAACTATTTTTTCAGCACCGCCAATACCTAGTCCAGTGATAATCTGAATAATTTTCATCTCAGCATACCATAATATTTGCACTGTATATATCTCATGAGCATCTTTCCTTTTTTCAGCAAATCACTTTCACGATAAAACTGGTTTCGGTAATACTCAGAAAAACCTTGGTGATTATTTTTAAGTTGTTTTTTAAAATTCATGGTAAGACCATCATCAAGATAGTCATAAAGATAAATAACCTTGTTGATATAAAATCGTACACAAGCAAAATCCGTGATTTGCGTCCAAATCAAGCCTTCAGGTACAAATTTCTCACCAGCATGTAATGGAAATGGGATCTTCAGCATTAAATCTCTTTTGAAACAAAATGCCATTTCACCTTTTAGTAAATTTGAAGCATCCGTCGCATTAAGATATAAGGCATGATCAAGAGGGTGATTATCGAATGCTATTCCTGATAAAGTTCCGTTAAATTCGCTTTTTCTGAAGCCAACACCAGAATACTCAATTCCTTCAGCTTCAGCTTCTTTTATACCATTTAATACCCATTCAATTGCATCATCAGTTAAACAATCATCACTATCCACAATTAAAATATAATTACATCGCGAAAGTCTACATCCATGATTTAAAGCACTTGGTTTTCCTTGGTTAACCTGAAAAGCAGTTATTATCTCGAAATCGGAATTTTTTTTGTATTCTTCAATTTTATCTGAAGTATCATCAGTACTTCCATCATTAATAATGACCCACTCAAAATTATTATTGGTTTGCTGTTGGAGTGAATTATACAAATTATCAAGTGTGTTGGCTCTATTGTATGCGGGTGTTAATACCGTAATCATTAATGACACCTATAAAAATCCAAAATCGTCATCTATCTACGCCATGTAGGAACTATAGATAAATCCACCGTCAAACTGTGTTAAGAAGACATTCAATCTAACAGCACAGTACATAAATAATGCAACAAACAAAAGTACTTTATTGGTGATCTTATCTTGTCTTGATATATAGCTAACGGTCATTAATATATAGAAGAATTTAATATATTCGCTTAACCTAGCCATAACAGGAAGTAAGTATGAGATAAGTAGAATACCAATACCAAGAATAATTATAACCTGATAGATTTTATTCTCTTTTGCATGTATTAGCTCCCTTTGCTTTGCTGAAAGTAAATATATAAAACAAGCAAACAAAAAATCAATTAGTAAAGAACCGCTAATAAAAGGTGGTTCATTTAAATATGCGTCGATATTTCCATTGTGAAGAATGTTCTGATTGAGATAGAGGACAATTATCTTTAACCACCATAATGAAATAACACTAGCCAGTAGAATTTTAGCATAATATTTTGAATTTGTTTTGTATAAAACAACACCAGCTATTGCTATCACAACTGTAACTTCGTGAAACATAGTAGCAAAAATTAAAAATATAAGAGCAAGCAGGTTTTTCCTTCTAAAGAAAAAATCTGCTGCAATCAATAGCAAACCTGCAGCTATCGACTGTCTAATTAAAACCATATCGAGCCAGATAAAACTAACTGCATAAAACATCATCAAGCATAAAGTTGGCTTATTGGAGTTTTTATAAAAATACCACCCTTGCATGAGGGCAGCACACATACCAGAAACAGCGATTAAAAGATTGAAGTCATTATAGAAGAATTTAACAACATAATTTAAACCAAAATAACCAAGCCCATAAGAGTATATAGCATCAGGTATCGACTCGAAATATAACTTATACACGTCATAATCAGTTCCCCCAACGCTTCTAATACCAACAAAGATAGCCATAGCGACTAATGGAATTAAAAATATAACGAGATTTTTTTTACTACAGAATAGTTCCAGAACTGAAAAGAAAACGACCACTATAAATATAGTATTAACAATCATTTAATCAACCATCATTCCTTTTAGTGACCTTTGATATTAACGACATGATCTTCTCATCAAAATAAGATAATAGAAAGAGGTCAATAAAACCATAACTAAATAGTTTAAATTATAAATAACATAGATGCTTTTCTGGCCCATAAGACCAAGCCAAACATAATATGAGGTGCATGATAAAACCATCATGAAAGTCCATTTGAACAGTATAAATCCATTTTCTCTAAACCTATACATAATTTGCATCAGCACAAGATCAATGCCATAGAATGTAATAGCGGGTAGTAACATCAACGCCATTTGTCCTGACATTTGAAACTTCATACCAAAGATAAGTAATATTAGTTTACTTAAGACTAACAAACAGCCTAGTTGAATTGCAGTTGAAACAGCAACAACTGTCCATATGCACTTTTTAACATTAAGCTTTAATTTCATGCGATCAACTGTCGCAAATAAATATCTCGGAGCTACTGATTGGACAATTATACTTAAAAGTAAAAAGGCCTGTTCCAAGAATTGTACAGATACGCCATATATTGCAAGATAATCATAAGTTAAATAGTGCTCGATAAAAAATCGATCAACCCTAAGATAAATCATCATAGTTACCAAAGGCACCCATAGCTTAATACCTCTGAAGAATACTATTTTTAACACTGTTGGATTGAACGCGAATTTTAGTTTTGAAAACCAAAAAAGTGCAGCCAAAAACAAAGCTAGGGACAGTGTCTCGGCACTTCGAGAGAAATATATATAATAATTATTCACTGTATGAAACGCTAGCATAACAAAAAAAACACGAACAGCCAAAGCCACACAACGACTAATTACTGCTCTTTGTATTTTTATTATCGATTGATAATAATTGGTAACAACACCAAATGGTTCATTTAATAGGAGAACGAATGACAAACAATATAATATTTTTTTTATTTCTTCGTCAGCAACGAAAAACGCAGCATATGTCCATATAAAAATGAAAGCCAATAAAGCTCCTATCATCCTTATAATAAAGGCAGCACTGACAAGTTCATTGACTACTTTTTTATGACGGCTCAATGCTGGAATTAGAACTTCACTACCTGCAACAAGAGCTACGGATGATACAACCACAACCCAATTTACTGAGTAAACCCATTTACCATATTCTGTCACACCAAGACTTCGACTTATCATTGCCTCACTAAGAAAAACCAGAATAACGAAGTACATTTTCTCAATAATAAGCCATACGATATTTTTAAAAATATCTGAAGAAAAGAAAGTACGCTTAAGCATAGACTATCAACCTATTATTTTGATGTAATAATTATTCTAATAATAGTATTGTTTGCATAAAAGTAGCTAAAGGCTATGGACCTAAATGGAACCACAACAGAATAAAACTGTCAAAAGCACTCAACAATATATTACATGAAAATCATTAATAAAGCAGATTGAAACATTAATCTAATATTAGTTTCTTATATTCGTCTGCATATGAGTCAAAGACAAACTTCCCTTTTACCTCTCGTGAATTACGTAGGAAATCATCATAATTATCAAATATACTAATTATACTACGTTCAATATCCTGTTCGGTATTGACAATAAGAAGACCATTCCCTTCAATTAACTCACTACATCCGCCAACATTACTTAGGACAAGTGGGATTCCTGCAGTATGGGCTTCTAAACCTGACATCGGTAATCCTTCACTATCAGAGACCAAAACGAACAGATCATAATTAGAATAATTCTTAAATCCTTTAATTTCCCCCACGAAATTAATATTAGATACATTTTTGCTACTTTCCTTTAGAGCATCAAAGTATTCACCTCCACCTACTATATCCAACTTCATATCCGGATGCTTAGCTACTACATTAATAAGCAAATCAGGTCTTTTGGGGTAAGTAAGTCGTCCCACAAAGATAATTTTCTTCTGACATTCATTACCTTCTTTTACTTTCATCTGCACTACTGAATTTGTCAATGTTTTGATCTTGCGCTTGTTAATTCCAATAATACTTATAGCTTTTTCTTCATCGCTTCTAGAGACACACCAAATAACATCCGTTATGTATGACAGATACTTTTCTATTTTTATAAATATGGATTTCAGCATCCCACCATTGTATATGCATGACCATCCATGTGATACATAGATACATTTAAACTTGGAAAGTAACCTTGCCATTCTGGAATAAATACCGGCATTTGCTGAACTAGCGACCATAACGTTAATATTTTCCTTTCTTATATATTTAAGCAAGGAAATATATCCAGAGAAACTGAAATGTTTTTTGAGCTGAGGTAAAATTAATACCTTTTCAAAGTTACCTTGTTCAGTTAACCAACCATTCTCTGAGGTTATCAAATAAACTGAACCTTCATTTCTTACTAATTTCATCATCTCATTCGTCCAAGTCTGTGCTCCACCAATTTCAGACTTGGTAACAATAAAAGCTATTTTTTTCATGTGTGTTTTTTAAATATCGAGGTTAGTTGATTATATAGTATCTGTATGTGACTGAAATCTATTGTAGATTTCAAGTACTTAACTTATGGCACGCTACCGCCCTTGGCTCACAAGCTACCAGCGTGCTTCACTCATTGCCCTTCAATGTTCTGTTCTCATATCACACAGAACCTTTTAATACTACGCTTTAATTTTCTTACCAAATACATCACAAAACAGGAAGAATACTACATTCCGAAGGTTATTTCCTTAGCTTACTCTTTTAAGTAAATTGTGCAAAACAAAAACGGCAGCACCCCCTACGCAATAAAACTAAGATTCAGGGTGTTCACTACCGTTTTGTTTAAAAAGCTCATGATCAAACAGACATTTGATACTCTATTCTCTTAACAATTTCTCAATGCTCTTACGGAACTTCGGCCCTTCTTTCAAGTTACGCAGGCCGTACTTAACAAACGCCTGCATATACCCCATCTTCTTCCCGCAGTCGTAGCTGTCGCCCGTCATCAGCATCGCATCAACAGACTGTTTTTTAGCCAATTCCGCAATAGCATCCGTCAACTGAATACGTCCCCAGGCACCTGGTTGGGTATGCTCTAATTCTGCCCAAATATCAGCAGACAGCACATAGCGGCCTACGGCCATCAGATCGGAATCAAGAGTCTGCGGTTGGTCTGGTTTTTCGATGAACTCAACGATGCGGCTGACTTTGCCTTCGTTGTCCAAAGGCTCTTTAGTCTGAATAACCGAGTACTCGGACAGATCCCCATCCATGCGTTTTGCCAGCACCTGACTGCGCCCGGTTTCGTTAAAACGAGCAACCATGGCAGCCAGGTTGTAGCGCAGGGGATCTGCACTCGCATTATCAAGAACAACATCAGGAAGTACAACGACGAACGGGTTGTCCCCAACAATTGGGCGAGCACAAAGAATGGAATGACCCAGACCCAGCAGCTGAGCCTGACGAACATTCATAATTGTCACGCCCGGAGGACAGATAGACTGCACCTCAGCTAATAACTGGCGCTTAACACGCTGCTCAAGCAACGATTCGAGTTCATAAGAGGTGTCGAAGTGGTTCTCAACCGCGTTCTTAGACGCATGAGTCACCAGAACGATTTCTTTGATACCTGCAGCTACAATTTCGTCGACAATGTATTGAATCATCGGCTTGTCTACGATCGGCAGCATCTCTTTAGGGATTGCCTTCGTGGCAGGCAACATATGCATCCCTAGCCCTGCTACCGGGATAACTGCTTTCAAATTAGTCATTCTCTCTCCTACCTCCAAACGGCTGATAAAGTATAGACTTTAGCCGTACGTTAGCCAGTATTGCTGGCTCCATCCTCAACACGAAATAACCCGGTTAAGGTAAACCGAATGCAAACTCTACACTTCACCAGCACCGAGGTGAACTCGGATTCCTCGGAAACAAACTCATCTCGTCAATTTTATAACATTTCCGAAAAATCGTAGTTAACTATGCCCCAGACAATCTACAAACACCAATCACTCAGAGACAAACGTAATGTCATCTTTCTTATCATGCAGAAACTCATATTTTAAAGTGCGATCCAGTCCCTGGGACAATGTGTAAGGAGCGACAAAACCAGAGGAATGGACTTTTGTTGCATCAAACTGTGTTGTGGCACAGAACTTCTTCACGCGCACAGAGCTGACAGCATATTTTTTGCCTGTCACTTTTCCCAAAATATCAAAGCAATAGCCACCTAACATGCCTAAAGCGTAAGGTAAGTGTGCTGAGGGGATTTTTTTACTTAAGCTCTGTTCAACTTCTGTAACCAGTTGATTCATATTGAGATCAGGTTTATCAACGTAATTATAAACCTCATAACCAGCTGTCACATTCTTCAGTTTATACTTGATAAACTCAACAATATTGCCTACATAAGCCATTGATTTATAATTCGTACCAGCTCCAACCATCATAAACTTACCGCCAGCGATCTGCTTCAGCAGATTATAAACGTTGCCGCGGTTGCGTTCGCCAAAGATAACCGTCGGGCGGATAATGGTCAGCGAACGTTCATCTGGAGCTTTGGCATGCCATTCACGTAGAACTTCTTCTGCCTGCCACTTACTTTTACCGTAATGGTTGAAGGGATCGTGAGGATGATTTTCATCAGGGTTGGTTTTGTTCAGGCCATAAACCGCGACAGAACTGGTGAAAATGATGTTCTTTACATCATTTTTCTCCATAGCGGCCAATACATTGCGAGTCCCCTGAACATTCACATCATAGTAGAGTGAAGTAGGACTGACATCATCACGGTGTTCAGCCGCTAACAAAACGACTGTATCATAGCCTGAGAGCGCCTGATCCAGGGCTTGTTGGTCGCGAACATCGCCAATCTGCGTAATTTGTGGGTAGAAATGGCTCTGTTGTTTATCAAGATTCTTGATTTCAAAATCTGTAATCGCCGTTTCCAGGAGTCTGGTACCCACGAATCCGGATGCACCGATGAGCAAAACTTTATCGTTCATAAATCACTTTGTCAGTTCGTAACACAAGAAACATATGATAAAGATGAGCGTCTTCCCTGAGTAGTCAATGCTGCCCAGTCCCAGCTTTAACAGTAATTGTGTGATTATAATCTTTTAGCCAATGATATCCAGTAAGATTATAGTGAGGTTATCCCCCACGTCCCGGGAGTCGAAAATTCACCGCTTCGACATTCACCACCTGATGGTTTACCCGGTCTATGTCAACTGAGCTTTGCCCGCTTTCGTTTACCGCATGGACATTCGCCAGCGAGAGTAATGTGTCCTGTTTTGCCATAAACTTGCCGCGCACATCCTGACGGAGATCGAAGTGCATCTTGAGTGCGGGTCCCGTCGCGGATTGCTGCATAACCCTGATGTTACGTAAAAAAAGGTGCTGTGGTTGGTTATGCAACTCAAGCGTGGCATGCTTCATCTCCACGTTGGTGATCGCCACAAATGAAGTCGCATTACCAGAGGAGATCTGAATACCGCGCAATTTGTATTCACGTTTCGTATTATCCAGATGAATATTATTTAACTTAAAGTTTTGTGGAATGGATAAATAACGCCCTTTGATTACGCCGTAACCAATGAGCATACCTGCGCTATTCTCCATATTGATATTATCAATTACGAAATTATCACATCCGTAAATAGCGACCGTCGCATTATCAATGCCCGCTTTCTTACTGAAATCCGGGGTGATATTTCGCGCGGTAATATTACGAATAATAAAGTGTTTGCCGTTCTCCACATGGACTAACTGTCGGCAGTCGGTACCGGTGATGTTCGCTACCACGAAGTTTTTTACCGCCAGTTCATCGGGATAGGTATTGTCATAGGTACTCCCCGCCAGACCGATGCCAATTCCCCAGTTCACGTTGCCGTTGGTACAGTTGATACGTTCAATGACATGGTCAGAAATCAGAATGTTGCTGTCGTTTATCGCCACATTCCACTCGATAGCATCACCCTGTAAATCGCTAAAACGGCTGTTCGTGATCTTTACGCCGTCCATTCGATTATGAAAACCCTGACGCAAAATGCCATAGTTAGCGCGCGTGACGGTAATATCATCGATAGTCAGATTACGCATCAGCCTCGAGGTTTTACCGCCGATATAGATTTGCGTCACCGGACCGAAACCGCTCATGGCAATCCCTTTTATCACACAGTCCGACCCCCGCACATCGAGGGTAACGTTCCTCAGACTCCCGCCCTGCTCGCCCATCACCTTGCATCCATCCTGCAGAACAAAGCGCCCACGGCCATTGCCACTTATTCGCCCTTGCAGGAATAGCGTTTTGCCTGGTGGGATAACGATGGCGGTATTGAGATCCTTACATTCCAGCCCTGTTGGTACGACGACCGTTTGTCCTTCTTTGAACGCCTGCCTGAAAGAGGCCACCCAATCCTGTGGGTTGTAATCCTGAATGTTGACGCTGCCCGGTGATTCTAGCGCCCGAACAACGGGAGAATGCAGCACGACAAGCGCAGAACTTGCCGCCAGAAAAGTACGGCGTGAGAGCTTTTTCTCTGACATACAACCTCGATTTACATCGTTTGCAGCAGACTGGCTAACTGTTTATTGATCGCTAACTGATTAAATTCAGTTGCAATTTTTTCTCGCGCGCACTGCACAATCGGCTGCACCTGCTCACTGTCGAGCAGGCTAAATGCCGCTAACCGCTCGGCCAGCGCCTGCGCATCGTTTTCCGGTGCCAGCCAGCCAGACTTGCCCGACTCGACCAGTTCAGGGATCCCACTATGGACGGTGGAAATCACCGGGATGCCCACCGCCATCGCCTCCATCAGCGCCACCGGGATCCCCTCCATATCGCCATCCCTTCCGGTAATTGAGGGCAGCAAAAAGACATCGGCCTGCTCAAGCATTTCCTTCACCTGATGACTGGGTTTAAAGCCAGGCATCTCAATCACATCATCAAGTTGATATTGCTCGATTAGCGTACGCAGACGACGCTCCCAGGGGCCAATGCCAAGGATGCGATAACGGAATGCAACGCCCTGCTCTTTCAACTGACGACAGGCTTCGATGGCGACGTGCAGTCCTTTTTTCTCAGTTAACCGGGCGACAGAGATAATCTCCAGCGGTGCGGCTGGCGATTTCAACTGGCGTGGCGTAAAGCGCGTCATATCGATTCCCATGCGCGAGACCGCGATTTTCTGCGGCGGGCACCCCATATTTTTTAAACGTCCGGCCCAGAGATTGCTGATAGGTAACATCAAATCCCCACGTTCAAACAGTTGCTGATATTCAGGGGTGTAGTGGGCAAGCACATCCCGATGCGAAACATCAATGCCGTGAAATACCGTGGCGATTTTGCCGCGGATCATCCCAAGCTCACGCAGTTTGGCGGCCGTTACACCTGCGGGTCCAAAATGAGCGATAAACACATCCGCTTCAAACGCCCGCGGGTTCGCGCCACAAATGGCCGCCAAAATCAGATTGCGCGCCTCATCGCCATAGCGTGAAACATTCAGCGCTTTCCAGGTGGCTGAGCGGGTAATACCGCGCAGGGCCGCCACTGCCCTATACTTAAGCTTCGCCAGTTTGCTGTTCGGCTCATTCAGTAACCAGCGCGTTTTTTCACCCAGACGGTAGGTATTAAATGAAGCATGGGTATTTTCAAGATCGCCCTTGTGCAACGCGACAATTTCCACGTCGTAGCCCATGTCGATAAATGCGGTAATCTGATTGAGTACAAAGGTCTCGGAGGAGAGCGGAAATTTAAGCAGGAAAAAGCCAACCTTCATTTTTCCCCCTCAATACGCGTTAAAACCGATTGCACCATGTTCACCCCACGTTCACGCTCACGCCTAACCGCGTCGCCGAGACGTATGTTCAGCTCAGGTAGCTGTCCGAGAGCATCGGCGACCTTCCCTTCCAGGCTGCCATCGAGCAGATGGCGAATATCGACGGCCATCTCTGCTAACCCCAGTTGTTGCATGATCCCTGCCGATTTATGCTCATAATTAATGGCGATGGCTGGCGTCATAAAATTCATCGAGATGATGGCCGAGTGTAAACGAGTCCCCACCGTCAGATCGCATGCAGCCAAAATTTTCCCCATCTCCAGGTCGTTGAGTTCATCCATCACCACGTGATAACGGCCCGGGTCGTTAATATACTGGCGCAGGTTCAACGCCACCATGCGGTCATCTTTGTTGTAACTATCAATACCGGTACAGGTTGACAGCGCTATCACCTGGTAACCTTCATCAAGGATGCGGTTCACTACCCCAGCAAAAGCTTGCTCATAGGCCTGCTGCGTTGTCCCCAGACGCTTATCAAAAGGAGCCAGCTCACGCAGAGTAATGGCAACAGTCTTCTGTTTTGCCGCCATGTGTAACCAGTGCTGTACGGCATAACCAGGCTCATAATCCTCATCATGGTTATTTACCAGCCAGGCGGTATCTACCCCGGTTTCGACTTTATCCGTGTTTATTGCACTGCGCTTCATCAGATCCAGACTGACGGATTCACGCAAAATCAACGCATTACAGTGTCCAAAAACGTAGTTCGCCAGTTGATTAAACTGTTCATCCTGGAATGGCCCCACGCTGTGGCCAATCATGTACAGCGGTTTTTTCGCCATAAACGTACACAGGGCATGTTCAAACTGCGGTACGCCATACAAATCGACAAAAAACGATCCGCCGACCTGGATAATGGCGTCGTAGCGCGACAGCAGACGAACAAAATCGGTAAACCCCTGGGCGATAGCGATATTGCGCAGATTACCGGAATCGGTGACACGCGAGAGCAGCACCTGATGCTGATAGCGACGACGCAACACTTTCTTCACGCGTCCCATAACGCCCGCAGCATTATTGTGTTGCTTCATCTGCGAATACAGCGGATCGCCCATCACCGGGCGGTTCAGCAACCACGAAGAACTCACCGGATAACGGCTCATAACATCCACTTCAGTCTCAGGACGCAACGCGTTAATGGCATCCAGCAAACCGCGCAGAATCGCGCTATCCCCACGGTTCCCACAGGTATGGTTGCCTAAAATTAATAGTTTCATTATGACCTCTTAAAGCGTTGTTCTTATCCTGCACGAAGCAAGGTTTTCATTTTTTCACTGCGGCAGAGCTGGCGTTTTATTTCCACCACTAACGGATGGCGCGACACCACAATCATCGCCGCGAACGCCAGTGCTCCTGCCGCTACCTGGATCCCCAGCAACGCGCCTGGCGACAGTTGGCTGCGCAGCATTACGTCCAGCGCATAGCTCACCACAAGGGTAGGTAAAGAGAGATATAACGGCAGCCACAGACTGAGCATGTACTGGCGGTAGCTGGAGCCAAGAACAGGTTTGATCATCACGAAGTAACTGAGGATCGTGTTAATCACCTGGACCAGCAAAAAGCCCAGCGTCACGCCAATCGCCCCGGCCTGATGACCACCGATGAAAATGGCGGGAATAAACAGAAAGGTTTTGAACACATTGAATTTGAAGCTGATGTCGACCCGTGCTTTCGCCATCAGCAGTGAACCGATCGGATTCCCCACAGAGCGCAGCAGTCCAACAATGCACAGCAGTTGCAAGACGGGAATAATACCGTTCCACTTCTCGCCAAAAACCAGCGGCACCACATTGTTCGACACCACCATCAATCCCAGTAGTACCGGGAAGTTGATGATCCCGACCACCGACAGCAGCTTGTAAAAATTCACCCGTAGCTTTTCACTATCGTCCTGAATTTTGGCAAACGCCGGAAACAGGACACGGGTAATAATCGGGTTCAGTTTGATCGGGGGAACAACCGCCACGTTCCAGGCGAGATTGAATCCGCCCGCCACGCCAGCGCCCAACGTTCTGGCTAAAACCAACGTGGAAAGGTTGGTATTGAGGTAATTGATAATGCTGTCTGCCGTCAGCCACGCGCCAAAACGCAGATTCGACGAAACGGATGCCAGCGAAAAATGCAGCCCCGGACGGTAAATCCGGCGACCAAAATAGCCGAACAGCAGCGTTCGTAGCATACTGTTCACCAGATACCCGAGAATGGCCGTCAGCGCGAGCGGCCAGAAATGGGCGCTGACCACGGTAAAGGTAAAACCGGCCAACACCGAACTGGTTTCAATCATGCCAATTTTGTTGAAGGCCAGCTCTTTTTGCATCAGCGCGCGAAACTGCTGCCCGTGCGGTATCACCACAAACGCCAGCGATAAGGTTTTGATGAGTGGCGCCAGTTCGGGATTATTGAGCACGCTGGCAATCGTCCCGCTAAGCAGAAACATCGCCACACATACCACCATACCCAGCCCAACGTTGAGCCAGTACAGCGTTGTCAGCTCAAGATAACCGATGTCTTTGCGCTGAATAATTGAATTGGCGATACCGAAATCCGACAGCGTATCGGCCAGCGCAATGATCACCAGCGACACGGTTAACAACCCAAACTGGTGGTTATCAATAATCCGCGCCAGGACGGTCATCTGGATAAGTCCCAGACCAATAATGATCACCGTGGCAATCGCCGACCACTTTGCGCCATTAAGCGTTTTTTCTCGTAAGCTCATGTTAATACGCCGCTTTGTTCACAAAGCCTTTAAATACCGTCAGAAAAACAATTTTGATATCGAACCACACGCTCCACTCGCGAATGTATTCGAGGTCAAACTCCACACGTTTTTCCATTTTTTCCAGCGTATCGGTTTCACCGCGCCAGCCGTTGATTTGCGCCCAGCCGGTAATGCCCGGTTTCACCTTATGGCGTAACATGTATCCCTCGATCAGTTGGCGGTACTGTTCGTTATGCGCCACCGCATGCGGACGTGGCCCGACGATAGACATCCCCCCGGTCAGGACGTTAATAAACTGCGGCAGTTCATCGAGCGACGTCCGGCGCAGGAAATTTCCCACAGGGGTAACGCGCGGATCGTTTTGCGTCGCCTGCGTTACCACCGCGTCGTTCTCCATCACTTTCATCGAGCGAAACTTCCAGACTTTGATCGGCTTCCCGTCCATGCCATAGCGGGTCTGGCGGAAAATCACCGGACCTTTGGAGGTCAGTTTTACCAGCAACGCAATACCACACAGCACCGGGGAAATAAGCAGCAGGATCAGGGAAGCCAGCACGATATCTTCCGCGCGCTTTAACAGGCGATTAATCCCCGAAAGCGGCGTGTCATACAGCGGCACTACCGGAACGCCGTTCATCTCTTCAATCCGTGAATGCAGAATATTGAAGGTAAAGACATCAGGAATGAGGATCACCGAGCAGGTGGTGTCGGCCAACTCACGCACCAGTTTTTTTACGCTGGCGCCATCGCTCATCGACATGGCGATATAAACGTTATGAATGCGTGAAGCTTTGGCGTCGTCCACCAGTTGTTGCAGATTACCGGCCCAGTCGCGGGAGTTTTTTCCAGGGATTGGGTCGTGATAGACCCCCGCCACTTCAAATCCCAGCCACGGTTCATGGCGAAAACTGTCCAGCAGCATTTGTCCGGCGGGCAGGTCGCCAGCCACCGCCACCCGGCGGGTGTTGTAACCACGATTACGCAGCCACCCCGCACCGTAGCGAATAAACGAACGACTCAACACCAGGCCGACGCTTGAAAGCAGATACCATGCCAGCCAGACGGCGAGACGGTTATCAAAATCGTTATTAAAGGCGATCAGACCTGCGCTAAAAATCAGACTCAGCGTCCAGTTTTGTAGTAACAGCACCAGCTCAGTGGAAATTTTGACGCCGCGCCAGGAGCGATAAAAATCCGTTATGCCACCGAGCATCTGAAAAACGACCAGCGTGATCAGCGCCACCAGCAGGTGCATATACAGGAAAGGCAAACCGCTTAATTCGCAGATCACCCACAACCCGCCAAACATGATGGTGATATCTGAAAAGCGTTGCACCATCGAAATTAACGACGCATTGGTTTTGGCGCGTTCGCGCTTTTTTAGATGTGTCATCGTGGTTCCTGTTAGTCACCCTTTGCCCATAAGCGGGCAAAGGAAGCACCGGCGTTACTGATTCAGTAACGCCAGAAGAGTGCGCGTTCGCGCTTCCATCAACGGAATATCTCCGCGCGATTCCACGTTCAGGCGCACCACCGGTTCGGTATTGGAAGAGCGTAAATTGAAGCGCCAGTCGACAAACGCCATGCTGATACCGTCCGTTCTGTCCACCGTCAGTGCCTCACGGGAAAAGTGCTGCTCCACACGCGCAATCGCTGCCGCCGGCTCTGCCAGCGTGCTGTTGATTTCCCCACTCGCCGGATAGGCCACCATCCGGTCACGGACCAGTTCACCCAGCGACTGTCCTTTCAGACTCAGCAGTTCCGCCACCAGCAGCCACGGGATCATTCCGCTGTCGCAGTAAGCAAAATCACGGAAATAGTGATGCGCGCTCATTTCACCGCCATAAATGGCATCTTCATGGCGCATCCGCTCTTTGATAAACGCGTGCCCGGTTTTTGACATCACCGGTTTACCACCTGCCGCCGTCACCACGTCCACGGTATTCCATGACAGGCGCGGGTCGTGGATAATTTTCGCCCCCGGATTCTTCTCCAGAAACGCTTCCGCCAGCAGGCCCACAATGTAATAGCCCTCAATGAACTGACCTTTTTCATCGAACAGGAAGCAGCGGTCAAAATCACCGTCGAAGGCAATCCCCATATCCGCACCGTGTTCAATCACCGCATTGCGCGTGTCGGCCCGGCATTCCGGCAGCAGAGGATTAGGAATACCGTTGGGGAAGTTGCCATCCGGCGTATTGTGAATTTTGATGAACTCGACCGGCACACCCAGCGCCTGAAAACGGGCTTCAATGGCGTCAACCACCGGACCTGCCGCACCGTTGCCGGAGTTGAGCACCAGCTTCATCGGTTTCAGACTGCCGGGATTGATGTAACCCAGCAGGTGGTCGATGTAGGCATCGCGGGTTGTAATACGCTGGTAGTGGCCACGTTTTGTCACATCAACCGCCGGGAAGTCGTTGGCTTCCGCCAGGCGCTGCACGTCGCGCAGACCGGTATCACCGCTGATGGGCCGCGCCCCTTCCCGCACCAGCTTCATGCCGTTGTAATCCATCGGATTATGGCTGGCGGTCACTTCAATACCGCCGTCAATGCCAAGGTGGAAGGTGGCGAAGTAAATCTCTTCGGTACCCGACATGCCAATATCCAGCACATTCACCCCCGCATCCTGCAGCCCTTTCGCCAGCGCCAGCTTCAGCGTCTCGCTGGTCAGACGCACATCGCCGCCCAGAACGATAGATTTTGGCTTCAGGAACTCGCCGTAAGCGCGGCCAATGCGCCACGCAATCTCTTCATTCAGCTCTTCGCCCAGCCTGCCGCGAATATCGTAGGCTTTGAAACAGGTTAATTTCGTCATGATTTCCCCTTCTTCAGGCAACAGTTAGCCCTCTCCTGACTGGAGATATTTTTCACAAAATGACTAGCCGTTAGTTTTTAGGCCGGATAAGGTGTTCACGCCGCCATCCGGCAACGATGATGTTGTGTTACGCGCGCCCGTAGCGATCCGCAAACCGCACCACATCATCCTCATCGAGGTAAGATCCGGAGCGCACTTCAATCAGATCGAGCGGGATTTTCCCGGGGTTCTCCAGACAATGGGTCGCCCCCAGCGGAATATAGACAGACTCGTTTTCAGCAAGCAGCTTGATATCATCATTGATTGTCACCTTCGCGGTACCGGCAACCACAACCCAATGTTCAGCCCGGTGATGATGCATCTGCACAGACAATCCCTCACCAGGCTTGACGGTAATTCGCTTCACCTGGTAACGTTCTCCGGCATCAATTGAGTCGTACTTGCCCCACGGACGATAAACTTCGCGGTGAATATGATGCTCATGACGCCCGTCAGCCTTAATTTGCTCTACCACTTTTTTGACGTCCTGCACCGCGTTGCGATCGGCTATCAGCACCGCGTCTTTGGTCTGCACCACCACCAGATCTTTCACCCCGACGGTCGTCACCAGGCCGGATTCGGCATACACGTAACTGTTTTCCGTTTTGTGGCTTATGACATCGCCGTGATGCACATTGCCTTCAGCGGTATGGGCACTGATTTCCCACAGCGATGACCAGGAGCCAACATCGCTCCAGCCTGCATTCATTGGCATCACCACCGCATCGGCGGTACGTTCCATTACCGCATAGTCCACAGACTCTTCCGGGCAGGCGAGGAATGCCTGTTCATCAACGCGGATAAAATCGAGATCGGGGTCGACCGTACTCATGGCGTTCTCACAGGCTTCAAGAATGTCGGGACGATACTTTTTCAGTTCTTCCAGGTAACGTCCGGCCCGGAACAAGAACATGCCGCTGTTCCAGTAGTAGTCGCCGCTCGTCACGTAAGCCTGCGCGGTTTCCAGATTGGGCTTTTCAACAAACTGTGCCACTTCAAAAGCCACAGCGTCGGTATTCGTCGGCGAGACTTCCCCCCGGCGGATATAGCCATAGCCGGTTTCCGGCTGGTCCGGCACGATACCGAACGTCACCAGCTTACCCGCTCCGGCATAGGGCATCGCATTGCGAACCGCCTCGCGGAATGCCTCTTCGTCGGCAATCATGTGATCGGCCGCCAAGACCAGCAGCAGCGGATCCTCACCCGGACTTTGACGTTTTGCCGCCAGCGCGGCCAGCGCTATCGCCGGTGCCGTGTTACGCCCGGCAGGTTCGAGAATGATGTTCTCAGTCAGCTTGTGCAGTTGTCGTAACTGTTCCGCTACGATAAAACGGTGTTGTTCATTACAGATAACCACCGGGCTTTCGCACTCCACGCCATTCAGACGGCAAATCGTCGTCTGCAGCATGGTGAGATCGCCTTTCAGGCACAGGAACTGCTTTGGGTACAGCACGCGGGACAGTGGCCATAAACGGCTACCCGAGCCACCGGCCATCACCACCGGAAAGAGTTTGCTTTGACTCATCATGTACCCCGTATATCTGCAAGAAATTGACTCAGCACGTTTTCTTTATCCAGCGTGCGTTCGGCATAATCACGTGCCACCGTGTTTACTTTTGGCATCATCAATGCCCGTTTAATACCGCAAACCAGCGCGTTTACCGACTCCGGCTCCACGCACACCGCAATGCCAGGGTGAGCGTCACAAAGCTGACCCAGCTCGGTTTCAGGTTCGGCAGTAATAACTGCGTTACCACCAACAGCGAGGATATTGGTCAATTTGGAGGGCAGTACGGCATCAGCCGCACCACGCTTTTGCACGACCAGATGACAATCCGCAATCTTGAGCAACGCTGGCAGCGCGTCATATGATTGCAGCGGAAAGAACATCACGTTATTCAGGCCGCGTTCGCTGGCCATGCTCTCCAGCCGCGCTTTACCACCGCCCTGCCCGACAATCACAAACAGCCAGGGGTGTTCGCTCAACTCGACCGCTGCGTCTATTACGCTCTCCAGCCCCTGCTTTTCACCGATATTGCCTGAGTAAAGAACGATCTTTTGTTCGGCAGGCAATCCCAGTTGCTGGGACAACGCCAGGGCATCGGCGTCGCTCACATCACGAAAGCGCGTCACTTCTGACCAGTTCGGAAAGAAAATAACCTTGTGCGGCGCAACGCCTTTTTCCATGGCTTTGTGCATCATGGAACGGGAAATCGTCGAAATATGGTCCATATTCAACAGCCCACTGCGCTCAAAGGCGCTGGCCAGTTTTGCCACCATACCGCGCGTGCCTTTGCCCGCCATTCCTAGCCCCAACATGGCATCGACTTCGTAATCCTGAACGTGCAATAGCGTACGTGCGCCACAAAGCTTTGCCAGCAGGCGCATGCCCGGCGTGCAAAACAGCGTCGGCACTACGCCGATAATGCGATCCGGCTTCCAGCGACGTTGCGCCAGTAGTGGGAAAAAACTGCTCAGGGCGAAACTGCCCAAATGCAGCAGGCGCTTGAGCGTTGAGGGTTGCTCAGGCACATACAGCGGACAACGCCAGACGAGGGCGTCGCCCTCTTCACGACGGTAGCGCCAGGATGAATAACTGCCGTTTACCTTCCACTGGGGATAATAAGGCGGCGCGGTGATCACCCGAACGTCATGCCCCTGCTGCGCCATCCATTCCACCATTTCACCGGTGTATTTGCCGATACCGGTCAACTCCGGCGAATAGTTGATGCCATACACGAGGATCTTCATAGCCCGGGTACTCCGGCCTGACTTGTTTTACAGAAGTAAGCCCGACTGTTGTCGTGTACGTGGTCACTGACCAGAATCTGTGTAGCCGCCATCCATCGGTACGCATCATGTTGGACATTGGGCAGTTGCAAGTCGTTTTCCGACACCCGCAGACGAAATCCCAGCACGATGTAATGCGTTGAGAAATCATCCCCAGAAAAGTTGTCGTCATAGAAGTGCTGCCAGACACCGTAAAACTCCGCAGCGGACAGCGGTAAACGTAACCCCAGCTCCGTTTCGGTAAGCCGCTCAAAGGCCACGTGCAGCGGTTCATCTTTTTGCACCCGACCGCCGGGCACAAACCAGTAACCCTGCGCCGGACGATTGAGACGCTTACCGAGCAGAAATTCACCGTGGGTGTTTTCCACGATCAAATCGATGGAAATCAGCGGAGTTGAACGTACTACGGTGGCAAAATCCTCATGACGTAAAAACATGCTTACCCCCGGTAGCGCTGCTGGTTTTCAAGGAACCACTGCCAGGTACTGGCAAGCCCCGCTTCCAGTGATATCTCGTGATACCAGCCCAACTGATGCAGACGCGTAACATCGAGCAATTTGCGCGGCGTTCCATCCGGTTTGCTGGCGTCGAACACCACGCGCCCCTTGTAACCCACGACCTGCGCGATGGTTTGCGCCAGTTCGCGGATGGTGCAGTCCACGCCGGTCCCCACGTTGATATGCGACAGCATCGGCTGGGTATATTCCTGCAAGACTTCCTGATCCAGCTCCATCACGTGGATACTGGCCGCTGCCATATCGTCAACATGCAGAAATTCACGCATTGGCGTCCCGCTTCCCCAAACCACCACATCCGGCGTATTGTGCTCTCGAGCGTCATGAAAGCGGCGCAGCAGCGCCGGGATCACATGCGAATTACTCGGGTGGAAGTTGTCATGCGGCCCATACAGATTGGTCGGCATCACCGAGCGATAATCGCGGCCATACTGGCGGTTATACGATTCGCACAGCTTGATCCCGGCAATTTTGGCAATCGCATACGGCTCATTGGTCGGTTCCAGCTGCCCCTGCAACAGCTCGCTTTCAGCTATTGGCTGGGTGGCTTGCTTTGGATAAATACAGGATGATCCGAGGAACAGCAGTTTATTCACGTTATGCAAATGCGCAGCATGAATAATGTTGCTCTCAATCATCATGTTTTCATAAATAAAATCAGCAGGATAAGTATTATTCGCCACGATCCCGCCGACTTTTGCCGCTGCCAGATAAACCTGGTCAATACGTTCAGTGGCAAAGAACGCCTGCACCGCACTGGCGTCCAGCAGGTTAAGTTGGTCGCGGCTACGCAGCACCAGCTCGACATTATCTCGCTGCGACAATTGTCTGACGATGGCGGACCCCACCATCCCGCGATGGCCCGCCACAAAAATACGTTGTGTCTTCATCCTCAGTACTCCAGCGCGATGGCTACCTCGTAACCGTGCGACTTCAGCAGGGAATGCTTCTTCGCTGCTTCAAGATCGTTGGCAACCATTTCCGAGATCATCTGGCGCAACGTGATTTCCGGCTTCCAGCCCAGTTTTTCATGTGCTTTGGCCGGATCGCCCAGCAGCGTTTCCACCTCTGCCGGACGGAAATAGCGCGGATCGACGGCAATCATGACATCCCCAGGTTTCACACCCGGCGCGTCGTGTCCGGTTACGGAAACCACGATGCCTTTCTCATTCACGCCCTCGCCTTCAAAGCGCAATTTAATCCCCAACTGAGCGGCGGCCATTTCCACAAACTGGCGCACGGAATACTGCACGCCGGTGGCAATCACGAAATCTTCCGGCTTGTCCTGCTGCAGCATCATCCACTGCATCCTGACGTAATCTTTGGCATGCCCCCAGTCACGCAGCGAATCCATATTGCCCAGGTACAGACAAGACTCCAGCCCCTGCGCGATGTTGGCGATCGCACGCGTAATTTTGCGCGTGACAAAGGTTTCGCCGCGGCGCGGAGATTCGTGGTTAAACAGAATGCCGTTACAGGCATACATACCGTAAGATTCGCGGTAGTTGACGGTTATCCAGTAGGCGTACAGCTTGGCAACGGCATACGGCGAGCGCGGGTAGAACGGCGTGCTCTCTTTCTGCGGGATTTCCTGTACCAGACCGTACAGTTCAGAGGTGGAAGCCTGATAAAAACGGGTCTTCTTTTCCAGGCCGAGGAAGCGGATAGCTTCCAGTAAACGTAAGGTGCCGATAGCATCGACATCCGCGGTGTATTCCGGTGAATCAAACGATACCGCGACATGACTCATGGCGCCGAGGTTATAGACCTCATCCGGTTGCACTTCCTGTAAAATACGGGTCAGGTTGGAGGAGTCCGTCAAATCGCCATAGTGCAGATGGAATTTGGGATTGCCCGAATGCGGATCCTGATAGATGTGGTCCACTCGTTCGGTGTTGAATGATGAAGCGCGGCGCTTAATACCGTGTACTTCATACCCTTTTTCCAGCAGGAACTCTGCCAGGTAAGAACCATCCTGCCCGGTTACGCCAGTGATGAGAGCGACTTTTGACATGTTATTACCTCTTAAATGATCCCCTCAGGGAGTAACTTTCTCGACGCGTTCGCGTGTGACTATTGCGGGATTTCCCCGACAAACGACATTGGCTGGCAGCGATTTAAATACACTGCTGCGTGCTCCGACGACGGTGCCATCGCCAATCGTCACGCCAGGCGCGACAAAGACATCTGTCGCCAGCCAGCATTTATCACCAACTACAATTGGTGTGGCGTTAATATCAAAATGTTGACTGGCATAATCATGACTCCCGGTGCATAAATAACTTTTTTGCGAAATAACCGCGTGCGCACCAATCGTAATATCACCCAGCGTATATAAAACCGCGTCATCACCCACCCAGGAATAATCTCCCAGGGTTAATTTCCACGGATAAGTAATTTTTACTGAAGGTCGAATAACTACGTTTTTTCCTATTTTTGCGCCAAACATTCGTAATAAAAACGCACGCCAGCGATACATTACCTGCGGGGACCAGCGAAATAATGTGGCTTGCACTGCCCACCATAATTGCACTTTAATGGCACCGCCGCCGCGAAAACCTCCCGGCACGTTGAAGCCGCTTAAATCCTGCATAATGTACCCTTACGCTTTTCCATATAAGGTTTTTGTTTTACCGGTTGTGCGCAGACGTAAATATTCTGACAACCCGGTCCAAAAACCTGGCATGTGTAATATCTGGCGCTGTACCTTTTTTGCATCCCGGCACAATTCCAGATTATTCGTCGTTGACACCCCACCCATGGAAAACTCTGACACCAGCCCGCTCAGCTTTTTAAACGCGTAACCTGACTTGTATAATTTGGCTGCCAGTGCGTAATCAGACGATATCTTATATTGCAAATCATAGCGCCAGACATTCAGTCCAGAGAGAGGAAAGAAGATGGCCTGATGGCTGGCGGGAAGGCTGTGATAAATATACCAACCCGGCTTGGCCCGCCGCTTAATTTTGTTACCATTACCGAAATCCAGCAACGCATCGCCAATGACCATCGCTTTATCGCTCTGCGTTTTTAGCTGGCGGATAAAATGAGCCGCATCTGCATGCAGAATATCCCCGGAGTTGAGGAACAGCGCAAACCGCCCGCGCGCCATAGCGATACCTTTGTTCATTGCATCATAGATGCCCTTATCCGGCTCGCTGACAAACCGTAACCGGTGCTCTCCACTGAGCCCTTCAAGAAAGGCCGAGGTACCGTCAGAGGAGCCGCCATCAACAACAATCCACTCAAAACTGATATCACCCGCCTGCGCCAGATGAGCTAACGACGCGTGAGTTTTGACGATCCCTTCCAGATTACGAAAGGCGACGGTAATAATACTGAGCAGCATGCGTTCTACCTCGCTATATTCAGTGCCTTGCGCAAAATAAACGGACATACAATTAAAAATGCGTATTCCGGACTAAATACTGAACCTGTAAAAAACAGCGACAGCGGCGTAAAAAGATAAAGCTGCACCCGATAATTCTGATTATCACCAAACGCATTGATCATCATCTTCATGACTTTCCCCATGTACCACAGGGCTAATATCACCGCGAACCATGAAAAATAAATAATCAGCAGATACAAGCCATTGTCTATCGTTTTACCAACATCTGCACCGTTAAAAATTCCGAATGACGCAACATATTCATAAAGCGAGCCGAATCTCACTACCCCATCAACGTTAAGTAACGAATAACCGACCATTACTAATGGTCCCACGATACGATAATACGATGATGAGCCCTCAGTTCCTAAATCTCCAAGCCGTGTCGCGATGTACGGAAACGCAAATATCACACCAACAACAAACACGCTTAATGAGATTATCGCCAGCGGCAACTTCTTTTTTATCGCATCTTTATTCAGATACTGGAACGCCCACTCCAGGAGGTAAAACAAAATAAATGTCATTACCCCTGAAAACGATCCTGATAATATTATCCCTGCCAGAATCATAGCATCGGACTTAGGCGTTTTGATACCAAACTGTTTGATACTGAGCCAAATTGAGATTAACGCCAGAGCGAAGAATGCCGGTTCGAAATAGAGTGCAGTGGTACGCTTCCCACCAAACTTAATAAAGTTCAGAACATAGCTATTACTGTAAATAAGATATTTCGAAATAACTTCCATTAAACTGCTGCCGCCACTAAGAATTATCTGCGCCATTTCCACCGCAGCTAACCCCACCACCAGGCCCACAACCAGCCAGAAAAAACGCAAGATCTTAATGTAGTTATGCGGCGAAATGGTTTTGAAGCGAATACTCCACACCATACCGATAATCACCACGGTATAGACAAACAGCATTGCGGACGTCACGTACTTGCTGGCATCCAGTGATTGTCCGAACAGATAGTTAAACGCCGTCAGTCCGCCTCCTACGCCCAGCGCAATCATTAATTTTTTAATATTGATGCGCTCGACAAACAGCAACAGCAGAACGGGCAAAAACGTGACGATAGTTATCGGGAAGCTCTCGCCAAGCTGGGCGAGTTTGACGTTAACCAGCAGATAAAGCAGCGGTAGCACCAGATAGCTACAGATTCTGATAGAACGAGACATACTCCTCCAGCATCTGTTGCCCACTATATGCCACCCGGCTGCGCTGGCTGAACGCGGCAAGCGACGTGTCAAATACCGCCTGCGCAATGTCTGATCTTTTCAGTTGCACCAGGTGCAAAACATCCGCTTCGCTGAACGTTTTGCCGCCCGATTTCGCCAGCACTTCCTGCGCGGCATCGCTGTGCGTAGCAATCACCGGTACGCCGATGGAAAGCGCTTCGCACAGAATCAGCGGGTAGTTATCAACGCGCGAGCTGAACACCAGCCCATCCATCTCGTTAAGCGCGCTCATCAACGTGCGCTTATCGCTCTCAAACCCGTGATTGATGACGTTATCCCCGACAAACGGGGAAAATTTGCCGAAGGTATGCAGCTCAATTTTGTCTCCGAGCGCAATCATCGCTCGCACCAGTTGCTGACTGGTTTTTCCGTCATAGCGCAGGTCATGGGCCACCACGGCGATTTTCGGTCTGCCGCTTTCCTCATGCTTAGCGGGAAGTTCGGCAAGAATGGCTTCCGTTGCCACATCGATGCCGTTGTTAATAATGCGGCAACGACCGGCGCCATACAGACTGTTGAATGCATCGGCCACATGCTGACTGGGCGAGATGAACTGGCAGCCCAGCGCCAGCATGGCGCGAAACATCTGCCGTTTACCGGGCAACTGTTGATGGGCTTTATCGATTTTTACCGGCGGATAGTTACTGAGCGTTGGACATTTCTGACAGCCCGTTTTCCAGCTTTCGCAACCATCGGTAAAGGCACAGCGCCCGGTCACGCTCCAGTGATCGTGCAGCGTCCAGACGAAGGTGATATCCGGTTTATGCGCCTTCACTTTTTGGCAAAAGGCGACCACCTCTTCCAGATTCAACCAGTAGCTGTGCAACACATGAAAATGCAGTACCAGCGGGCCGGAAGTGCGGGTTACCGTACGGTATAACTTGTCGAGATTGCCAAACATGTCGCGGTTCACGAAACGAAACAGCGCAATGTTCGCCGCCGACGTCAGACGTGGCGTATGTTTGATAACCTGCGGGTAATTCTCGTGGCTGACGCTTTTCTTACCGCCTTTGCCATAGCCGTAGACAAAATGCGATGACAGCCCTTTCTCCAGCGCCCTCAGATGCAAATCTAACGCCACGCCTGCCGCCCCGCCTTCTGCGAGTCGCACATTAAACTGTAATATCTTCATTTTATTACCTTCACCCGTGCCTTCTCGCCCACGACCAGCGTATTGTCCGGGATGCTGTCCACTACGACGCTCCCGGCGCCAATCGTCACGTTATCGCCAATGGCAACGCCGCCAAGCAGAGTGACATTGGCCCCCAGCTCAACGCCGTTACCGATGACCGGACAGGACAGATCGTTGCCGCCAAGATTGCCGATGGTGACGCCATGGCGCAGGGTGAAATCATCCCCCGCCACCACGTGTTTATTGATCACCACCCCATAGCCATGATGGATGGTGAAACGACGACCAATAGATGCAGCGGCCTGGATTTCATAGCCAAACACGCATTCAGTGATAAGGCGATACATCACCAGCACCGGCGCCGCCCACAGGTTGTTCAAGACATTTTTTTTACGCCAGACGGAGCAAAAATGGGCAATCCGATAGGCCACCACCATGCAGCAGGGTCGCAGACTCCAGCCGTTCGCGCGTAAATCTTCCAGCATACTTAGCGTCCTCGCAGTCCGTCGGCCAGGCGCTTACTATTGCGAACAGAAAGCAGCGTCAGCAACGTGCGCCAGTTCATCCGTTTATTGCGGATTTGGTAGAGGGTAAACAGCTGATATTTCTTGCTGGCCCGGTCAAATTTGCCTTTGTGCTTACGGTAGAACTGAAAGTAGCCAGAGAATTTATGCGGGGATGAGGTAATACGTATTTCACCGTGATTCACATGCAGGATCTGCGTTGCCTCTTTTACCTTCCACGGTTTGCCATACGCCACCACCATGCGCAGGAAAATGTCATAATCCTGCGCCGCTTTCAGCGTGGTATCGAACAGGCATGCTTTAAACCGCCAGGCCCAGGTAAACACCTGATTACCAATAATATTGCGCTTATAAAATTTACGGCGTGAATAAACGGCCTTCGGATAGAGCGGCAAACTGGTCGGCTGCGAATATACTTCGCCTTCACAGACATAGTCATTGGCATACAGAAACGCCCGCGTCACCAGATGATGGCGATAATTGAGAAATACGCTCAGGCGGTTCGGCGTCCATTCATCATCATCATCAATACCCGTAATATATTGCCCACTGGCCTGCATGATGGCCTGATTACGCACCGCACAGGCTCCGGAGTTAGTGGGATTACGCGTATACGACACACGCGGATCGTTGAGCTCTTCAACAAATTGCTGCAGTTGCTCATACGAGGAAGAGCAATCATCCACAATGATCATCTCCCAGTGAGGATAGTCCTGGCGCAGTACCGATTTAATCGCCCGGATGGCCAGTTGCTGACGGTTCCAGGTGGGCATATAAATTGAAATTAGCGGGTTGTCTATCGTCATTTTCGTTTCCCAGATATCCCCGTCATACTTCAAGTTGCATCTGCGTTGGCTTTCCTGCAACTCGAATTATTTAGGGTATAAATATGTTTTTGTGGGCCGCTATCCGGCAATGTTCGTAATCTATTTCGTATCCGAGGTGTACTCGTATTCGTAGTAACCGTAATCCTGATACCCGCTGGCACGGCGGAAGATCGAGTTCAGGATCACCCCTTTCACCTGAATGCCGTTTTGCTCGAAGCGACTCAGGCTGGTTTCCACCTCTTTCAGCGTGTTGACCGCGTAACGCGCCACCATCAGCGTGGTTCCAACGTGACGACCCACGATAGCCGCGTCGGTCACCGCCAGTATTGGCGGGGTATCGATCAGCACCAGGTCATAGTGCGAGCTGGCCCATGCAATCAGTTCGCCAAAGCGTTCACTCATCAGCAGTTCGGAGGGGTTGGGGGGAATTTGTCCGCGAGGGATCAGATCGAAATGTGGAATCGATGTCGGTTTCGCGCTGGATGAGATATCCCCCTTGCCGATGAGGATCTCAGACAGACCGTTAACGTTATTGGTCCCCAGCAGCTCGTGGGTATAGCCTTTGCGCATGTCGCAGTCGATCAACAGCACGCGTTTGTTGGTCTGACTAACGACCGCCGCCAGGTTGGCGCAGACAAACGTTTTACCAATCGACGGGCTGACGCCGGTCAGCATCAAGACGTTGTTGCGCGCCTGCATCATGGCAAAGTGCAGGCTGGTACGCAGGCTGCGGACCGCTTCTATCGCAAGATCCGTCGGATTCCCCACTGCCAGCAACTGGCTTTGCTTGTAGCGTTTCACGCCTTTAATGGTTTGCACGTTATCGCGAGCTTTTTGCCATTCTGATAGTGGAATGCTGGCATACACGCTGATGCCATGCTCTTCCAGCGCCTGTGGGCTTTCAATGCCGCGATTAAACAGGGAACGCAGCAGTACGCCCACCACTGAAAGCATCAAACCAAGAATGATGCTGCCGAGAATAATCAGCGTCGTTTTCGGCTTCAGCACGCCTGGCTGGGCAATCGCGGGATCGACGATGCGTACATCTCCGACCGTACTGGCCTCGGTAATCTTCAGCTCCTGCTGCTTGTTCAGCAGCTGCATATAGACCTGCTGGCCGGACTCCACGTCACGCGTCAGGCGGACAATTTCCTGCTGCGTTTTCGGCATCGCCGTTACGCGCCCGTTCAGCTTGCTTTTCTCATCTTCCAGCGCCTGGCGTTTTTCCAGCAAGGTGCGGTACGCAGGGTGCGCTTTGGTGAACAGCTTGGAAATCTCCGCTTCTTTGAAGGTCAGCTCATTAAGCTGCGCATCAATATTCACCATGGAATCCAGCACCGCTTTGGCTTCCAGCGGCAAATCCACGGAGTCTTTGTCCTGACGAAAGGCATTCAGCTTGTTTTCGGCAACGTCCAGCCGGTTACGCACCTCGGGCAACTGCTTTGCCAGAAACGCCAGACTTTTGGCGGCCTCTTCAGATTTACGCTCCACGTTTTGTTGCAGATAGTTGCGGGTAATACTGTCAAGGATCTGGCGGATTTGCTCGCGGTCTTCGCCGGTAAAGGTCAGGCTCAGTACGCCAGTGTCTTTGCCGGTTTCCGTCACCATCAGATTATTTTGCAGGGTGTTGATCATGCCCAGCGTGGAGAATTTGCTGACGGTAAATTGGCTCTCAGGGCTGGCATGGATCGCCTCGACCAGCATCGTCACGCCGTCATGTTTCAGCACCTGCCCAACCTGCCCCTGGGCGCTAAAACCTCCGTCACTCACCAGCTGATAACTTTTGTCATTCAGCACGCTTAGCGTGAAGGTCTGTTCATTCATTGCCTTTGGCAGCGTGAAAGTCGTCACGTTAACCGTTTCGTTCTGGCGCCCCATCAACCGATCCCAACCCGCGCCAAAAATGGGGAACGTATCTTTGGTAACCGCGATATCCAGGTTGAGATCGTCTACCGTTTTCCCCAATACCAGCCGTGACTGGATGAGCTGAATTTCCGCTTCAGAGGCCGGAGGTTTGTTCGACAACGCCGAGCCAATATCCTGCACCAGTGAATTTCCGGTATTTTGCTCAATTTGCACCAGCGCGTCCGCACTGTAGATCGGAGTGGCAAACAGCGTGTAGACCGCTGCGCATAATGCAAATGCCGCAGTAATACCAAGCACCCACCAGCGGGCTTCCACCACCGTTGCCACCAGACGGCCAATATCAATTTCATCATTGCCCGTTACCGGCGCAGCAGACTGTTTTACTTTTTCTGTCATTGTTTTCCCTGCTCTGCGTTCAATGCCTGAGCCCATTGGCGTGCAGACCGTTCAAGTAATGCGTACACCGCGTCAAACGCATCACGACTTTTACGATACGGATCGGGAATTTCGCGCTCGCTGTCCCAGTGACCAAACAACATCACTTTGCCGCGCATCTCCGGCACCATTTCACACAGGGCAGAGATATGGCGTTTTTCCATGGTCAGGATCAGGTCATACTCCCGGCACATTCGTCCCGAGATCTGCCGGGCACAATGATTCTCCAGTGACAGGTTGTGCGCCTGCGCCACGCTGATGGCGCACGGGTCCGCGCCTTTGCCTACCAACGCCCCGAGACCGGCAGAAGAGACCGTCAACGCCGGGTGAAATTGCCTTAACAAGCGCTCTGCCGTCGGAGAGCGGCAAATGTTCCCCACACAGACAACTAAGATTTTGTTAAACATGACGATTACCAGTTGTGAAGGTCGCTGGCCGTGTCCGTCATATAGCGAACACCGCTAATAGTCGGCAGCAACTGATTGATCAAACGGTTCCAGCGAGCAACCGGCGCGGTAGTGACGTACACCACATCGTATGGCTGGAGTCGGAATGACGTCGCCATCACCAGCGATGTCGCATCGGACATATCAAGCTGATAGATATTGGCAATCTTGCCGTTGTTCCCGCCCTCGCCTTTCAATGGACGAATAACGAAAATGCCGCTGGCATTGGAGGTGGTCAGGTCAATACCTTCCGCGTTGCCGAGCGCTTCGGTGAGCGTCATGCCGCTGAAGTCCATTTTGAGGGTGCTCTGTTTTTTCACTTCCCCCATTACGAAGACTTTCAAATCGTCATTACGCGGAACAAACAGGATGTCGCCAGGATAGAGCAGACGGTTCTGGCTCAGGTCGCCATTTTGCATTAGCGCTTGCAGTGAAATACGTTGCTCCTGCCCTTTATGAGTCAGTACAACGTTGCGCCAGTCTGCCGCCTCGGTGAGACCGCCTGCGGCGTTAATGGCATCGAGAATGGTAAGCGGCACGTTGGTGATGGCCTGCTGGCCGGATTTGTTCACCTGCCCGGAGACATAGGCCTTCTGCGAACGGAAAGCGGCGATATTAACGTCCACCTGCGGGTCAGCAATGTACTTCGCTAAGCGCCCGGTAATATCACTACGAATTTCGGCCAACGTTTTCCCTGACACGCTAACTTTGCCGATGTAGGGGTAAAACATGGTGCCATCAGGCTGCACCCAGTTGCCGGCATCACTTGAGCTACGATACTGCCCGGCCGGCGTGGTGAGTTCAGGATGATCCCAGACGGTGACATTCAGGACATCGCCCGGGCCGACCCGGTACTGATACCCGGCAATCTCCTGGTCGAGAGACATATTAGGCTGCGCAACATTTGGTCGGGGACGTAATTGTTCGACCAGTCGTGGGGTGAGTGGATAAACATTCACCATGCGATCGATATCAAAATCAGCGTCCTGCTGTTTAATCACATCTTTGCCCATCGTAGACATATTGCTGCCCGGAAGCACGGTACAACCGTTTATCAAGATTACCGATACCAATACAGGCATCAATTTAAGTTTGGATTTCATCATTGATTATTTATCACTTTGGCAGAGTAATTATCACGTGCGATCTAAATAGCGACTTCGCCTGTACGCATTTACCTTGCCGTTAATTGAAAAGGAATTTAACTGGCATCTGTCCTAAAAAAAATGAATTCATCTGCGGTCTCTTGACAGAATAATTTAGGCTCGTCTCAGGCGACCAGACACGCTACCGCCCCTGGCTTCATTAGCTACCAATGCACTGATTAATTTAAATTTTTATCTTCCCCTTTATTTTCATCACATTCACAACGGGAACGCATCAGGAATAGCGCCGCTGGTTGATAAGGAAATATTTATCTTTTGATTATTACCGGAGGAATTGTTGCAGCTAAGCGAATATCAGGCAAGGTAACAAGTTACCGACAACTTGCTTTTAAGATTAATATTAAGCGTTGAATTTGTATATTTTTAGGATTTTATTGATATTGACAACATTAATATATAAATATCCCACCTGCGATATTTCTTAAAGAGCTTTGGATTAATAATATTATTTCCTGTAGTTACATTAAGGCTAATATCCCGTACCTGGTTGTAATAGGCTACAGAGAAATCCCTCCTCGCCATTGCATTTTTCGCCAGTTTTACCCATGATCGAATTGTGACAATTGTCATACAACTATGGGTATAGCATTTACTATGGAATGGATTGCCGATCCGTCAATCTGGGCCGGACTCGTCACGCTAATCGTGATCGAACTTGTTCTTGGCATTGATAATCTTGTTTTTATTGCCATCCTCGCGGAGAAACTGCCTCCTGCCCAGCGGGATAAGGCGCGTATTACCGGGCTACTGCTGGCGATGGTCATGCGCCTGCTGCTGTTGGCATCAATATCATGGCTGGTAACGCTGACCACGCCGCTATTCAGCATTCGCGGCCTGAGCTTCAGCGCGCGCGATCTGATCATGCTGTTCGGCGGTTTCTTCCTGTTGTTTAAAGCCACCATGGAGCTAAACGAACGGCTGGAAGGCAAAGACAGCGAGAACCCGACCCAGCGTAAAGGCGCTAAGTTCTGGGGCGTCGTCGCGCAAATAGTCGTGCTGGACGCCATCTTCTCCCTGGATTCCGTCATTACCGCCGTGGGGATGGTCGATCACCTGGCGGTAATGATGGCCGCGGTGATTATTGCCATCAGCCTGATGGTGCTTGCCAGCAAGTCGCTGACGCGCTTTGTCAACAGCCATCCCACTATCGTCATTCTGTGCCTGAGCTTCTTGCTGATGATTGGTTTCAGTCTGGTCGCCGATGGGTTTGGTTTCCATATTCCGAAAGGTTACCTGTACGCCGCCATCGGCTTCTCGGTCATGATAGAAGCATTGAACCAGTTAGCTATCTTTAACCGCCGTCGCTTCCTGTCAGCCAACCATACCCTGCGCCAGCGCACCGCCGAGGCGGTAATGCGACTGCTGAGCGGGCAAAAAGAAGACGCCGAACTGGATGCCGAAACCGCGGCAATGCTGGCAGACCATCATGAAGGCCAAATTTTTGCCCCTCAGGAACGGCGGATGATTGAACGTGTGCTGAACCTTAATCAGCGTACGGTCAGCAGCATCATGACCTCGCGCCATGATATTGAGCACATCGACCTCAATGCGCCGGAAACAGAAATCCGCGCTTTGCTAGAAAAAAACCAGCATACGCGTCTGGTGGTCACCGGCGAAGATGAGCAGGAAGACTTGCTGGGCGTGGTGCATGTCATCGACCTGCTGCAGCAATCTCTTCGCGGCGAGCCGCTCGACTTACGCGTCTTGATTCGCCAGCCGTTGGTGTTCCCGGAAACTCTGCCGCTGCTTCCGGCGCTTGAGCAGTTCCGTAACGCCCGGACGCACTTCGCTTTTGTGGCGGATGAATTTGGGTCAGTTGAAGGGATTGTTACGCTCAGTGATGTGATGGAAACCATCGCCGGTAACCTGCCAAATGAGGTAGAGGAGATTGACGCCCGCCATGACATTCAGAAAAACGCAGATGGTTCATGGACCGCTAACGGACACATGCCGTTGGAAGATCTGGTGCAGTATGTGCCTATCCCGTTAGATGATAAGCGTGAATATCACACCATTGCCGGACTGTTAATGGAGTATTTGCAGCGCATCCCGAAAACCGGGGAGGAAGTTCAGGTTGGCGACTATCGACTAAAAACCCTGCAGGTGGAAAATCATCGCGTGCAAAAAGTCCAACTGATACCGCTGCACAGTGAAGAAGAGATGGATTACGAGGTGTAAATCACGAGCCGGAGGCGGCATCGACCGCCATCCGGCAATATGAATCAGAGTTTATCCAGCAACTTTTTAACATCTTTACCGTTGCGGGAGTCTTTATTGCGATCGGCCCAATCGTTAAGGCGACGTTTCGCTTCATCCTGCAAATGCTTACGCAAAATCTGGTCGACTTGCAGACTGTAGTTTAGCGCCTGCCACTGACCGTAGACTCTGAGAGGAACCGGGGTAGCCTTCAGGAAGTTAATCAGCTTACTTTCGCCATCCCAGCCACCCAGCACGCGAATGTTAAACAGCGTGTCGCAATTCAGCTTCACCAGATCCAGCGTTCCCTTGCCGGTCAGCGCCAGCATCGCCGACTCACCCGCCATGTTATCCAGCGTAACCTCGCCGTTATCCAGCGTCATATCGGTTACAAAATGATCCAACCGGGTCACGTTATCCAGGTTTTGCTGAGCTTTAACATCCCCACCGCTACGTTCGACGGCCTGTTGTATCATCTGCTGGAAGTTCATTCCTTCCATTCGCGTATCGCTCATTTCGACATGGGCCTGCCCTTGCCAGCTATGACGAAACGCCTGGGCATCAATATCTGAGCCAGAGAAATCCCCTGCCAGTGACAGCTTACCGGTGAGGGCGATGGGGTAGTCGAAGGCTTTCAGGATAGTACCAATTTCTACGCCTTCCAGGCGCGGATGGAAGACCGCTCGCGGCTGTCCTTTTCTGGCATCCAGCATACCAGGAAGCGACACCAGCCCGCCGTCACTTTTCCCCTGCAACTGCGTAACGTTCAACAAGCCGAACTGGTTGTCAATTTTTGCCGAGACATTGTCAAACGCCATTTTCCGCCACAGCACTTTGTCAGCTTGCAACGCGATGTCTGCCGAAAATCCCTTCAGTCCCTGATACGAAACGGCATCAACCTGGGAAGCAATGACGGGGCGCGCCAGCGTTGACTGACTCTGACCTTGCTGAACCTCACCGTTCGTCGTCACAGCCTCACGTTGTACGAGCAGATTGTCCAGATTGAGCTGACCAAACTTCAGGTCGACGGCCCATTCTGGTTTATCCAACAATGTCACATGAACTTGCCCGGCGAGAGAGCTGTCGTTAGCGGTCAAATGAATCTGGCTAAACGCGAGCTGTTTTTTCTCTTCCAGCCACTGCGCCTGAAACTGTCCCTGGCCTTTGATCCCCTGCGCCGGTAGATCGGCCCCCTGCAATTGCCAGCTTAGCTGCTCAATATTCGCGGATAAGTTATGCGGATAGTCGGAGGCATCAACGCTGCCGTTGAAGGATAACGCGAGGTCACGCTGATCGCGGTTAACGCGCCCGGAGAAATCAAACGTGCCGCGGTGCTGGTTATCCTGTTCCATATCCAGACGAATATCGCGAACCGTGACCTGTTCATCGTCTTCATGCTGGAATACCAGAACGCTATCGGCAACACGCAGGCGGGCAATATCAAACGACCATCCTCTGTCTTCAGCCAGGTCGGGCAACGTATTGTCTTTTGGGGCAACGGGCGCATCTTTGCCGCGCACCGCTTCAGTTTGCGGGGTCAGTTGAATCACCGCGCCTTTGAGCATCACCTGCTTCACACTGAGCTGGTGACTCAACAGCGGCCACAACGCGACGTCAAGACGCATATTGTCGGCACGAATCAGGGGTTCGCTGGCGCCTTCAGCCGTTAACACCATGCGCCCCGAGAGGATACTCAGTTGAGGCCATACGTGCCAACGCAGAGGGCCATCCAACTGCAGCTGATATCCGCTACGCGCAGCAACCTGCTTGACCATATATGCGCGGAAATCATTCGGATTCACCAACAGTACTAACGCAGAAAAACCGGCCACCAGCACGACCAGTAGAATCATCAGCGTCGTCAGAAATCGTCTCATGCTATCCCCAATGGACTGAAAATACTCAGTCTTTATCGATCCGGCTGGCAACGGCGCCCTGCTGATCGCGATACTTTGCATCCTGACGACGGTTGTAAGGTCGCGCCGCCGGACCGGAAAGCGGTTCGAAGCTTAATGCGCCAATCGGCATGCCAGGACGCAGGGCCAGCGGTAGTTTTCCGGAGTTGTAAAACTCCAGTACGATGCAGCCAGACCAGCCCGGATCGATACGGTGTGCGGTGACGTGTACCATCAGTCCCAGACGCGCCAGCGAAGAGCGGCCATCTAACCAACCCACAAGATCGGAAGGCAGCGTCACGGATTCGAACGTCACTGCCAGCGCCAGTTCGCCCGGATGCAGGAAAAATGCCTCGCCGTCTTTGAGGACGATTTCATCACTCATCACGCGATCCAGCGCGGCGCTGACTTCATCTTTCGGTCCGCTCAGATCGATATACGCTGCCGTATGCCCGCGGAACGTACGGAATTTGTTGCCAAGGCGCACATCTACCGTGGCGCCGTTGATTCGCTCGACAGGAGGGCGTGGATTGATCGACAGACGACCTTGATCCAACCAGGCTTCAATATCTCGGTCACATAAACGCATGGCACTTTCTCCTTTCGTGCTTCAACCCCTTAATGCCAGGTGCATTAAGGGTGAACCAGGTTATCACTGAACGGTACACAATTCGCTGAACTTATTCAAAGAACTGACTGATTTTAGCCTTCAGAATATCGATGGCGATGCGGTTTTTACCCCCGCGCGGCACAATGATGTCGGCGTATTGTTTTGAAGGCTCAATAAATTGCAGGAACATCGGACGGACGGTTTTCTGATATTGCGCCATCACTGAATCCATTGAACGACCACGTTCGTTCACATCGCGCTTGATACGGCGCATCAGGCAAATATCCAGCGGGGTATCAACAAAAATAGAGAAGTTCATCTCATCACGCAAACGCGCATCCGTCAGCAGCAAAATGCCTTCCAGGATGATGACTTTCTTGGGTTCGATATGAATAGTGTCTTGCGTGCGCGTGTGCTCAACGTAGCTGTACACTGGCAGCTCAATGGCACTACCGCGTTTCAGCGTTTGCAGATGTTGGAACAGCAGGCTGTGATCCATCGCGTTCGGATGGTCGTAGTTGGTTTTTACACGCTCTTCCATCGATAGATGGCTTTGATCTTTGTAATAGCTGTCTTCGGGAATAACGCCAATATGTTCGTCACCGACTTGTTCACGCAATTCGCGATAAAGAGTACTGGCAATAAGACTCTTGCCGGAAGCCGATGCGCCGGCAATGCCGATAATGACGCACTGATGGGACTGATCAGTCATAAATTTAGCGACCTGATTAACCTGGATGTTAGGAAGGGCGGCGCCGAAACGCCAAACGCGGCAATTATAGGGATTTCAGCGGCGCGACGCCAGCCCAGGCTGCACCAATGCCTTCCCTGTCGCAAATTAAAACGGTCATATTTAAAGCATGCGCTACATTTATTCGCCAGCCTTAGTAATTAATAGCTTGAGAGTGTTAATTTATGAGCAGCTGGCGTATAAATTGTAAATTATTTGTACTAGCATAAACCCAGATTAAATGTGATGCGTCCGGCATCTCTACTGGGCGACAACGGCTATTTGGGTAGAGTGGTAATGAGTAAACAATCCCAACATGTTTTAGTTACCTTACCTCATCCTCTACTGCGCCTGGCCAGTTTAGGTCTGGTGGCTTTCATCTTTACGCTGTTCTCGCTGGAACTGTCTCGTTTCGGTGCGCAGCTGGCGCCGCTGTGGTTTCCGACCTCAATCATGATGGTGGCTTTTTACCGCCATGCGGGAAAAATGTGGCCGGGGATCGCGCTGGCGTGCTCATTGGGTAACATCGCGGGTTCTTTGCTCTTCTTCCCCGGCGAGTCGCTTAGCTTTACCTACACGGCCATCAACATTATTGAGGCTGTCGTGGGGGCAATGTTATTGCGCAAACTGCTGCCCTGGTACAATCCTTTACAAAATCTCAACGACTGGGCGCGCCTGGCATTCGGCAGCGCAGTGGTCCCTCCGCTGCTGGGCGGCGTATTACTCTGGTTATTATTACCGCAAGAAACGTCGTTAAATACCTTCCTCATTTGGGTGCTGTCAGAATCCATCGGCGCGCTGGCGCTGGTACCATTAGGTTTACTGTTTAAGCCACATTATCTGCTGCGCCACCGCAATCCGCGATTACTGCTTGAAACTCTGATTACGCTTCTGGTGACGTTAACGTTCAGTTGGCTGTCGATGATGTTCATTCCATGGCCGTTTACCTGCGTTATTGTCCTGTTGATGTGGAGCGCTGTCCGTCTGCCGCGTATGGAGGCGTTTTTAATTTTCCTCAGCACCGTGATGATGGTTTCGCTGATGTTGGCCGCTGACCCTTCGCTGCTCTACACCCCCAAACAGAACATGATGACCAGCATACCGTGGCTGCCGTTTTTGATGATCCTGTTGCCAGCCAATATGATGACCATGGTGATGTACGCGTTTCGGGCTGAACGCAAGCACATCTCAGAAAGCGAAGCGCGCTTTCGCAATGCTATGGAATATTCCGCAATTGGCATGGCGCTGGTCGGGACTGAGGGGCAATGGCTACAGGCCAATAAAGCCTTGTGCCAGTTTCTGGGCTATAGCCAGGAGGAGCTACGTTCGCTCACCTTCCAGCAATTAACCTGGCCGGAAGATTTGAACAATGACCTCGAACAGTTAAACATGCTGGCGCGCGGGGAAATTAACAGCTATTCCATGGAGAAGCGCTATTACACGCGCGCAGGCGAGGTGGTATGGGCCTTGCTGGCCGTTTCGCTGGTGCGCCATAGCGACACCACCCCACTCTACTTTATTGCGCAGATTGAGGACATTAACGATCTGAAGCACACCGAGTGGATGAACAAACGGCTGATGGAGCGCATTACGCTCGCTAATGAAGCCGGGGGAATCGGCATTTGGGAATGGGAGCTGCAGCCTGATGTGATCAGCTGGGATAAGCGTATGTTCGATCTCTACGAAGTCCCGGCACATATCAAGCCCAGCTGGCAAGTCTGGTATGAATGCGTTGTGCCTGAAGATCGCGAACACGCCGAAAATGTGATTCGCGATTCGCTGGCCGCACGAGCCCCGTTTAAGCTTGAGTTTCGTATCGCAGTAAAAGGTGGCATACGGCATATCCGCTCGTTGGCCAACCGGGTACTGAATAAAGACGGTGAAGTTGAACGCTTACTTGGCATCAATATGGATATGACCGAGGTGAAGCAGCTCAACGAAGCGCTGTTTCAAGAAAAAGAGCGTTTGCATATTACGCTGGACTCCATCGGCGAGGCGGTGATTTGTATTGATGTCGACATGAATGTGACCTTTATGAATCCGGTCGCTGAGAAAATGAGCGGCTGGCAGCAGGAAAACGCAATTGGCATTCCGCTCCTGACGGTACTGCGTATTACTTTCGGCGATAACGGTCCGCTGATGGAAAATATCTACAGCGCCGACATGTCGCGTAAGGCAATGGAACAAGAAGTCGTCCTGCATTGTCGCAACGGCAATAGTTATGACATTCAGTACAGCATCACGCCCCTCAGCACCCTTGATGGCGGCAGCATTGGCTCGGTGCTGGTCATTCAGGATGTCACCGAGTCACGTAAGATGCTGCGCCAGCTTAGCTACAGCGCTTCGCATGACGACCTGACGCAGTTGGCCAATCGGGTCAGCTTTGAAAACCATCTCAAACAGTTGCTGCATACGGTGCACGACGCGCACCAGAGTCATGTGCTGGTTTTTATCGATCTTGATCGTTTTAAAGCGGTGAACGATAGCGCAGGGCATGCCGCAGGCGATGCCCTGCTGCGCGAACTCTCTTCACTGATGCTAAGCATGCTGCGGTCCAGCGATATGCTGGCGCGCCTTGGCGGCGACGAGTTTGGTCTGTTGCTGCCGGATTGTAATATCGAAAGCGCCCGCTTCATCTCAGGTCGCATCATCAGTGCTATTAACGATTACCACTTCATGTGGGATGGCCGCTTGCACCGCATTGGCGCCAGTGCGGGAATTACGCTGATTGATGACAAAAACCATATCGCGACTGACGTCATGTCTCAGGCGGATATCGCCTGCTACGCGGCGAAAAACAGCGGACGTGGGCGTGTCTGCGTCTATGAACCCCAGCAAAGCCAGGCGCATGCCGCGCGTAGCCAACTGTCATTGGACGAACAAAAGCATACCATTATGCACAGCCCCATGCTGATGATCGCCAGAGGCGTGGCTTCTCCACGTATACCTGAGACGTTTAGCTTCTGGCTTATATCGCTACGCTTAGGGACCGCTGAAGGCGAAGTAATTGAAGAGCAAACATTCCGTACCGGGCTGGTCGATCCCACATTGAATCAAGCGCTCGACCGTCGGGTATTCAGCGAATTCTTCCAGAATGCGGCCCCGGCAGTCGCCAGCAAAGGCCTCAGTGTTGCGCTCCCCCTTTCCGCCGCCGGGCTGCTCAATTCAGAACTTGTTGATGAGCTGCTGGAACAATTGCAACATAGCCCGTTACCGCCACGCCTGCTGCACCTGACCGTTCCGGCCAGCGTCATCAAAACGAATCCAACGCAGGCGATATCCGCCCTGCATCGGCTACGTCAGTTCGGTTGTCGAATTGTGTTAAGTCAGGTCGGTCGTGATTTAGAGCTTTTTGACAATCTGAAATACCACATTGTCGATTACTTGTTGCTTGACAGCGAGCTAAGCGCCAGCGCTCACGGAGACCTGATTGACGAGATGTGGGTGTCCATTATCCAGGGCCATGCCCAGCGTCTGGACATTAAAAGCATCGCCGGTCCGGTGCAGTTGCCGCTTATTATGGATGCGCTTTCTGGCATCGGTATTGACATGATTTATGGCGACATTATTGCCAACGCCCAACCGCTGGATCTGCTACTGAATACCAGTAATTTCGCCATCAACTGACGGTTGCCAGCCATCCGTGTACCAGATATGCAAGAGTGCATAGGAGCGCCAGGGTTTCCAACGCTCTGCATACCGCCGGATCTGGGCTGGCGTCATGCCGGGAAAACGCTGTTTAATCAGATAATCATCCGGCAGAAAAACATCCTTCGCCTGCCAACCACGCAGCGCAAAATAGTTGGCGGTCCAGCGCCCTATTCCGGGAAACGTTTGTAGTTGCTTAACGCCTTGCTCAATATCGTCAGGCGCTACTGTCGCAAGCGTTCCTTCAAGCGTTGCACGCGCCAGGTGAATCAACGCTTCAGCGCGTTTGAGCGGCATCCCTAACGCTTTCAGGTGCAGAGGTTCGGCGTCAGCAAGCGCTTCAGGCGTGGGAAAAGAAACATACCCTGGCGCATCCTCCAGCGTGTCGCCATAAGCATGCGCGACTTTCGCTGTCAGTTTTGCCGCCATAGCCACGCTGACTAACTGCCCTAAAATCGCCCGTACCCCTTGCTCAAAAGCATCGACACATCCCGGCAGGCGCAGTCCCGGACGCGCCGCACCAAGGCTTCCCAGCGCGCTGACAATTTGCTGCGGGCAACAGGTAAGATCAAACAAGCGGGTTATTTTCGCCAGGCACTCGGGGGCGGCGGGTTGTAATCCCGAACTTAACGTCACGTGTAGCACATTGGCGTGCAAATCCGGTACGACGCGCACCAGACCCCGATGCTCCCCTACGGACAGGCTTCTGGTATAACTCAGTTCCTCCACCGTTTCGACACCGTCAACCGCACGGGCGGCAAGAAATCCCAGCATCCAGGGCCAGTCATAAGGCGGTTGCCAGCTCAGCATGAACATTCAGTTTTCCTTTTTATGCAAACCTACAGCATAAACGGTATTCAATCGATGCGCCTTGCTTTCATATTCCAGTTGTCGGAGCGTCAACATTTCGTTAAAGTCACGCCCCTTCTTCACTGGCATGGGGATTTTTACGGTGTTTATTGGTTTTGACTACGGTACGGCAAACTGTTCAGTGGCCGTTATGCGTGACGGGCAGCCTCACCTGCTCAAAATGGAAAATAACAGCACGCTTCTGCCTTCAATGCTGTGCGCGCCAACGCGCGAAGCGGTCAGCGAGTGGCTGTATCGCCATCACGACATCCCAACCACGGACGACGAAACGCAGGCGCTGCTTCGCCGCGCGATGCGCTATAACCGCGAAGAAGACATCGACGTTAACGCCAACAGCGTGCAGTTCGGTCTGGCATCGCTGGGTCAATATATTGAAGACCCGGAAGAGGTGTACTTCGTTAAATCGCCAAAATCATTTTTGGGTGCCAGCGGTCTGAAGCCGCAGCAGGTTGCGCTGTTTGAAGATCTGGTCTGCGCGATGATGCTGCACATCCGCAACCAGGCACAAAATCAGTTGCCGGAAGCCATCACCCAGGCCGTTATTGGTCGTCCCATCAACTTCCAGGGGTTAGGGGGCGATGATGCCAACGCCCAGGCGCAGGGTATTCTTGAACGTGCGGCCAAACGCGCCGGTTTTCAGGATGTCGTCTTCCAGTACGAGCCGGTAGCGGCTGGTCTGGATTACGAAGCCACACTGCAGGAAGAAAAACGCGTGCTGGTGGTGGATATTGGCGGGGGTACAACCGACTGTTCACTGCTGCTGATGGGGCCGCAATGGCATCAGCGCGCCGATCGCGAAAACAGCCTGCTGGGGCATAGCGGCTGCCGCGTTGGCGGGAACGATCTGGATATTGCGCTGGCGTTTAAACATCTGATGCCGCTGCTCGGTATGGGGGGAGAAACGGAAAAAGGGATCGCCTTACCTATTCTGCCCTGGTGGAACGCGGTCGCGATCAACGATGTTCCCGCGCAAAGTGACTTCTACAGTAGCGCCAACGGTCGCTTGCTCAACGATCTTGTCCGCGACGCGAAAGAAGCCGATAAAGTCGCCCTACTGCTTAAAGTCTGGCGCGAGCGTCTGAGCTATCGCCTGGTGCGCAGCGCAGAAGAGAGCAAAATCGCGCTCTCCGATCAGACCATTGTGACGGCGGCGATACCGTTTATCAGCAACACGCTGGCAACCGATATCAGTCAACACGGGCTGGAAGCTGCGCTCAATCAGCCCCTGGCGCGCATTCTGGAGCAGGTTCAACTGGCGCTTGAAAACGCGCAGGAAAAACCGGACGTGATTTACCTGACCGGCGGTAGCGCGCGTTCGCCGCTGATTAAAAAAGCCCTCACCCAGCAACTTCCCGGGATTCCGATCGCGGGGGGCGATGATTTCGGTTCCGTTACTGCCGGACTGGCCCGCTGGGCTGACGTTGTTTTCCGCTAAGCGGCTCGCATGCTGAAAAGTACGTGTATTGACATCACCATTGCTGTGGCTTAATTTCAGGAGTGAGGGTTAGGGAGGGCTTCCCCTCCTCCAGGTGTCTTAGTAAGCCGGTAAGCTAATCACTAAGAGTATCACCAGGATGATGACCTGCTTCATCATAACCCTTTCCCTATTTTGGCCCCTTCCTCGGGAGGGGCTTTTCCGTTCCAGCGTCCCGCTGAAATCTCTGGCTTTCCTCCTTTTTGCCTTGTCAGCACTCTAACGCACAATCACGTATTCGCTATCTTCACCACCGATTGTTGCGTAACGCTTCGCAAAGCCGCATCGGCATTCAGACGAATCCCGACAGTGTTTCATAATTCCTCCATTTTTCTCCCTTGTTCGCTGGCTAAACTAGTATCATTCCGCGAATCGTTTCAGGATGAGAAACTTATAACAATGAAAGGCAGTAAAAAATCCCGCTGGGTGATAGCAATCGCGATCGTTGTGGCCACTGTCGCCGCCATCTGGTTCTGGCAAAGCCGTAACGACGCCCAGGAAAACGCACCGGGCGCGACCAAACCAGCGCAGCACACCCCAGGTTCGGGACGGCGTGGAATGCGCTCCGGGCCGTTGGCTCCCGTTCAGGCTGCCACCGCCGCCATGGAAGCCGTTCCGCGTTACCTGACAGGACTGGGTACCATTACTGCCGCAAATACCGCCACGGTACGTAGCCGGGTG
The DNA here is from genome assembly GCF_030336655.1 of Citrobacter sp. Cb041. Lineage (NCBI taxonomy): Bacteria > Pseudomonadati > Pseudomonadota > Gammaproteobacteria > Enterobacterales > Enterobacteriaceae > Citrobacter > Citrobacter sp. Cb041. The sequence goes on along the minus strand of NZ_JAOWDD010000043.1, from coordinate 435,627 downwards.
GATGGTCAGCTCATTGCCTTACACTTCGAGGAAGGACAGCAGGTAAAAGCCGGCGACCTGCTGGCAGAGATAGATCCCAGCCAGTTCAAAGTTGCTCTGGCTCAGGCGCAGGGACAACTGGCAAAAGATAAAGCCACGCTGGCAAATGCCCGTCGCGACCTTGCCCGCTATCAACAGCTGGTGAAAACTAATCTGGTCTCCCGCCAGGAGCTGGATGCCCAGCAGGCGCTGGTAAATGAAACATTAGGGACAATCAAAGCCGATGAAGCCAGCGTCGCCAGCGCCCAATTGCAGCTTGACTGGAGCCGGATAACCGCGCCTGTAGAGGGGCGTGTCGGTCTGAAGCAGGTCGACGTCGGTAACCAAATTTCCAGCGGCGATACCACCGGAATCGTCGTCATTACGCAAACCCATCCTATCGACCTGATATTCACCTTGCCTGAAAACGACATTGCCACCGTGTTGCGGGCGCAAAAATCGGGGACTCCGTTAAAGGTCGAAGCCTGGGACCGAACCAATTCGCAAAAACTGAGCGAAGGCGTCCTGCTCAGTCTCGACAATCAGATTGATGCCACGACCGGAACCATCAAAGTTAAAGCCCGTTTTGACAATCAGGATGATGCTTTATTCCCTAACCAGTTCGTTAACGCCCGCATGCTGGTCGACACGGAACAAAACGCCGTGGTGATCCCAACGGCCGCCCTGCAGATGGGCAATGAGGGCCATTTTGTCTGGGTGCTGAACAGCGAGAATAAAGTGAGCAAACATCTGGTTAAACCAGGTATTCAGGATAGCCAAAAAGTAGTGATCGCCGCCGGGTTGTCCGCAGGTGATCGGGTCGTAACCGACGGTATTGACCGCCTGACGGAAGGCGCAAAAGTAGAAGTTGTAGAGGCGCATGACGCCTCAGTTCAGGACGAGAAAACTGCGCCCCGCGGATACGGCAAAAAAGGAGCTAACTCCTGATGCAGGTGTTACCTCCGCACAACACAGGCGGGCCATCACGCCTGTTTATTCTGCGACCTGTCGCCACCACGCTGCTGATGGTCGCGATTTTGCTTGCCGGTATTATCGGTTATCGTTTCCTGCCGATCGCTGCCTTACCGGAAGTCGATTACCCCACGATTCAGGTCGTTACGCTGTACCCTGGCGCCAGCCCGGACGTCATGACCTCGGCGGTAACCGCACCGCTTGAGCGTCAGTTCGGACAGATGTCCGGCTTAAAACAGATGTCCTCGCAAAGTTCCGGCGGCGCATCGGTCGTCACGTTGCAGTTTCAACTGACACTCCCGCTGGATGTTGCCGAGCAGGAAGTTCAGGCGGCGATTAACGCCGCCACCAATTTATTACCGGGCGATCTGCCCAATCCGCCGGTCTACAGCAAGGTAAACCCGGCAGATCCACCGATCATGACGCTGGCGGTCACGTCCAGCGCCATGCCGATGACGCAGGTGGAAGATATGGTCGAAACCCGCGTCGCGCAGAAAATCTCTCAGGTTTCCGGTGTCGGTCTGGTAACACTTTCCGGCGGGCAACGACCGGCGGTCCGCGTGAAGCTTAACGCACAGGCTATTGCCGCACTCGGTCTGACCAGCGAAACCATCCGTACAGCCATTACCGGGGCTAACGTCAATTCGGCAAAAGGGAGTCTTGATGGCCCAACGCGTGCTGTCACCCTTTCCGCCAACGACCAGATGCAGTCCGCAGACGAATATCGCCAGCTCATCGTGGCCTATAAAAACGGTGCGCCGGTTCGTCTGGGCGATGTCGCCACCGTCGAACAAGGGGCAGAAAATAGCTGGCTGGGCGCATGGGCCAATAAGCAACAAGCCATTGTAATGAATGTTCAGCGCCAGCCTGGGGCGAACATCATCTCCACGGCAGACAGTATCCGTCAAATGCTGCCGCAGCTCACCGAAAGCCTGCCCAAATCAGTTAAGGTCAGCGTGCTTTCGGATCGTACGACCAATATTCGTGCCTCCGTTGCAGACACCCAGTTTGAGCTAATGCTGGCGATTGCGCTGGTGGTGATGATCATCTACCTGTTCCTGCGCAATATTCCGGCGACGATTATTCCTGCGGTCGCCGTTCCATTGTCGCTCATCGGTACTTTCGCGGTGATGGTATTTCTTGATTTCTCCATCAATAACCTGACCCTAATGGCGCTAACCATCGCGACAGGATTCGTAGTGGATGACGCTATCGTGGTTATCGAGAATATTTCACGCTATATCGAAAAAGGCGAAAAACCGCTGACTGCCGCCCTGAAGGGGGCTGGTGAGATTGGTTTTACCATCATCTCTCTGACATTTTCGCTAATCGCCGTGCTGATCCCGCTGTTGTTTATGGGTGATATCGTTGGCCGATTATTCCGCGAGTTTGCCGTTACGCTGGCCGTGGCAATTCTGATTTCCGCCGTCGTCTCGCTCACCCTCACGCCGATGATGTGCGCGCGCATGCTTAATCAGGCCTCGTTGCGCAAGCAAAACCGCTTCTCCCGCGCCTCGGAGCGTATGTTCGATCGCGTCATTGCCGGGTACGGTCACTGGCTGGCAAAAGTGCTGAACCATCCGTGGCTCACGCTGGGCGTGGCGCTCGGCACGCTGGCACTGAGCGTTATGTTATGGGTCTTTATCCCCAAAGGATTCTTCCCGATCCAGGACAACGGTATCATCCAGGGTACGCTGCAGGCGCCGCAGTCCAGTTCATTTGCCAGCATGGCCCAGCGCCAGCGCCAGGTTTCCGATGTCATCCTTCGAGATCCGGCGGTAGAGAGCCTGACCGCTTTTGTCGGCGTGGATGGTACTAATCCGGCATTAAACAGCGCGCGTCTGCAAATCAACCTTAAGCCGCTGGACGATCGCGACGATCGCGTGCAGAAAGTGATCGCACGCCTACAGGACGCGGTTGACAGAGTACCCGGCGTTGATCTCTATCTTCAGCCCACCCAGGACCTGACGATTGATACCCAGGTCAGCCGGACGCAATATCAGTTTACGCTGCAAGCAACGTCCCTTGATGCCCTCAGCACCTGGGTTCCACAGCTGTTAGAAAAACTACACCAGCTACCGCAACTGTCCGATGTCAGTAGCGACTGGCAGGACAAAGGGCTGGTGGCGTATGTGAACGTCAATCGCGATAGCGCCAGCCGTTTAGGCATCAGCATGGCGGATGTCGATAACGCCCTGTACAACGCCTTCGGCCAGCGACTGATTTCAACCATCTACACCCAGGCCAACCAGTATCGCGTCGTGTTGGAACATGACACCAATAGTACGCCGGGGCTTGCTGCACTGGACACTATCCGTCTGACCAGCAGCGACGGCGGCGTGGTTCCGCTTAGCGCAATCGCCAGCATTGAACAGCGTTTCGCTCCGCTGTCGATTAACCACCTCGATCAGTTCCCGGTCACCACCATCTCGTTCAACGTACCGGACGGTCATTCGCTGGGCGATGCGGTGCAGGCAATTCTGGATGCCGAAAAAACGCTCAATCTGCCAGCAAATATTACCACCCAGTTCCAGGGCAGTACGCTCGCTTTCCAGGCCGCACTGGGTAATACCATCTGGTTGATTGTGGCTGCGGTTGTCGCGATGTATATCGTCCTCGGCGTGCTGTATGAGAGCTTTATTCACCCGATTACCATTCTCTCCACGCTACCCACGGCGGGCGTCGGCGCCCTCCTGGCGTTAATGATTGCCGGCAGTGAACTGGACGTCATCGCGATTATCGGCATTATTTTGCTCATCGGTATCGTCAAGAAAAACGCCATCATGATGATCGACTTCGCCCTTGCCGCGGAGCGCGAACAGGGCATGACCCCACGCGACGCTATTTTCCAGGCCTGTCTGCTGCGTTTTCGCCCGATTCTGATGACTACGCTGGCGGCACTGCTCGGCGCGTTGCCGCTGATGTTAAGTACCGGCGTGGGGGCCGAATTACGTCGTCCATTAGGAATTGGTATGGTCGGCGGTCTGCTGGTAAGCCAGGTATTAACCCTGTTTACCACCCCGGTGATTTATCTGCTGTTTGACCGCCTGTCGCTGTACGTGAAAAGCCGCTTCCCGCGTCAGGAAGAGGAAGCGTAGATGAAATTTTTCGCGCTTTTCATTCATCGTCCGGTGGCGACCATTCTCATTTCGGTGGCCATCACCCTGTGCGGGATACTGGGCTTTCGTCTGCTGCCGGTAGCTCCGCTGCCGCAGGTGGATTTCCCGGTGATCATGGTCAGCGCATCATTACCCGGCGCTTCCCCTGAAACGATGGCGTCTTCGGTAGCCACCCCGCTGGAGCGCTCACTGGGGCGCATCGCGGGCGTGAACGAAATGACCTCGAGCAGTTCCCTTGGCAGTACGCGCATTATTCTTGAATTCAAATTCGACCGTGACATCAATGGCGCGGCGCGGGATGTTCAGGCCGCGATTAACGCAGCGCAAAGCCTGCTACCCAGCGGCATGCCAAGCCGCCCCACGTACCGCAAAGCCAACCCTTCCGATGCGCCAATCATGATCCTGACGCTCACGTCGGACACTTACTCGCAGGGTGAGCTGTACGATTTCGCATCAACCCAATTAGCACAGACCATCGCGCAAATCGACGGCGTGGGTGACGTCGACGTTGGGGGCAGCTCTCTGCCTGCCGTGCGCGTAGGGCTTAACCCGCAAGCGCTGTTTAATCAGGGCGTGTCGCTGGACGACGTGCGTAGCGCGATTGCTAACGCCAATGTACGTAAGCCGCAGGGAGCCATCGAGAATGATACCCACCGCTGGCAGGTACAAACCAACGATGAGCTGAAAACCGCCGCCGAGTACCAGCCGATTATCATCCACTACAATAACGGCGCTGCGGTGCGGCTGGGCGATGTTGCGTCTGTGAGCGACTCGGTGCAGGACGTACGTAACGCGGGGATGACCAACGCTAAACCGGCTATCCTGCTGATGATCCGCAAGCTGCCAGAAGCCAATATTATTCAGACGGTAGACAGCATTCGGGCCAAATTACCGGAGTTACAAACGCTGGTCCCGGCCGCCATCGATCTGCAAATTGCCCAGGACCGTTCACCGACCATTCGCGCCTCGCTGGAGGAAGTCGAACAGACGCTGATTATCTCCGTTGCGCTGGTTATTCTGGTGGTCTTTGTTTTCCTGCGCTCCGGGCGCGCGACCCTGATCCCTGCGGTAGCGGTTCCGGTCTCGCTGATCGGTACCTTTGCCGCCATGTATCTGTGCGGATTCAGCCTGAACAACCTGTCATTAATGGCGTTGACCATTGCCACGGGATTTGTCGTTGATGACGCGATCGTGGTGCTGGAAAATATTGCCCGCCACCTTGAAGCGGGAATGAAGCCACTGCAGGCGGCGCTACAAGGTACGCGCGAAGTGGGATTCACGGTGCTCTCAATGAGCCTGTCGCTGGTAGCGGTGTTCCTCCCGCTGCTGTTAATGGGCGGATTGCCTGGGCGCTTGCTGCGCGAATTTGCCGTCACGCTGTCAGTTGCTATCGGTATCTCGTTGCTGGTGTCGCTGACATTAACACCAATGATGTGTGGCTGGATGCTCAAATCCAGCGCCCCGCGTGAACAGTCTCGTAAACGCGGTTTTGGTCGTGTGCTGGTGGCACTGCAACAGAGTTACGGCACTTCGCTTAAATGGGTGCTGCGCCATACGCGACTGGTTGGCGTGGTGTTACTTGGCACCATTGCGCTGAATATCTGGCTTTATATTTCCATCCCCAAAACCTTCTTCCCGGAGCAGGATACGGGCGTGTTGATGGGGGGGATTCAGGCCGACCAGAGCATCTCTTTCCAGGCGATGCGCGGCAAACTGCAGGACTTTATGAAGATCATCCGCGACGACCCGGCGGTGAATAACGTCACCGGTTTTACCGGCGGTTCCCGGGTTAACAGCGGGATGATGTTTATCACCCTCAAGCCACGCGATGAGCGCGGTGAAACCGCTCAGCAGGTGATCGACCGCCTGCGCGTCGCGCTTGCAAAAGAGCCTGGCGCGAATCTGTTTCTGATGGCGGTGCAGGATATTCGCGTCGGCGGTCGCCAGGCCAATGCCAGCTATCAATACACATTGCTTTCCGACGATCTGGCGGCACTGCGCGAGTGGGAGCCGAAGATCCGTAAGGCGCTTGCCGCCCTGCCCCAACTGGCGGATGTCAACTCCGATCAGCAGGACAATGGCGCGGAAATGAACCTGGTCTACGATCGCGACACCATGTCTCGTCTGGGGATCGACGTTGCAGCCGCTAACAGCCTGTTGAACAACGCTTTTGGACAACGGCAAATTTCAACTATTTATCAACCGATGAACCAGTACAAAGTGGTGATGGAGGTCGATCGACGTTACACCCAGGACATCAGCGCGCTGGATAAAATGTTCGTCATCAACAATGAAGGTAAGGCAATCCCGCTATCGTACTTTGCCAAATGGCAACCGGCGAATGCCCCGCTGTCGGTAAACCATCAGGGCTTGTCCGCTGCCTCAACCGTGTCGTTTAACCTGCCAACAGGTTCTTCACTGTCTGAGGCGACAGAGGCTATCAACAGAACCATGACCCAGCTCGGCGTCCCCTCCACGGTTCGCGGTAGCTTTGCCGGCACGGCCCAGGTATTTCAGGACACCATGAACTCACAGGTGATCCTGATTATCGCCGCCATCGCCACGGTCTATATCGTTCTGGGTATGCTGTATGAAAGCTATGTTCATCCCCTGACCATTCTCTCCACGCTACCTTCAGCTGGCGTCGGGGCTTTGCTGGCGCTGGAGCTGTTCAATGCCCCGTTCAGCCTAATCGCACTGATAGGGATAATGCTATTAATTGGCATTGTGAAGAAAAATGCCATCATGATGGTCGATTTTGCGCTGGAAGCGCAGAGAAACGGCAAGCTGCAGCCAGAAGAAGCCATTTTCCAGGCCTGCCTGCTGCGCTTTCGCCCAATCATGATGACCACGCTGGCGGCGTTGTTTGGCGCGCTGCCGCTGGTGTTATCCGCCGGGGATGGCTCCGAACTACGTCAACCTTTGGGGATAACCATTGTCGGCGGGCTGGTCGTGAGTCAACTCCTGACGCTGTACACCACGCCCGTGGTCTATCTCTTTTTCGACCGTCTGCGTCTGCGTTTTTCGCGTAAAAACAGCAAACCGGTAGCAGAGTTATGACAGAACTTCCCGACAGCACCCGCTGGCAGCTTTGGATTGTGGCATTCGGCTTTTTTATGCAGTCGCTGGATACCACCATCGTGAATACTGCGCTTCCCTCGATGGCGGCAAGCCTCGGGGAAAGCCCGTTACACATGCATATGGTCATTGTGTCATATGTTTTAACCGTTGCCGTGATGCTGCCCGCCAGCGGATGGCTGGCGGACAAAGTTGGCGTGCGTAATATCTTCTTCACCGCCATCATCCTGTTTACGCTTGGCTCGCTGTTTTGCGCCGGGTCTAGCACACTCAACGAGCTGGTGATAGCGCGCGTCTTACAAGGCATTGGCGGTGCGATGATGGTGCCGGTCGGCAGGCTAACGGTGATGAAAATCGTCCCGCGTGAGCAATATATGGCGGCGATGACGTTTGTCACATTGCCCGGTCAGATTGGCCCGCTACTCGGACCGGCGTTAGGCGGTATTCTGGTTGAGTACGCCTCCTGGCACTGGATATTTTTGATTAACATTCCGGTTGGCATTGTCGGCGCGATAGCGACGTTAATGCTGATGCCCAACTACACCATGCAAACCCGACGCTTCGATCTCTTCGGATTTGCGATGCTGGCAGTCGGCATGGCGGTACTGACGCTGGCGCTTGATGGCAGTAAAGGAACCGGCATCTCCAGTCTCTCGCTGGCAGCGTTGGTTATCTGCGGAGTGCTGGCTATTGCGCTGTATCTGAAACACGCCCATCGTAATCCACGCGCGCTGTTCAGCCTGAATCTGTTTCGCACACCGACCTTCTCGCTGGGTCTTTTCGGCAGTTTTGCCGGACGCATCGGTAGCGGTATGCTGCCGTTTATGACGCCGGTGTTTTTACAAATAGGCCTCGGTTTTTCCCCCTTTCATGCCGGGCTGATGATGATCCCGATGGTACTCGGCAGTATGGGCATGAAGCGCATTGTGGTGCAGGTCGTTAACCGCTTTGGCTACCGTCGCGTACTGGTCGCTACAACGCTTGGCCTGTCGCTGGTCAGTCTGCTGCTGATGACCACCGCGCTGCTCGACTGGTATTACGCCCTGCCCTTCGTACTGTTCTTACAGGGAATGGTCAACTCAACGCGCTTTTCATCCATGAACACCCTGACGTTAAAAGACCTGCCTGACGATCTCGCCAGCAGTGGTAACAGCCTGCTGTCAATGATCATGCAGCTGTCGATGAGTATCGGGGTGACCATCGCGGGACTGCTGCTAGGCATGTTCGGTCAGCAGCATAGCGTCATCGACAGCGGAAGTACGCATACCGTCTTTATGTATACCTGGCTGTGCATCGCATTCATTATCGCGCTGCCCGCCATTATTTTTGCCCGCGTGCCGAACGACACGCAAACCAACGCGGTGATTTCACGGCGCAAGAGGAGCACCTGATGAAGTTCTGGCGGCCCGGTATCACCGGCAAACTGTTTCTGGCGATTTTCGCCACCTGCATCGTATTGCTGATCAGCATGCACTGGGCCGTACGCATAAGCTTCGAACGCGGTTTTATTGACTATATCAAGCACGGTAACGAACAGCGGCTGCAAATGCTCAGCGACGCATTAAGCGAGCAGTATGAACAGCACGGCAACTGGCGATTCTTACGCAATAACGATCGGTTTGTTTTTCAGATCCTGCGCTCTTTTGAACACGACAACGACGATGATAAACCCGGCCCCGGCATGCCGCCGCACGGCTGGCGTACGCAGTTTTGGGTTGTCGACCAAAATGCCCGCGTGCTGGTCGGTCCGCGTGCTCCGGTTCCCCGTGACGGTATGCGCCATCCGATCCGCGTCAACGGTAGCGAAGTCGGTGCCGTGATTGCCTCTCCCGTGGAACGCTTAACGCGCAATACGGATATCAATTTCGACATGCAGCAAAGGCGTTCCAGTTGGCTCATCGTCGCGCTCTCCACGATCCTGGCGGCGCTGGCAACGTTTACGCTGGCGCGCAGCCTGCTGGCCCCGGTCAAGCGGTTGGTAGAAGGCACGCACAAACTGGCGGCTGGCGATTTCACCACTCGCGTTGCGCCGACCAGTACGGATGAACTGGGCAAGCTGGCGCAGGACTTCAACCAGCTTGCCAGTACGCTGGAAAAAAACCAGCAGATGCGTCGTGACTTTATGGCCGATATTTCTCACGAACTGCGTACGCCGTTAGCGGTGTTGCGCGGTGAACTGGAGGCCATTCAGGATGGCGTACGCCAGTTCACCCCTGACTCTGTTGCCTCTTTGCAGGCTGAAGTGGGTACGCTCACCAAGCTGGTGGACGATCTGCATCAGCTCTCCATGTCCGATGAAGGCGCGCTGGCCTACCAGAAAACATCGCTGGATCTCATCCCCCTGTTGGAAGTGGCAAGTGGCGCATTTCGTGAACGCTTTGCCAGCCGTGGACTGACGATACAACTTTCACTCCCGGACAGCATGACGGTATTTGGCGACAGGGATCGTCTGATGCAGTTGTTCAACAATCTGCTGGAAAACAGTCTGCGCTACACCGACAGCGGCGGCGGGCTGCACATCAGCGCCGAACAACGCGAGCGTATGGTTTTATTAACCTTCGCTGATTCCGCTCCCGGCGTAAGTGACGACCAGTTACAGAAGCTGTTTGAACGCTTTTATCGCACCGAAGGCTCGCGTAACCGTGCCAGCGGTGGTTCCGGGCTGGGGCTGGCAATTTGCGTCAATATCGTACAGGCGCATAATGGTCTGATTCGCGCCGCCCATTCGCCTTTTGGCGGGGTTAGCATTACAGTAACATTACCGCTGGAACGCGATTTACAGAGAGATGTATGACTGAGTTACCCATTGATGAAAACACGCCGCGTATTCTGATCGTGGAAGACGAGCCCAAGCTGGGGCAACTGCTTATCGACTACCTGCGCGCGGCAAGCTACGCTCCTACGCTCATCAGCCACGGCGATCTGGTTCTTCCTTACGTGCGTCAGACGCCGCCCGATCTGATCTTGTTGGATCTGATGCTGCCTGGTACCGACGGCCTGACTCTGTGCCGGGAAATCCGCCGATTCTCTGAAGTCCCCATCATGATGGTAACCGCCAAGATAGAAGAAATTGATCGCCTGCTGGGGCTGGAGATCGGTGCGGATGATTATATTTGCAAACCCTACAGCCCGCGTGAAGTTGTTGCTCGCGTGAAGACGATTCTGCGCCGTTGCAAGCCGCAGCGCGAACTGCAACAGATGGATGCTGACAGCCCGTTGATCGTCGATGAAGGTCGTTTTCAGGCGTCCTGGCGTGGGAAAATGCTCGACTTAACGCCTGCTGAATTTCGCTTACTCAAAACGCTGTCGCATGAACCGGGAAAAGTGTTCTCCCGTGAACAGTTGCTCAATCATCTCTATGACGATTACCGTGTCGTTACCGACCGAACCATCGACAGCCATATTAAGAACCTGCGACGCAAGCTGGAATCGCTGGATGCGGAGCAGTCGTTTATCCGCGCGGTCTATGGCGTAGGGTATCGCTGGGAAGCCGACGCCTGTCGGATTGCGTAAACACTCCCGTCCTGCAGGACTCCGCGGCTTCGTGGAGTCCTGTTGACTAGCAACTCTCCAAATATCGCTCATACTCTTTGTGGCAACACTGTCGTCAATAACTGTTTGATATAAAACTTTAATCAAGGAGTTCATATGGCTGGTTGGTTTGAATTAAGCAAGAGTAGCGATGATCAGTACCGCTTTGTTCTTAAGGCTGGAAACGGGGAAACTATCCTTACCAGTGAGCTTTACACGACAAAAGGCGCGGCAGAAAAAGGGATCGCATCTGTCCAGGCTAACAGCCCTCTGGCCGAGCGTTATGAGAAAAAAACGGCAGCTAATGGCAAATTGCATTTCAATCTGAAAGCAGCAAACCACCAGATTATTGGTAGCAGTCAACTGTATGCGAATGAACAGTCGCGCGAGACCGGTATTGCTTCAGTTAAGGCCAATGGTGTAAGTCAGACGATAAAAGATAAAACCTGATAATGACTCGCTCAGCCGGGTAACGCCACGCTGTCGCCCGGCGTTTTTCTTTACCTGTCTTCCCCACAGCGCTACAATGCCCGCCCTTAATATGGGGGCACTCCCCTAACCGCCTCATTGAGTGAGGCGAGTCTGACCTGTCATCAGAACGAGAAAATTATGTTTAAACCGGAACTCCTTTCCCCGGCGGGAACGCTGAAAAACATGCGTTACGCTTTCGCCTATGGCGCAGACGCTGTATATGCGGGCCAACCGCGTTACTCACTGCGCGTACGCAACAACGAATTCAATCACGAAAACCTGCAGCTAGGCATTAATGAAGCCCATGAACTGGGTAAAAAATTCTATGTGGTGGTTAATATTGCCCCGCATAACGCCAAGCTGAAGACCTTCATTCGTGACCTGAAACCGGTGGTGGAAATGGGACCGGATGCACTGATCATGTCCGACCCCGGTCTGATTATGCTGGTGCGCGAAAACTTCCCTGACATGGACATTCACCTTTCAGTACAGGCTAACGCCGTAAACTGGGCGACGGTGAAATTCTGGAAGCAGATGGGATTGACCCGTGTGATCCTGTCCCGCGAACTGTCGTTGGAAGAAATTGAAGAGATCCGCACCCAGGTGCCGGATATGGAAATTGAGATCTTTGTTCACGGCGCGCTGTGCATGGCTTACTCCGGCCGCTGCCTGCTCTCTGGCTACATCAACAAGCGTGACCCAAATCAGGGTACCTGTACCAATGCCTGCCGCTGGGAATACAACGTGCAGGAAGGCAAAGAAGACGTGGTGGGCAATATCGTGCATAAGTACGAGCCTATCCCGGTACAAAATGTTGAGCCGACGCTGGGTATTGGCGCTCCGACTGACAAAGTCTTTATGATCGAAGAAGCCCAGCGTCCGGGTGAGTACATGACCGCGTTTGAAGACGAACACGGCACTTACATCATGAACTCGAAGGATTTGCGTGCCATTGCCCACGTTGAGCGCCTGACTCAGATGGGCGTGCATTCGCTGAAAATTGAAGGCCGTACTAAATCATACTATTACTGTGCACGTACCGCGCAGGTTTATCGCAAGGCCATTGATGATGCCGCTGCCGGGAAACCGTTCGACCCGCAACTGCTGGAAACGCTGGAAGGTCTGGCGCATCGCGGTTACACCGAGGGGTTCCTGCGCCGCCATACACATGACGACTATCAGAACTACGAATACGGCTTCTCTGTTTCCGAGCGTCAGCAGTTTGTCGGCGAATTCACTGGCGAACGTAAAGGTGAACTGGCGGCTGTGCTGGTGAAAAATAAATTCACCGTCGGCGACAGCCTGGAGCTGATGACCCCACAGGGCAACATCAACTTTACCCTCGAACAGATGGAAAACGCGAAAGGCGAAGCGATGCCGGTTGCGCCGGGCGATGGTTACACAGTGTGGATGCCTGTACCGGAGGATATCGATCTGAATTATGCATTGTTGATGCGTAATTTTGCCGGTGAGTCCACGCGCAATCCACATGCTAAGTAGTTAATTACGGTTATTTTTCAGCGTTCGGAAGATTCTTAGAAATCGATCACATACCGCTTCGTTCATTAAGGGTATTATCCCATCCGCTGAAAAACATAACCCATAAATGCTAGCTGTACCAGGAACCACCTCCTTAGCCTGCGTAATCTCCCTTACGCAGGCTTATTTTTTGCCTGCCGTTTCCCCCCCCCCTATTCAAATCACGACTTTCAGGCGAAAAAAAACCGGGCATTACGCCCGGTTGATTAGGTGATTAGATATCAATGTGCTGCTTCTGGCTTGTGCTTTTGCGCACTCTGGAAACCATAGGTCAGCTCATTTTTCTCTTTATCCAGCGCAACGGTCACCTGACCGCCATCCACAAGCGAGCCGAACAGCAGTTCGTTAGCCAATGGTTTTTTCAGGTTATCCTGGACAACGCGCGTCATCGGGCGTGCACCCATTGCGCGGTCATAGCCCTTCTCAGCCAGCCAGTCGCGGGCTTCCTGACTCACTTCCAGAGAGACACCTTTCTGATCCAACTGAACCTGAAGTTCGACGATAAACTTATCAACAACCTGATGAATCACCTCAGTAGAGAGATGATCGAACCAGATAATGTTGTCGAGACGGTTACGGAATTCCGGCGTAAACACTTTTTTGATTTCGCCCATCGCATCAGTACTGTTGTCCTGATGAATCAGCCCAATCGATTTACGCTCAGTTTCACGCACGCCGGCGTTAGTGGTCATGACCAGCACCACGTTGCGGAAATCCGCTTTACGCCCGTTATTGTCGGTCAGCGTACCGTTATCCATCACCTGCAGCAGCAGGTTAAAGACGTCCGGATGCGCTTTTTCGATTTCATCCAGCAGCAGTACCGCATGCGGATGCTTAATGACAGCATCTGTCAGCAAACCGCCCTGGTCGAAACCGACATATCCCGGAGGCGCACCAATCAGGCGGCTGACGGTGTGACGTTCCATATACTCGGACATATCAAACCGCAGCAGCTCAATACCCAGCGCTTTGGACAACTGCACCGTGACTTCGGTCTTACCAACGCCAGTCGGTCCGGCAAACAGGAACGAACCGACAGGTTTATGCTCGTGTCCCAGACCAGCACGGCTCATTTTGATCGCTTCAGTCAGCGCCTCAATGGCTTTATCCTGTCCGAATACCAGCATTTTCAGACGGTTGCCCAGGTTTTTCAGCGTATCGCGATCGCTCTGAGAAACGCTCTTCTCCGGGATCCGCGCAATGCGGGCCACGACGGACTCGATATCCGCCACGTTGACGGTTTTCTTGCGCTTGCTGACCGGCATCAGACGCGCCCGCGCGCCCGCCTCATCGATCACGTCAATCGCTTTGTCCGGCAGATGACGATCGTTAATGTATTTCACCGCCAGTTCGACCGCTGCACGCACCGCTTTGGCGGTGTAGCGAACGTCATGGTGCGCTTCGTATTTCGGCTTCAGACCGTTGATGATCTGCACGGTCTCTTCTACCGACGGCTCAGTGATATCGATTTTCTGGAAACGGCGTGCTAGCGCGCGGTCCTTTTCAAAGATATTGCTGAATTCCTGATAGGTTGTGGAGCCTATTACACGGATTTTACCGCTGGAGAGCAACGGTTTGATCAGGTTAGCCGCATCCACCTGGCCGCCCGATGCCGCACCCGCGCCGATAATGGTGTGGATCTCATCGATAAACAGAATGCTGTTAGTATCCTGTTCCAGTTGTTTCAGCAGCGCCTTAAAGCGTTTTTCAAAATCGCCACGGTATTTGGTACCCGCCAGCAGCGAGCCGATATCCAGAGAGTAAAGGGTACAATCAGCCATCACTTCCGGCACGTCGCCCTGGACGATACGCCAGGCGAGGCCTTCCGCAATAGCGGTTTTACCGACGCCAGACTCACCCACCAGCAGCGGGTTGTTTTTTCGACGACGGCACAGTACCTGAATGGCGCGTTCCAGCTCTTTGTCCCGGCCAATGAGCGGATCAATTCCGCCCACACGGGCAAGCTGGTTAAGGTTAGTCGTGAAGTTCTCCATACGGTCCTCCCCGCCAGCTTGCTCTTCGTTATTCGGCTGATTACCAGAGTCAGAGGACTGACTTGGTTCGTCTTTGCGCGTGCCATGAGAAATAAAATTCACCACATCAAGGCGACTCACTTCATGCTTACGCAGCAGATAAGCCGCCTGAGATTCCTGCTCGCTGAAGATGGCGACCAGCACATTAGCACCAGTAACTTCATTGCGCCCGGAGGACTGAACATGAAAGACCGCGCGTTGCAACACACGCTGAAAACTCAACGTTGGCTGCGTGTCGCGCTCTTCTTCACTGGCAGGCAATACGGGTGTGGTTTGTTCAATGAAGGCTTCGAGTTCCTGACGCAGCGCCACCAGATCCACAGAACACGCTTCCAGCGCTTCGCGGGCCGATGGGTTACTGAGCAATGCCAGTAGCAAGTGCTCGACGGTCATAAACTCATGTCGGTGCTCGCGCGCTCTGGCGAAAGCCATGTTTAAACTGAGCTCCAGTTCTTGATTGAGCATAGGCACCTCCCCCAATATTTATGCCTGCATTTAGGCTTTTTCTAGCGTACACAGCAACGGATGCTCGTTCTCCCTCGCATACTTGTTCACCATCGCAACTTTGGTTTCAGCCACTTCGGCAGTGAATACGCCGCAAATCGCTTTACCTTGATAGTGAACGGCAAGCATCAGTTGCGTTGCACGTTCTACATCATAAGAAAAGAATTTTTGTAACACGTCAATAACAAACTCCATCGGAGTGTAATCATCATTGACTAATATCACTTTATACATAGATGGCGGTTTTAGCGCGTCGCGCAATTTATCTTCCGCCAGCAGATCGAAATCCAGCCAGTCGTTAGTCTTACCCATTGTCAGTCGTCATCTTCAGTTACGGTTTCCGGCAGAAAATCTTGCCGCTGACAAGCAGCCTATGCGCACAATCAATCTACCTCAAGTATTAGATAACTATCATCTATTAGTGCCATCCGCGACATCTGTCACATAACCGACAATAGCGTTAACTGCTTCAAATTTTGATGCATTTTTACCCTATTCCGTCAGCCTGGCGCTTGACGCCTCGCCTGATTTCTCTAAATTGTAGTTTCGAGAGTTGGCGAGGTTTTGAACAGCCCCCACTCCGCCACCGGTTCATTCCATCTTACTTATATAAGATTTACGAAGGATGTCGAAGCATGGAAACGGGTACTGTTAAGTGGTTCAACAACGCCAAAGGGTTTGGTTTCATCTGCCCCGAAGGCGGCGGCGAAGATATTTTCGCCCATTACTCCACCATTCAGATGGATGGTTACAGAACGCTAAAAGCCGGACAATCTGTCCAGTTTGATGTCCACCAGGGGCCAAAAGGCAATCATGCCAGTGTCATCGTGCCTGTCATTGAAGCAGAAGCTGTCGCATAGCTCTTCTGTTTCATTGTGTACATCCCGCAGTCAAAATGCCAGCCTTTGCGGCTGGCATTTTTATCTCGATAGTATTATTCCCGCGCCAGAGCATCTACCGGATCCAGCCGCGCCGCATTTCGCGCCGGTAGCCAGCCAAACAAAATCCCGGTCGCAGTCGAACACAGAAACGCCGTCAATAAGGCTACGGGTGAGAAACCTATTTCCCAGCCAGGCAGGAATAGCTGAAGCGTAAAGGCGATCA
This sequence comes from Citrobacter sp. Cb041, assembly GCF_030336655.1. Taxonomy (NCBI): domain Bacteria; kingdom Pseudomonadati; phylum Pseudomonadota; class Gammaproteobacteria; order Enterobacterales; family Enterobacteriaceae; genus Citrobacter; species Citrobacter sp. Cb041. The sequence continues at coordinate 419,258 of NZ_JAOWDD010000043.1, read as the reverse complement.
GCATCGACAAGCTAATGCCCAACGCGCCGCCAACCAGACACACCAGCACCGCTTCAATTAAGAACTGCTGCAGCACGTCACTGGCGCGGGCGCCAACCGCCATACGAATGCCAATCTCGCGCGTTCGTTCGGTTACCGAAACCAGCATAATATTCATCACACCAATCCCACCGACCACCAGCGAAATCACGGCCACCAGCGTCAGGAAGAGTTGTAATGTACGTGTGGTCTTTTCGGCGGTTTTCAAGACACCGTCCATATTCCAGGTGAAGAAATCCTTCTTACCGTGGCGTAACGTCAGTAGCCGGGTGAGCTGCTGCTCGGCCTGGGCACTATCAAAACCGTCTTTCACCCGCACGGTGATCGAGTTCAGCCACGACTGCCCCATAATTCGCCCGGACATGGTGCTGTAAGGCAGCCAGACCCGCAGGATCTTGCTACTGCCAAACATCGACTGTTTCTCTTCTGCAACACCAATCACCGTGGCAGGCATATTCCCCACCAGCACGACTTCGCCGACAACTTTCGCTTTGTTGGGGAACAATTGACGACGGGTATTGCTATCGAGCACCACCACCTGAGCGCGCCCCGCCAGTTGTTCAGCGTTAAAAGTGGTCCCTTCGCTAAACGTCATGCCATAGACGTTGAAATAGTCGCCGCTAACGCCATTAGCACTGGCGGCCACGTCGATATTGCCATAGCGTAGCCGCAGGTTTTTCGACACCGCAGGCGTCACCGAACTGACCCAGGGCTGCTTCTGTAAAGCCGTTAAATCGTCATACTTCAGCGCCTGTTGATATTGTGGGTCGTCGTCGCCGAAATCTTTGCCAGGAAAGATATCGATGGTATTGGTGCCAATAGCGCGAATATCTGCCAGTACCAGCTGTTTAGCCGCATCGCCTACCACCACAATCGACACCACTGAAGCAATACCGATGATGATCCCAAGCATGGTCAGTAGCGTTCGCATTTTATTCGCAGCCATTGCCAGCCAGGCCATAGTGAGCGCTTCGCGAAAACCGCTGGCAAACTGCCCCCAACCGGACGCCGTTTTCACCGTCGGCTCCGCGATATCGCGCCCGGTAGAGGGTTTGTGCGACGGCGGATTGCGCACAATCTCGCCGTCACGAATTTCAATGACGCGTTCGGCCTGTGCGGCGACCTGGCTGTCGTGAGTGACGATAATCACCGTATGCCCGCGATCGCGCAGCTGATGCAAAATCGCCATCACCTCTTCGCCTGAATGGCTGTCCAGCGCGCCGGTGGGTTCGTCGGCGAGGATAACCTGTCCCCCGTTCATCAGCGCACGCGCAATACTGACCCGCTGCTGCTGACCACCGGAAAGCTGGGAAGGCTGATAGTCGACTCTGTCGCCCAGACCCAGTCGCTGCAGGAGTTCTTGCGCACGGGCCAGGCGCTGCTTACGTTCGGTGCCAGCGTAAACCGCAGGCACCTCAACGTTTTGCGCGGCGGTTAAATGCGACAACAAATGATAACGCTGGAAGATAAAACCGAAATGTTCGCGACGCAGCTGGGCTAACGCATCGCTATCCAGCGTGGAGACATCGCGCCCGGCAACCCGATACGTACCGCTGGTGGGTTTGTCCAGACAGCCGAGAATATTCATCAGCGTCGATTTCCCCGAGCCAGACGCCCCGACAATCGCCACCATTTCCCCGGCCTGAATGCTCAAGGATACGTCCTTCAATACCTCGACCTGGCCTTCGCCTGACGGATAGCTGCGGCGGATACTGCTCAGTTCAAGCAATGCCGTCATTTTGGCGCTCCAGCGTTGCCCTCACCGGTGATGACTTCATCCCCCTCTTCCAGCCCTTTCACGATCTCCACATCGGTGTCATTACGCGCGCCGATAACCACTTCACGTTCACGGGTTTCACCGTTACGCAGCAGCCTGACGTTATAACGATTGTTGCCAATAGGATCGCCCAGCGCCGACAGCGGGATCGTCAGGACATTTTTGACATCGGTGAGCTGGATATGGACCTGCGCGGTCATATCCAGACGCAGGATCCCTTTCGGGTTGGGAACTTCGAAGCGAGCATAGTAGAAAATCGCATCATTCACTTTCTCTGGCGTCGGAAGAACATCTTTGAGCTTACCTTCGTAGCGCGTCTGAGGATCGCCCAGTACGGTAAACCAGGCCTTTTGCCCGGGATGCAGGTGAATCACATCCGCCTCGGAAACCTGCGCTTTCACCAGCATGGTGCTCATATCTGCCAATGTCAGAATGTTAGGCGCCTGCTGGGCAGCAATAACGGTTTGCCCCTGAAGGGTAGTAATTTGCGTGACTTCGCCTGCCATTGGCGCGACGATGCGGGTGTAATCAAGGTTGGTTTTTGCCGTATCGAGAGAGGCCTGATTACGCTTAATTTGCGCATCAATTGTGCCGATTTGCGCCTGTTTGACCGCCATCTGAGTAGCCGCCGTGTCGAGATCCTGTTGCGAGACAGCCTGGGTTTTCGCCAGCTGTTGCTGACGGGAAAGCGTTACCCGCGCCAGCTTCCACTCGGCTTCAGCCTGTAAACGCTGAGCGCGTAATTCCATCAGCGTCGCTTCAACCTCTTTAATCTGGTTTTGCGCCTGTTCAGGATCGATAACGCCAAGCAGTTGATCTTTTTTTACTTTGTCGCCAATGGCGACCGACAGCGTTTTTAACTGCCCGCTTACCTGCGCCCCGACGTCAACTTTACGCAACGCATCCAGTTTGCCGGTTGCCAGTACGCTTTGCTGCAGATCGCCCGGACGCACAATTAACGTTTGATACTGAGGTAAAGGCGCATTAAGCGTTCGCCAAAGTGCAATTATCACCACAATAATGATGATGGCGAAGAGAAAATAGCGCTTTTTGATTTTTCCCTTGAGCTTCATAAATGTCCCAATTTCCCCCAATACGTCCACCAGAGTGGAGTGGTAAACATCAACGTTAAATAAATAACCGTTGAAAAACGCAAGAATAACAGAGTTATTGATGAATGGTTAAGATCCGCTGTGTTGAAATTAGTACCAGAGTATCCATCGGATTGTTATTATGAGCCAGCTAACTGACAGCACTTTTCATTCTTCAAAACCCGCCACAAGTTTTAGCCTCTTTTGTAGCCTGATGACCGGACATTGGCGCCCTGGAAAATTTTGGCATCAGCGTAGCTTCCGTCGTAAGTTTTTGTTGCGCTCAGCGCTTATGCCACGATTAATGCATGAATGGATGACTGAACTGGCGCAGTGGCCTGATCTCGATAGCGTACTGGCGCGCCAGCCTCGTCTGCCGGTTCGCCTACATCGCGCCTATCTCGCACAAAACCTTGATCGGAAGATGAAACTGGATGCTGTGCGTTTTCATTACAATGCTATCCGCAGCTCTTTTTCAGCCACTGAATATAAAGCTTATTTAAGTGCGGATGGATTACAACTGGCACAAATTGAAGGCAAAAATAGCGAAATATTTAGCGTAATACTGGGCTCATTTATCTCACTGGATAAAGAAGGTGAAAGTACCATTCTGGTACGCAATAGCGCTGGCGAGACTTTAGCGGAAATGACGTTTACGCTGTGCAATTATCAAGGAAGCAGCACACTGTTTATTGGCGGGTTACAGGGAGGCAGTCGATTACTGCCACATGAAGAAATTCAAAAAGCGACCAAATCATGCTACGGGATTTTCCCTAAACGTATTGTGATGGAAGCCATTTGCTGCTTTGCAGAACAATTGAATATTAAACAAATTCTGGCTGTCAGCAATGAACAGCATATCTTTCGCAGCCCGCGTTACCACGATAAAAACAAGGTGATACTTTCCGACTACAACGCATTTTGGGAGTCGGTTGGCGGTGAGTGCGACAGTCACGGCTATTACCATATCCCACGCACAATGGCGCGAAAAAGCGAAGCGGACATTGCCAGCAAAAAACGCGCGGAATACCGCCGTCGCTACCAGCTACTGGACAGCATCCACTCGCAGCTGTCGTCGATGTTTCGCCGCTAATCCGCTCTGCCGCGTGCCAACCACAGCACGCGGGAAAACATTTTTCGCAGCAGCGTTGGCACCGCGTCAACGCCGCGCCGACCGGCTTCCATCGCCACCTCAATGGCTAAATCTGGTTTTGACGACCGGTGAATCGCCTTCGAGATAATTTTGCGCATATTCATGGGCACGTTTTCGGGGATTTGCGCCACCCTGTGAAAAACGTCAGCGAACCCCTGGCGATACATAAAGTGTTCCATGTCCAGCGCGGGAAGCATGGTTAAATGATCGCGTTCTTCTTCTCTGTCGTTATTCAACAAACTCCGCACCGTAGCAGCATACTTTTTCCCGGCTTCATCACCATCAACCAGCACATGCCACTCGATACCCATCCGGCGGGCGAACTTAACCAGCGGCTTAAGGCCGGACTGGGCAAACTCAATGACTTTGATACCTTCCGCATCAAAGTGGTGCCCACACTGGCGGGCCAGTTCGTTAATGACCCAGGTTTCCGTTTCGCCTTCCACCAGCAGCCAACAGCGGGCAAACAACGACGATGCACGGTTAAAACGAATATGAAAGGCAATACGCCGACCATCTTCTGCGCTGATCCCACCTGGTCCAAGCCGCCAGGCGGCGACGCGGGAGGACTCACGCACCAGGCGGACAACATGTTCCACGGGGGTGAGGGACAGTAACTCACCTGAGTTGGTGGTCGCCACCCGTTGCAGTGGAAGCAAATTCAGCAGGTGCCAGGCAACCGACAGCATAATCGGATGTAAACGCGTTTCAGGATCTTCTACCAACAGTAACGGCCGGGCGTCTTTATCCAGCCTCAGCGTACCTTTGGCCTGTAACAGCGTCGAAAACAGTCCCAACAGGATCACGCGGTGCGTGCGTCCGCCCGGTCTATCAATCATACGGTTGATAATATCCAGATAGCGCCAGCTACGTTGTTCGTTATTGGAACGTCGACGCATCAGACGATAGCGGGACTGACTGGAACCCTGCTCAGAAAAATAGTGTTCCAATAGCTGTACCATGGCCGATAACCCCTGACGTATCTGCCCATCTGTCAGGTTTTGCGGTCGGGTAGCCAGTTCACGTGCCAGAAAATCCAGTTGCCGCGCGGTCACTTCGACATCCGCCGAATCCGGCACCGTACCGTTACGGATCCGTCGCATAAAACGCGCGTCGCGCAGGCGCAGTACTGGCATCAAACGCACGAGGTGCCGTGCCTGATCGTTAATGTCGTCGAGGGGAAGCTGATGGCCCTCGCCATCCAGAAAACTGCGTAACGTCAGAACGCTACCGTCGTCCGCACATTCACCTTCCAGCCGATAGAATATGCGGTGATAGCCATCCTGACACAGCGTCCAACTGGCTTCCAGAGGACGATACCTGCGCACGCGGTGGCGACCTGGTTGAGACTCACGAAACGTCAGGATGATATGCAGATGATGTTCCCGGCCTTGTATATCGCCCGGCGGGAACCAGAAATCTTCGCGGTCAAAGTGGTATAAATCAATTTCCGGCGACAGCAACAGGGTTAAAGCATCCAGCAGACTGGACTTACCCCACGCGTTCTCCCCAATCAGCACGTTGCTTTGCTCCAGCATCAACGACAGACGGTTAATACCACGAAATCCAACAATCTCAACGCGTTCGAGAATCATATAGCCTCCGGAAATGCTAACTTTTTCCTTCAAGTTATCAGGAGTATAACGGCAAGCGGGCGCTCAGGACACCCGATATGATCAGGAGGTTAGTCGCAGAAATCAAAAAATATAAGAATATTCTTCTTATGTTTTCCCCGGAATATTATTTCAGAACTCAATCATCGCCGTTTTGCTAATTGAACTATGCTTCATTCATCCAATATTCAAAAAGGAATCACAACATATTGCCTTAAATCAAATTTTTTCATCAATTTAACTGGCGAAGGGATGATGTTTTTTTCTAAAATACCGGCTCTTTCATCATCGTCCCTTTTAGCGATGAATTACCGGGTAAGGAACACGAACCCGGAACTTTTAATTGAGGTGGTTATGTTCAGGAAATTAGCAGCCGAATTCTTCGGTACGTTTTGGCTCGTCTTTGGTGGGTGCGGTAGCGCAGTTCTGGCCGCAGCATTCCCGGAGTTGGGTATTGGATTTGCCGGTGTCGCGCTGGCGTTTGGTTTGACAGTATTAACCATGGCATTCGCCGTAGGTCATATTTCCGGCGGACACTTTAACCCGGCGGTGACCTTCGGTTTATGGGCGGGCGGTCGCTTCCCGGCAAAAGACGTTATTGGTTATGTTATCGCTCAGGTTGTGGGCGGTATTGTTGCAGCAGCGGCACTGTATCTTATTGCCAGCGGTAAAGCTGGTTTTGACGCAACTGCCAGTGGTTTTGCCTCGAACGGCTTTGGTGAACATTCACCTGGCGGCTATTCAATGCTTTCTGCCGTCGTAATTGAAATTATTTTGACCGCTGGTTTCTTATTAGTGATCCACGGTGCGACCGATAAACATGCTCCGGCAGGTTTTGCACCTATTGCGATTGGTCTGGCGTTAACCCTGATCCACTTGATCAGTATTCCGGTTACCAACACCTCCGTTAACCCGGCACGTAGTACCGCTGTAGCCATCTTCCAGGGCGGCTGGGCATTACAGCAATTGTGGTTCTTCTGGGTTATGCCGATTATCGGTGGGGTCCTCGGCGGTCTTATTTACCGCACTCTGCTGGAAAAACGCGATTAATCGATAACAAAAAAGGCCTGGCGCAAGTCAGGTCTTTTTTTCCCCGCTATATTTCCTTTTATTTGCAACTTTACTCCCTTCTTTGCATTGAGTAGTGTGTGCTGGCGCATTTCGTCTTACTCTCAGCAAGGATCTGGTTTTCATGTTTTCAGGGCTGTTAATCATTCTGGTTCCCCTTATTGTGGGCTACCTTATTCCGCTTCGGCACAGGGCTGCATTAAAACTCATCAATCGCCTGTTGAGCTGGATCGTCTACCTTATTCTCTTTTTTATGGGTATCAGCCTGGCGTTTCTGGATAATCTCGCCAGCAACCTGTTAGCCATTCTTCATTATTCTGCGGTCAGCGTGACGGTCATTTTGCTGTGTAATATCGCGGCGCTGTTCTGGCTGGAGCGTTCGCTGCCCTGGCGACATAACCACAAGCAAGAAAAGCTACCCTCGCGAATTGCAATGGCGCTTGAGTCGCTCCAGCTTTGTGGCGTCGTCGTCGTGGGTTTTCTGCTCGGCCTCACCGGTCTTCCTATTCTGCAGCACGCCACCGAAGCCAGCGAATATACGTTAATCTTTTTACTGTTCCTGGTCGGGATTCAACTGCGCAATAGCGGTATGACCTTAAAGCAAATTGTGCTGAATCGCCGGGGGATGATTGTTGCGGTGGTCGTCGTCGCCAGTTCGATGCTGGCAGGGGTTATTAATGCGTTGATCCTCGGCTTACCGCTGAAAACCGCGCTGGCGATGGCATCAGGTTTTGGCTGGTATTCCCTGTCCGGTATTCTGTTAACCGAATCGTTCGGGCCGGTGATTGGTAGCGCCGCCTTCTTTAATGACCTGGCCCGCGAACTGATTGCCATTATGTTGATTCCTGGAATGGTGGGCCGCAGCCGCTCTACCGCGCTGGGGCTATGTGGCGCGACATCAATGGATTTCACCTTACCGGTGCTCCAACGCAGCGGCGGTCTGGAGATGGTTCCGGCAGCCATCGTCCACGGCTTTATTCTGAGTCTGTTAGTGCCTTTGCTGATGGCGTTTTTCTCCGCCTGAAGTCAGGACAAATACCTCTCTGGCGGTAGTCATCTACCGCCAAAATTGCGCTAAATCAATCTCCCTGCAAGTTGTAGCAGAAATCCCTTTTATCCCTTCGCGCACAGGCATAACCTTAAACATGTATATTAAATATAACTTTAAAAGGTGTGACCATGTTTTGTGTGCAATGTGAACAAACCATCCGTACTCCGGCAGGAAACGGCTGCTCTTACGCGCAGGGTATGTGCGGTAAAACGGCTGAAACCTCCGATTTGCAGGATCTGCTGATTGCTTCCCTACAAGGTCTGTCTGCATGGGCTGTTAAGGCACGTGAATACGGCATCATCGACCATGAGGTTGATAACTTTGCACCGCGTGCATTCTTCTCCACGCTGACCAACGTTAACTTCGATTCTCCGCGTATTGTTGGCTATGCCCGTGAAGCTATCGCCATGCGCGACGCCCTGAAAGCGCAATGCCTGAACATCGACGCGAACGCAGCGGTCGCTAACCCGATGGCCGATCTGCAACTGGTCAGCGACGATCTGGGCGACCTGCAACGTCAGGCCGCTGAATTTACCCCGAACAAAGACAAAGCAGCCATTGGCGAGAACATTCTCGGCCTGCGTCTGCTGTGCCTGTACGGCCTGAAAGGTGCGGCAGCTTACATGGAGCACGCGCACGTTCTCGGTCAGTACGACAACGACATCTACGCTCAGTACCACAAAATCATGGCATGGCTGGGAACCTGGCCTTCCGATATGAACGCTCTGCTGGAGTGCTCAATGGAAATCGGCCAGATGAACTTCAAAGTGATGAGCATTCTGGATGCTGGCGAAACCACTAAATACGGCCACCCGACGCCAACTCAGGTCAACGTCAAAGCAACCGAAGGTAAGTGCATCCTGATCTCCGGTCACGACCTGAAAGATCTGTACAACCTGCTGGAGCAGACCGAAGGTACCGGCGTTAACGTCTATACCCACGGTGAAATGCTGCCGGCGCACGGCTACCCGGAACTGCGTAAGTTCAAACACCTGATCGGTAACTACGGCAGCGGCTGGCAGAATCAGCAGGTTGAATTTGCCCGCTTCCCGGGCCCAATCGTAATGACCTCTAACTGCATCATCGACCCAACCGTTGGCGCCTACGATGACCGTATCTGGACTCGTAGCATCGTCGGTTGGCCAGGTGTAAGCCACCTCGAAGGCGACAACTTCGCTCCGGTAATCGCTCAGGCTCAGCAGATGGCGGGCTTCCCATACAGCGAAATTCCGCACCTGATCACCGTTGGTTTCGGTCGTCAGACTCTGCTGGGCGCGGCTGATACCCTGATCGACCTGGTAAGCCGCGAAAAACTGCGTCACATCTTCCTGGTTGGCGGTTGTGATGGCGCGCGTGGCGAACGTAACTACTTCACCGACTTCGCCACCAGCGTGCCGGACGACTGCCTGATCCTGACTCTGGCGTGCGGTAAATACCGTTTCAACAAACTGGAGTTCGGCGATATCGAAGGTCTGCCGCGTCTGGTCGATGCAGGTCAGTGTAACGATGCATACTCTGCCATCATCCTGGCAGTAACCCTGGCTGAGAAACTGGGCTGTGGCGTGAACGATCTGCCGCTGTCTCTGGTGCTCTCCTGGTTCGAACAGAAAGCGATTGTCATTCTGCTGACCCTGCTGTCTCTGGGTGTGAAAAACATCGTCACTGGCCCGACTGCGCCTGGCTTCTTCACGCCGGACCTGCTGGCAGTTCTCAACGAGAAGTTCGGTCTGCGCTCCGTGACCACCGTTGAAGAAGATATGAAGCAACTGCTGAGCGCGTAAGGAGTAAAGAATGACAATGCCAACTCATCAGTGCCCATGGCGGATGCAGGTTCATCACATCCATCAGGAAACGCCGGATGTATGGACGATTTCGTTGCTGTGCCACGACTATTATCCGTACCGCGCCGGGCAGTATGCACTGGTCAGCGTACGTAATTCAGCGGACACGCTGCGTGCTTACACCCTCTCTTCAACGCCGGGCGTTAGCGAATACATCACGCTGACCATCCGCCGCATTGACGATGGCGCAGGCTCACAGTGGTTAACCCGCGACGTGAAGCGCGGCGACTATATCTGGCTGTCCGATGCAATGGGTGAATTCACCTGTGAAGATAAAGCGGAAGACAGGTTCCTGATGCTGGCCGCTGGCTGTGGCGTCACGCCAATCATGTCAATGCGTCGCTGGTTGGCAAAATACCGCCCACAGGCAGATGTGCAGGTGATCTTTAACGTCCGTTCACCACAAGATGTCATTTTTGCCGACGAATGGCGCGAGTATCCGGTGACCTTAGTTGCTGAAAACAATGCCACTGACGGTTTTGTTTCCGGCCGACTGACCACCGAACTGCTGCAAAGCGTACCGGACCTGGCTTCGCGCACCGTGATGACCTGCGGCCCGGCGCCGTATATGGATCTGGTCGAGAAAGAAGTCAACGCGCTGGGCGTGACACGCTTCTTTAAAGAGCAGTTCTTCACCCCGGTAGCTGAAGCCGCCACCAGCGGTCTGAAGTTCACCAAACTGCAGCCGGCAAAAGAGTTTTATGCGCCGGTAGGCAGTACGCTGCTGGAAGCGCTGGAAAGCAATAAAGTGCCGGTTGTCGCCGCATGCCGTGCGGGCGTTTGCGGCTGCTGCAAAACCAAAGTGGTTGACGGTAACTACACGGTCAGTAGCACCATGACGCTGACCGACGCAGAAATTGCTGAAGGTTATGTGCTGGCTTGCTCCTGTCATCCGCAGGGTGATTTAGTGCTGGCGTAATTGGCCGATATCTGATGTACAAAAGGCTACCCGGTTATATCGGGTGGCCTTTTTTTATGTTGTCAGACGCTGCAAAATTCCGATTTTTTCACCCTCCCAGGCAAAATACCGTCCTCCTCCTGCGAATTATCGACCACACTTACCTGGCACAGGTTAAGCAAAACCCCGACTACCGCGTCGAACTTTCTACAAAGGATCCCCATGAAAAAAGTGGCCATCGTCGGCGTAGGTCCCACCGGAATTTATACGTTTCATGCCCTCGTTGAGCGCGGTGAACCGCTGGAGATACAGCTTTATGAGCAAGCTGAGGAAGCTGGCGTAGGCATGCCTTATAACAGCGACAACAACGCAGACCACATGCTGGCCAATATAGCCAGCATTGAGATCCCGCCGATTTATATCAGTTATCTGACGTGGCTACAGAATCAAAGCGATGAATACCTGGCGCAGTTTCGGCTTGAACGTACATCGTTGCATGAGCGGCAATTTTTGCCCCGCGTGATCCTCGGCGACTATTATCGCGATCGTTTTTTAGCCATTGTCGATAAAGCGCAAAGATCCGGGTTCACAATTCGCGTATATGAATCAAGTAAAGTCACCGACCTGCAAGCAAACCCGACTGGGGTCTCCCTGTGGATCAATCACGCGTCACAGCCCGTCGAAGTGGATTTCGCCGCTATCGCCAGCGGCCATCTGTGGCCAGAAACTGATGCTCAGGCACGCAAGTTTTTCCCCAGTCCGTGGACCGGCCTGATGGAGGCGCAGATTAGCGCTTGCAGGGTGGGTATTCTGGGCACCTCGCTAAGCGCTATCGACGCGGCGATGGCCGTGGTCAGTCAGCATGGTACCTTCACCACCAATACCGACCGTTCACTGCAGTTCACGCGTAAACCCGACAGCCAAAACCTGAAGCTGACCCTGATGTCGCGCAGCGGTGTGCTGCCTGAAGCGGATTTTTACTGCCCTCTTCCCTATGAACCGCTGAATATCGCGACGCAAGAAGCGATTGAAGACGCCATTGCCGAGGGCCAAAACGGATTACTGGACCGCATCTTCCGGCTTATTGTGCAACAACTGCAAGACGCGGCCCCAGGGTGGTGTCAACAGGTTGCACTTGCAACGCTTAACGCCGACACATTCCCCGAGGTCTATTTTGCCGACAGGCTCAAGCATGACCCTTTTGACTGGGCGAGGCGTAACCTGGTGGAGGTTGAACGCAACAAGCAGGAACAACATACCGTCGCCTGGCGCTATACCTTATTGCGCCTCCATGAGGTTATTGAAGAGATCGTTCCTCATCTTGATGCTCGCGACGAAAAACGTTTCAGGCACGGACTGGCGCGCGTCTTTATTGATAACTATGCGGCAATCCCGTCTGAATCTATCCGCCGATTGCTGGCTCTGCACGATGCCGGGCTGATTGAGATCCTCGCACTCGGCAAAGATTATGAGCGTACAAATGAGCAGGAAATGACGGTCATTTACCACCACGGTCAGCGCAGTGAATTTGATGTATTCATTGACGCCCGAGGGCAACGGGCATTACAGAGCAAAGATATTCCGTTCCCAACGCTACGCGATCAACTGCTGGCCTGTGGCGATGAGATCCCGGATATCGGCGAAGATTACACGCTGCAAGCGCCGGAAAACGCCCGCAACCGCATCGCCTTTGGCGGACTGCCGTGGTTGATGCACGACCGTCCCTTTATTCAGGGGTTGGTGGTTAGCGCTGAAATAGGCACCGCGATGGCAAAGGCATTGACGCAACGTGCACTGAGACGTCGGCACAAACTGTGGAGCAGTGTCGACATGGATTAGCGGCCAGATTTAATGGCGAGGCGGAGATAGGTTAACGCATTCCCGCCTCTGTATTGATTCTCGGATGGCAAACTATCGCCAGGCCGAGTTTCCGGCAACGGAGAATCGCCCCGCGCCCAAAAATGCCACGGCCAGAGCGCCGATGAAGAAATACACCAGACTTTCAATTGCCCATGCGCCGGTTTTATCCAGTGACCAGGTTTCACCCATCCCGACCATCAGCCATGCCACCACCATCGTAAACGCCAGCCCCAACGCCGCTGGACGCGTCAGGATCCCAAGAATAATCAGACACGGTGCCACAACCTCTCCCAGCAGAACGCCATACGCAATAAAGCCGGGGAAACCTTTCGCTATCAGCATGCCACCGATGCCATCAATACCCGCGAACAGTTTATGCAGCCCATGAAACAGCATTAATCCCCCCACGGCAATACGTAACAAAAACTTGCCAAAATCTTCATGAGTCAGTACCCGGTTAACTGTATTTAATAGTTTTATAACCATTTGAATTTATTCCTTGTTTCACCATGTCCAATAACAAACTACGCTTAATACAGGCTTAATGAAACCTGCCGGAAATAAGAGGTAATGATAAGCATAACTATTATCTTCATCTAAACTTGTAACCGGTATCACATTAAAGGAGAAGGAAAACCATGAAACAAACGGTTGCCGCTTTTATTGCTAAAACACTTGAACAAGCTGGCGTTAAACGCATTTGGGGTGTGACGGGTGACTCGCTAAATGGCCTTAGTGACAGTCTGAATCGTATGGGAACGATTGACTGGATGCCAACCCGTCATGAAGAGGTTGCGGCCTTCGCCGCGGGCGCTGAAGCGCAGTTGACGGGAGAACTGGCCGTCTGCGCTGGCTCGTGTGGACCAGGCAACCTGCACCTGATTAACGGCCTGTTTGATTGCCACCGCAACCACGTCCCGGTACTGGCAATTGCCGCACACATTCCATCCAGTGAGATAGGCAGCGGTTATTTTCAGGAGACCCACCCGCAAGAGTTGTTTCGCGAATGTAGCCACTATTGCGAGCTGGTTTCCAGCCCTGAACAGATCCCACAGGTGCTGGCAATTGCGATGCGTAAAGCGGTGCTCAACCGCGGCGTCTCCGTGGTGGTATTACCCGGCGACGTTGCGCTGAAGCCAGCACCTGAAAGCGCCAGCACTCACTGGTATCATGCGCCGCTCCCGGTGGTCACTCCGGAAGAAGAAGAGCTCAGAAAACTAGCGCAACTGCTACGCTACTCCAGCAATATCGCCCTGATGTGCGGCAGTGGCTGCGCCGGTGCGCATAAAGAATTGGTTGAGTTTGCTGCTAAAATAAAAGCGCCGATTGTGCACGCCTTGCGTGGTAAAGAGCATGTGGAGTACGACAACCCTTACGACGTGGGCATGACCGGGCTGATCGGCTTTTCATCCGGCTTCCATACCATGATGAATGCCGACACGCTGATCCTGCTAGGTACCCAGTTCCCCTATCGCCCGTTCTACCCCACCGACGCCAAGATTATTCAGATTGATATCAATCCGGCGAGCATTGGCGCGCACAGTAAAGTAGATATGGCGCTGGTAGGCGATATTAAATCCACACTCCGCACCCTGCTGCCGCTGGTGGAAGAAAAAACCGATCGGCAGTTCCTGGATAAAGCGCTGGAACACTATCGTGAGGCGCGTAAAGGGCTGGATGATTTAGCCAAACCCAGCGATAAAGCCATTCATCCGCAGTATCTGGCGCAGCAGATCAGCCATTTTGCCGCTGACGACGCCATCTTCACCTGCGACGTTGGCACGCCAACGGTGTGGGCGGCACGTTATCTGAAAATGAACGGTAAACGCCGTCTGATCGGTTCGTTTAACCACGGGTCGATGGCCAATGCCATGCCGCAGGCGCTCGGCGCACAAGCAACCGAACCGGGACGCCAGGTTGTCGCAATGTGCGGTGACGGCGGTTTTAGCATGCTGATGGGCGACTTTCTGTCGGTTGTGCAAATGAAGCTGCCGGTGAAGATTATTGTCTTCAACAACAGCGTGTTGGGGTTTGTGGCGATGGAGATGAAAGCTGGCGGTTATCTGACCGACGGCACCGAACTGCACGATACAAATTTCGCACGGATTGCCGAGGCTTGCGGCATTACGGGCATTCGCGTGGAGAAATCCTCAGAGGTTGATGAAGCGCTGCAAAGGGCGATGTCGATTGACGGTCCGGTGCTGGTCGATGTGGTCGTCGCGAAAGAAGAATTGGCGATCCCGCCGCAGATCAAACTCGAACAAGCTAAAGGTTTTAGCCTGTATATGCTGCGCGCAATCATCAGCGGGCGCGGTGATGAAGTGATCGAACTGGCGAAAACTAACTGGCTCAGGTAAAACAGAGGGCATTACCTCACTTAAAAAGGAATGCCCGTGATTGATTTACGCAGTGATACCGTCACCCGGCCAAGTCGCGCCATGCTCGAAGAGATGATGGCCGCCCCGGTCGGGGACGACGTCTACGGTGATGACCCTACCGTTAATGCCCTCCAGCAATACGCAGCCGAGCTTTCTGGCAAAGAAGCCGCAATTTTCTTACCCACAGGCACTCAGGCGAACCTGGTGGCTCTCCTCAGCCATTGTCAGCGCGGCGAAGAGTATATCGCCGGTCAGGGCGCGCATAACTATCTCTACGAAGCGGGTGGCGCAGCGGTGCTCGGCAGCATTCAACCGCAACCTATCGACGCCATGCCGGATGGCTCTTTGCCGCTGGACAAAGTGGCGGCAAAAATCAAAGCGGACGATATCCATTTTGCCCGCACGCGTCTGCTCAGCCTAGAAAACACCCACAACGGCAAAGTGCTACCACGCGAGTATCTGAAAGAGGCCTGGGAATTTACCCGTGAGCGCAATCTTGCGCTGCATGTCGACGGCGCACGTATTTTTAACGCCATCGTCGCCTATGGCTGTGAGTTAAAAGATGTCACGCAATACTGCGATTCGTTCACCATTTGTCTCTCCAAAGGTTTAGGAACGCCGGTAGGCTCACTGCTGGTCGGCAGCCACGAGTACATCAAGCGCGCCATTCGCTGGCGTAAAATGACCGGCGGCGGAATGCGTCAGGCCGGTATTCTGGCGGCGGCCGGACTGTATGCGCTGAAAAATAACGTGTCGCGTTTACAAGAAGACCATGACAACGCCGCCTGGATGGCGGAACAACTGCGCGAAGCAGGAGCGGACGTCATGCGCCACGACACCAACATGCTGTTTGTCCGCGTTGGCGAAGAACACGCTGCGGCACTGGGCGAGTACATGAAAGCACAAGGCGTGCTGATTAACGCCTCGCCGATTGTGCGTCTGGTGATGCATCTGGACGTATCGCGTGAACAGCTTGCTGAAGTCGTCGCCCACTGGCGCGCTTTTTTAACCCGCTAAGGAGATGGGCGTGCCGCAACGGATTTTGGTTCTTGGCGCCAGTGGCTACATTGGTCAGCATCTGGTACAGGCGCTCAGTCAGCAAGGGCATCAGGTGCTGGCTGCGGCACGCCGCATCGAGCGGCTGGAAAAGCAGCAGTTGGCCAACGTCAGTTGCCATAAGGTCGATTTGAATTGGCCAGATAACCTAACGCCGCTGCTGACCGGCGTTGATACGGTCTATTACCTGGTCCATGGCATGGGAGAAGGCGGTGATTTTATCGCCCATGAGCGCCAGGTAGCAATGAACGTGCGCGATGCGCTACGTGATACGCCAGTCAAACAGCTTATTTTCCTGAGCTCATTACAGGCTCCCCGGCATGAACAATCCGATCATCTGCGTGCGCGACAGATAACCGCGGACACCCTGCGCGAATCAGGCGTGCCAATGACCGAATTGCGCGCTGGTATTATCGTAGGGGCAGGTTCTGCCGCCTTTGAAGTGATGCGCGACATGGTCTACAACCTGCCGGTACTCACCCCTCCGCGCTGGGTGCGCTCGCGTACCACACCTATCGCGCTGGAGAATTTAATGTACTACCTGGTGGCGTTGTTGGATCATCCTACACGCCAACACCGCGTACTCGAAGCCGCCGGGCCGCAGGTATTGAGCTATCAGGAGCAGTTCGAGCATTTTATGGCGGTCAGCGGTAAACATCGCCTGCTCATCCCTGTCCCCTTTCCTACCCGCTGGATTTCGGTCTGGTTTTTGAACGTCATAACGTCAGTGCCGCCGACCACGGCAAAAGCGCTGATACAGGGGTTAAAACACGACCTGCTGGCCGATGACACCGAATTACGCACCCTGATCCCGCAAAAGCTGATTGCCTTTGATGACGCGGTGCGCAGCACGTTGAAAGAAGAAGAAAAGCTGGTCAATTCCAGCGACTGGGGTTACGACGCGCAGGCATTTGCCCGCTGGCGCCCCGAATATGGCTATTTCGCTAAACAAGCTGGCTTTAGCGTTGAAACCTCCGCCAGTCGGCAGGCGCTGTGGCAAGTGGTGAATCGCCTCGGCGGCAAAGAAGGCTATTTCTTTGGCAATATTTTATGGAAAACGCGCGCGGCGTTGGACCTGCTGGTCGGCCATAAGCTGGCGAAAGGCAGACCGCAACACTCTCTGTTGCAGGTTGGCGATACCGTTGACAGCTGGAAAGTGATCATCGTTGAGCCAGAAAAACAGCTGACGCTGCTGTTTGGGATGAAAGCGCCAGGATTGGGTCGTCTGAGCTTCACGCTGGAAGATAAAGGCGACCACCGACGCATTGATGTCCGCGCCTGGTGGCATCCGCACGGCATGCCAGGCCTCTTCTATTGGCTGCTGATGATCCCGGCGCATCTGTTCATTTTCAGAGGGATGGCGAAGCGTATTGCTAAACTTGCAGAACAAATCACAGACTCATGATAAAAAGAGCCTGTATTCTTTCATGTTTCCCATTGCATACAGACGAAATTCACGGAAGAATGCGCACGACGTTTTTTAAACACAGTGGATTGATATGAAGGTACTGGTTACCGGAGCCACCAGCGGCTTAGGCCGAAACGCGGTTGAGTTTTTATGCAGCAAAGGCGTCAGCGTCAGAGCTACCGGTCGCAACGAAGCGATGGGCAAGCTGCTGGAGAAAATGGGCGCAGAGTTTGTGCATGCCGATTTGACCGAGCTGGTCTCTTCGCAGGCAAAAGTGATGCTCGCCGGTATCGATACGCTGTGGCACTGCTCCAGTTTTACCTCACCATGGGGAACTCAGGAAGCCTTCGATCTGGCCAACGTTCGCGCAACCCGCCGTCTGGGCGAGTGGGCCGTGGCCTGGGGCGTTCGTAACTTCATTCATATCTCATCACCGTCGCTCTATTTTGATTATCACCACCATCGCGATATCAAAGAGGACTTCCGCCCCCAACGCTTCGCCAATGAATTCGCCCGCAGTAAAGCGGCTGGCGAAGATGTGATTGCGTTGCTGACACAGGCCAACCCGCAGACCCGTTTTACGGTATTGCGTCCGCAAAGCTTGTTCGGACCACACGATAAAGTCTTTATCCCGCGCCTGGCCCATATGATGTACCACTACGGCAGCATCCTGTTGCCGCACGGCGGAAGTGCGCTGGTGGATATGACCTACTACGAGAATGCGGTGCACGCGATGTGGCTGGCAAGTCAGCAAGCCTGCGATAATCTGCCGTCGGGTCGCGCGTACAACATTACCAACGGCGAGCATCGCACCCTGCGCAGTATTGTGCAGAAACTTATCGACGAGCTAAATATTGATTGCCGTATCCGCTCCGTGCCCTACCCGATGCTGGACATGATTGCCCGCAGCATGGAGCGGTTAGGCAATAAATCGGCGAAAGAGCCAAAGCTTACGCATTACGGCGTCTCGAAGCTGAATTTTGACTTTACGCTGGATACCACCCGCGCTCAGGAAGAATTAGGCTATCAGCCCGTTGTGACGCTGGATGAAGGGATTGAGCGTACCGCGGCCTGGTTGCGTGACCACGGCAAGCTGCCGCGTTAACCCTGCCCGTATTTCTCCAGTAACGCTTCGGCAATCGCCTGAGTTTCTGCATCCGCCACGCCGTTCCACAACGTCGGGCGGAAGTGCATCTGGAAGGCCATAATCACCCGCCGCTGTTCACGCGGCGTCATTTCAGGTTTTACCTCATAACCATAGCGCGACAGCAGATCGAGCAATGATGAGGTTTCTACCGGTGTATCGGGCGCTCGCCCGGCAAGATAAAACGCCACCCGCTGAGCATCCGGCCACGCGCCAATTCCTTGCGCAGCCAGTTCTTCCCATGGAAACAGTGGACCTGGATCGTCCTTGCGCTGCGGTGCGACATCCGCATGGGCCACCACGTTCTGCGGTTTTATGTCATAGCGGGCAATAATATCTTTCGCCAAGGGGATTAACGCCTGAATTTGCGCGGGTTCAAACGGCGCAAAATACTTGCTGCCCGCCGATTTTTGCCAGCCACGGTTTTCCAGCTCAATGCCGATCGAGGTATCGTTAATTCGCGTAGCGCCGCGCCAAAAGCTAATCCCCGCATGCCAGGCCAGATCTTTTTCCGCTACCAGTTGCCAGATACGCGGTTTGCCGTGGTAGAGCGGCGGCACTGCCGGGATCAGATAGTGCGAGCTGACGTTTTTATCGGTCAGCGTAGCCAGAGAAGAGTCGAAATCATCGGCCGTGTAATGGATAACCAGCACTTTAATGCGCGGGTAAGCAGCCTGCGCCTGACGACGGGTATCTAACTGATACCCGTCTTTGTCGACAATCCCTTTTTCGCCAGCACATCCTACCAGCAGCAGCGTTAATGCCAGCAGAGACAGCAGACGCTTCATCGGCGAGTTTTCACCGCGGTGCCGCTGACGCTCACCATCAGCATGCTACCGTCTTTGCCTACGGTTTCGTAATCGATATCGATACCGACAACCGCATCAGCACCGAGCGCTTTTGCCTGTTCACCAAGCTCCTGAAAAGCAATTTCACGCGCTTTACGCAGCTCTTTTTCATACGCGCCGGAGCGACCGCCGACGATATCGCGAATGCCGGCGAAGAAATCGCGGAAGATATTCGCGCCTAAAATGGCTTCGCCAGTCACAACACCGCAGTATTCCACGATGCTCTGCCCTTCCAGCGTAGGGGTAGTCGAAAACTGCATGGTAAATCTCCTTTTTGCGCTAAGAGCACGATCTCAAAAGCATTATCGAACCGATCCACTATCATTGAAAGGATATATTCTTTACACAAAATAATTCGAGTTGCAGGAAGGCGGCAAGAGAGTGAATCCCCAAGAGCATAGATAACTATGTGACTGGGGTGAACGCACGTAGCCAACGCACAAGCAACTTGAAGTATGACATGTAAATCAACGTAGAACACTAATAGTAGAAAGCTAATAAGGAAATCATTATGCGCTACTCGAAACTCTCTCTGCTGGTTCCATGTGCACTACTTCTCAGCGCCTGTACTACCGTAACGCCGGCCTACAAAGATAACGGCACGCGTAGCGGCTCATGCGTAGAAGGCGGGCCAGACAGCGTGGCTCAACAATTCTATGATTACCGTATTCAGCACCGAAACAATGACATTACCCCCCTTCGTCCGTACCTCAGCGACAACCTGGCGAAACTGCTGAACGATGCCAGCCGTGATAACGCGCATCGCGATCTGTTTAACAGCGATCCGTTCTCTAGTCGCGCTACGTTACCGGACAGTGCCAGCGTCGCCAGCGCATCGACCATTCCGAATAGTGATGCACGCAACATTCCGCTGCGCGTAGAGCTTAAACAGGGTGACCAAAGCTGGCGTGATGAAGTGCTGATGATCCGCGAAGGCCAGTGCTGGGTAGTTGACGATGTCCGCTATCTGGGCGGCAGCGTACACGCGCCAGCCGGGACGCTGCGCCAGTCTGTCGAAAACCGCTAACCGCCCCATTCACCCGCCTGAACCATAACCCCCATAAATTGTCTGGCATTCTGCATAGAATGCCGACAATTATTCTTGCCCACTGGTGGCCCCGCTATTTTGTGCTATGTTTAGATAAGAATGCGGTTTGCATTTAACTTTTAACGCATAAATATTGCATAACTATTCTGTCAAAGGTAGTATCTGCGGCTTCAATAGCTATCAGACTGCCAGTATCGAGTGTCAATGAGTATTCAATTAAACGGCATTAACTGCTTCTACGGCGCACATCAGGCGCTGTTCGATATCACGCTGGATTGCCCTCAGGGTGAAACACTGGTGTTACTTGGCCCAAGTGGAGCCGGGAAAAGCTCGCTGCTGCGCGTACTCAACCTGCTTGAGATGCCGCGCTCGGGCACGCTCTCTATTGCGGGTAACCGTTTCGACTTCACGAAGACCCCGTCAGACAAAGCCATTCGGGAGCTGCGTCAGAACGTGGGCATGGTCTTCCAGCAATACAACCTTTGGCCGCATCTCACGGTTGTGCAGAATCTGATTGAAGCGCCCTGCCGCGTACTGGGTCTGACAAAAGATCAAGCGCTGGCGCGTGCCGAAAAATTGCTGGAACGTCTGCGCCTGAAGCCGTACAGCGATCGCTACCCACTGCATCTCTCCGGTGGCCAGCAACAGCGTGTGGCCATTGCCCGCGCGTTGATGATGGAGCCGCAGGTGCTGCTGTTTGATGAACCTACCGCAGCGCTTGATCCGGAAATTACTGCCCAAATCGTCAGCATCATTCGTGAACTGGCGGAAACCAACATTACTCAGGTGATCGTCACCCACGAAGTGGAAGTTGCACGTAAAACGGCCAGCCGTGTGGTGTATATGGAAAACGGTCATATCGTCGAGTTTGGGGATGCGAGCTGCTTTGCCAACCCGCAAACCGAAGCGTTTAAAAACTATCTCTCTCACTAAGATTCGGGACAATACAATGAAAAAAGTTCTGATTGCCGCGCTAATCGCAGGTTTTAGCCTTTCCGCTACCGCAGCCCAAACCATCCGTTTCGCCACCGAAGCGTCTTATCCTCCGTTTGAATCTATTGATGCGAATAACAAAATCGTAGGGTTTGACGTTGATCTGGCGAATGCGCTGTGTAAAGAGATTGACGCGACCTGTACCTTCACCAATCAGGCCTTCGACAGCCTGATCCCGAGCCTGAAATTCCGTCGTTTTGACGCGGTGATGGCCGGTATGGACATCACGCCAGAGCGTGAAAAACAGGTTCTGTTCACCACCCCGTATTACGACAACTCTGCCCTGTTTGTTGGCCAACAGGGTAAATACACCAGCATTGACCAGCTGAAAGGCAAAAAAGTCGGTGTACAAAACGGTACTACGCACCAGAAATTCATCATGGATAAACATCCGGAAGTGACCACCGTACCGTATGACAGCTACCAGAATGCCAAACTCGATCTGCAAAATGGTCGTATTGACGGCGTATTTGGTGATACCGCAGTGGTGACCGAATGGCTGAAAGATAATCCAAAGCTGGCCGCAGTTGGCGACAAAGTGACGGATAAAGATTACTTCGGTACGGGTCTGGGCATCGCTGTGCGCCAGGGCAATACCGAGCTGCAGCAGAAATTTAACGCTGCGCTGGAAAAAGTGAAGAAAGATGGGACTTACGAGACCATCTACAACAAATGGTTCCAGAAGTAATACTTGATGAATGAATTTTTTCCTTTAGCAAGCGCCGCCGGGATGACCGTCGGCCTTGCCGTTTGTGCGCTGATTATTGGCCTCGCGCTCGCCATGTTTTTTGCCGTCTGGGAGTCAGTAAAATGGCGTCCGGTGGCATGGACGGGCTCAGCTCTGGTCACCATCCTGCGTGGTCTGCCGGAAATTCTGGTGGTTCTGTTCATCTATTTCGGCTCTTCACAGCTGCTGCTGACGCTGGCCGATGGCTTTACGATCAATCTCGGGTTTGTACAAATCCCGGTTCAGATGCAGATCGAAAACTTCGACGTCAGCCCGTTCCTGTGCGGTGTAATTGCGCTGTCATTGCTGTATGCGGCTTACGCGTCGCAAACGCTGCGTGGCGCGCTGAAGGCCGTACCACTCGGACAATGGGAATCAGGTCAGGCGTTGGGTTTGTCTAAAGCCGCGATCTTCTTTCGCCTGGTGATGCCGCAGATGTGGCGTCACGCTCTGCCGGGACTGGGTAACCAGTGGCTGGTATTGCTGAAAGATACCGCGCTGGTCAGCCTTATCAGCGTGAACGATCTGATGCTGCAAACCAAGAGCATTGCCACCCGTACCCAGGAGCCGTTTACCTGGTACATTGTGGCGGCGGCTATTTACCTGGTGATTACGCTGGTGAGTCAGTACATTCTCAAACGCATTGACCTGCGCGCGACACGATTTGAGCGGAGACCAGGCTAATGCTTGAGTATTTACCTGAATTGTTAAAAGGGCTGCATACCAGCCTGACGCTGACGGTCGCCTCCATCGTGGTTGCTCTGGTGCTGGCGCTGGTTTTCACCGTCATCCTGACGCTAAAAACGCCGATTGTGGTCTGGTTGGTTCGCGCCTATATCACGTTGTTTACCGGTACTCCGCTGCTGGTGCAAATCTTCCTCATCTACTACGGGCCAGGGCAGTTCCCGACGCTACAGGAGTATCCGGTACTGTGGCACCTGCTCTCTGAACCGTGGCTGTGCGCCTTAATTGCGCTATCGTTAAACAGTGCGGCTTATACCACCCAGCTGTTCTACGGTGCTATCCGCGCAATCCCGGAAGGCCAGTGGCAGTCCTGTGGAGCGTTGGGGATGAGTAAGAAGGATACGCTGGCGATTCTGTTGCCGTACGCCTTTAAACGCGCCCTCTCCTCGTATTCCAACGAAGTGGTGCTGGTGTTTAAAAGTACCTCACTGGCATACACCATCACGCTGATGGAAGTCATGGGCTATAGTCAGCTGCTGTATGGTCGCACTTATGACGTCATGGTTTTCGGCGCGGCGGGTGTGATTTACCTGATCGTCAACGGTTTGCTGACGCTGATGATGCGCTTGATCGAACGTAAAGCTCTGGCGTTTGAACACCGGAATTAAATCGGTTTTTATGTCTGATGGCGCTACGCTTATCAGGCTACGATTCATCTTCCGTTGTACACTCTCCGGTGAATATGCATAAAGCCAAAATAAAAAAGACGGACAACAACCTAAATTGTCCGTCTTTTTTTATATCAGAAAAAATAGTTAATCATTTTTATTGCATATAAATTCATTAAATGGCATTGTTAATTCACGCCGCAGACACGGTAAATAATCATAAGATTGACAGACGGGAGTTCCACCATGAAAAAGTTAGTACTGGCCGCATTACTTGCTACTTTCGCCGCAGGCGCCTCAGCTGCTGATAAAATTAGTTTCGGTGTATCAGCGACTTATCCGCCATTTGAGTCACTGGATGCAAGCAATAAAATTGTCGGTTTTGACATCGACCTGGCAACGGCACTGTGCAAACAAATGCAGGCTGACTGTACTTTCACCAATCATGCTTTTGATAGCTTGATTCCCGCGCTGAAATTCAAAAAATATGATGCGGTGATTTCCGGAATGGACATCACGCCTGAGCGTAGCAAGCAGGTGGCATTTACTCAGCCTTACTATGCAAACTCCGCGCTGGTGATTGCGAAAAAAGACACCTATAAAACCTTTGCCGACCTGAAAGGGAAACGCATTGGCATGGAAAACGGTACCACGCACCAGAAATACCTGCAGGACAAACACCCTGAAGTGAAGACCGTGGCCTACGACAGCTATCAGAATGCGATTATCGACCTGAAAAATGGTCGTATTGATGGCGTATTTGGCGATACCGCCGTGGTTAACGAGTGGCTGAAAACCAACCCGCAGTTAGGCGTAGCCACTGACAAAGTGACCGACCCACAATACTTCGGTACTGGTCTTGGCATTGCGGTTCGCCCGGATAACAAAGCCCTGCTGGAAAAACTGAATAGCGCGCTGGCCGCAATCAAAGCTGACGGCACGTACCAAAAAATCAGCGATCAGTGGTTCCCACAGTAACGTCCACCCAATCTGAAAAGCCGCATTCTGCGTAATGCGGTTCAGTTAACGCCTCTGTATCAGAAAGCATCACCTGTGTTGGCAGAAGTTATGAATATGCTATCTCACGGTAAGGGTTCCGTTCACCTCATGTGCATCGTTTCTCTGAAACACCGGTTCCTGTGAACGTGTAAAGGGCGTTCTCCGCCACGCCCTTTACAATCCCGGCTCCCTGCGTTTTTTATCTGAACAGCAAAACAGAGTTAACTGGAAGTCAGTGCGTTGCAGCGATGACCCCGGTCCGGCTGAAAATCGATGAGGCGTTGACGGCTGACCGGGTCTGCCCGCAGGGATGCGGGCAGAGGGGACGGCCTGCAGGGACGCAGGCCCGGTCCCGACCCGATAGGCAGACGGCATAAGACGAATGAATCGCGCAGCGACGATTTTCCCGCCGGGAGCCTGGGTTGCAAGGGAGGCGGCGGTGAGCCTCACTTGCTCGTTCATGGGTGTCTGAGCCTCAGAGAATTGCTACCGCCGAGGTGAACGAAACCCTGAGCAAGAATCACATGTTCTCCATACATGCTTAACAGAACAGTATTGCGCATTCTGCGGCTTTTTTTATCTCTTCGCCTTCGCTTTCAGTCAGTTCTTACGCCATAAACCCATTCCTGGCGTACACTTGTTAAAACGAAAAAAAGTGAGGCAAACGGATGATAGCGTTCCCTGCCAGTTTACTGATCCTCAATGGAAAAAGTGCTGATAATCTCCCCTTGCGTGATGTCATTGCAGAGCTACGCGATGAAGGCGTGGAAATCCATGTTCGCGTTACCTGGGAAAAAGGCGACGCCCAACGCTACGTTGATGAAGCTCGCCAGTTAGGCGTTGCAACGGTGATTGCCGGCGGCGGCGACGGCACAATTAACGAAGTCTCGACGGCGCTGATCCAGTCGCAGGGCGGCAATATCCCGGCGCTCGGTATTTTACCGTTGGGAACGGCGAATGATTTTGCAACCAGCGTAGGCATACCCGACGCCCTTGATAAGGCGTTAAAACTGGCTATCGCCGGAAATGCGACTGATATCGATATGGTTCAGGTCAATGATAAAACCTGTTTTATCAATATGGCGACCGGCGGCTTCGGCACACGCATCACCACCGAGACGCCAGAAAAACTCAAGGCCGCATTAGGTGGCGTATCGTACTTTATTCACGGATTAATGCGCATGGATACGCTCAAACCCGACATCTGCGACATTCGTGGGGAAGATTTTCACTGGCAGGGTAAGGCGCTGGTCATTGGTATCGGTAATGGTCGTCAGGCCGGTGGTGGGCAACAGCTTTGCCCGACGGCGCTGATCAACGATGGTCTGCTGCAACTGCGTATTTTTACCGGCGAAGAGCTGCTGCCAGGGCTACTTTCGGCGTTAACGCAATCCGAAGACAACCCTAACATCATCGAAGGCGCATCATCGTGGTTTGATATCCGCGCCCCACACGAAATTACGTTTAATCTCGATGGCGAACCGCTTAGCGGACAAGAATTTCATATTGAAATCCTGCCCGCAGCGCTACGTTGCAGACTGCCGCCGGGTTGTCCGCTACTGCGTTAACACGACGACACCCCAACTGGAATCAGGCAATGGTGACTTTGCTATCCAGATAAACATCCTGCACGGCGTTAATCAGCTTAACGCCGTCAGCCATGGTTTTCTTGAATGCTTTTCGTCCAAGAATCAGCCCCATGCCGCCAGCACGTTTGTTAATCACCGCCGTACGTACCGCATCGCTCAGATCGGTTTCGCCGCCAGCCGCACCGCCAGAGTTAATTAATCCGGCGCGCCCCATATAGCAGTTCGCCAACTGATAACGCACCAGATCGATTGGGTTGTCGCTGGTCAGCTTGCTGTAAACGCGATCGTCGGTGTAGCCAAAGTTGACTGCTTTATACCCGCCGTTATTTTCCGCCATTTTCTGCTTAACGATATCCGCCCCGATAGTGGCTGCCAGATGGTTAGCCTGCCCGGTGAGATCGGCGGAAACATGGTAATCCACGCCATCTTTTTTAAACGCGGAGTTACGCAGATACGCCCACAGCACGGTGACCATGCCCAGTTCATGAGCACGCTCGAACGCCGCAGAAATCTCTTCAATCTGGCGACGGGACTCCTCTGAACCGAAATAGATGGTTGCCCCTACCGCAACCGCGCCCATATTGAATGCCTGTTCTACGCTGGCATACAGCGTCTGGTCAAACGTATTGGGGTAGCTCAGCGTTTCGTTGTGGTTAATTTTTACAAGAAACGGAATGCGGTGCGCGTAGCGACGGGAGACGGAAGCCAGCACGCCATAGGTCGATGCCACGCAGTTACACCCTGCTTCGATAGCCAGTTCCACAATATTCTTCGGATCAAAGTACAGCGGGTTAGCCGCGAACGATGCCCCCGCGGAGTGTTCCACGCCCTGATCCACCGGTAGAATCGACAGATAACCTGTCCCGGCCAGTCGGCCCGTGTTATACAGCGTTTGCATATTACGCAGCACCGCTGGCGGACGGTTGTTATCCACCATCACGCGATCGACGTAATCATGTCCAGGCAGGTAAAGTTGGTCAGAAGGAATGGTCATACAACGATGCTGTAAAAGGTTGTCGGCATCTTTGCCAAGCAACTGCGTAATATCAGTCATAGCTATGCTCCCGTAAGTTCCGATTTGAAACCGGAATGTGGATTGTCCTGACCCGCTTTGTTGCGGGCAGCAATAAGCCTGGTACCGACTGCGTTTTTTTTCCATCTTTAGCGCACTTTTCAGCAACTTCTGCTGGCTCGATTCAGGAAGAAATAATGTTAAGGCGGTCAAATTTAGACCTCAAAGGTATTTTAAAGGTATTATCGAATGGTACTATCAGTGCGTACCTTACCTGTCATGAAGGATTTAAAGATGAAAACTACAGTTAAGCTGTCGTTCATGATGTTTATAGAGTGGTTTATCTGGGGCGCCTGGTTTGTACCGCTGTGGCTGTGGCTGAGTAAAAGTGGCTTTAGCGCCGGGGAGATCGGCTGGTCCTACGCCTGTACCGCGATTGCTGCGATCCTGTCGCCCATCCTGGTCGGTTCTGTCACTGACCGTTTTTTCTCCGCGCAAAAAGTGCTGGCGGTGCTGATGTTCGTCGGCGCTATTTTGATGTACTTCGCCGCCCAGCAAACCACCTTCAGCGGATTTTTCCCACTGTTACTGGCCTATTCGTTGACCTATATGCCGACGATTGCGCTGACTAACAGTATCGCTTTTGCCAATGTCAGTGACGTTGAACGTGATTTCCCGCGCATCCGTGTGATGGGGACCATTGGCTGGATCGCCTCTGGTTTGGCCTGCGGTTTCTTACCGCAAATGCTTGGCTATAGTGACATCTCCCCTACCAATATTCCTCTGCTAATCACTGCCGGAAGCTCGGCTCTGTTGGGCGTCTTTGCGTTCTTTTTACCGGATACACCGCCGAAAAGTACCGGCAAAATGGATTTCAAGGTCATGCTGGGTCTGGATGCGTTGATCCTGCTGCGGGATAAGAACTTCCTCGTCTTTTTCTTTTGCTCTTTTCTG
Source organism: Citrobacter sp. Cb041 (assembly GCF_030336655.1). Taxonomy (NCBI): domain Bacteria; kingdom Pseudomonadati; phylum Pseudomonadota; class Gammaproteobacteria; order Enterobacterales; family Enterobacteriaceae; genus Citrobacter; species Citrobacter sp. Cb041. The sequence goes on along the minus strand of NZ_JAOWDD010000043.1, from coordinate 391,359 downwards.
TTCGCGATGCCGCTGGCGTTCTATTACATCTTCGCCAACGGTTATCTGACAGAAGTCGGGATGAAAAACGCCACCGGCTGGATGACGCTGGGCCAGTTCTCTGAAATCTTCTTTATGCTGGCGCTACCGTTTTTCACCAAACGCTTTGGCATTAAAAAGGTATTGCTGCTTGGTCTTATTACTGCGGCTATCCGCTACGGATTTTTCGTTTACGGCGGCGCGGAAGAATATTTCACTTACGCTCTGCTGTTTCTCGGCATTCTGCTGCACGGCGTCAGTTACGACTTCTACTACGTCACAGCCTACATTTATGTCGATAAAAAAGCGCCCGTACATATGCGCACCGCGGCGCAAGGGCTTATCACCCTCTGCTGTCAGGGATTCGGTAGCCTGCTCGGTTATCGTCTGGGCGGCGTGATGATGGAAAAAATGTTTGCTTATCAGGAACCGGTGAATGGTCTTACCTTTAACTGGGCTGGCATGTGGGGATTTGGCGCGGTCATGATCGCCGTCATTGCCGTAATGTTTATGATTTTCTTTCGCGAGTCAGATAAAGAAATCACCGCCATTAAGGTGGACGATCGCGATGTAGCGTTGAAACAAGGGGAAGTAAAATGAAAGCAGAACGTATTCTCGGTGCTCTTTATGGGCAGGCGTTAGGGGATGCGATGGGTATGCCGTCGGAACTGTGGCCAAGAACCCGGGTTAAAGCCCATTTCGGTTGGATCGACCGTTTTTTACCCGGCCCTGCGGAGAATAATGCCGCCTGCTATTTTAACCAGGCGGAGTTCACTGATGACACCTCCATGGCGCTGTGTCTGGCTGATGCCCTGCTTGAGTGCGACGGAGAGATTGTACCCGACGTTATTGGCCGCAATATTCTGGCCTGGGCCGAACGTTTTGATGCTTTTAATAAAAACGTGCTCGGCCCGACCTCAAAAATTGCGCTAAAAGCCATTCGCGACGGCAAACCTGTCGCCGAACTGGAAAATAACGGCGTTACCAACGGAGCGGCAATGCGCGTTTCACCGCTGGGATGCCTGCTCCCCGCGCGCGATCTCGATGCCTTTATCGATGATGTGGCATTAGCCTCCAGCCCGACGCATAAATCGGATTTGGCTATCGCTGGCGCAGTGGTGGTCGCATGGGCGGTATCACGCGCTATCGATGGCGGAAAATGGTCAGAGATTGTCGACGCGCTGCCAGCCATTGCCCGACATGCGCAGCAAAAAAGGATCACTACCTTTAGCGCATCGCTCTCTGCACGCCTTGAACTGGCGCTGAAAATTGTCCGTAACGCTGACGGCATTGAGTCTGCCTGCGAGCAGTTGTATCAGGTTGTAGGGGCCGGAACCAGTACCATTGAATCCGTGCCATGCGCCATCGCTATGGTTGAGCTGGCGCAGACCGATCCTAACCGCTGCGCCATTCTGTGCGCGAACCTCGGGGGCGATACCGACACCATCGGGGCGATGGCAACTGCCATTTGTGGCGCGCTCCACGGCGTAAGTGCGATTAATCCGGCATTGAAACATGAGCTCGATGCGGTAAATCAGCTGGACTTTATCCGCTACGCCAGTGGATTGATGCGACTGCGCGAGCAGCGGGAGGCACTATGAGCACCACGCGTCTGCAACAACTTCTCCCGCAGTTACGCACACAGCGACCCGTTACGGTGGTGGGTGCGGCGGTGATTGATGTCATTGCCGATGCGTATGCCCTTCCCTGGCGCGGATGTGACATTGAACTCAAACAGCAAGGGGTGAACGTTGGCGGCTGCGCGCTCAATATCGCCGTAGCACTCAAGCGGTTAGGTATCGACGCCAGTAATGCTTTACCGCTGGGTCAGGGGGTGTGGGCCGATATTATCCGCAACCGGATGGCAAAAGAGGGACTGCACAGCCTGATCGATAACGCCGCAGGCGATAACGGCTGGTGTCTGGCTCTGGTCGAGCCGGATGGCGAACGTACCTTTATGTCCTTTAGTGGCGTCGAAAATCAGTGGAACGCTGACTGGCTGGCACAGCTGGAGATCCCACGTCACAGCCTGGTTTATCTCTCGGGCTATCAGTTAGCCTCTCCGTGTGGTGAGTTGCTGGTGCATTGGCTGGAAGGGCTGGAGGAAGTGACGCCGTTTATCGATTTTGGCCCACGCATCGGCGACATTCCCGAGCCCTTACTGGCAAGAATTATGGCCTGCCGTCCACTGGTATCGCTCAATCGGCAGGAGGCGGAAATTGCCGCCGAGCGGTTTGCATTAAGCCAGGATATAGAAGGTTTTGGCGCACAATGGGTGCAACGTTTTGCCACACCGGTGGTGGTACGCCACGATAAAGACGGTGCGTGGTATTTCAGCACACAAACTTCCGGTTGCGTACCGGCATTTGCGACAGCGGTCATTGATACCATTGGCGCTGGTGACAGCCACGCTGGCGGCATGCTGGCGGGACTGGCGTCTGGCTGGTCGCTGGCTGACGCGGTACTGCTTGGAAACGCCGTGGCGTCCTGGGTGGTAGGGCATCGCGGGGGCGATTGCGCCCCTACGCGCGAGGCGTTACTCCTCGCACACAAACACGTATAGATCGCTTCGACAATAGCTGATGCTGTATTCAATGGGCCGTTGCTGCTGGTCAAGCGCTACCTGCTTGATCACCAGCACCGGCACTTTGCTGTCCATTTGAATGTGCGCCTGGAACTCTGCGTCAGGCATTCGGGCACTGACACGTGAGCGAGTGCGCTGCGGGAAAATATGCTGGCTGCGAAAATAGTCATACAGTGAAACGCCGATGGCATCCACGTCATGGATTAGATGGGCAGGAACCCATGACTCTTCAATAGAAACCGCATCTTCATCTACGTAGCGAATGCGCTTGAGCAGGAAGACGTCACTCCCCGTGGCAACAGCCAGCTGCTGCGCTACCTCTTCCGGGCAAGGCACAATCCGCTTGTTAACCCACAGCGTATCTGGTTTTTTACCGCGCAACACCACCTGCTGTGAAAAACCACGCGCTTCTTTTAGCGAATACTCGAAGATGTTGTTGATCTGCGTCCCGTAACCGCGGGCGCGCGTCACGACGCCTTCTTCTTCCAAAGCCTGCATCGCCTTACGAACCGTAATTCGCGAAACGCCGGTCAACTGGCTGAGATCGCGCTCGCCGGGCAGGATGTTTCCATGCTCCAGAATCCCGCTGCGCACAGCGTTTTTCACCGTTTGCGCAAATTTCATATACAGCGGCGTGTTATCTGCCGCGGAAATACGTTCATTCAGTTGCGCGATAAGCTGGGTATGCGCTTGTTCCATTTATCTTTTTCCTGCAGCCGTTTCTGCAGCCAGTATACTCATTACCACCACGCGTGGAAATGATGCACCGGACCAATTCCCTCACCGACTTCCAGGGTGTCGGCCTGCGCCAATGCCGCTGAAAGCCACAACTTAGCTTCCTGCACTGTCTGTGCCCAGTTGTCATGGCGCGGACGCAGCGCCGCCAGTGCCGCCGATAGCGTACAGCCAGTACCGTGGGTATTTTTGGTCATCACCCTTGGCGCGGTAAAACGCTGCTCGCCATCACGGGTAAAGAGCCAGTCGGGGCTTTGCGCATCCTCCAGATGACCGCCTTTCATCAACACCGCCTCGCAACCCAGCGCCCGCAGCGCCCTTCCCTGCTCTAACATCTCCTGCTCAGTCTGCGCATGGGGAGCCCCGAGCAGCGCCGCAGCTTCGGGTAAATTTGGGGTGATAATCGAAACCTGCGGCAGCAAATGGGTACGCAGCGTTTCAACCGCCGAAGGAGACAGCAACGGATCGCCGCTTTTCGCCAGCATCACGGTATCCAGCACGACATTTTGCACCCGATGGCGACGCAAGCGTTCGGCGACCGCTTCAACAATATCCGTTTCCGCCAGCATACCGATTTTAGTGGTGTCGATACGCACATCACTGAACACCGAATCCAGCTGTGCGGCGACAAAGTCAGGTTCAATGCGATACACCGACTGCACCCCGCGCGTATTTTGCGCCACCAACGCCGTGATAACCGAGCAGCCGTAAGCGCCAAGCGCCGAGAACGTTTTTAAATCGGCCTGAATACCTGCGCCACCGCTTGGATCGGTTCCGGCAATGGTTAATGCGTTAATCCGTTTCATAGTTGCTCCTGCGCATTCAGGTTATAGAGGGCGTCGATAAATGCCGGGACAAAACTGCCCGGTCCGGTTGATTGTTGAGTGGCTATTTGTCCAGCCTGTTTCATCCAGCTACAGGCAGAGGCGACGTTATCAAGCTGGTCACCGTGCAGGGCGCAGCTGGCTGCAACGACCGCCGACAGCGCGCATCCGGTGCCCACCACGCGCGTCATCAACGGATCACCGCCGTTCACGCAGACGGTACGCTGACCATCGGTGACATAGTCAATTTCGCCGGTAACCACGACAATGGTCCCAACCTGACGAGCCAGTGCCTGCGCTGCAGGAAGCGCAGCGGCTGCCGTATCGGTCGTATCCACGCCGCGTCCCCCACCGTTCATACCCGCCAGAGCCAGTATTTCCGAAGCGTTGCCGCGGATAGCCGCAGGCTGTAGCGCCAACAAATCCAGACAGAAGCGACGACGAAACTCCAGCGCCCCCACGGCAACGGGATCGAGCGTCCACGGGGTTTTAGCAAGTTGTGCCCGCTCAACTGCGGCGCGCATCGCCGTAGCCCGTTCCCGGGTTAAGGTGCCGACGTTAATCAGTAATGCACTGGCAATAGCCGCGAACTGACTGGCTTCCTCGGGCTCGATTACCATTGCAGGTGATGCGCCCAGCGCCAGCAGCGTATTGGCCGTAAAGCTTTGCACGACCTCGTTGGTCATGCAGTGTGTGAGAGGGGAAAGCGTTCTAAATTGGTGTAAGGTGTGAGCCGCGAGTGTGCGGCTGTGCAGGTCAGGCTGCATGGTTCAGCTCCTGCCCGCGCGAAGAAGGGACACGAGCAGTGTCAGACTTCCCTACGCTGGCATTATCCAGATCAGGTGGTACGGGTATTTCTCAGCCTTCACCAGGAAGGGCACCCCGAGTCATTTAGTTACATAAATTCCAATAATATTAACAGCGTAGAGGAAGTAGCTTGCTAAAGCAAGCCCCTGACCGGCGTCCTGTAAACATCCCGCATAATCGTGCCATTCACATCTAGAGATATCTTCCAGCATACTCAATCTGCCAACGAAGGAGATCGCTATGCGTAAAGCCCGTTTTACTGTGCATCAGATCATCACCGTGGTTATGTCGGTTGAAGGAGCCGTAGGTTCTTTCACATTAGATATCATTCAAGTAAATTTTACTCACAACTATAGTTTCTGTTCAAAGGACAGAAGAAAAGAAGGGTTTTAATCAGTGAATAAAATAATTAACCTGAATCATTTCCAAGTTTGCATTTCACCCATGAAACCAATGAATATCATTTGAAGCATTCACAATCTAAATAATTGACCACGCATCGGCCGATGATAATATACTTTTTACTTCATGAAGGTTTTACATGAGAGAATTTAGGCTTATCCGGGCATGGGATGCCGGAAGGGAGCTAGCCCCTGAGGATTTTCAGCATATATTGATCCCTTTCAGAGCTTTCGATGAATCACGAATCTATTACGAATTAGACGCAGAAGAGTATCACTATACAAAAGTACCCTCTATTTATGATATACCAGAAAGGAAACGGAACATTGTTTATTATACTCATCCATATAAGAGGAAGCATCGAGCTATGGCTGATGAGGTATATGACAATACACAACGCAACATAGATGAAGGCTGGTTCATTGGGATTAATAAATCTCGTAATTAGAATTATTACTGGAATCATTTTTATTTTTGGGCTGTGCCAACTGGTTCAATTTATCTGCTAAATTAATTATTAGGAATTTAAATGAGTAATAATATTAGTGAAATCCTGAATGATTTGAAAAGCAAAATGACCAACTGGAATTATCCAATAGAAGAGCCTATCACAGACCAATACATTTTGAGTATAAATAAGCGAAAATCAACTTCTATCTTAAGTCCAACACTTGATAAGCTAGGTGATGAAGTTTACTTATTATTAGTAAATCAACCTGATTATGTTACATTTTTAGAAACAATGGATGGATTTGAATTTGATGGCTTAATCTTATTTAGCCTATCCATACCAGAGCCATTAGTAAGAAACTTGTTTATTATGAATGATTTTTATAGGGATAATGATGATTACATCAATCCTGATTTAAGTGAGCGATTAGTGATTGGCAATGATAGTATCTCTATATTTACTTACGATAGTAAAACAAACCTTTTTGAAATTAGAGATAATGTAGGCACCGAAAATGTCTTTGGATCATTCCCTAACTTTACAGATTTCTTATCAGAAATATTAGATACAGTAGCTTAAATTATGGAGGGGCTATAACGCCCCTTTTTTCTTATTAATTTTTAGCTAAGGAGTCATTTTGTTAATTACAAAAAATGATCTAGATGAATTCGGTGAGTTAGCAAACCAATTCATTAGCAGTAGCGATCGTGCTTCATTAACTGCACTTCACTAAAAACGATTTATAATTCCCCCATCCTTTATATGAAATACATTATCTAATTAGTGTGAAATATCTGTTTTATCACTAGAAAATATTCTGCTCCGAATTATTTTAAATATCTTTAACTTTTCTGAATCTAAACTTTATGGCTTTAATTATCCAACCGTTTACCGCTACGATAAAATTAAAATCGTATAGTTAAATTTATATATATGTCCGTTACCCAACGTTCATCCGGTGCTTCCGGATTGAACTGCCGCTGGAGCCTGTTGGCGTCACGATACTGGCCTCCCCTTTACGCGCTCGTAGGCTTCGGTCCCCGACCTGAGCCTTTTCCCGGGACACTTCATCAGCCGCCAGACCCGATTAATCGCACACTGTTGTTCGCTATCTTGCAGTTCGTGATGGATCTTGCGCTCGAGATTGTCGTAATTCTGTACATTCATTTACACTTTTTACGAAATGACTGGCGTGAACACAAAAAAGTTCTTGTCAGATGCCCTATAAGCCAGGAATGATACACGACTGATGTTGATGACCCGAACAGGTAAAGAGGATGGGTATGAAGAATAAAATGTTGCTGGGTGCACTCCTGCTTGCAAGCAGCGTCGTCTGGGCCGCGCCGGCCGCAACAGCTGCTCCCACCGGAATTGATAAGTATGAGTTGAGCGGTTTCATCGCCGACTTTACCCATTTTAAACCTGGTGACACGGTCCCACCGCTGTACCGTACTGACGAATATGCGATTAATCAATGGAACCAACGCAACCTGCCAGCCCCTACCGCCGGTACCCACTGGACCTACATGGGTGGTGCGTACGTCCTAATCAACGATGCTGACGGTAAGATCATTAAAGCCTACGACGGCGAGATTTTTTATCATCGTTAATAGAAAAAACACGTACTTTCAGCAAGAAAGTACGTGAAATACCCGCAAGTCAATTAGTCATAAGATACTGCAAATATCACTTAATGTTGTCAGAAGTACTCGATAAATTCACGAGATTAACTGCCTCGCTAAAACTAATTAGCATTATAGATTAATATGAGCAATTTAATCAGTTTAAATGATATATTGAAGATATTTATTCAGGAAAAGACATAAATTATACAGTCTGAATAAATAATAACGTTAAATTTTGACCCAACATATTCACCACATCAATTAATTATTGATGCAGTGAATATTTTTAACGCTATTAATTACACCGCGCGGAAAGCAATTTCACCCGGGATCACTTCCCCTTGCCAGTAGAGCTGGGCAGCGACACGTCCTGCCAGGTCGCGGTAAATGGCGGTAAATTCGCTGTCAGGACGGCTGATGACCGTCGGCGTACCACGATCCAGGTCTTCACGCAGAGAAATATGCAGCGGCATCTGTCCCAGCAGTTGGGTGTGATACTGCTCAGCCAGTTTCTGCGCGCCACCGGTGCCGAAGATTGGCTCGTGATGACCGCAGTTGCTGCAAATATGCATACTCATATTCTCAACAATACCCAGCACTGGCACTTCGACTTTTTCGAACATCACGATGCCTTTTTTCGCATCGATCAGCGCGATGTCCTGCGGAGTGGTCACCACAACCGCACCCGTGACCGGAATGTTTTGCGCCAGCGTCAACTGGATATCACCCGTACCCGGCGGCATATCCAGTACCAGGTAATCAAGATCCGGCCATAAGGTTTCTTGCAGCATCTGCAGCAGCGCTTTGCTGGCCATCGGGCCACGCCACACCATCGCATTATCGTCAGTAACCAGATAACCAATAGAGTTTGTCGCCAGGCCGTGAGACATGATCGGCGCCATATGGGTACCGTCTGGAGAGGTTGGACGCTGGTTTTCCGCACCGAGCATCGTCGGGATTGACGGGCCATAAATATCGGCGTCCAGTATCCCTACCTTCGCCCCTTCCGCAGCCAGCGCCAGCGCCAGGTTCACGGCAGTAGAGGATTTACCCACGCCACCTTTACCCGAACTGACGGCGATGATGTTTTTTACACCATTAATGCCCGGCTGGTTTTTCACGCGTTTCAGCGTCGCAATGTTATGCGACAGTTTCCAGTCGATCGCTTTCGCACCAGTAATACGCAGCAGATCGGCGCTACATTGCTCTTTTAAGTCCTCAAACGCGCTCTGCCAGACAAACGGCATGACCAGCTCAACGTGCAACGTGTCATCCATCCAGGCGACGTGATGCAACGCTTTAAGCGTCGTCAGATTATGCTTCAGGGTTGAATGCTGAAAATTCGCCAGCGTCCCGGCAACCATCGCGCGCAGGGTCTCTGGTGATTTGGCCTGGGATTGTGCGTTCATCCCGACTCCTTTTTGTTGTTCTGAAAATACAATAGTCACCAGGTAGTTTACTCCAACCGCAACAATTATTCATTTACGGATAAATGCCCTTATCGCTTGGCGCAGTAATTACCATTTTGGTACTATCAAAGCCCTTTTCACTACAAAAGAAGTAATTGCCCACTATGACTCAAGTCGCGAAGAAAATTCTGGTAACGTGCGCGCTGCCGTACGCCAACGGCTCTATCCACCTCGGCCATATGCTGGAGCACATCCAGGCTGATGTCTGGGTCCGTTACCAGCGAATGCGCGGCCACCAGGTTAACTTCATCTGCGCGGACGACGCACACGGTACGCCAATCATGCTGAAAGCACAGCAGCTTGGGATCACGCCAGAGCAGATGATCGGTGAAATGAGTCAGGAGCATCAGACTGATTTTGCGGGTTTTGACATCAGCTATGACAACTACCACTCTACGCACAGCGAAGAGAACCGTGAGCTGTCTGAGCTGATTTATACGCGCCTGAAGGAGAACGGTTTTATTAAGAACCGTACTATCTCCCAGCTTTACGATCCGGAAAAAGGCATGTTCCTGCCGGACCGTTTCGTTAAAGGCACCTGCCCGAAATGTAAATCTCCGGATCAGTACGGCGATAACTGTGAAGTCTGCGGCGCAACCTACAGCCCGACCGAACTTATCGAGCCGAAATCCGTCGTTTCTGGCGCGACGCCGGTAATGCGCGACTCCGAACACTTCTTCTTTGACCTGCCGTCATTCAGCGAGATGCTGCAGGCCTGGACACGCAGCGGCGCGTTGCAGGAGCAGGTCGCCAACAAAATGCAGGAATGGTTCGAATCCGGCCTGCAGCAGTGGGATATTTCCCGCGATGCCCCATACTTCGGTTTTGAAATCCCGGATGCGCCAGGCAAGTACTTCTACGTCTGGCTGGACGCACCAATTGGCTATATGGGTTCGTTCAAAAACCTGTGCGATAAGCGCGGCGACACGACCAGTTTTGATGAGTATTGGAAGAAAGATTCCAACGCTGAGTTGTATCACTTCATCGGTAAAGACATCGTCTACTTCCATAGCCTGTTCTGGCCGGCAATGCTGGAAGGCAGCAACTTCCGTAAGCCGACCAACCTGTTTGTACACGGTTATGTGACGGTAAACGGTGCGAAGATGTCCAAATCTCGCGGTACCTTCATTAAGGCCAGCACCTGGCTGAAGCACTTTGACGCCGACAGCCTGCGTTACTACTACACGGCGAAGCTTTCTTCGCGCATTGATGACATCGACCTGAACCTGGAAGACTTTGTCCAGCGTGTAAACGCCGATATCGTCAACAAAGTAGTCAACCTGGCATCACGTAACGCAGGCTTTATCAGCAAGCGTTTTGACGGCGTACTGGCGGCTGAACTGGCCGACCCGGCGTTGTATAAAACCTTCACTGACGCTGCTGCGGTGATTGGCGAAGCATGGGAAAGTCGTGAATTTGGTAAAGCTATCCGTGAAATCATGGCGCTGGCCGATGTGGCAAACCGCTACGTTGACGAACAGGCTCCGTGGGTCGTTGCTAAACAGGAAGGCCGCGATGCCGACCTGCAGGCGATCTGCTCCATGGGTATCAACCTGTTCCGCGTCCTGATGACTTACCTGAAACCGGTTCTGCCAACGCTTGCTGAACGTGTAGAAGCTTTCCTGAACAGCGAGCTGAGCTGGGATGCCATTAAGCAACCGCTGCTCGGTCACAAGGTCAACACCTTTAAGGCGCTCTACAATCGCATCGACATGAAACAGGTTGAAGCGCTGGTGGAAGCGTCGAAAGAAGAAGTGAAGGCCGCTGCCGCACCAGTAACCGGCCCGCTGGCGGATGACCCGATTCAGGAAACCATTACCTTTGACGATTTCGCCAAAGTTGACCTGCGCGTGGCATTGATTGAAAACGCCGAGTTTGTGGAAGGTTCTGACAAACTGCTGCGTCTGACGCTGGATCTCGGTGGCGAGAAGCGTAACGTCTTCTCTGGTATTCGTTCTGCCTATCCGGATCCGCAGACCCTGATTGGACGTCAGACCATTATGGTTGCTAACCTGGCACCTCGTAAGATGCGCTTCGGCATTTCTGAAGGGATGGTCATGGCGGCAGGTCCTGGCGGGAAAGATATCTTCCTGTTAAGCCCGGACGAAGGCGCAAAACCTGGCCAACAGGTGAAATAAATCAGACATCTCGAGCGCTGCAACTGCAGCGCTTTTTTTTTGCTGAGGGATTTACCTTTAATCTTAAACACACTCCCCCACTCCATTTTCGGACTGCTTAGCCATCGCTATTAGATTTATTCTATACTGCTCTGCTATTAAGGCCGCCCGGCCCCATCATATTCATTAGAATTATTATTTAGCATTCGATATTCATAAAATGGAGTTTTACATGACAGCGTTACAAAAATTAGTTTCTCTCGCCGTGGCATCGGTTGTGGTTTTTTCCCTGGCGGGTTGTGGTGAAAAAGAAGAGACGAAAACATTCAATGCCAATCTTAACGGTTCGGATATCACCGTCTCTTACACCTATAAAGGTGACAAAGTTCTGAAACAAAGCTCCGAAAGTAAAATCAGCTATGCGTCTGTCGGCGCCAGCAATAAAGAGGAAGCCGCAAAAGTATTCGACGCGTTAAGCGCCAAATATCAAAATATTGCAGGCGTAGAAGAAAAGCTCACCTATACAGACACCTACGCGCAGGAAAATGTCACTATCGATATGGAAAAAGTCGATATAAAAGCGTTACAGGCAATTTCCGGGATGAAGCTTTCTGAGAAAGCCGATAAAAATATCAGCATGAAGCAAATGCAAACGGTAATGGAATCGGCAGGTTTTAAAGAGGTGAAATAACATCCTGGCGACCCGAAATTCATCGCGGTCGCCAGCGTCGTTTTACGCTTTCGTTTTGTGCACTCGCGACGTCAAACCCCGCAGGAAATAACGCAGAAACTGATCGCCGCATTCGCGATAGTTCTTATGGTCCGGCGCGCGCATCATGGCGGTAATTTCCGGCATCGACACACGAAACTTCTGCTCGGTCATAATGGCCAGAATATCATCGGTTTTCAGCGAAAAGGCGATACGCAGCTTTTTCAGCACCGTATTGTTGTTAACACGACGCTCAAGCGCCAGTTCCGGCGCAGACTCGTCTTTACCACGCAGATGATAAATCAGACCGTTTAAAAATCCGGAGAGAATGATATCCGGGCAGCGAATAAACCCGGCTTCATCTTCTTTTGTCATCCAGGTATCAAAACCTGCGGAGGTGGATTCCATGTCAGCAAGCGCAAGAATACGCACCATGTCGTTATTGTTCGCTTTCAGGGTGTAGCGCAGGCTACGAAGAATATCGTTACTTAGCATAGAGCCTTCAACTGTCGGTGATGCAATGGCGCGCAGTGTATCAGTTTTACAGTCCAATCGCCTCTTTTAGACTTTTAAGATAACGGCGACTTACCGGAACTGTCAGCCCGTTGCGTAAAATCAGTTCGGCCTGACCGTTTTCTTCCAGACGGATCTCCCGCAATTGCGCCATATTCACCAGATACTGCCGATGGCAGCGCAGTAAAGGTGTACGGCTTTCCAGCGTTCTGAGCGTCAGTTCGGTGAAACCTTCTTTACCATCGCTGCTGGTCACATACACGCCGCTCATGCGGCTGCTGATAAACGCCACGTCATCCATTTGCAGCAGATAGATTCGGCTGTGGCCGCTGCACGGAATAAACTTCAGCGCCTGCTGATTCTCCGGCAGTAGCGATACATCCTGTTTTGTGCGCTCCTGACGCAAACGGCTCAGCGTTTTTTCCAGTCGCGCCTCTTCAATCGGTTTGAGAAGATAATCAAACGCGTGTTCTTCAAAAGCTTTCACCGCATATTCATCAAACGCAGTAAGGAAAACAATATACGGACGATGCTCAGGATCAAGCATGCCAACCATTTCCAGACCGCTGATACGCGGCATCTGAATATCAAGGAACAGGACATCCGGACGCAGTTTATGTACCGCGCCGATGGCTTCCACCGCATTCGAACATTCGCCGACGATCTCGATGTCGCTTTGCGCCTGCAACAGGATCCGCAGATTCTCCCGCGCTAACGGTTCGTCATCGACAATCAGCACTTTGATCATGCCAGTTCCTCCAGAGGAAGTCGTAAAGTGATTCGGGTAAAGCGGTCAGGTTCACACGCTACGCTGATGCCAAAATCGTCGCCAAACCGCTCGCGCAGTCGTTTATCAACCAGATTCATACCCAATCCGCTGGCCTCAGACGTTGGCTGATACAACCCGGCGTTATCTTCAATATCCAGCATCAGATACTGCCCTTCGCGGCGGGCGGTAATCGACACTTCGCCGGTATCCAGTAGCTGAGAGGTACCGTGCTTAATGGCATTCTCCACAATAGGTTGTAGGGTAAAGGCAGGTAATTGCTGATACGAAAGCGCATCTGGCACCGTCAAAGTCACCTGCAGGCGCGACTGAAATCGTGCCTTTTCAATTTGCAGATAGGCGTTAACGTGCTCAATTTCATCAGCCAGCGTCACAATCTCCGACGGACGTTTTAAGTTTTTGCGAAAGAACGTCGACAGATACTGCACCAGTTGGCTGGCCTGCTCGCTATCACGTCGGATCACGGCTTTGATGGTGTTGAGCGCATTAAACAAAAAATGGGGGTTCACCTGTGCATGCAGGAGTTTGATTTCCGACTGCGTGAGCATCGCTTTTTGCCGCTCATACTGCCCGGCCAGAATCTGCGCCGAAAGCAACTGGGCGATCCCTTCCCCCAGCGTGCGGTTGATCGAGCTAAAGAGGCGGTTTTTGGCTTCATACAGTTTGATGGTTCCCATCACCCGCTGGTTTTCCCCCCGCAAAGGGATCACCAGCGTCGAGCCTAATTTGCATTGCGGGTGCAAAGAGCAGCGGTAAGGGACTTCATTCCCATCGGCATACACCACCTCTCCGGTTTCTATCGCCCGTTGGGTGTACGACGACGAAATAGGTTTTCCGGGTAGATGGTGATCGTCACCAATGCCGGTAAATGCCAGCAGCTTCTCGCGGTCGGTAATTGCCACAGCACCGATATCCAGCTCTTCATACAGCACCTGAGCGACCTTCATGCTGTTAACCTCGTTAAACCCCTGGCGCAAAATACCCTCCGTTGAGGCGGCAACTTTGAGCGCAGTGGCGGAAAAAGCAGAGGTATATTTTTCAAACATCGCCCGTTTATCGAGCAAAATACGCATAAATAAGGCTGCGCCCACGGTATTCGTCACCATCATCGGCGCGGCGATATTACTGACCAGCCGAAACGCATCGTCAAACGGCCGGGCGATTAACAAGATGATCAGCATCTGCACCAGTTCGGCGACAAAAGTAATGGCACCCGCGGTCAGTGGACTAAAGACTTTATCGGTACGACCACGACGGGTGAGCACGCTGTGCACCAGTCCGCCGAGCAAACCTTCCACAATGGTCGAAATCATGCAACTGAGCGCCGTCATTCCGCCCATTGAATAACGATGTAAGCCACCGGTTAGGCCGACCAAACCGCCGACCACTGGGCCGCCAAGCAGCCCGCCCATCACCGCGCCGATAGCGCGGGTATTAGCAATAGAATCATCAATGTGCAGCCCGAAATAGGTGCCCAAAATGCAGAAAATGGAAAAGGTAACGTAGCAAAGCAGCTTGTGCGGGAGCCGGATCGTGACCTGCATCAGCGGGATAAACAAACGCGTTTTGCTCATGAGCCACGCGATAACGAGAAACACACACATCTGCTGAAGCAGCAGCAACACCAGATTAAACTCGTACATACCTGCCAACCACACATCACTTAAAAGCGCGTAACATACATGGGCTGCGCGTAACTTTCTTTGAAGTGTTGCAAAAAAAAAGGAATTTGTGAGAACGATCACTCGAAAGCGCGAGCATGACTACAAATTCACCCATTTATTGATCAAAAAACAGACAAAACTACCTGGTTCGCAAAAGAGCGTCTAAAGTAAAACTGGGACCTCGCGAGCATAAGTGAGACGACGATGGCGCTTTACACAATAGGTGAAGTGGCTTTGCTTTGTGATATCAACCCTGTCACTTTACGCGCGTGGCAGAGGCGTTACGGATTACTGAAACCGCAGCGAACAGACGGCGGGCATCGCCTGTTTAACGACGCGGATATCGACCGGATCCGTGAGATAAAACGCTGGATAAATAACGGCGTTCAGGTCAGTAAGGTAAAAATGTTGCTCAGCAATGAGAACATTGATGTGCATAACGGCTGGCGCGAACAGCAAGAGACGCTGTTGAGCTATTTGCAAAGTAATAATCTGCATAGCCTCAGGATGTGGATCAAAGAGCGCGGTCAGGATTATCCCGCACAAACGCTCAACACCCATTTGTTCATTCCGTTACGCCGCCGCCTGCAATGTCAGCAGCCGATCCTGCAGGCGTTACTGGGGATCCTCGACGGTGTCCTCATCAACTACATCGCGATTTGTCTGGCCTCGGCGCGCAAGAAACAGGGGAAAGATGCCCTGGTTGTCGGCTGGAACATTCATGATACCACCCGCTTATGGCTGGAGGGTTGGGTAGCCAGCCAGCAGGGATGGCGCGTTGACGTCCTCGCCCACTCGCTAAACCAATTGCGACCAGAGCTGTTTGAAGGGCGAACCTTACTGGTCTGGTGCGGTGAAAGCCAAACGCCCGCTCAGCAGCAACAACTGAACGAATGGCGCGCGTTAGGTCACGATATTTATCCGCTCGGTATTTAAAGCCAACCAGGATCGGATCTTAATATTCTGTTAACAAACGTGTACAATCCTTAGATTCACATAAGGAGTGCATAATGAGCGCAGCTAAAATCGGTGTCATTACCCTCTTCCTGCTGATGGCCATCGGCGGTATCGGCGGCGTCATGCTGGCAGGCTACACATTCATTTTACGTGCCGGGTAAGGTGGCTCGCTAATCGCTCAAACCCGCGGTCAACTATCACCGCAGCCAGCGCGACCAGCAGCGCCCCCTGAATCACATAGGCGGTATTGAACCCGCTCAGGCCGATGATAATCGGCGTGCCCAGCGTGTTCGCACCGACGGTTGAGGCTATCGTAGCGGTGCCAATATTAATAATCACCGACGTGCGAATTCCCGCCAGAATAACCGGTGCCGCCAGCGGCAACTCCACTTTCCGCAGCCGCTGGCCCTGACTCATGCCCATTCCGCTGGCGATATCCATCACGCTGGGAGAAATTCCGCCGAGTCCCGCCAGAGTTGCCTGCAAGATTGGTAACACGCCATACAAAATCAGCGCGATAATCGCGGGTTCAAGCCCAAACCCCATCACCGGTACGGCGATCGCCAGCACGGCGACCGGAGGAAATGTCTGCCCCACGGCGGCAATCGTTTCCACCATCGGCCTGAATTCCGCGCCCCAGGGCCGGGTTACCGCTATTCCCGCTCCGGTGCCAATGATGACGGCAATAAGGCTTGAAATCCCCACCAACGCAAAATGGCTCAACGCCAACGCCGTAAAACTTTCCTGCTGATATACGGGACGCGGCAGCGTCGGAAATAGCGAACTAAACAGGGCCTGACTGTGAGGCAACCCCATCAACAGGATCAGAAACAGCGCAACAAGCCATAGCAATGGATCAGCAAGACGTTTCACGGGTCGGCGTCTCCGAAAGCAAATCGCGAAAATGAAGCGTCCCGCAGGGCAACCCCTGCGGCGTCACGACCGGCAAGACATCGCAGCCACGCGCCACGAACACCGACAATGCATCACGTAGCGTCATCTCATCCACCAGCGGCTCGCCGTCTGAGTGTTCGCCGCGACGGATAAAATCCCCTACCGTACGCAGCGACAACAGCCTTACGCCCAGTTCACTGCGGCCAAAAAAAGTTTGCACGAAATCATTCGCTGGCGCAGTAAGCATCGACAGCGGCGTACCTTGCTTCACAACTTTTCCCGCATCCATCAAAATCAGATGCTCCGCCAGTCTCAGCGCCTCGTCGATATCATGCGTCACCAGCACAATGGTACGACCCAATAAACGATGGATACGCGTCATCTCCTGCTGCAGCGCGCCGCGGGTGACCGGGTCCAGCGCGCCAAAAGGCTCATCCATCAGTAGCACCTGTGGATCTGCGGCCAACGCACGCGCAACTCCAACCCGCTGCTGTTGTCCGCCGGAAAGCTGATGCGGATAACGGTGACGTAAACTCGCCTCGAGGCCCAGCAGCGCCATTAGTTCATCTGTTCGGTCATCAATACGTGAACGTGACCACTTTTGCAGCTGCGGTACGGTGGCAATATTCTGCGCGACGGTCCAGTGGGGAAACAAACCAATAGACTGAATCGCGTACCCCATGCGCCGTCGTAACTCCAGCACCGGCAGGCTGCGGATCTCCTCCCCGGCGAAACGGATCTGCCCGCTGTCATGTTCAACCAGCCGGTTGATCATCTTTAGCGTGGTAGACTTGCCCGAACCTGACGTGCCAATTAATACCGAAAAGCTGCCCTCTCCTAACTGCAGGTTAAGGTCGTCGACAGCTTTTTGTTGGCCATAGGTTTTACTGACATGGCGAAATTCAATCATTATTCGATACCTTTAGCAGCGCGATCCCTAAATCAAACAGCGCATCAATCAACACAGCCAGCACAACGACCGGGATCACGCCCAACAGCACTAAATCAACGGCGCTACTGAGCAATCCCTGAAAGACCAGCGCGCCAAATCCCCCTGCACCAATCAGCGCGGCTATCACCGCCATCCCCACCGTCTGGACCATCACCACTCGCAAACTGCGCAAGAAGACCGGCAGCGCCAGTGGAAACTGCACCGAGATAAACCGCTGACGCGCGCTCATCCCCATCGCCCGGGCGCTTTCAAGTACATCGCGTGGAACCTGATTCAATCCAGCCACTACGCCGCGAACCAGCGGTAAAAGCGCATACAGCACCAACGCAATAAGCGCAGGCGTCAGACCGGTTCCCGCTACGCCAAGCGAACCCAGCAAGGGAAAGTGCTTCACCAGTCCGGCAAGCGGCGCAATTAACAGGCCAAACAGCGCGACGGAGGGAATAGTCTGGATGATGTTCAGTACCGCGAATACTGGCCCCTGACGGGAGACAGAAAAAGTACACCAGACGCCCAGCGGCACGCCAATGAGCAGCGCGGGCACCACGGTAGCGAACAGAATCGTCAGATGCTGCGCCAGCGCGTCGTTAAAGACATCCTGGCGATTGGCATATTCTTTAAGCAGAGAAAGATCGTTAAACGTACCGGAGAGCAGTAACACCAGCGGCAAAATGAATATTTGTGCGTGCAATAACCAACGCCACGACGCCCGTTCGGTGATGCGACGAATGGCGTCACTGGCTGCCAGCAGCATCAGTCCCAGCCCTAACCAGAACCCGCTGCCCAGGCTGGTTCTGGCCAGCGGGCTACCCGTCTGAGCCAGATACGTTGCCGTTGTGCCGGCGATGACCAGCGCCGCAATCACCAACAGTTGGCTAACGATAAGCGTCAATATATTGCCGGATTTTCCCGGTACAAAGCACAGAAGAAACAGCAACACACAGGCCGCCGCTAATCCCCACGCCATGTCGGGTCGGATATCCCAGAGTTGACGACCTTCACCGGAAACCAGGCGATTGGGAGCATAGCTAATGAAAGGAAGCGCTGCCGCCGCGATGGTAAGAAACACCAGCAGCAACAGCACCCGATTTACTGAAATATTCGACAAAACACCCACCTGCTGCAAACTCCGTTACTTCACCCATCCTTTTTGCTTCAGGTAGTCTGCTGCGACTTTTTTCGCATCCAGCCCCTCCACGGCGATACTGGCATTCAGCCGTTGCAGCGTTTTTTCATCCAGGCTGGCAAATACCGGTTGTAGCCATTCTGCCATTTGCGGGTAGTCCTTCAGCACCGATTCACGCACAACGGGCGCTGGCGCATAAATGGGCTGGACCCCTTGCGGATCGCTTAATGTTTGCAGACCGAGCGCCGCAACCGGACCGTCGGTACCGTAGGCCATCGCCGCATTGACCCCAGAGGTCTGCTGCGCCGCTGCTTTAATCGTCACAGCGGTATTCCCCCCCGCCAGCGACAACAGCTGATTCTGATTCAGTTTGAAATCATAGGCTTTTTCAAAGGCAGGCAGCGCGTCAGCCCGTTCGATAAATTCCGCAGAGGCGGCAAGTTTGAACGTCCCCCCGTCTTTCAGGTAACGGCCTAAATCGGCAAGGGACTCAAGCTTATTCTTTTGTGCGATATCCTGGCGAACCGCAATGGTCCAGGTGTTGTTGGCGGGCGCAGGCGTTAGCCAGATCAGCTTATTTTGCTCTGCGTCCAGCTTTTTCACTTTGTCATAACCAGCCTGCGCATTTTTCCATGCAGGATCATTCTCATCTTTAAAAAAGAATGCGCCATTGCCGGTATATTCCGGATAAATATCCAGTTCACCAGAGGTGATTGCCCCACGCACCACCGGAGTGGTACCCAGCTGTACTTTATTAACGGTTTTCACGCCGTGACTTTCGAGCACCTGCAAAATAATGTTGCCGAGCAGCGCCCCTTCGGTATCTATTTTTGAACCGACCGTGACGGGTGACGCGGCCTGTAAGGGCAAGCTGATCGCGGCTAACAACGCCAGCGAACCCACCCAAACGTTTGAAATTATCATGCTGCACTCCTCATTCTTTTACGGCCCTTTTCAGAGACTTGAGGAAAAAGCATAGTCGAAAAATCAAGCCTTAACCTGGCAATTGGGTAGTAACACTGAGAGTTACTCGCGGTAAGGCGATAATACAATAAAAAAAATCCGGCAAACCTAAAGTGAGTTTACCGGATGGTACGATTTCGCAGGCCTGATAAGCGTCACGCTATCAGGCATGATATCAATTACAGCAGTTCAAATTCGCCCTGCTTCACTCTGGCAGAATCCACGCCGATAAAGACGTTGAACTTGCCCGGTTCGGCATCGTATTGCATACGCTGGTTCCAGAATTTCAGCGCTTCAACATCAATTGGGAAGCTAACGGTTTGGGTTTCACCCGGCTTAAGATTCACCTTCTCAAAACCTTTCAGCTGTTTTACCGGACGACTCATTGAAGCGGTAACATCCTGCAAATACATCTGAATCACCGTCGCACCTTCGCGTTTGCCGGTGTTGGTCACCTGCACGCTGGCCGTCACGGTCCCGTCACGCTTCATCGTCGGAGAAGAGAGTTTCACATCAGAAACCGTGAATGTGGTGTAGCTCAGGCCATAGCCAAAGGGATACAACGGACCGTTCGCTTCGTCAAAGTAGCGCGACGTGTACTTATTCGGCTTATCGGCATTATACGGGCGACCGGTATTGAGATGGCTGTAATAGACCGGGATCTGTCCGACAGAGCGCGGGAAAGACATCGGCAACTTGCCTGACGGGTTGTAATCGCCAAACAGCACATCGGCGATGGCGTTACCGCCTTCCGTCCCGGCAAACCAGGTTTCGAGGATCGCATCGGCCTGTTGATCTTCCTTAACCAGCGCCAGCGGACGACCGTTCATCAGTACCAGAACCAGCGGTTTACCCGTGGCTTTCAGCGCGGTAATCAGGTCACGCTGACTCTGCGGAATGGTGATATCGGTGCGGCTGGAGGCTTCATGCGCCATTCCCTGCGCTTCACCAACTACCGCGACCACCACGTCAGACTGCTTCGCGGCGTTAACGGCTTCATCAATCATCGCCTGCGGTGAACGCGGGTCAACCTTCACCGCCTCTTCATACTGGTTGAGGAAGTCGACAATGCCTTTGTCGTTGGTGATGTTCGCCCCTTTGGCGTATACCACTTTGCCCTGCTCGCCGATGGCATTTTTAATCCCCGTCAGCACCGTTACCGACTGCTCGGCAACCCCGGCAGCAGACCAACTGCCCATCACATCACGCTTGCTGTCGGCCAGCGGACCGACAACCGCTACGGTGGCGGATTTTTTCAGCGGCAATGTTTCCAGACGGTTTTTCAGCAGCACCAGGCTTTCACGCGCCACTTCACGCGCCTCTTTGCGGTGCAAACGGCTTTCCGCGTTGGTGTCCTGCGGGTCAGATTCTTTGGCCCCCAGATGGCTGTACGGATCGTTAAACAGCCCCATATCATATTTCACGTTCAGCACATGACGCGCAGCGTCATCCAGCTCCGCCATCGTCACCTTACCTGACTTAATCAACCCCGGCAGGTATTTGCTGTAATACTCATCGCTCATGCTCATGTTGATGCCGGACTTGATCGCCACACGCACCGCATCTTCAGGATCGGCGGCAGTGCCGTGCTTAATCAGTTCCTTAATCGCGCCGTGATCGGAAACGGTAATGCCCTTAAAGCCCCACTCATCGCGCAGCACGTCTTTTAACAGCCATGCATCCGAAGTCGCCGGCGTACCGTTCAGCGAATTAAGCCCCACCATCACCGCACCGCTACCGGCGTCCAGTCCGGCTTTGTACGGTGGCATATAGTCGTTGAACAAACGCTGCGGGCTCATATCGACGGTGTTGTATTCCTTGCCGCCTTCAACCGCGCCATAGGCGGCATAGTGCTTGACGCTGGTCATCACCGAATAGCGATCGGCCGGGCTTTTACCCTGCATCGCTTCCACCATGGTTTTGCCCATCGTGGCGGTCAAATACGTATCTTCGCCAAACCCTTCCGAGGCGCGGCCCCAGCGCGGATCGCGCGAGACATCGACCATCGGCGCCCAGGTCATATTCAGACCATCATCGGCGGCTTCATACGCAGACACTCGACCAACGGTTCTGACCGCATCAAGATTAAAGGAGGACGCCAGACCGAGGCTTATCGGGAATACGGTACGCTGACCGTGCAATACATCGTAGGCAAAAAAGAGAGGGATTTTCAGGCGGCTGAGATCCATCACCTGATCCTGCATTTTGCGGATATCCTGGCGCGTGACGGTGTTAAAAATTGCCCCAACCTGCCCGTCTTTGATCATCTCGCGGATGGCTTCTTTCGGGTTATCAGGCCCGACGCTTATCAAACGCAGTTGCCCAATCTTCTCATCTACGGTCATCTGCTTGAGTAAATCGGTAACGAAGGCATCCCGCGCCTCTGGCGTCAGTGGATGGTTACCAAACAGAGTGTCCGCCAACGCTGGTTGCAATGCCAGACTCACCGCGACACCTACAGAACATAGCCATTTCATGTTGATTCTCTCTTTATTTTTTCCCGACGAGGCAGCGAAAATATAACAAAAACCGCAGTTTGCCGTAAGACTAAACGGGAGCGATAAAGAAAGCTAAGGTTATTCTCCTAATTTTCGAAACCAGCGCGAATCAGTAAAAGACGAACCAGAGACAATATGAATGAGAAAGCGTATTGTCATACAAAGCGCTATGCTTGTTCCTGATATTGAGTCCCACCACAAGGAGTGGAGAATGTCTTCCATTACAACAGATAATAAAGCTTTCCTGAATGAACTGACCCGTCTGGTGGGTCATTCACACCTGCTGACAGAACCTGCTAAAACCGCCCGCTATCGCAAGGGATTCCGCTCCGGCCAGGGCGATGCGCTTGCCGTCGTGTTCCCCGGGTCGCTTTTAGAACTGTGGCGCGTTTTGAGCGCCTGCGTCGCCGCGGATAAAATTATCCTGATGCAGGCCGCTAACACCGGCTTGACCGAAGGGTCTACGCCGAGCGGTAATGATTACGACCGCGAGATTGTCATTATCAGCACCCTGCGTCTTGATAAGCTGCACGTCATCGGCAAAGGTGAACAGGTGCTGGCCTATCCAGGAACCACGCTCTATTCGCTGGAAAAAGCGCTCAAACCGTTTGGCCGTGAGCCGCATTCGGTAATCGGATCTTCCTGTATCGGCGCTTCGGTTATCGGTGGCATTTGCAACAACTCCGGCGGCTCGCTGGTACAGCGCGGCCCGGCATACACGGAGATGTCGCTGTTTGCGCGTATTGACGAACAGGGAAAATTACAGCTGGTTAACCATCTGGGTATTGAGCTGGGCCAGACCCCGGAGCAGATCCTGAGCAAACTGGATGACGAGCGTATTAGAGATGACGATGTTCGCCACGACGGGCGTCACGCGCACGATCACGACTACGTTACCCGTGTCAGAGATATCGACGCAGACACGCCCGCACGCTATAACGCCGACCCGGATCGCTTGTTTGAATCGTCCGGTTGTGCAGGCAAGCTCGCGGTCTTTGCCGTGCGTCTGGACACCTTCGAAGCCGAAAAAAACCAGCAGGTCTTTTACATCGGCACCAACCAGCCAGAAGTGCTGACGGAGATCCGCCGTCATATTCTGGCAAAATTCGAGCATCTGCCGGTCGCCGGTGAATATATGCACCGCGATATTTACGACATCGCTGAGCAATACGGCAAAGATACGTTTCTGATGATCGACAAGCTCGGCACCGACAAAATGCCGTTCTTCTTCACCCTGAAAGGCCGCACCGATGCGATGCTGGAAAAAGTGAAAATTTTCCGTCCTCACTTCACCGACCGGGCAATGCAGAAATTTGGTCATTTGTTCCCCAGCCACTTACCGGCGCGCATGAAAAGCTGGCGCGATAAGTACGAGCATCACCTGCTGTTAAAAATGGCCGGTGGCGGCGTGGCTGAAGCCCAAAACTGGCTAAGCGAGTATTTCAAAACCGCTGAAGGCGACTTCTTTGCCTGTACGGCGGAAGAAGGCAGCAAGGCGTTCTTGCACCGCTTTGCGGCGGCTGGCGCGGCTATTCGTTATCAGGCCGTACATGCGGATGAGGTGGAAGATATTCTGGCGCTGGATATCGCGCTGCGTCGTAACGACACCGAATGGTACGAGCATCTGCCCCCAGAGATCGACAGTCAACTGGTGCACAAACTCTATTACGGTCACTTTATGTGTTACGTCTTCCATCAGGATTACATCGTGAAAAAAGGCGTGGATGCGCATGCGCTCAAAGAGCAGATGCTGGAACTCCTGCGCGAGCGTGGGGCACAGTATCCGGCAGAGCATAACGTCGGGCATCTGTATCAGGCGCCGGAAACCTTGACCCGTTTTTACCGTGAGAATGACCCCACCAACAGTATGAATCCGGGGATTGGGAAAACGAGTAAGCAGAAGTTCTGGAAAGAATCGTAAACCTGAAAAAGATAAGCGCTACCGGGCATGTTGCCGGGGCGCTTCGCTTGCCCGGCCTACTGCTACATTCGCTATGCGTAGGCCGGATATGACATCTTATTTAATCGTTCTGTGCGGTTTGCTCGCCCTTCGCCGAACCAGCCGCCGCCATCTGCGCAGCTTTTTGCTTTTTATAGCTCAGCGCCGCCGCCGGAACCGGCATCACCTTGCCCGTTTCAATCCAGGTACGTAAACGGCTGGCATCGGCAAAGTGAGTATATTTGCCAAAGGCATCCATCACCACCAGCGCCACCGGTTTGTTGTTAATCAC
Organism: Citrobacter sp. Cb041; assembly: GCF_030336655.1. Taxonomy (NCBI): domain Bacteria; kingdom Pseudomonadati; phylum Pseudomonadota; class Gammaproteobacteria; order Enterobacterales; family Enterobacteriaceae; genus Citrobacter; species Citrobacter sp. Cb041. Next base: position 367,033 of record NZ_JAOWDD010000043.1, on the reverse strand, counting down.
CGTGCGCATCACCAGACAGTGGCCTGCCGCATTGGTAAACCCGGTTTTCGTTAACTGAATATTCCAGTTATCGCGGTATACCAGATGGTTGGTGTTACGAAACGGCAGCGTATACGCAGGGTTGGCAAACGTCGCCATATCTTCACGCGTGGTACTTAGCTGGCCGATCAGCGGATACTGTTTGCTTGCGATCAGCAGCTTGGTTAAGTCACGGGCGGTCGAGACATTATGAATCGACAAACCAGTGGGTTCCACAAAGCGTGTCTGAGTCATGCCGAGCGCTTTCGCTTTGGCATTCATGGCTTTGATAAACGCGTTGTATCCGCCCGGGTAATGATGCGCCAGGCTCGCCGCCGCACGGTTTTCTGATGACATCAGCGCCAGTAGTAACATGTCTTTACGGCTGATTTCACTGTTCAGTCGTACGCGAGAGTAAATGCCTTTCATCTCCGGCGTCTGGCTAATATCGACTTTCAGCTTTTCATTCAGCGGCAGTCGTGCATCAAGCACCACCATCGCCGTCATTAATTTGGTAATCGACGCAATCGGACGCACAAGGTCCGGGTGGTTCGAATAGATAACTTTGTTGGTATTCAGATCAACGATCATCGCGCTACCGGACGCTATCTCAGGTTGAGAAGCCGCTGCGGTAGTTGCCGTTTTCGCCACGGCTTGGGGTGCAAAAGGAACGGCCAGCACCAGGGCAAGGCTTAATAATGAAACTCGGAATTTCAGCATGATGAGATTTCTGATAATGGTTCACGCACGTCACAACGCACACCGCCAGAGATTAAGTATTATCTCAAGCTAGCTCAGGCATCATAGCGATCCGGCAGGTTTGCTGCCACAGGAGAATCGTCTCGAAATGCTGCGTTGCTGACTTTTACGTCAACAACGCAGCGTAGACAGGTTTATCCGTCAGAATAACCGATAGCCGTAACCCCACAGGATTACCGTAATAGCCAGCAGAACCTCCAGTACCAGCACACCGATTGCCAGTGTCGAACTGGAAAAACTCAACCCTTCCTCACGAGTGATATTCAGGAACGTCGGAATACCGAGATAAAGTAAATAACCAGTGTAAAACAGCGCGAGAGTCCCGACTAATGCGCACAGCCAGACCAGTGGATAAAGTGCGACCAGCCCGCTTAAAAACAGCGGCGTCGCGACATATCCGGCAAACACCATACAATGCGCCAGCGACGGACGCTGCGGGTAGTTACGCGCCATCCACCAGATAACCCGGCCCATGACGGCAACGCCCGCCAGCATCACCCCGTAAAACAGAATCGCCATTGCAAATCCAGTCAACAGGGATAATTTCAGGATATTGCCATCGCCAAAATCCCAGCCGATTTGTGTGGTACCGATGAACGCACAAACAACCGGGATTGCCGCCATCAGCAGTACATGGTGGGTGTAGTGATGCGAAACGCTTTCGTTTTCGCTGTTGATCACATGCATTTCACGATCGGGATGGGAAAACAGCCCCCAGACATGGTTCATACCGCCCCCTTCTTGTCAGCTCCGGACCTCAACAGTTCAAGTATAATTCAGCTTTGGATTAATTTTTGTACAACAACAAAAATGACGAACCGCTAATTCAGCGCTTTTAAACCCCACGATAATTCACAGGGTGTATGCTTAACGTCGGGAGGTCATCCAGACATATGGATATAAACAGTCTTATTGCACATTACGGTTACGCCGCATTGGTCATTGGCAGTTTGGCCGAAGGTGAAACCATTACCCTGCTGGGCGGCGTGGCGGCACATCAGGGATTACTTAAATTTCCTTTGGTGGTTATCTCTGTGGCCCTGGGCGGGATGATTGGCGATCAATTGCTGTATCTGCTTGGGCGTCGTTACGGTGGAAAAATTTTGCGTCGTTTCTCAAAACATCGCGACAAAATCCGCCGGGCGCAGAAAATGATCCAGCGCCGTCCTTATCTGTTCGTGATTGGCACCCGTTTTATGTATGGTTTTCGCGTGATCGGCCCGTTGCTGATTGGCGCAAGCCATTTGCCGCCTAAAATTTTCCTGCCGTTGAATATCCTGGGGGCGCTGGCGTGGGCGCTGATATTTACCACTCTGGGTTACGTGGGGGGAGAAGTCATTGCGCCGTGGCTACACAATCTCGACCAGCATATTAAGCACTGGATATGGCTTGCTCTGGTGATTGTGCTGGTGCCTGGCGTTCGGTGGTGGTTAAAAAAACGCAGCAGCAAAAGTACAGCCCGGTAGCGCGATGTCTACCGGGCGGGTGCGTTACGAAGCGTGGTAGCCGCCCCCCAGCGCACGGTTCAACTGGATTGAGGCATCCAGCCATTGCCCTTGTAAAAGCAGAGCGTTGCACTGTTCACGTAATGCCGGGATCTTTGCCTCACTGACCCGGGAGCCCGCAATAATTCCGGCATTGAAGCGCGCCTGCGCCAGACCCACTACGCGCAGTGCATCATGCTCAATCTGCTGCTGATGCTGATTCTTCTGCGCCAGGATTTCTACCTGCGAAGCTGCACGCGCCACGTCATTCACCGCATCCACCACGGCTTTGTTGTAATTCGCCACCGTCAGGTTGCTTTGCGCTTGAGTAATGTCGAGATTCGCGTTCAGCCTGCCGCTATCAAAGATAGGTAGCGTCAGCCCGGCCGTTACGCCCATTTGCTGCGCGGAATGGCGAAACAAGTCGCTCAGATGTAACGCATCCTGTTGTAAAAATGCCATCAGATTTACATCGGGATAAAACGCCGCTTTCGCCGCATCAATGCTGCTCAGCGATGACTCAATGTACCAGTGCGCCGCCTGCAAATCCGGTCGGCGGGCCAGCAGCGAATAACCTAGCTGGGACGGGAGCTGGCTTTCCACCGCGGGCAGCGGGGTCGAATGGAGTTTCAGGGCTGTGGACTGCGAGTTGGTCAGCGCGCTCAACCGCGCTTCAATTACCTTCATTTTACCGCTGACATCGTTCAACTGCTGCTCTGTTTTGCTGGAATCGATATCGGTTTCAACGCCTTCCACCGAAGAAGTAAGACCATTTTGATACAGTTGACGATCAACGTTAATGACGTTCTGCTGCTCGGTTTCTATTTGCGTTAACACGGTTTTCAGCCCGGCCTGCGTTTGCCATTCCCAGTAAAGACGAGCCACACCGCTCGCCAGCACCTGTCGCGTTTGCTCGCGCTCGGCTTCACGCGCCTTAACGGCCCCAATACGTGCCGTCACTTCGGCCCGATTTTTACCCCACAGATCCAGATTCCAGCCAGCAGTTAAACCAAAGGTGCCGTTGGTGTACCACGGCCCGGTCGTCCCGGCGGCCGGATCGGTGATAGCAAACGGTCCCATCAGCCCTTCGGCTGACATTCTCTGACGCTCCACATCTGCAGAAAAATCGATCTCCGGGCCATCCTGCGCCTCCACAGCCTTAGCCTGCGCCTCCGCCAGTTGAATGCGCTGTTCCGCGACCTGCATATCAGGGGAGTTGCGTAACGTGCTGTCAATCAGCGCATTAAGCTGGGGGTCATGGTATGCCTTCCACCATTGGCTGTCCGGCCAGCCATTTTTTAACGCCGCAGGCAATGTGGTATCGACATTCGCAGCGGGGGTCTGCTGTGACAGAGACTGGCGGTCATCATGCATCGGCGCGCAACCTGACATCAAAATAAAAAGCGGCAACAATGCCGTCGTGACAAAAGCAGAATTACGATTCATGGAGAGACACAGGTAAGAAAAGATGTGCTGAGATTACGACTTGTCGCGTTTCCTTTTTTAGTTACGCGTGGCAATACACCTTTGGCAATAAAAATATATAATCGGAAAAATATACACCCAACAAATAATTTAGATTAATTAATTTTAATAATTTATGGATGGAGACATTATGTCACAGAATATCTATGACGATCCCGAGTTCTTTGCCGGATATGCCACGCTGGACCGTTCAGTAAAAGGGCTCGACGGTGCGCCAGAATGGCCGACAATACAAGCGATGCTCCCCGCTCTGCAGGGAAAAAATATCCTCGATTTGGGTTGCGGATATGGCTGGTTTTGCCGCTACGCGCGCGATAACCAGGCGGCCAGCGTAGTGGGACTGGATATTTCACAAAAGATGTTAACCCAGGCGCACAGCATGACGCAGGGTAATGGCATCGTTTATCGCCGTGAAGATCTCGAGACGCTTTCCCTGTCGCCAAATTCCTTTGACCTGGTTTATAGCTCACTTGCCCTGCACTATTTGCGCGATATCGCGCGATTATTCGTAACGATTTACCAGTCGTTAACACCGGGAGGCATGTTGGTATTCTCTGCCGAGCATCCCATTTATACTGCACCGCTTAACCAGGGTTGGATAAAAGATAAAACCGGGCAACAGTCCTGGCCGGTCAATCATTATCAGCAGGAAGGCACACGCATCAGTAACTGGTTCGCGGAGGGTGTCAAAAAACAGCACCGTAAGCTGGCGACCTGGATTAATGCGCTGATAGCCGCCGGATTCGAAATCGTTTGTGTCGATGAATGGGGGCCGTCCGCTGAACAGATTGCTGAAAACCCGGCGCTGGATGAAGAAAAAGAGCGGCCAATGGTGTTTCTGCTCAGCGCGCGTAAACCGGAGTAGGGTCATTACAGGAAGATTTTCACAGGCTTTCCTATACTTAACCTGAACTCACCAAAAAAGGAACGCTGATGAAAATCTTACTGTGGATTATTTTAGTTATTTTTCTGATTGGGTTATTGGTGGTAACTGGCGTGTTTAAGATGATTTTTTGAAACAAAGGCCACTCCGGTGGCCGATTAATGTGTTAATGCAATTTAGCGATATCAATGGCCTGAATCGCGCGCGCGATATCCGGTGAATTGTTTAATGCGCGAATTTCCTGAAACAGCGCGGTTGCCTCTGAGTATTCTTTACGCAAATACCCTAACCATTGTTTAATCCGCGCCACATGGTACAGCCCGGTATCACCCTGCTTTTCAAGACGGGTATATTTTTGCAATAGCATCACGACATCAGGCCACGGCATACGTGGCTCGTTGTACTTCACCACACGGCTCAGGTTCGGAATATTTAATGCCCCACGGCCAATCATCACCGCATCGCATCCGCTGATAGCCATACAGTCCTGGGCGCTTTGCCAGTCCCAGATTTCGCCATTCGCGATAACCGGAATGGTAAGCCGCTGGCGGATCTCACCGATCGCCTGCCAGTTGATATGTTCGGCCTTATAGCCCTGTTCCTTGGTTCGGCCATGCACCGCCAGCTCGCTGGCGCCCGCCTGCTGAACGGCATCAGCAATTTCAAACTGCCTGTCGCTGTTGTCCCAGCCCAGACGCACTTTCACCGTCACGGGGAGATGATCCGGAACCGCCTCGCGCATGGCTTTTGCGCCCCGGTAGATGAGTTCAGGATCTTTTAATAACGTTGCGCCACCGCCGCTGCCGTTGACCAGCTTCGACGGGCAGCCACAGTTCAGATCGACACCAAACGAGCCCAGTTCTACCGCGCGCGCCGCGTTCTCCGCCAGCCACTGCGGATACTGCCCCAGCAACTGTATGCGCACCCGCGTGCCGGATGGCGTCCGGCTATTGTTATGCAGTTCCGGGCAGAGCCGATGGAATACTTTTGCCGGCAGGAGCTGATCCACCACGCGCACAAACTCGGTGATGCACAGATCGTAATCATTCACTTCAGTCAGCAGCTCGCGCACCAGTGAGTCGAGCACGCCTTCCATCGGCGCCAGTAAAACACGCATATCGTCACCCGCAAAAAAAGAGGCGCTATGGTAGCGCCTCCGTTCGGGAGATTAAAGAGGCTCAGCGCGGCAACAGGCAGTTATCTTCTTTCCAGCCGTACAGCCATTCCATACCACGATAAAATTCCGCCTGAGATTTGCCTTTCCACAGCAGATTACGCACCTGGCGCTCGACGCCTGCGGCGTGGTACACACGTCCCATTTCGCGCGTCGACCAGACGATGCGCGCAGTACGCGGAATACGCACCGACTCATACAAGGCAAAGGCATCAGCCGCATCGCCGTCACACTGCTGTAACGCCTTACCGAGAGTAACGGCATCTTCAAGCGCCATACAGGCGCCCTGCGCCATATATTGTGCCACCGGATGCGCAGCATCACCCACCAGCGTAATGCGGTCGGTCCCCCATTTCTCTACCGGTTCGCGGTCAGCGGTGGACCAGCGACGCCATGACGTCGGCTTATCCAGCATCTGGCGCGGACGCGCATGAATACCGGCAAAATAGGAGAGCACTTCCTCTTTACTGCCATCCTTTACCCCCCACTCCTCCTGCTGACGACTGTGGAAGGTCACCACCAGGTTATACTGCTTGCCGCCGCGCAGTGGATAGTGCACCAGGTGGCAGTGCGGTCCGGCCCACAGCACCGGCGCGTTAATACGCAAATCTTCCGGCATATCATCGCAATCAATCACCGCGCGATAGACCACGTGCCCGGTCACGCGTGGCGCATCGCCAATCAGAGACTGACGCACAACCGACTTCACACCGTCACAGCCCACCAAAATATCCGCTGTCCAGCTGTTACCGTGCTCATCAAAGACCGTCACCTCATCTTCTGTCTGGCGAATATCAACCACGTTAGTTGAAGTGCGATACTCAACGTTGGGATGAACCAGTGCCGCTTCCCAGACAGAAGCATGAATATCAACCCGATGGATAACCGCATAAGGACCGCCAAAGTGATCGCGGAACGCTTGCCCGGTTTCAATATGTACAACCTCTTTCGCGTTTACCGCATCCATCATGGTGATGTGATCGGTAAAAACGGCGCGCTTGCGGGCGACGTCACCCACACCAAGGCTGTCCAGAGCAGAAAACGCGTTCGGCCCGAGCTGAATGCCCGCACCAATCTCACCAATCTCGTGCGCTTTCTCCAGCAACATCACTTTAATGCCTTGACGGGCCAGCGATAGCGCGGTCGCCGCGCCGCCAATCCCGCCACCCACGATAATTGCGCGTGTCACTTTAGCCATTGTCGTTCTCCTTATCAGGCTGGAATTTTGTCTTGTTGATTCTCGGGCGCGGCGGCGATAAACGCCGGAAGCTGGGTACAGGCATCGTATACCGCCTTACAGCGCGGATACCCGCTCAGATCACAGCCCATACGTAACGCGTTCGCCCACTGCGGGATCAGACAGCAATCCGCCAGCGTCGGCGCATCCCCCACGCAGAATGTCCCCGAGTGACTCTGGCGCAGCATCTGTTCAACCGCGCTTAACCCTTGCTGGATCCAGTGCGCATACCAGCGTTTTTTATCCTCTTCACTGACCTTTAGCTCTTCGCTCAGGTAGCGCAGTACCCGCATGTTATTCACGGGATGGATATCACAAGCGATGGCATAAACAATTTCCAGCACCCGGCTGCGCGTCGGGAAGTCGGCTGGCAGCAGCGGCGACTGCGGAAAGTGACCATCCAGCCAGTCGGTTATCGCCAGCGACTGCCCGAGTGATTCTCCCTCATCAGTGACCAGCGTCGGTACAAGCCCTACCGGGTTCATCCGCCGGTAGGCCAGCTCGTTCTGCTGACCGATGCGAATGTTGACACCCACCGTCTGGTAATCAAGCCCCTTCAGCGCCAGCGCAATGCGTACGCGATATGACGCGGAGCTGTTAAAGAAACTGTACAGCTTCATCATCCACCTCAGACAATCTTCACAGCGATGGGGGTTAAACCGTCTACATTGCCGGTGATCACATCTCCTTTCACCACTGCGCCCACGCCCTCTGGCGTGCCTGTGTAGATCAAATCACCCGGCTGTAGTTCGAAAAAGCCGGACAGATAGCTAATGGTTTCATTAACGGACCAGATGAGGTGGCGAATATCGCTACGCTGATGATCGTCGCCGTTGACCTGCAACCAGATAGGCGCGTTGTTAACATCCGCACTTTCGCTGGCTTTATGCAGTGGCGCGATGGGGGCAGAAAGATCAAATGCTTTGCCGATTTCCCACGGACGCCCCATCTGGCGCATCTCCATCTGCCTGTCGCGGCGGGTCATATCCAGACCAGTGGCATAGCCCCAGATATATTCGTGCGCTTTTTCCAGCGGTATATCGCTGCCCTTTTTACCGATCGCCACCACCAGCTCTATCTCATAGTGATAGTTATCGGTCTGCGACGGGTATGGCAGCTCGAGGGTTTGACCGGCCGCCACCGGGACCACCGCATCGGCAGGTTTACAGAAGAAGAACGGCGGTTCGCGATCCGGATCAAAACCCATTTCACGCGCATGAGCGGCATAGTTGCGGCCCACGCAGTAAACGCGACGCACGGGAAACTGTTCATTACTGCCAACGACCGGAACGGTAACAGGCGCTTGTGGTTCGAATACGTATTGCGTCATTTTCTCTCTCCCAAATTAATAACGTGCTTCACGGAACAACCCCAGCGCTTCCTGAACCGGTCTGTCCGAAAAACTAAATAAGACGGCATCTTCGTGGGCATGGAATGACACGCCGTGCCAGGTTGGCACCACGAAGATATCTTTTGGCGAAAAATTGAAGATCTCGGTGCCGATGGTGACCTGCCCGCTTCCTTCCACCACGTGATAGATAGTGCTGTCGGTGGTACGCGCCATCCGCGAGGAAAAGCCCTTCGGCAACAGTTGTAAAAAGGTCCCCATTGAAGGCATGGGATAACCACCGGTTACCGGGTTGACGTAACGCATCTTGTAACCGTCCCACTCATCGGCGTCACCCATGCGGGTCAGGTCATGCAGCGCTTCACGGCTGCGATCGTAGCGATAGTTGAAAATTGGCGATGAGTTACCCTTCTGATGACGCAGCGGCAGCATATTGGCCGCGTAGCGTGGTAAGTAATCCCCTTCCTTGCGCGTGACCGGTTGCTGATCCTCCGGGTAATCTTCCGCAAAGCCGCAACCCAGCAGATTCACCAGTGGCAGATCCAGACCGTCCAGCCACACCACCGGTTCACTGCCTGGGTTGCCGTGGTCGTGCCAGCGCCACTGTGGCGTCAGAATAAAATCCCCTTCATGCATTTGGGTGCGCTCGCCATCCACCGCGGTAAATGCCCCTTTCCCTTCGACAATAAAGCGCAGCGCAGACTGATTATGCCGGTGACTCGGGGCAACCTCGCCCGGCATGATTAACTGCAATCCGGCGTACAGCGTTGGGGTGATTGAAGACTGTCCGCGCAGCATGGGGTTTTCCAGCACCAGTACGCGACGAATCGCCTCTTTCGCGCCAATCAGATCGCCGCTTTCCAGCAGCAGCGGGCGGATCTCCTGGTAGTTCCAGTACGCAGGAGCACAATGTGCGTTCGGCGTTGGCGGTACCAGGCGGTGCAGCGACTCCCACAGAGGGGTCAGATTCTGCCCGGAAATATGCTGGTAAAACTGCTGACGGCTGTTCTTAACATCCTGATTAAGTTCTGACATAGAGATTCTCCTTATTTGTTCACGATGCCTACGCGTGACAACGCGTCAGGGACAGAGGCCGACTGGCGGATAACAACCGTCAGCAGCATAAGCATCACCGCGCTGATGGCCGCCGGAACGGCAATAATGAAAAACAGGTTATCGAATGAGAAATTCATCGCCATCATCACGCCGCCGGAGAGCGAGCCGACAATCGCGCCGCAGCGGCCAATCGCATTAGACCAGCTGACGCCCGTGGCCCGGCTCTGCGTCGGATAAAGCGTGGCGGTTAAAGCATTCAGGCCCACCTGCGAACCGCTGATGCCGATGCCGGTGCCAAAAATGGCCAGCGCCATCAGCCACAGGCCGTTCTCGCTCAGGCCAATCATGACAATACACACCGCACCCAACGCATAGCTCACTGCCAGCACGCGAAAAGGATTGTATTTATCCATCAGCACTCCCAGCACCAGCGCACCGAGCGTACCGCCAATCTGAAAGGCGGCGGTCACCCATGAGGCATGCTGCAGGTCAATTCCGCGATGGTTAAGCAGCGTTGGCATCCAGCTGGAGAGCAGATAAATAATCAGCAGGCTCATAAAGAACACCACCCATAACATCAGGGTAATGGGCAACTGTTGCCCGACGAACAGCTGGCGAATGCTGCCTTTGGCAATCGCGGCGCCCTCGTTGAGATAAAATTGGGTATTGTCATAACGTTCCCGGGTGATAGCGCTGACGGTTCTGGCAATCACGTTTTGCGGCAACTGACGACGAACCTGCCAGCGCGGGGATTCCGGCAGCGCAAACAGCAGAGCCACAAACAGCATCAGCGGTAGCACGCCTCCCAGCACCAGGATGCCGTTCCAGCCAATAACCGGCACCAGCTGTGCGCTGACAATCCCGCCCATCGCCGAGCCCAGGGTAAAACCGCAGAACATCATGGTGACCAGTGCGCCACGCCGACGCGCTGGCAGGTATTCTGAGGTCATAGTGATAGTATTTGGCATCGCGCCGCCCAGGCCTAACCCGGTAAGGAAGCGCAAAAAAACCAGCGTTTGCAGATCGGGGGAAAAAGCCGAGATCAGGCTCAGTGCGCCGAACAGCGCCACGCAGAGTTCAATCACCCGTTTGCGGCCAAAACGATCCGATAGCGGACCGCAGAGCAGTGCGCCAGCGGTCAGACCCAGCAGGCCTGCGCCAAACAGCGGCGCCAGATCTCCGGCCGTCAGTTGCCAGTGGGTGCGAATGTCGGGCGCGATAAAACCAATAGCCGCGGTATCAAAACCGTCGAGCATGACGACCAAAAAACAGCAAATGATAACGCGCCACTGGGTCTTACCGACGGGGGCGGAATCGATCAGTGCTTGTAGATCACGTTGTTGAGTCATAGTGAATGCCTCAGTGCAGGTAGAGTAGATGTCTGTTTTGTTTTAGGTATGTTGCGACTTTGTATGTTTGGAGATGAAATGTACAATGGCTTTTCATGCAGAGGCATAACCTGGAGGTTATAGCAAATGGCTAACTGGGCGCAGAAACTTAAGTTACACCACCTGCAAACGCTTATTGCGCTGGGCGAACAGGGGAATTTGACTCACGTCGCCCGAATGATGAATATCACCCAGCCAGCGTTGTCAAAATGGTTATCGCAGCTCGAAGATGAGATGGGTATCACACTCTTTGAACGTCATAGCAAAGGCTTACGCCCTTCAGAAGGCGGCAAGCTGCTACTGCAGCATGCCCAACGCCTGATCAATGATATGGAACGTTCACAGTATGAAATCGCCCGTTTTAAGCAGGGAGGCCTGGTAGGGAGTCTGAAGATTGGCTGCTCGCCGGTGGCGACGGACTGCGTTTCACAGGCGATACTGGGTTTGCTCACAGAGCTGCCGACCTTGCATCTTAATATTGAAGAGAAGGTGATGACCCCGCTGTTGCACGATCTGCTCGCGGGTTCGGTGGATGTGGTGGTCGGACGCGTCGGTGGCCGGGCGCTTCAGTTGCCGCTCAATTACCAGGTGCTGTATACCGAGCCGGTCTGTTTCGTCGCGCGCCCCGACCATCCGCTGGCAAAATATCCCCTGCTCACCTGGCATGATCTGGCTAACTGGCGCTGGATTGTCTGGCCGACGGGAACGCCCATCCGGATAAGCATTGACAACGCGCTGGTAGATAACGGCGTCATGCTACCGGAAAACATCATTGAGTCGGCGTCGATAAACGTCAGCACCAACCTGCTGCAAAGTAGCGACATGATCTCTATTCTTTCTCTACGCCTGGCGCAGCGTTATGCCGCCCAGGGACAGCTGGCTATCCTGAATCTGCCGAAGATTGAACAAAAAGGTAGCGTAGGCGTGTTCTGGCGCAACAATGAAACGCCCACGACCGCCCTGAATCGTTTTCTGTATTACCTGGCACAGGTTTAACGTGAACAGTTAGGGCCATCGCCCGATGTTCCAGATATCTATTTCTTCTATGCTTAGAATTCATGATGTGATCGGTAGCACGTTTTGAAGTTTAATTGTATGATGAATCAGTCTCGTCAAGGGTTTCAATTATGAGCAAAGCACTGAACATTATCTGGCAATATTTGCGCGCATTCGTCCTGATTTATGCCTGCCTCTATGCAGGTATTTTTCTTGCATCGCTACTCCCCATCACCATTCCGGGCAGCATTATCGGCATGCTGATTCTGTTTGTCTTACTGGCTTTGCAGGTGCTACCGGCAAAATGGGTTAACCCCGGCTGCTATGTGCTGATTCGCTATATGGCCCTGCTGTTTGTCCCGATTGGCGTGGGGATCATGCAGTACTTTGATCTGCTCCGTGCGCAATTTGGTCCGGTGGTGGTGTCCTGTACCATCAGTACGCTGGTCGTTTTCCTGGTGGTGAGCTGGAGTTCTCACATTGTGCACGGTGAGCGCAAAATCGTTGGGCAAAAAGGGTCTAAAGAATGATGTCGTATATCTGGTGGTCGTTACCCCTTACGCTGGCGGTATTTTTTGGCGCACGTAAGCTGGCTGCACGATTTAAAATGCCTCTATTGAACCCGCTACTGGTCGCCATGGTGGTGATCATTCCCATTCTGATGCTGACCGGAATTCCCTACGATCACTATTTCAAAGGCAGTGAGGTGCTGAACGATTTGCTGCAACCTGCCGTGGTTGCGCTGGCCTATCCGTTATACGAACAGCTGCACCAGATTCGCGCTCGCTGGAAATCAATTATTGCCATCTGCTTTGCGGGGAGCGTTGTGGCGATGGTTACAGGTACAACAATCGCCTTGTTGATGGGCGCATCGCCGCAAATTGCGGCGTCAATCATGCCGAAATCGGTAACCACGCCTATCGCTATGGCAGTGGGAGGCAGTATTGGTGGTATTCCGGCCATCAGCGCCGTGTGCGTCATTTTTGTTGGTATCCTCGGGGCTGTGTTTGGTCATACTTTGCTCAATGCGATGCGTATTCGCACCAAAGCCGCACGTGGACTGGCTATGGGTACCGCTTCGCACGCCCTGGGTACCGCACGCTGTGCAGAGCTGGACTATCAGGAAGGCGCGTTTAGCTCTCTGGCGCTGGTTATTTGCGGCATTATCACCTCGTTGGTCGCCCCATTCCTGTTCCCGATTATTCTGGCCCTGGTCGGTTAACCTTCAATTTTTGGCTAATTATTTGCGATGCGTTGCACATTTTTAATTTAAGTTTCATAAGTTGCATACACAATGAGATTTGGATCACATATAAAGCCGTGACAGGCCCGTAAACTACGATTCCATTACATTGTTATGAGGCATCGCCATGCATCCACGTTTTCAAACTGCTTTTGCCCAACTCGCGGATAACTTGCAATCAGCCCTGGCGCCTGTTCTGGCGGATGCGCATTTCCCCGCCATGCTGACTGCTGAGCAGGTCTCTTTGCTGAAACGCGAATCGGGACTGGACGAAGACGCGCTGGCATTCGCTCTACTGCCGCTGGCTGCGGCCTGCGCGCGTACTCCGCTGTCCAACTTCAACGTTGGGGCAATTTCTCGCGGCATCAGCGGCACCTGGTACTTCGGTGGCAACATGGAGTTCCTGGGGGCGACTATGCAGCAAACCGTTCATGCCGAGCAAAGCGCCATTAGCCATGCCTGGCTGCGCGGTGAAAAAGGGCTCGCCGCCATCACCGTCAACTACACGCCGTGCGGCCACTGTCGCCAGTTTATGAACGAACTGAACAGTGGACTGGATTTACGTATTCATCTGCCGGGACGTGCGCCACACGTGCTGCGCGATTACCTACCAGACGCCTTCGGACCGAAAGATCTGGGGATTAAAACACTGCTGATGGACGATCAGGATCACGGCTTCGCGCTGCAGGGCGATGCGTTGACCCAAGCGGCTATCACCGCCGCCAACAGATGTCATATGCCGTACAGCAACTCCCCAAGCGGCGTGGCGCTGGAATGTAAAGATGGTCGAATTTTTAGCGGTAGCTATGCGGAAAATGCCGCCTTCAACCCGACCCTGCCGCCGCTGCAAGGCGCGTTAAACCTGTTGAACCTTAACGGTTATGACTACCCGGATATCCAGCGTGCTGTGCTGGCTGAAAAAGCCGATGCGCCGTTGATTCAGTGGGATGCGACCTCCGCTACCCTGAAAGCGCTGGGCTGCAATAATATTGAGCGCGTGCTGCTCGGTTAATTGCCTGGCGCTACGCTTATCTGGCCTACAATCGCTCCAGGTTGTCGGCCAGATTTGCTGTTGCTACCATCCAACAGGGCCGTTTTGCTGAAAATCCCCTCAATCAGATTGCTGTTTCTTGCGCTACGTCTTCCGGTACAGTAGCCTGATTGAAATTCCATCCAAATAACGAGTTTTCTGCATGTTAAAGCGCGTGTTTTACAGCCTGTTAGTCCTGGTAGGCTTGCTGCTTTTGACTGTGCTTGGGCTCGACAGGTGGATGAGCTGGAAGACCGCTCCTTACATCTACGACGAATTGCAGGATTTACCCTACCGCCAGGTCGGTGTGGTCCTGGGCACGGCGAAATACTATCGCACCGGCGTCATCAACCAGTATTACCGCTACCGCATTCAGGGCGCATTGAACGCCTATAACAGTGGAAAGGTAAACTATCTGCTGCTGAGCGGCGACAACGCACAACAAAGCTACAACGAACCCATGACGATGCGTAAGGATCTGATTGCCGCCGGCGTCGATCCCGCTGACATCGTGCTTGATTACGCCGGGTTCCGGACGCTCGATTCAATTGTACGAACCCGCAAGGTGTTCGATACCAACGATTTCATCATTATTACTCAGCGATTCCACTGTGAGCGCGCCTTGTTTATTGCGCTGCATATGGGCATCCAGGCCCAGTGCTATGCGGTGCCCTCACCAAAAGATATGCTCACCGTGCGGGTACGTGAATTTGGCGCCCGCTTTGGCGCACTGGCCGATCTCTATATTTTCAAACGTGAACCCCGCTTTTTAGGCCCGCTGGTGCCCATCCCTACCATGCATCAGGTACCGGACGATGCACAGGGATATCCGGCGGTCACGCCTGAACAACTACTCGAATTACAAAAGAAACAAGGAAAATAAGCATGGATGTACAAACCCTTTTCGTCGTGTTGGCCTTTCTGCTCATTCCCGTATTTTGTTTTCGCGAAGCATGGAAAGGCTGGCGCTCTGGGGCCGTAGATAAAATTAAAAAGAATGCGCGCGAACCGGTTTACGCTTATCGCAATCAAGAGCCCCTGCAATTTTGGTCTTATGTGCTGGTTTATGCCGGGTGCGGATGTTTATCCTTCGGGATGGTTATTTACTTAGTCTTTTATCGCTAAAGAATTTTCCTTTATATTAGCATTTGAGAATAGCTAATATTTTGATAATAGTTACCATTTCAATGTAAGGGATTAATGCTGCCCGCCAGCATTTCCCTCAGACTATCTTCTATTTGTGAATCCTTTCACAGAATACTCTTCCTGCAGTGCTTAGCCTTAAGAATAGCCTTCACTTTTTATATTTTGTTATTAACGGTTTGCCTTAATTTACTCAAGCATTAAGGAAGAAAATATGCCACAACAAAATTATCTGGATGAGCTCACGCCTGCTTTTACCCCATTATTAGCAATAAAAGAGGCTTCTCGCTGTTTATTATGTCACGACGCCCCCTGTAGTCATGATTGCCCGGCGCAAACAGACCCAGGGAAATTTATTCGCTCTATTTATTTTCGTAATTTTAAAGGCGCTGCCGAAACTATCCGCGAAAATAATGCGCTCGGTGCGGTGTGCGCCCGGGTTTGCCCAACCGAAAAATTATGCCAGCGCGGATGTACGCGCTCAGGAATTGATAAACCTATCGATATTGCACGTCTGCAACGCTTTATTACCGATTTTGAACAGCAGACCGCAATGAAAATCTATCAGCCGGCAACAAAAACGCTCGGCAAGGTAGCTATCATCGGGGCGGGTCCGACAGGGTTACAGGCCAGCGTAACGCTAAGTAATCTTGGTTATGATGTCACAATCTTCGAAAAACAGGCCCAGCCAGGTGGCTGGTTGCGTTATGGCATTCCAGAGTTTCGTCTGCCGCAGGCAGTTTTGGATCTTGAAATTGCCCGTATCGTTGAAATGGGTGTGACCATCAAGTGCAATTGTGAAGTCGGCAATGCCCTTTCCGTTGAGCAACTCAAAGCAGAATACCGCGCCGTACTGGTTACCGTAGGGATGTCTTACGGTTCAACGTTGCCTCTGTTTGAGAGGGCGAATCACGTCGAAATCGCCGTCGATTTTCTGCAACGAGCCCGGCAATCCAACGGCGATATTACCGTCGCACAAAGTGCATTAATCATCGGCGGTGGCGACGTGGCGATGGATGTCGCCAGTACGTTGAAGCTGCGGGGCTGCCCGTCAGTCACCTGTGTCGCGCGTGAAGAACTCGCCGACTTCCCGGCCAGCGACAAAGAATTCAGCAGCACACAGGCTTTAGGGGTGTCGATAATTGACGGCTTCACGCCCGTGGCGGTTAGCGGAAATCGAGTCACCTTTAAGCACGTACGCCTGCCAGGAGAACTCACGCTTGAAGCCGAACAGATTATTCTCGCCGTCGGCCAACATGCTCAGCTTGATAATTTCGCCGCGTTAAAGCCACAGCGAAATCTTATCGATACGCACAATTATCAAACCGCCGATCCGGCTCTGTTTGCTGCGGGCGATATTGTTAAAGGCGATAAAACCGTTGTTTACGCCGTGAAAACGGGAAAAGAAGCCGCTCAGGCCATTCATCACTATTTAGAGGGAGCTTGCTCATGTTAACGAAAGATCTTTCTATTACTTTTTGCGGCGTCAAATTCCCCAACCCGTTCTGCCTCTCTTCCTCTCCGGTGGGCAACTGCTATGAAATGTGCGCCAAAGCCTATGATAGCGGCTGGGGTGGCATTGTTTTTAAAACGATCGGGTTCTTTATTGCTAATGAAGTCTCCCCACGCTTTGACCATCTCACCAAAGAAGATACCGGCTTTATTGGCTTCAAAAACATGGAACAAATTGCCGAGCATCCGTTGGAGGAGAATCTGGCCGCAATTCGCCGACTGAAACAGGACTACCCGGACAAAGTCCTGATTGCGTCGATTATGGGGGAAAATGAGCAGCAATGGCAGGAACTGGCCCGCCTGGTTGAAGACGCGGGTGCAGACATGATCGAGTGTAACTTCTCGTGCCCGCAAATGACCTCACATGCCATGGGTAGCGATGTCGGGCAAAGCCCTGAGCTGGTTGAAAAGTATTGTCGGGCCGTTAAACGCGGCTCGTCCCTGCCGATGCTGGCGAAAATGACACCGAACATTGGTGATATGTGTGAGGTGGCTCTGGCGGCAAAACACGGAGGTGCCGACGGTATCGCGACCATCAATACGGTTAAATCCATCACGAATATCGATCTGAACCGAAAAATCGGGATGCCGGTCGTCAACGGTAAATCCAGTATTTCCGGCTACTCCGGCAAGGCCGTTAAACCTATTGCTTTGCGATTTATCCAACAACTGCGCATGCACCCTGAACTGCGCGATTTCCCGATTAGCGGCATCGGGGGAATTGAGACCTGGGAAGATGCCGCCGAGTTTTTACTGTTAGGCGCGGCCACGCTGCAGGTGACCACCGGGATCATGCAGTATGGCTACCGGATTGTGGAGGACATGACCAGCGGGCTGTCACATTACCTCGCCGATCAAGGGATTGACTCACTGGAGGAGATGGTTGGTCTTGCCAATGCCAATATCATCCCCGCGGAGGATCTTGACCGAAGCTACATCGTCTACCCGAACATCCATCTTGATAAATGCGTTGGCTGTGGCCGCTGCTACATCTCCTGTTATGACGGTGGACATCAGGCGATGGAATGGAATGAGGAAACCCGCACACCGTACTGCAACACAGAAAAATGTGTGGGATGCCTGCTGTGTGGTCACGTTTGCCCGGTAGCCTGTATTGAGCTGGGTGAGGTGAAATTTAAATCTGGTGAGAAAGAGCATGCGTTAACGTTGTAACGCTGACAAAAAAGCCCGGTACAGATTACGCTGCACCGGGCTTTTTGCAGTATACGATTACTTCTTACGCGCGTACTTCAGTGAGTCCAGCGCGACCGCGAAGATGATAATGCCGCCCTTGATAATGTACTGCCAGTAAGGGTTCACGCCAATGTAGGTCAGACCGTAGTTGATGACGGTGAAGATAATCACACCGGTCACCACGCCAAACACGGTCCCTACCCCGCCGCTGAACGACACGCCGCCAACCACGCACGCCGCAATCGCATCCAGCTCATACATAAAGCCGAGGTTGTTAGTCGCCGAGCCGATACGCCCGGCTTCGAGCAAACCACCGAAGGCATAAAACACGCCAGACAACGCATAGATGATCAGCAGGTTCAGCGCAACGTTGACCCCGGACACTTTCGCGGCTTCAGGGTTTCCGCCGATGGCGAAAATGTTTTTACCGAAGCGGGTCTTGTTCCACAGCACCCAGACAAACGCCACCGCAATCAGCGCATAGAAGGTGATGTAGGAGAGGCGGAAACTACCCAGCGCAATAAAGCCCTGCGCGAAGGTGGAGAATCCGCTGTCAAAGCCAGAAATTGGTGATGCGCCGACAAAGTCGTAGTACAGGGAGTTGATCCCGTAAACGATGATCATCGTACCCAGGGTGGTAATAAACGGCGTCACATTCAGATAAGCAATGATAATACCGTTCACCAGACCGATAATGGCGCCAATCACGCAAACAATCAGCACGACTACGATGATTGGCATTGTAGCCATTTCCGGGAACACCTTGTTGGCGTTCTCCATCGACTGTAGCAAGGTTGCCGCCACGACTGCCGCCAGGCCAACCTGACGTCCCGCCGACAGATCTGTCCCTTGGGTAACAATCAGCCCGGCCACACCCAATGCGATAATAATACGCACCGAGGATTGCGTCAGAATATTACTCAGGTTCAGTAAGCTTAAGAAAGTGGGATCCTGGAAAATAATAATCGCCAGCAAAACCAAAAGAACAACGTAAATTCCGCCTTCTTTCAGATAAGTAAGAAAACTTTTCTTATTTAACGCACTCATGAGGAGCCCCTAATCTTAAAGGTGCAAAGACGCAAGACGGAGGATTTCGTTTTGCGTTGTTGTTTTAGTGTCAACAATTCCGGCAACGAGACCATTGCTCATCACCAGAATACGATCGGTAATTCCTAGCAGCTCCGGCATTTCAGAGGAAATAATAATAATCCCCTTATCCTTTTTCGCGAGTTCGGCAATCAGCTGATAAATTTCAAATTTCGCGCCAACATCGATACCACGCGTGGGTTCATCTAACATCAGGATTTCTGGCTGCGTTAATAACCAGCGACCAATAACCACCTTTTGCTGATTACCACCGGACAGTGAACCGATTTGTGTACGATGGCCCGGCGTTTTCACCCTCATTGAGTCAATTACCCACTGGGTATCACTCTTCATGCGGGAATTATCCAGCAGACCGACTTTGTTTTTATAGTTTTGGATATTGGAGATTAACGAGTTAAAACCAATATCCAGATACGCGTAAATACCGGTTGAGCGGCGCTCTTCCGTGACCAGCGCAAAACCATGGTTAATGGCCTCATTTGCGCTGTGGTTATTAATCTTTTTGCCGTGTAGCGTAATCGTACCCGATGATTTCTCACGAATACCAAAAAGCGTTTCAACGATATCAGTACGTTTTGCGCCGACCAGCCCGGCAATCCCGAGAATTTCCCCTTTGTGCAAATCAAACGAGATATCACGAATCGATGGCTGACGCAGCGAGGTCAGGTTACGCACTTGCAGAATGACTTCACCGGGTTTGTTTTCTTTATCCGGAAAACGTTGGTTCAGTGAACGGCCGACCATCATGGAGATGATCTTATCCATATCCAGCCCTTCCAGCGGCTGGGTCGCAATCCACTGGCCATCGCGCAGCACGGTAATTTCATCGCATAGCTGGAAGATTTCTTCCATCTTGTGAGAAATATAAACAATACCGCATCCACGCTCTTTCAGCTTACGGATAATGGTAAACAGATGATTAACTTCTTTCTCGGTTAACGATGACGTTGGCTCATCCATGATGACGATTTTTGCGTCATAGGAGAACGCTTTCGCAATTTCAATCATCTGCATTTGAGAAACGGATAATGTACCAACACGCGCACGCGGATCGATATCAATATCCAGCTCATCAAATATCGCTTTGGTATCGCGGTACATTTTGTCCTGATCGACAAACATGCCTTTGGTGGGATAGCGTCCCAGCCACATGTTATCCATCACAGAACGTTGTAATACCAGGTTTAATTCCTGGTGTACCATCGAAATACCATTTTCAAGCGCTTCTTTAGCAGAATGAAAATCGATTTCTTTACCCTGAAATAAAATACTACCGGAATCTTTTTGATAGATACCGAAAAGACATTTCAATAATGTTGATTTCCCCGCGCCATTCTCCCCCATTAAGGCATGAATGGAATGTGGGCGGACTTTTAAATTGACATTATCAAGAGCCTTAACGCCGGGGAAGGACTTGTTGATGCCGGTCATTTCCAACAAGTATTCGCCTGACGACTGAGTATGTGTGCTGACCATAATTATACCTTGTTGGCCTTGCAGAGTGCGTTATTAAGGGCGCAATGACATTGCGCCCAAAGACGGAGTATTTACTTATTGGTAAACTCTGCCAGATTATCTTTATCGACACCTACGTACGGAACGCGAACAATTTTGTTCTCAATTTTCCAGTTAGTGCCATCTGCCGCACCTTTGCCGTCAGCCAGGTTTTTCGCCAGATCGAAGGTGGCTTTCGCCTGGTTGTTGGCGTCGTTCAGCACGGTACCAGCCATTGCGCCAGATTTCACCAGAGCCAGCGCTTCAGGCAGCGCATCCACACCAAATACCGGTACGCTGGTTTTGTTGTGCGCTTTCAGTGCTTCAACTGCGCCCATTGCCATCGCATCGTTGTTTGCGATAACCACTTCGATTTTGTTGGCGTTCGGACCGGACATCCACGCATCCATTTTATCTTTTGCCTGAGCGGTATCCCACATTGCAGTATCTAACTGCAGTTGCTCAGTTTTAATGCCTTTATCGTTCAGCTCTTTAATCACGTAAGTGGTACGTGCTTCAGCGTCCGGGTGTCCCGGTTCGCCTTTCAGCAGAACAAACTGAATTTTGCCGTCTTTGTTCAGGTCCCAGTTCGGGTTCGCTGCCCAGTGTTTGGCGATCAAATCACCCTGAATAATACCGGACTCTTTAGAGTCGGTACCGACGTAAAACGCTTTGTCATAGCTGTCCAGCGCCTTACGAGAAGGTTCTTTGTTAAAGAACACGATCGGTACGTTTTGCCCGCGTGCTTTTTCAATGACCGTGCCTGCCGCTGCCGGGTCAACCAGGTTAATCGCCAGTGCTTTAACGCCTTTTGCCAGCAGCACGTCGATCTGGTCGTTTTGTTTGGACTGGTCGTTCTGCGAGTCATTCATCAGCAACTGTACATCTGGCGCCGCTTTGGCATCTTTTTCAATAGCCTTACGTACTACAGACATAAAGTTATCGTCATACTTATAGATAGTCACACCAATGCGGGTATCAGCAGCGTGCGCAGCCGCGCCGAATAACATGCTTGCCATTACAGCAGACAGGGTCAACACCTTCTTATTCATGGTATCTCCGGTTTTATTATGCAGGGTAGTACTTGAGATAAATGCTCGGCAGGCAGAACGTTACTGAAGTGTTACTGAACGCCGAAGCTCACTTTTAAAAAATATTTCTTCCGTGTCTGGCAACGCTCCAAAAACAGGCTTTAATTTTTGTTTAAGGCACCTTTACCTCGGTGAAAGTGATTATTCACCGTTACATAGTAGTTACAGCGCAACAAACAGTGTCATCATAGCTATCGCATTGTTAATATACTGTGAATTTACTCACATATTGAAAGCGGTTACATCGCGCAGCGTTATGAGTTAGTGATCGGTGCCGCATTCTGCCGTAGCGCCACTGAATGGCGACGCACCAGCGTCGGCATAAAGCAATGCGTCGCCTCCGGGTCTAACGTGCCTGCAGCCCCCTGCAGCGCAAGCTCCGTCGCCATTTTTGCCATGGAGGCAATGGGATAGCGTACGGTGGTCAGTTGCGGATCGGTGTAACGCGCGATAGGAATATCATCAAAGCCAATGATAGAAAGGTGTAATGGAATAGCGATGCCGTTGTCTTTTAGCGCGGTCAGCGCGCCGGCAGCCATATTGTCGTTATAGGCGAAAACTGCCGTCAGTTGTAAGTTACGTCCCAGCAGTTCTACCATCGCAGACTCTCCGCCCTGCATATCGGGCGAACCGGTGCCGACCCAACTTTCTGCCGCAACAATCCCCTGCTCTTTCAGGGCTGTTAACCACCCTTCTTTGCGCATGGTGTCATCTTCAATGCGATGGCTTGACGCCAGATAACCGATGCGTTGATGACCATTATTCAGCAGCATTCGGGTCGCCATTTTGGCACCGCTGATGTTATCCAGACAGACGCAGCGGTGGGCGTACCCCGGCACCAGACGGTTGATCAGCACCATGCCGGGGATCTGATCCATAAACTCGGCGAGTTCCCGATCGCTCAGTGCTTTAGAGTGTACAATCAGTGCGTTACAGCGCTGACGAATCAACACCTCAATGGCATGACGTTCTTTTTCAGCCTCATGATAGCTGTTGCCAATCAGGACATACTTCTGATGCTGCTGGGCAACCATATCCACGGCTTTTACCAGCGCGCCAAAAAAGGCGTCTGATACATCCATGACCACAACACCAATCGTGTCGCTCACCTGCGTCGCCAGCGCTTGCGCGTTGGCATTAGGTCGATAGCCCAGCAGAGTAACTGCCTTCATTACCGCTTCACGCGTATCGGGACTCACCAGCGCACTGTTGTTCAGTACGCGGGAAACGGTGGCTACAGAAACGCCAGACTGTCGTGCCACATCACGTATGGTGATCATATTCACTGCCCTGTTTTAGATTGCGGTTGCCCGCAGACACCCCAGGCTGGGTATTTTGTCAGCACAACGAAACGCACTGCGTGAGAGATGTCACAGGAATGAAAGCGCTTACATCCGTTTTGTTAATGAATGTGATCCAGATCGTTATCTGGATGTACGCGGCAATGATGTCCCCGCAGCACGCAGGGTTAATTGACGCCACAGCCATTCCACCGGGCCCTGGCGGTAAAAACGTAGCCATATGACGGAGAAAAGTAGGTTAACGGCCCAAACCGGAATGACGAAATACAGCAGCTCCAGTCGGTCAAATTTCATAAATAAGCCGACCTGGTAAAACAGCGCGGTGCAGATTAAGGTTTGTAACAGATAGTTAGTTAATGCCATGCGCCCCACACAGGCGATGGCAATGACCCATTTTAAGCGGCTAAGCTGCGGCCAGAAGCCGAACATCAGCGCGGCGTAACCGATGGTTTGCAACGGCGCGCCCAGCTCTCGCGGGGCTTGTAGCAAGAAGGCACACCAGCGATATGCCCAGTTCAGATGCCACTGAGCGACGATAGCAGGCAGGTTAATCGCCATCCCGAGAATGACCAGCAGTACACCGGTGCGTCGGTAATGCTGTAAGCTGTACTGCCCTTTTAACCAACCGCTGCGCATCAATGCCGCGCCGAGCAGCATCATCCCCGCCAGTTGCCAGCCGTACTGTGCGCCCAGCGCCAGCAAGCTATTGGACATCATATCCACGCGATTGCTGACGGCTTCCATTCCACCGTTTATTTTCCAGTATTTTTCATACAGCAACGCTGAGGCATCCGGCGTCCAGGCACGACTGGTTTCACTCCCGGAGATTACCCCCAGCAGCAGCAATACGCCAACGCCCACCAGATAAAGCAGTACGCCGGTGTTAAATAAGCTTTTTACCGACGGCGCATCACGGATCAACCGCCAACAAATCAGGCCGATTAAGCCATATGCCAGCAGGATATCGCCATCCCAGAAGAGTAAACCGTGAATAAAACCCAATAGAACCAGCAGCGTAAGCCGCGACTGGATCCAGCGTTTGCCGCGCGGGAGCAGCATTTGCAGACCGGCACCGAACAGCAGCGCAAACAGCGTGAGGAATTTTACCTGCGCAAAGAGATCGAGCAGCGCCCAGGTCCAGGCGTCGGATAAGGTGATGTTGCCATACCACGCGGGATTGAGGTATGCCGCCTTTGGCAGGCCAAAGGCGCTAATATTGAGAAGCAGGATACCAAGAATGGCGACGCCACGAATAAAATCCAGCGTGACATTACGCTCCATGGTCCCTGCCCTAATCAGTTGTGATGACGTACTGCGCGCAGGAATTCCTGACGCGTGTTCTGGCTGGACTTAAACAATCCGCCAAGAGAAGTGGTCGTGGTCGCACTGGTCGCATCGCGAATGCCACGCGCTTTCACACAGTAATGTACCGCATCAATCGACACCGCCACATTATTCGTCCCGAGCAGCGTTTGCAGCGCGGTGAGAATTTGCTGGGTGAGACGTTCCTGTACCTGCGGACGCTGTGCGAAAAACTGCACAATGCGGTTAATCTTCGACAGACCAATAACCGAATCTTTCGGGATATACGCCACCGTCGCTTTGCCATCGATAGTAACAAAGTGGTGTTCGCAGGTGCTGGTCAGCGTGATATCGCGGACCGTGACCATCTCGTCCACCTTCATTTTGTTTTCAATGACGGTAATTTTCGGGAAGTTGGCGTAGTCGAGGCCGGAGAAAATCTCATCGACATACATTTTCGCAATGCGATGCGGAGTTTCCATCAAACTGTCATCGCTCAAATCGAGATTGAGCAACTGCATAATCTCGGTCATATGGCCCGAGATAAGACGTTTGCGCGTTTCGTTATCCATCTCTTGCACGGGCGGGCGTAGTGGCGTTTCAAGACCACGCGCGACCAGCGCTTCATGAACCAGGGCCGCTTCTTTACTGAGTGATGACATTTCTTCTTCTCCTGCAGGTGGGGCGCCTCTGCCCTGCATGGGGCAAAGTTTTTAGGCTGTGTCACAGCCAGAACATTGTGCGTGAGGCGGCGCACATAATCCAGTATTCACCGCGATAATTATTGAAATTGGCACAGCCTTTCAGCGTAGCGATTTCACTTGTCGTTCTACCCGGCGACGTCGAGTGTTAATGTAAAGTTATATAGATGATGAAGTATGTTTGCTCAATGCGGAAGTGAAAGTTGCTCACAGTGCCATGAATAATCTGTATTATGGTGAGTTCGCAAACATATTCAGGTTCAACACAACAAGGAGCCCCGCATGGAAATGCTTGAAGAGCACCGCTGTTTTGAAGGCTGGCAGCAACGCTGGCGTCACGACTCCGCCACGTTAAATTGCACCATGACCTTCAGTATTTTTCTTCCTCCCCCGCGCGATAACACCCCGCCTCCGGTGCTGTACTGGCTGTCGGGTCTGACATGCAATGATGAAAACTTCACGACTAAAGCCGGCGCACAACGCATCGCGGCTGAGCTGGGCATTGTACTGGTGATGCCGGACACCAGTCCGCGCGGCGAGCAGGTTGCCAATGATGATGGCTACGATTTAGGCCAGGGGGCGGGATTTTACCTCAATGCTACCCAACAGCCATGGGCAACGCATTTTCGCATGTATGACTATCTGCGTGATGAGCTGCCGGCACTGATTCAATCGCAGTTTAACGTCAGCGATCGCTGCGCCATCAGTGGACACTCCATGGGCGGTCACGGCGCATTGATTATGGCGCTGAAAAATCCCGGGAAATACACCAGCATTTCCGCCTTTGCGCCGATCGTAAATCCTTGCCGCGTTCCGTGGGGGGAGAAGGCTTTTAGCGCGTATCTGGGTGAAGATAAATCACAGTGGGCCGCGTGGGACAGCTGCGAGTTAATGTTGGCCAGCAAGCCCGCAGACGCGATTCCGACGCTTATTGATCAGGGAGACAGCGATCAGTTTCTCGCCGATCAGCTGCAACCCGCGGTGCTGGCCGAAACGGCCCGTCAAACCGCATGGCCAATGACGCTACGCATCCAGCCCGGTTACGACCATAGCTATTACTTTATTGCGTCGTTTATTGAGGATCACCTGCGCTTCCACGCCCAGTATTTGTTGAAGTAACGCCTGAGTGAGGGCGCCAGCCCTCTTCATTTCTCCATCATTCCTTCACTTTTTCTCCTTTTTTCTTTCTCCACTATCCTATTGATTTAAAAAGCATTACCCTCAAAACAAGATCAAACACAAATGATTTCGATTATCATTTGTGTTTACAAACATTCATACTTTTGTACAATCCATTCGCTTCTTTACAGACAAGAGTCCTTAAAAGACAAATACATACAATTGTCATGGCCTTTCACATGACGCGCTGATCGTTGCCCTAAATAATTCGAGTTGTATGAACGCGCGTAGCCAACGCATCTGCAACTTGAAGTATGCCGGGTAAATTCATTTAAATGGAATGATACAAATGACTATACCTCACGTTAAGGCTGTAGCTGCCGCAGTATGCGTCGCCAGTCTCCCATCACTCGGGCATGCCGCTGAACAAGACACCGTGGTGGTTACCGCCACCGGCTTCGAACAGAAAATTCAGGACGCTCCCGCTTCGATATCTGTTATTACCAAGCAGCAGATTGAGGACAAAGCCTATCGCGATGTTACCGATGCGCTAAAAGATGTCCCTGGCGTCGTCGTCACCGGCGGGGGTAGCAGCAGCGATATCAGTATTCGTGGTATGGCTTCGCAATACACGCTCTTCCTGGTCAACGGTAAACGCATCAGCACACGCGGCACACGTCCTAACAGCGACAACTCAGGTATTGAGCAAGGTTGGCTGCCGCCGCTGGAATCCATCGAGCGTATCGAGGTAATCCGTGGCCCAATGTCATCTCTGTACGGCTCCGATGCGATGGGCGGCGTCATCAACGTCATCACCAAGAAAGTGTCGAATACCAAAGCCTGGACCGGCTCTCTGCACGGCGATGCCACTTTCCAGGAAGACAGAGACTCCGGCGATATTTATCAGACCAACGCCTATGCGTCTGGGCCACTGATTGACGGATTACTCGGCGCAAAAGTGACCGGATTATTCTCTCATCGGGCGGAGGACAAAATCCTCAATGGCTACAATGAACAGCGTATGCGTAACGGGGGCTTAACCCTGAACTTTACGCCAGATGATAAAAATGACATCGACTTCGATTACGCACGTGAACTGCAGGATCGCGACAGTACGCCAGGCAAATCCATGGCCGAGGAAAGCTGCCGCAACGGAAGCTGCAAGCCCAACAGTAAAAGCGAAAACAAGTATGTGCACACAACGTATTCACTAACCCACAGCGGTTATTACGACGACTTCAACTCCACCAGCTATGTCCAGCAGGAAGAGACCGAAAACCCAGGTCGCCAGATGAAGTCCTACAACACGATTTTCAATAACCAGAACCAGGTCTTCCTTGGGGCGCACACCCTGACGTTGGGCGGGCAATACCGTTATGAAAAACTGAGTGATAACGGCAACCAGCTGCAAGCTGCTGATGGACTGAACAAACTGACCCGCTGGAGCTGGGCGCTGTTTGCTGAAGATGAGTGGGCCGTTACCGATACCTTCACGCTGACTGGCGGTCTGCGTATGGATAAAGATGAAAACTACGGCGACAACTGGACGCCGCGCGGTTATGGCGTATGGCATCTGAGCGATCAATGGACCTTAAAAGGCGGCGTTTCAGCGGGCTATCGCGCACCGGATCTGCGCCAGTCGTCTGCCAGTTGGGGACAGGTCACCGGCGGCGGTAGACTGAACGGCATCATTGTCGGCAACCCGGACCTGAAGCCGGAGAAAAGCCTCAGCGAAGAGATCGGTTTACTGTGGGATAACGGCAACGATCTCAACGCGGGCGTCACGCTGTTCAATACTGACTTCAAAGACAAAATCACCGAAGTGCGCCGCTGTAACAGCAGCTCCGATCCGGCCTGTACCATCGGCAATACCCACTATGACTTCGTCAGCGATCGCGTTAACGTCGATAAAGCCAATATGCGCGGCGTAGAATCCACTTTCGGCTGGAAGATGACTTCCGACATCAACTGGACGGCGAACTACACTTACACGGAATCTGAACAGAAAAGCGGTCAGTTCTCCGGTCAGCCATTGAACAAAATGCCAAAGCATATGTTCAACACCACGCTGGACTGGCAGGCCACGCAGGATCTCGGTTTCTGGAGCCGTCTGAATCTGCGCGGGAAAACGTCTGAATACCTGAGCCGTACCTCCATGGCGCAGGGCACCCCGTCCTATACTCAGGTCGATGTTGGTTTGCGCTATTATGCAAACAAAGATCTGCTGATGACCGCTGGCGTGTATAACGTGCTGGATAAGCAAATCGATTACGATACCTACGACACTGTTCTCGATGGTCGTCGTTACACGGTTGGCCTGACTTACAGCTTCTAAGTCTGGCGCAATAAAAAAACCCCGGCACTCATCATGCCGGGGTTTTTGTTATGCTTTTTATACTGTTATTTCTTCACGCGATCCGGGAATTTCATTTCGCTGTAGCGAACAAAATGAGTTCCTTTCGCCAGCTTATAGCCAAACCAGATAATCAGGAACAGCGGGATACCGATATAGGTTGCCATCACGCCGCCCCAGTCAATGCTATCTTTCAGGAACGCTTCGTAGTTCTGGCCCAGAGTGATAATCAGGCACAGCACAAAGGCGAAGATCGGACCCAGTGGGAAGAAGCCAGAACGGTACGGCAGATCCTTCACATCGCGCCCCTGCAGCACATAACCGCGACGGAAGCGATAGTGGCTAATCGCGATCCCCAGCCAGGCGATAAAGCCCGTCATCCCGGAGGTGTTCAGCAGCCAGAGGTACACGGTCTGGTTACCAAACATAGAGGTCAGGAAACACAGCCCCGCCACCACAGTCGTCGCATACAGCGCGTTACGCGGTACGCCGCCACGAGACAGTTTGCCGAAAATACGCGGCGCTTTACCGTCGCATGCCAGGGTGTAAAGCATACGCGTGGAGGCATACATCCCGGAGTTACCCGCTGACAGTACCGCCGTCAGGATAACCGCGTTCATTACTGCTGCGGCTGACAGCAGACCCGCATGCTGGAATACCAACGTGAACGGGCTAACGCTGATGTCTTTCACATCGTTGCGCAGCAGGCTCGGATCGGTGTATGGGATAATCAGGCTGATAATCAAAATCGCGAACACATAGAACAGCAGGATTCGCCAAAACACCTGACGCACCGCACGTGGAATGTTCTTTTCAGGATCTTCAGATTCGCCTGCCGCGATACCGATCAGCTCAGTTCCCTGGAAGGAGAAGCCGACGATCATCGCCACACCAATCATAGCGGCAAAACCCCCGGCAAACGGTGCATCACCGGTCGTCCAGTTGCTCCAGCCCACTGGCTGAGTGCCTTTGAAGATACCGAAAATCATCATCACGCCAACCACGATGAAGATAATTACAGTGGTAACTTTGATCAGCGAGAACCAGTATTCCGCTTCACCAAATCCGCGAACGGAAATGTAGTTCAGCAGGAAGATAACGCCGAGGAACAGTGCGCTCCAGATCCAGCCCGGCGTGTCCGGGAACCACCAGCTCATCACCAGCTGTGCGGCCACCAGGTCAACGGCAATCGTTACCGCCCAGTTGTACCAGTAGTTCCAGCCCAGCGCGAAGCCAAAGCCTTCTTCTACGTAGTTTTGACCGTAAGTGGAGAACGAGCCGGAAACCGGCATATAGGCAGCCAGTTCACCGAGGCTGGTCATCAGGAAGTACACCATCAGACCGATCAGGATATAAGAGAACAACGCGCCGCCAGGACCCGCCGCAGAAATAGTTGCACCAGATGCAACGAAAAGACCTGTACCGATGGAGCCTCCAATGGCAATCATCGTCAGGTGACGCGCCTTCAGTTCACGACGTAGCGTGGGCGCTTCTGTGGTTTTAGTTTCGGAAACCATGTGAAAATGCTATCCATCCAAAAAATGAGGCGCGATTGTAGCAGACGAAATGGCATTCTTCCGGCACAAATGCGCTGTTATAAGAGACCTTCATGACTGGCCGCGGATTATAAGTAAAGCAGAAAATGAGCAGCACAAGGCGGTTAAGACGTAACAGCCATTATGGATAGGGTGACCTGACGAGAGTTAGCGCGCTATTCGCCCTACTCAACCTGGTCGCTGTAATATAAAAAACGCGTAATGGCATTGGAGATATGTTTTTGCCGGTGATGAACGCGCCAGAGAGTGCGCACTAAACGCGGCAGTGGCACGGTAACTTCGCTCAGCGTCCCTGCCTGTAACTGCTCCGCAATGACCCGACGCGACAAACAGCTGATCCCGAGACCATGGCGCACCGCATGCTTAATGGCCTCGGAGTTCCCCAACTCCATCGCCATCTGAAATCTTGGCAGATGAGACAACAGCAGGTAATCCACCAGTTCACGCGTACCCGATCCTCGCTCACGCAGGATCCACGGCGAAGCAGCCAGCTGTTCCAGCGTAACGGGCCCCTTTGTGAGTGGTGACGACGGTGCGGCAAACACCACCAGTTCGTCCTCCAGCCACGGTTCAGAGATGATTTCCGTACTGTGACACGGCCCTTCTATCAGCCCGATGTCTACCCGAAAATCCAGCACCGCATTGATCACGTCCTGGCTGTTGCCCACGCTAAGCTCCAGCGGTAAATCGGGGAAGTCCTGGCGGTAACGGGCGATCATGGCGGGCAGAATATAATTACCGATGGTGCTACTGGCATAGACCCGAATGGCGCCATTATCTTTGCGAAAAAGCTGTTCGATTTCGGTCGTTTGCTCAAGTAACGCCAGCGCGCGCGGATAAAGCAAGCGTCCGTGTTCGTTAACCACCAGCCGTTTGCCGACACGGTCAAACAGTTGCACGCCAAGTTGCCCTTCCAGATCGGTAAGCGCCGCACTCACCGCCGACTGCGACAATGCCAGCATGACAGATGCCTGGGTCGTTGAGCCGCTTTTTAGTACCTCAGCAAACACTTCAAGTTGTCGTAGGGTGATATGCATAGTCGTTTTCCACCGGATAGCCGTTACTTATACCCTAAATAATTTGAGTTGCAGGAAGGCGGCAAGAGAGAGCATCCCCCGGAGCGTACTTAAGTACGTGACTGGGGTGAACGAGCGCAGCCAACGCACATGCAACTTGAAGTATGACGGGTATACCACTTATATAGATTAATTATAAATATATAATCAATTTTATTTTTAAACCACTTCGCCTTACTCTTTTACCCAGATAAAGGAGAAGGATATGACAGAACTCACCTTACAGACTCATCGTCGTACAGCGTGGCATTTTATTCCGGGGCTTGCCCTGAGTGCAGTTATCACTGGGGTCGCCTTATGGGGAGGATCCATTCCCGCCGTCGCAGGTGCCGGGTTCAGCGCCCTCACCTTAGCCATCTTATTGGGGATGATTCTCGGCAACACCGTCTATCCGCACATCTGGAAAAGCTGTGACGGCGGCGTGCTGTTCGCGAAACAACATTTATTACGTCTGGGGATTATCCTCTACGGTTTCCGCCTCACCTTCGCGCAAATTGCTGACGTCGGCGTCAGCGGTATCGTGATTGATGTGTTAACGCTAAGCAGTACCTTTATGATTGCCTGTTTCCTGGGGCAGAAAGTATTTGGTCTGGACCGTCACACCAGTTGGCTGATTGGCGCGGGTAGCAGCATTTGTGGTGCCGCCGCCGTGCTGGCAACCGAACCAGTGGTGAAAGCAGAAGCCAGTAAAGTGACCGTCGCTGTCGCCACCGTGGTTATCTTCGGTACTATCGCAATCTTCCTGTATCCGGCGATGTATCCGTTGCTTTCACACTGGTTTAGCCCAGAAACCTACGGCATTTACATTGGCTCCACCATGCATGAAGTTGCACAGGTTGTGGCTGCCGGGCACGCCATTAGCCCGGATGCGGAAAACGCCGCGGTTATTGCCAAAATGCTGCGCGTCATGATGCTGGCACCGTTCCTTATCCTCCTGGCCGCACGCGTTAAACAACTGTCTCCGGCCACGGGCGGTGAGAAGAGCAAAATAACCATTCCATGGTTTGCCATCCTGTTCATTGTGGTCGCAATTTTTAACTCGTTCCACCTGCTGCCACAGTCAGTAGTGAACATGCTGGTAACGCTGGACACCATTTTGCTGGCAATGGCGATGGCTGCCCTGGGGCTGACCACGCACGTTAGCGCGCTGAAAAAAGCCGGTGCCAAACCGTTACTGATGGCCCTGCTGCTGTTTGTCTGGCTGATTGTGGGTGGCGGTGCGATTAACGTCGCTATCCACGCGCTGATGGCATAAACGATCACGACTCACCTCTATTAACCCGCTATACTCTCCCTTTTTGTATTTGAGTATGGCGGGTTAAATTTATGAAATATATCGGAGCGCACGTAAGCGCCGCTGGCGGTCTGGCTAACGCCGCTATTCGAGCCGCAGAAATCGAAGCGACCGCATTCGCCCTGTTCACCAAAAATCAGCGCCAGTGGCGTGCCGCGCCGCTGACGACCGAAATCATTGATGATTTTAAATCTGCCTGCGAGAAGTATCACTATACTGCCGCCCAGATCCTGCCTCACGACAGTTACCTGATTAACCTCGGTCATCCGGTTAGCGATGCGCTGGAAAAATCACGTGATGCGTTTATAGATGAAATGCAGCGCTGTGAACTGCTGGGCTTATCCTTGCTGAACTTTCACCCGGGCAGCCATTTGATGCAGATCCCGGAAGATGAGTGTCTGGCGCGCATTGCCGAATCCATCAACATCGCCCTTGCTCAGACCCAGGGCGTTACGGCAGTTATCGAAAATACAGCCGGACAAGGCAGCAACCTTGGATTTAAGTTTGAGCACCTTGCCGCCATTATCGACGGCGTCGAAGATAAGTCCCGCGTCGGCGTCTGTATTGATACCTGCCATGCCTTCGCGGCCGGTTACGATTTGCGCTCCGTCGAGGAATGCGAAAAGACGTTTGCGGAATTTGAACGTATTGTCGGCTTCAGGTACCTACGCGGTATGCACCTGAACGACGCCAAGAGCGCATTTGGCAGTCGCGTTGACCGTCACCACAGCTTAGGTGAAGGCAATATTGGCCATGATGCCTTCCGTTGGATCATGCAGGACAATCGTTTTGACGGCATTCCGCTGGTGCTGGAAACGATTAATCCGGATATCTGGGCAGAAGAGATTGCCTGGCTGAAAGCCCAGCAAACAGAAAAAGCGGTGGCATAATCATGAACGACAGGGAAAAGCAGATCCTTAAGATCCTGCGTCGCAATCCGTTGATTCAGCAGAATGAAATCGCCGATATTTTGCAGATCAGCCGTTCACGCGTTGCTGCGCATATTATGGATTTGATGCGTAAAGGCATGATCAAAGGTAAAGGTTATATCCTTACCGAACAGGATTATTGCGTGGTTGTTGGGGCGATCAATATGGATATTCGTGGTGTTGCTGACATCCACTATCCTCAGGCTGCCTCTAACCCTGGTAGCATTCACTGCTCGGCAGGCGGCGTGGGACGTAACATCGCCCACAACCTGGCGCTGCTGGGCCGTGACGTCCACTTAATTTCCGCTGTTGGCAGTGATTTCTATGGCGAAACATTGCTAGAACAAACGCGTCAGGCCGGTGTTAACGTTTCCAGTTGCATACGCCTGCATGGACATAACACCTCAACTTACCTGTCGATCGCTAATCAGCAGGAAGAGACCGTACTGGCAATTAACGATACCCATATCCTGCAACAATTGACGCCGCAGTTACTGAACAGTTCGCGAGATTTGATCCGCCATTCCGGTGTCGTACTGGCAGATTGCAATCTGACTGCCGAAGCCATTGAGTGGGTCTTTACTATTGCTGATGATATTCCGGTATTCATTGACACCGTTTCAGAGTTCAAAGCGGCAAAAATGAAGACCTGGTTTACGCGTATTCATACGCTAAAACCAACGCAGAAAGAGCTGGCGATTTTGTGGGGTCAACCTATTCATTCAGATGCCGATCGCGTACTGGCCGTTAATAGTCTCCATCAGCAAGGGGTAAAACGAATCTTTGTTTGCCTGGAAGATGAATCCGTTTTTTGCAGCGAAAAGGACGGAGAACAGTTTTTACTGACGCCTCCTGAGCATACGGTTGTAGACAGTTTTGGCGCCGACGATGCTTTTATGGCGGGATTGCTGTACAGCTTTCTGGAAGGTAGTGAATTTCGTGAAAGCGCTCACTTTGCCATGGCCTGCGCGGCATTATCGCGAGCCAGCGTCAGCATCAACAACCCAACCCTCTCAGCAGATAACGCATTGTATTTGCTGCAAACTGCTTAAATGTAATGCCGGATGGCGCTACGCGTATCCGGCATTATTTTCGCTATGCCAGCCCGATAAAGAAACCGGCTATAGTGGCGCTCATCAGGTTTGACAGCGTTGCTGCTGCCAGCGCGCGCATGCCAAGCTGCGCGATTTCCGGGGCACGCTGTGGCGCTATCGCCGAAAATGCCCCGACGACAACGCCAATCGAACCAAAGTTAGCGAAACCGCACAGCGCAAACGAGATAATCGCAATGGTCTTCACATCCAGCGTTCCACCCGTTTGCAGATACGGCGAGAAGTTGAGATAAGCGACAAACTCATTAATCGCCAGCTTCTGTCCGATCAGGCTGCCTGCCAGCGTCGCATCGCCCCAGTCCACACCCATAATCCACGCCAGCGGGGCTAGCGCATAGCCAAAGATCCCTTCCAGAGTGGCATGACCAAAGCCAAACCACCCACCAATTCCGCCAATAATGCCGTTAATCAGCGCGATAATGGCGACAAATGCCATTACGACCGTCGCCACGCCAGCGGCAATTTTCAGCCCGGTCATCGCTCCGCTCGCCGCTGCTTCGATGATGCTTTTCGGTGGCGTTTCAGTAAATGACAGGTTCTCAAAGGTGACGCGAGATTCTTCAGTTGCCGGACTCAGCATACGCGCGAACAAAATACCGCCAGGGATTGCCATCAACGATGCCGCCAGCAAATAGTCAATCGGAACGCCCATTCCGGCGTAACCGATCATCATTGAGCCAGCAATCGAGGCCATCCCGCTACAAATAGCGGTAAACAGCTCATTGCGATTCAGGCGGTCAATAAACGGCTTCACGATCGCCGGGATCTCGTTTTGCCCGAGGAAAATCGTCGTTACGGCGACAAATGACTCGATCTTACTGATGTTCAGCGCTTTCTGGAAAATACCGCCGAGGATGCGGATCAACAGCCCCATCACGCCAATGTAGTAGAGAAGACTGATCAGTGCGGTCACAAAAATGATGGCCGGAAGCACCCGAAAAGCGAAGATAAACCCGGCTCCGTCAAACAGCACATCCATTTTTGGCCCTACCAGGGAGCCAAAGATAAATGCGCTTCCCGCGTCACTGTATGACATTACCTTGTGGACACCGAGCGCAGCCTGTTCAACCAGCCATTTTCCTGGCGGGAAGTACAGCATAATGCCGCCGATTGCGATTTGCAGTACCAGTGCAGCCCCGACCGTGCGCAGACTGATACGTTTTTTATTTACTGACAGCAGAAACGCGATGGCCAGTAATACCACCATACCCACAACACTTCTCATTATATCCATAATGAAATTCCCTTCATGCCAGGAAACCCGGCGTTATCGCCAGGTTTTGGTAGGTTTGATATTCGCGGGCGACCGCATTCTGCCCGGGAAACTCTGTCAGACGAGGCGCTGATACTCCTTCGCAATTTCACAGGCCAGTACCGCATTGTTGAACACCAGCTGAATATTTGATTTCAGGCTGTCACCACCGGTCAGCTCTGCAACCCGCGCTAACAGGAACGGCGTACTCTCTTTGCCCACGACGCCCTGATCTTCCGCTTCTTTTACCGCCCGATCGATTGCCGCATTAATTTTCTCTTCGGCCATCGCAAACTGCTCTGGGATGGGGTTCGCAACAACCAGACCGCCGTCGAGACCCGTTTGCCATTTCACCGCCATGGCACGGGCAATCTCTTGCGCACTGTCCAGACGGATACTGACCTCAAACGGACTGGTACGGCAGAAAAATGCTGGCAACGCGTTGGTTTGATAACCAATTAACGGCACACCAAAGGTTTCTAAATATTCAGTAGTTAAGCCGAGATCAAGAATAGATTTCGCCCCGGCACAAATTACCGTGACATTGGTATGCGCCAGTTCTTGCAGATCCGCGGAAATATCAAAGGTATGTTCAGCACCACGATGAACTCCACCTATTCCCCCTGTCGCAAATACTTTAATTCCCGCCAGGGCGGCAATAATCATGGTTGAGGCAACAGTCGTTGCACCATTTTTTCCTGCCGCGACCACAAACGGCAAATCACGACGACTTACTTTCGTAACGCTATGACCTTCTCGCCCAAGCAGCTCAATTTCATCTTTGCTTAAACCAACTTTCATTATTCCGCCAATAATGGCAATGGTCGCAGGAACCGCACCGTGTTTACGAATAGTTTCTTCTACTTCAATCGCTGTCTGGGCATTCTGCGGAAATGGCATACCATGAGAAATAATGGTTGATTCAAGTGCAACAATCGGCTTCTTACTGTTTAATGCTTCCTGTACTTCTGGAGATATTTGTAATAATTCAGAGGAAAGAGTTAATTCAGACATTCTGTGTTCTCCACTAATGAGCTTACATTCGCAACAGACAAATCAGGGTTATTGGTATATTCACAGGCTAACGCCATTGATGAACAACCCTGCGCAAATCGAACCGAATCAATAAAGGGCATGCCGTCTACCCAGCAGGAAGCCAGTCCAGCCATCATCGCATCGCCAGCCCCGGTAACATTAATGACGTGAGTTTTAATCGGCAGCGACCAACCACGACTCCCCGCAATATCACTGTAATAAACACCGTCGCCGCCCATGCTGAGCACCAGCCTATTTAAGCCGCGATCATGAAACCAGGCGGCGACTTTACCCACGTCATCACGCCCGGAAAGCGCAATACCGCTTAGCGTTTCGGCTTCAAGCCGGTTGGGTTTAAGAGTGTGAATTTGTCCAAGCCGCTCGCGAATTTTGACGCATTTCCATGCCGATACCGGGTCAACAAACACCGGAAGCTCTCCGGCATTTTCCAGCACCCATGCCAGGGCATCTTCGCTGATATTGCAATCGGCGACGATGACTTTCGCCTGCCGAATAAAATCATGATGCTGTGATAAAAAATCTGCTGAAATATGTTCGGTAATGCTCATATCATTAATGGCAACCAACATTTCACCGGTATTATCAAGCAATGATAAATAACTGGACGTATTCTCTCCGGGAACGATAAGACACTTATCAACATGAACTCCGGATTGATTGGTTTGCGCCAATAACGATTGTCCATAAAAATCATTACCAACCGCCGTCAGTAACCATGAATTTTTCCCCAGCAGCGCGAGATTATGTGCAATGTTACGTCCAACTCCGCCGGGGGTGAATTTTATCTTTCCTGGATTCGAATCCGCATAATTTAGAGAAGCATGCGAATACCCAGCAACATCCATATTGGCCGAGCCAATAGTTACTATGTATTCCTTTTCACGCATAGCACGTCCCCTGGCAATTAACTTGCCACAAATGAGTTCGTTAAAAATAACCAACGCCACACATTAGGTTATTAGAGCACATGTTCACTATCAAACACATGTTCATAGTAAGCGTGTTTTTGACAAAGTAAATCCATATTCAAGATCTAAACTCAATAGATATGAACAGAATCACAATTTTTTATAGATACAGTCTGTAAAGGAAAGAGAAAATGAGAGGTAGTACACAATTCAAGCAGTCTAAAGAGTTTAACTCCGGCATAACCGGAGATTTTTCAGATGCGCCAGGCGAACCGGTTCGTATCAACTGAGCGAAACAAGGTCTTCTGGCATATGGTTGTACAAAATCCGCCAGAAGTGCTCAGCCGTTTTATTCAACCGGGTATCCATTCGGTAAATATAAGCCTGAATAGGCACCATCAGTTCCGGCGTCTGCAGACAAACCAGCCGCTTTTCGCGCAGTTCGTTTACGATTGTCCACGCCGGCAGCCAGGCGATACCATGCCCATCCAATGCCATATTTTTTAATAACTCACTCATCGAAGACATAAACAGCGTACGGGCTGAAATGCCGCCTACTTCCGCCAGATGACGGTTTACCAATCTTCCCATGTAGGATGTGCTGGTATAGTTCAGAATCGGCGCCTGCGACTGATAGATATCAAACAACGCCTTACCCTGCGCATCAGCAGCACACACGGGGTACAGTTCAGACTCAAAAACCTTCAAGCCGCAGAAAGGTGACTGCATTAAGTCTTCATCCCGAAAGGAGATAATAAAATCGCTTTTCCCCTCGCGCAGAGTATTCACCGCCTGAACAACATCAATAGCTTCAACGTGATAGACAAACTCCTCACCCCAGGCCGCCATTGAGTGCACCAATCTGGGCAACATCGTCAGCGACAGAGAATGTGCCGCCGCTATTTTGATATTGGGTACACCCAGTAAATTGTGGCCGCTTAGCTCATCCAGATTACATTCCAGCTGTTGCAACAAACTACGGGTTTGCGAATGAAATAGCTTGCCCTCCTCCGTGAGTTGCAGTGGGCTCGTTGTGCGATCAAAAAGCAGCACACCCACGGCTGATTCGAGCGCCTTGATCCGCCGACTAAATGCCGGTTGGGATATGTTACGCTCCTCAGCTGCCTGGGAAAAATGACGGCATGCCTCCAACGTCAGAAAATCATATAACCATTTTGTCTCAATATTTTTCATGCTTATCACGCGGATATTTAAATATGCCTATTAGCCTTAAAGCATCATGCCTGAATAGTTCCGGAGATGACATTCATCATTAGCGCCTGGTGATTCGTTTTTTGCATCAAGGCTTCATTTTTAACATTAACATACTTCTCTCCCTATCGGTTACGACCGGTTGTCCGCCGCGTAACGCGGAGCCTCTGGCCGAATACCGGCCTGCTGAGGTTACACAATAAACCACAGTCATGCGGTTTTTGCATTGAACCATACATTATTGCATTTCTCCTCACCTCTCACTGCTGTTAAACATTATCAGCAGACACAACCCGGCTCTGAATATTAATCATCGGTGAATTGAGGTATATATCGTGAAAGGTTTAATTGGCGTGCTTGGTGGTATGGGACCTGCTGCAACGGTCGATCTGTTTAATAAATTCGTCAC
The DNA here is from genome assembly GCF_030336655.1 of Citrobacter sp. Cb041. Lineage (NCBI taxonomy): Bacteria > Pseudomonadati > Pseudomonadota > Gammaproteobacteria > Enterobacterales > Enterobacteriaceae > Citrobacter > Citrobacter sp. Cb041. The sequence goes on along the minus strand of NZ_JAOWDD010000043.1, from coordinate 327,811 downwards.
TTTTACCGCTGCGCAACGTGACCAGGAACATATCCCCTTAATTATTTCATCTATTCCTGACATTCCAGACCGAACCGACGCGTTAATGCATCATGGTCATTCCCCACTTCCGGCAATGCGCGATTATATGCATAAACTCGAAGATGCTGGCGCCGAGTGTATTGTGATCCCCTGTAACACCGCCCACTTTTGGTTTAATGAATTAAAAGCGTGCTGCCATACAGAGCTGCTCAGTATCGTTGAAACGACCATCAATGAGGTTAAAAACTGCGGGAAATCGCAAATCGGATTACTCGCCACCAACGCCACTTTATACATGGGCCTCTATCAAAAAGGCATAGAATCTCTTGGGTTAACCTGCATCAGCCCTGACTCATCCAGTCAGGAAAAAGTGATGGAAAGCATTTATTGCTTAAAAGCTGGTGATGCTAAGCGGGCGCAAACGCTGATGAATGAACAGGCTGAAGCACTCTTCTCACGCGGGGCACAAGTCATCGTGCTCGGATGTACTGAAGTTCCTGTCATTCTTGCCGAAGCAGTCAACAAGTCACCTGAGAAATATATTGATTCAACCGGTTCGTTGGTTCGTGCCGGTATTAAATGGTACGAGAAACGCGTGGGTAAAAATCACCTTTTGGCACAATGAATGTCCATACCTGTTTAATTGTTGCATTAAATAAAAATCCATTTTAATTACAAATTACTCTCTGGCGGAGGCCATTATGATTTGGCTAGAAATTATCGTAGTGTTGGGCGCAATATTTTTCGGTATCCGCCTTGGCGGAATTGGTATTGGTTTATGCGGCGGGCTGGGGCTGGCTATTTTAACGCTGGGATTTGGGCTGCAAATTGGTTCACCACCCGTTGACGTTATTCTTATTATTATGACGGTGGTGGTGGCGGCATCGGCGCTACAGGCCGCCGGAGGCATGGATTATCTGGTTCGCATTGCCGGTAATTTTATGCGCCGTAACCCTAAATATATCAATATTATTGCGCCGATTATTACCTGGTCGATGACGATTATGGCGGGAACAGGGTTCATCGTCTTTTCTACTCTGCCAGTGATTGCCGAAGTTGCCAAAGAGTCAGGTATTCGCCCTTCCCGTACGCTCGCAGGCTCCGTAGTCGCTTCTCAGGTGGCGATATCCGGTTCGCCGATCAGTGCCGCAATGGCCGCTATGCTGACTATTATGGAAGGCAACGGTATCAGCTTTATTCAGGTCATGGCGGTTTGTCTGCCTGCCTCATTTGTCGCCGCGATGGTCGCCGCTTTTATCGCCTCACGTCAGGGATGTGAGCTACAGGATGATGAAGTCTATCTGGAACGCCTGCAAAAAGGACTGGTGCGTAAATATGCAGGGCAAAACAGCACAACGCCAGGTGCCAGACTGTCAGTCGCCCTGTTTATGCTGGCAACGGTGGTCATCGTTATTCTTGCCGCATGCCCTCAATTGCGCCCTGGATTCGATGCAGGTACCCCCATGAATACCCGGGATATTATCATTATCTGCATGCTAGCTGCCGCGTGTCTGATGGTGGTGCTATGCAAAACATCAACAGACGCGATTGTCCTGACATCCACGTTTCGGGCGGGTATGAGTTCGTTGGCAGTGATTCTGGGTATTGTTACGCTGGGCACAACTTTCATTGATGCCCACTTAACGGGGATAAAGGATATCGCGGGCGATATTCTACGGGCTTATCCGATGCTGTTGGCGCTGGTGCTGTTTGGTACCTGCGCGCTTCTCTATTCGCAGGGAGCCACCACGCCGCTGATTATCCCTCTTGCCGTCGCGCTCGGCGTACCCACATGGGCCATTCTGGCTTCCTATGTCGCAGTGACCGGCGTGTTTGTTCTGCCAACTTATCCGACTTCGCTGGCGGCAATGGAGTTCGACACCACCGGGACAACGCGCGTGGGTAAGTATGTCTTAAACCATCCGTTTATGTTGCCAGGACTTGGCGGGATCATTGCTGGCGTTGCCTTTGGTTTTATCATCGCGCCAATGATTGCCTGAACCGGTTTAACACTACCTGGCAGATTTAATGGATAAAAAAAGGGGCAGAGAAATCTCTGCCCCGGATGTCAGCGTTAAATCAGGCCGCCTTTGCCACAACCTCTGCTTCCGGGCGTTTCAGCACCGCGTAGGAGAGACCGGCTACCAGCGTACCGGCAATAATCGCCAGCAGGTATCCAACCACCGGAGTGATTGCGCCAGGGATTAACAGCACGAACAGACCGCCGTGCGGCGCCATCAGCTTAGCCCCCACCGCCATCGAGATAGCCCCGGTAATCGCGCCGCCAACGATACAGCAAGGCAGAACGCGCATCGGGTCACGGGCAGCGAATGGGATAGCCCCTTCGGTAATAAAGCACAGGCCCAGTACCAGCGCAGCTTTACCGCCTTCCTGCTGCGCTTTGTCGAACTTACGACGCGCCACCAGCGTTGCCAGGCCCAGGGCCAGCGGAGGCACCATACCCGCCGCCATAATCGCCGCCATCGGCGCATAGGTTTGCGTACTAAGCAGGCCCACACCGAAAGCATACGCCGCTTTGTTAACCGGACCGCCCATATCGGTACACATCATGCCGCCAAGAATCGCTCCAAGCAGCACCGCGTTCGCGGTTCCCATGGTTTGCAGCCAGTGGGTCAGACCTTCCAGAATGCCCGCCACTGGTTTACCGATCAGGTAGATCATGGCCAGACCAACCACCAGGCTTGAGAGCAGCGGAATGATCAGGATCGGTTTCAGCGCTTCCATACTCTGCGGGAGTTTCAGCTTCGTGCTGATGAGCTTCGCCACATAACCGGCAAGGAAACCGGCAATAATCCCGCCAATAAAGCCGGAACCGGTGCTCACCGCCAGCATACCGCCGATAAGACCAGGCGTCAGACCCGGACGGTCAGCGATGGAAAACGCGATGTAGCCCGCCAGAACCGGCACCATCAGCGCGAAAGCTGAACCACCGCCAATCTGCATCAGCGCCGCCGCCAGCGTACCCTGTTCCTTGAACGCTTCGATACCAAAAGCGAATGAGAGTGCAATACACAGACCGCCAGCAACCACCATCGGCAGCATGTAGGATACGCCCGTCAGCAGGTGACGATACGCGCCAGCGCTCTCTTTCTTACCTTCAGTGGTTGCAGACTGCGCTTTGCCGGCAGGCTGGTACGGCGTTGCTTCTTCCAGCGCTTTATCCAGCTCCTGCTTCGTTTTCTTCAGCGCAAGGCCAGTAGAAGTACGGTACATTGGTTTTCCGGCAAACTTCGCCAGATCAACTTCAATGTCAGCCGCCACAATCACCAGATCCGCCTGAGCCACCTCTTCCGGCGTAATGGCATTGCCTGCGCCAACAGAACCACGGGTTTCAACCTTCACCCACCAGCCACGTTTTTTCGCTTCTGTTTCAATAGCTTCAGCGGCCATAAACGTATGGGCAACGCCAGTTGGACAAGCCGTCACCGCCACCACGCGTTTTGGACCACTACTGGCCACGGACGCTGTCGCAACCGGAGCGCTATAAGGTTTTGCGTGGCCTTTCGCTTCACTGAGGAAAAGTTCAGGATGCGCAACCGCACGACCAATATCGCCCAGCCAGACTTTTTTGCCGTTCAGCGAACTGTCGGCAGGAAGCGTGTCGCCCAGAACAATTGCCAGTTCGGCATCATTAGGATTATCAATAATTTCCAGATGTGCTTTCTGCGCCGCCGCTCCAAGCAGGGTTTTCGCCATATAAGCGCGAGCCTGGCCGAGATTAGCGTCAATAATCAGCAGCGTTTTCATTATGCCTCTCCTGCTGTCAGTTAAACGGTTTTAAGTCGACACGCGCCATCATTGCGGCCAACTGAGGACGATCGGTAATGCCCACATTGCTTTGGCTTACCGCCAGGGCGGCAACAGCGGTTGCCAGACGCAGGGTGTGTTCACTGGATTCACGCATCAGCAGGCCGTAAATCAGGCCGCCAACCATTGAATCACCCGCGCCTACGGTGCTTACCACCTCCACTGACGGCGGTTTAGCAATCCACTCACCCGAAGCGTTAACCCACAGAGCTCCTTCCGCGCCAAGTGAAATCACCACGTGAGCAATACCCTGCTCGCGCAACGCATGTGCAGCTTCAATCACATCTTTCATTTCTGGCAGCTTACGGCCTGCCCAGATTTCCAGTTCACGACGGTTTGGTTTCACCAGCCATGGTGCCGCTTTCAGACCGGCCACTAATGCTTCACGACTACTATCAAAGATAATGCAAGGACACTGACTGCGCAGGCGCGTCATCCAGTCGGTGAATGCTTCCGGGCTAACGCCGGTCGGCAAACTGCCGCTGACGCACACCATGTCGAACTGGCCCAACCAGCTCAGCGAGTCATTCACAAAGCGTTCCCAGTCAGCCGGGGTGACTTCAAAGCCGGAGAAATTGAAATCGGACACTTCGCCGTCTTTTTCGGTCAGCTTGACGTTGATACGCGTACGCCCCTGTACAACCTGAAAACGGTTGGCGATACCCAGCTCGCTGAACAACTGCTGAAAACCATCCTGGTTGTCTTTACCGAGGAAACCGCCCACCGTTACATCGATACCTAAATCTTTCAGAACCTTAGCGACGTTAATCCCTTTCCCTGCCGCGTGCAGACCGGTCGTTTTAACCAGGTTCACTTCACCGCGTTCAATTTCCGGGCAGAAACCCACCAGATCGTAGGCTGGGTTAAGGGTGATAGTAGCAACACGTCTGCTCATTACGCGCCCTCCCCAAGACCCGCCGCGATGGCTTCGCCAATCGCTTTCAGCGCCTGTTCAGCATCTTCACCCTGGGCGGTAAAGCGCAGGTGATGTCCTTTCTTCACGCCTAATGCCACAACTTTCATCAGACTGCGTCCATTCGCCGGCTTGCCGGTTCCATCAAGATTTGTCACGGTAATTTCACTGTTAAATTGTTTAATCGTATTCACCAGCATGGTGCCCGGGCGGGCGTGTAAACCATGCTCATTGCGCACAATAAATTCGGCGCTCAGTACATCATCAGTTAAGGCATCATCGCTGGTCAGCAGCGCCAGCACCGTTGCCGCATCGGCTTTCAACAAACGGTCAGCTTTATTATTCAGCAGCAGATCGCCAAGGCGCTTCAGCACCGCAACCGGTTGTTCGTCATTCATGGCGACGGTCACCAGCAGGGCTGCCGCTTCACCTTGTACATCGAACGCTGTTGCTGCGCGGCTGACCGCAACGGCGCTGCGCACATTGCCTTCAGCACAGTCATTCAGCCAGATCCCCTGACCGAGATTCATCGGTTGCTCATTAATGGCTCTGGCCACAAAGGTGGCGTCAACCGCGCCGACCTCTTTCAGCCGTGCGGCGTTGAGCGCCTGCAGCGTGACCAGCGAGTTGGCAACGACGTCCAGCGACAGCGTTTCGTTATCAAGCTTCAGCTGTTCGCTTTGCTTTTCCCCCATCAGCAACGCGCGCAACTCTTCCGCCGTGGTCGCAGATTTCAGCTGTTCAGCGACGGAGTCATCGCTCAGCACATGCGTCAGCTGACGCAGTAAACCGAGGTGCTCATCAGAGCTGGCGGCGATGCCGATTGCCACATAAGCAACCTGCCCTTCACCCCAGATCACACCCTGCGGAAACTGAAACACCTGCACGCCGGTTTTCAGCACCCGATCGCGCGTGTCCGTCGTACCGTGAGGAATAGCAATACCGTTGCCGAGGAACGTGGACGTCTGTTGTTCACGCGCCAGCATGCCATCGACGTAGCCTTCCGCTACGTTACCTGCCAGCACTAAGGCAGCGGCAACCTGGCGAATAGCCTCTTCTTTATTCCCGGCCTGTTCGCCCGGGTGAATATCCTGAACAGATAACTGGAACATGGTTCTCCTCTCCCGCTGATTTGAAACGATTCAGCTAACATGAGAAAAAAGGCGTCACCTGACTCCATCAGTTATGGCGAGATGACGCTGAAACGTTTCAAGAAGTCTTGCTCTTTTTTCTTCAGCACACAAGTAAAGTTGACAAATTACTTGCTGAATTTAGAGATAACGCACATTTTTTCCGCGGAGGAGAAAAAATTGCTGACGCAAAAACGGCGTCAGCCTGTCAGATTCAGCAGCGTCAGCAAACTGCTTTCTCTGACTGAAATGCTATTTTGATTTTTGATGCCGATTTTGATTTGGCTCCCTGTTTATTTTCTGACAAGCAGCGTAAACTCCGCGTCTCTTCACATTATTGATATCAAAACATGCACAACACCCCCGTAGCCGCCACACCCAAGGCGTTTGATTTAACGTCTTCGGCGTTCCTGCTTGTCGCATTTCTGACGGGTATCGCCGGTGCGTTGCAGACGCCAACGCTCAGCCTTTTTCTGACGGATGAAGTCCATGCCCGTCCCGGCATGGTCGGGTTCTTTTTTACCGGTAGCGCCGTGATCGGCATTTTGGTGAGTCAGTTTCTGGCTGGACGTTCAGATAAAAAAGGCGATCGCAAAAACCTGATTGTGTTTTGCTGCGTGCTGGGGATGTTGGCCTGCGTGCTGTTCGCCTGGAACCGTAACTATTTTATTCTGCTGTTTGTCGGGGTATTCCTCAGCAGCTTCGGTTCGACCGCCAACCCGCAAATGTTTGCTCTCGCCCGCGAGCACGCCGACCGTACGGGTCGGGAAGCCGTCATGTTCAGTTCAATATTACGTGCGCAGGTTTCGCTGGCCTGGGTGATTGGCCCGCCGCTGGCCTACGCGCTCGCCATGGGGTTTAGCTTTACGGTGATGTACCTCAGCGCGGCGGTGGCGTTTGTTGTCTGCGGCGTAATGGTCTGGCTGTTCTTACCCTCGATGAGTAAAAACGTGCCTCTCGCGACAGGCGCGGTAGAAGCCCCGCGCCGCAATCGACGCGACACGCTGCTACTGTTTGTTATCTGCACATTAATGTGGGGGACCAACAGTCTCTATATCATTAATATGCCGTTGTTTATTATCAACGAGCTGCATCTGCCGGAAAAGCTGGCGGGCATCATGATGGGAACTGCCGCGGGGCTGGAAATCCCAACCATGTTGATTGCCGGATACTTCGCGAAGCGTCTGGGCAAACGCCTGTTGATGAGAATCGCCGTTGTCGCCGGATTTTTCTTTTATGCCGGCATGCTGTTGGCCCACTCTCCGGCGATATTGCTTGGCTTACAACTGCTGAACGCGATTTACATCGGCATCCTCGGCGGGATTGGCATGCTCTATTTCCAGGATCTGATGCCGGGACAAGCGGGTTCAGCTACAACTCTCTATACAAATACCATTCGCGTGGGCTGGATTATTGCCGGATCGTTGGCGGGTATTGCCGCTGAAATCTGGAACTATCACGCGGTATTCTGGTTTGCGTTGGTGATGATCGTCGCCACCGTCGCGTGTCTGACGCGCATCAAAGACGTTTAAGGTGCGGTCAGCGCCTCAAGCTCGATGAGATAGACCATGGCCTGGTGCGTCGTCTGTCCGCACATTTCCGCACTGGGCTGTAAACCGGTGCACACTTTTGGCCGCAGAGGCGAAGCAAAAATTTTACAACGCAGGGATTCATCCAGCTGAACGCATGGTGTATTAGCGGGCTTGCCATCAGGCATGCCGGGGATGGGACTGGAAATTGAAGGCGCGGTGCAACATGCACCACAATCCGGACGGCATTCCATACAGTACTCTCTTTATCGTAAACCATCGGATTGTGCAGGAAGCGCACAGTAACACCTTTTGGGCACCAGCAAAAGCATCAATTCCGCTTGCCTGAATGCCCCGGCGCGAGTAGTTTTACGCGATATTTTAGACACTCCTCATTACAGGATTTTTTCGATGCCAAGAGCGAACGAAATTAAAAAAGGTATGGTACTGAATTACAACGGCAAACTGCTGATTGTAAAAGATATTGATATTCAATCACCAACCGCACGTGGCGCCGCCACGCTGTACAAAATGCGTTTTTCTGATGTTCGTACCGGTCTGAAAGTTGAAGAGCGCTTCAAAGGTGATGACATCGTTGATACCGTCACCCTGAGCCGTCGTGGCGTTGATTTCTCCTATGTCGATGGCAACGAATACGTCTTCATGGATAAAGAAGACTATACCCCGTATACCTTCACCAAAGACCAGATCGAAGAAGAATTGCTGTTCATCCCGGAAGGCGGAATGCCGGATATGCAGGTACTGACCTGGGACGGCCAGCTGCTGGCGCTTGAACTGCCGCAAACGGTAGACCTGGAAATCGTTGAAACGGCTCCGGGCATTAAAGGCGCGTCAGCAAGTGCGCGTAACAAACCAGCGACCATGAGCACCGGTCTGGTTATCCTGGTTCCTGAATATCTGAGTGCAGGTGAAAAAATCCGTATTCATATCGAAGAACGTCGCTACATGGGCCGCTCAGACTAACTTTTCTGCTGCGACAGCGGTGAAAAGGGACAGCATTTGCTGTCCCTTTGTTCTTTTCAGCCCTGGCTGCTGAGGTAAAAATCATCCATCAACAGAGATTCCAGATACAGCTCATCCTCACGCATAAAATGCGTTATGACGTTAACCGCCTGAGGATAAACCCCCTCTTCGTCCCGCTGTAAACAACTTTCCCGTAGCAGGGGTGCCCAGCACATAATGTGATGATGCAAAAAGTAATATTGCGCCGATAACGTCTCCTTTTTGGTAACCATTCTCGCCATCAGTGCCAGCTGTACAGCAATATGGTCGGCAGGCTCGTTGTCCTGCGGTGTCAGCCCATACTCGACTAACAGCACATTCATTTCCTTGCGTTCATCAGGCGCGGTCGTATGCGGATAATGCCCCGCATAGGGAGAAACGCCGCCGGGAGGTGCCAGCAAAAACAACGAGGCATAGTCCGCCGCCAGCTCCAGCTGTCGGCTTTCACGGCGCAGCGCCCGAACGAGACTACGTTCCAGGTTTTTGACATCAACGGATAACCCAGGGATAGCCGTCAACGACGCCAGCCACTTTCGGCTTTCCCCACTTTCAAGGCGGATGAGTTGCTCCTCGTCCAGCTCACGGAACAGCAGTTGCGAAAACCACTGGTACACCGCCGCCCGCTGTCGATGAATATGATTATGCTGCACTTACCCCCTCCTCTTTCACAACCTCCGGCCCGCCAAAGCCCGTGACCTGTGGGGCATTCTCCTGGTACCGCTCCACCTCGACCAGCACCGTATGCGCCGAAGGCCCCTGCGCCAGTTGCGATGTACCGATATCCGCACTCAGCACATTCGGATCGCCATAAGTGCATAGTGTGCCCGCTTTCCCACCTTCCTGCGGCGAATACCACGCGCCTTCATGAATCCGGACGACGCCAGGCGCGTAATCCGGACTGATCACCACCCCGGCCAGCACCTGGCCTCTGGCGTTAAACACGCGCGCAATATCCCCGGCTTTCAGGCCACGTGCGCGGGCATCCGACTCGCTCATGTACAGCGGCTCTCTTCCTGCCACCGCATAGGTGTTACGAAACGCCTCGCTTGAGCACAGCTGGGAGTGCAGACGTTTATCCGGATGACAGGACTGCAGATGCAGCGGATATTTATCTGTTTTGCTGCCATGGGTACGCTCAAAGGGTTCCATCCACACCGGATGCCCCGGGCAGTCCTCGTAGGCAAAGCCCGCGATGGTTTTGCTGTAAATTTCAATCAGACCAGAGGGTGTTCCTAACGGGTTGATATCCGGCTGTTCGCGAAATTCTCCATGACGCACCCACGGCTTCCCGGCAGGATATTCAATGTATCCTTCGCCCTGCCAGAAGCTCTCGAAGTTCGGCATACTAACGCCAAGGGACGCTCCCGTTTTCGCGCCCTCATCATAAATGGCTTTTATCCACTGCATTTCATCCCGCTTTTCGCGGTATGTCTCTTCCTGACCAAAGCGTTTGCACAGACCGGCAAAGACATCAAAGTCATGTCGCGCTTCAAACTGCGGTTTAACCACCTGATGTATCGCCATCAGCCCTTTATTCGAGTGTGTACCGAACTGCTCAATGTCATTACGCTCAAAGCGCGTGGTCACAGGCAGGACGATATCGGCAAAACGACAGGATGCTGTCCACTGATGATCCAGAACGACCACGGTTTCCAGCTTCTTCCACGCTTCGATCATGCGGTTACGATCCTGCTGCGCATGGAACGGATTGGCGGCGCTGAAAATCGCCATTTTGATATCAGGGAAAGTTAATGTTTCACCGTTGAAAGCGATTTTTTTGCCTGGCGCCAGCAGGCAATCGATCATCCGCGAGGTAGGAATATGCTCTGAAGCGCCGCGGAAATCCGCTTTGTATTTCGCGGCCGGGGGATTGTTGATGCTCCCGAGGCCGGACAGGACGGGACCGCCAGAGGTGACCGTCCCGCCGCCGTTATAGTGCCAGCCAAACCCTACTCCGCCGCCCGGCAAGCCAATTTGGCCAACCATGCTGGCCAGCACCACCAGCATCCACGGATACTGCTCGCCATGGTGCATACGCTGCACGCACCAGCCGCCCATAAACTGTGTCCGGCCTTTGACCAGCAGGCGGGCGAAGTCGCGGATCTGCTCCGCCGTCAGGCCGCAGATTTCCGCCGCCCATTCGGCGTTTTTCGGCTGCTTGTCGCTTTCCCCAAGCAGATACGGCAAGAACTGTTCAAAGCCCACGGTATAATCGTTAATGAACGCCACGTCATACAGTTTTTCTTCGTACAGGGTATGCGCCAGCGCCAGCAATAACGCGACATCCGTTTGCGGTCGCAGCGCCAGCTGCTCACAGCCAAGATAGTTTTGCGACTTGCTACGCACCGGATCAACGCTGATAACGCGCATCTTACCCTGCGCAACCGCTTCTTTAATCTGCTGCCAATAGCCAAACGCATCGTGATCGGGAACCAGGAACTCGATCTGCAGATTCTTGATAGGATCGCAGCCCCACAGCACGATGGTTTGGGTATTTTCGATAACCAGCGGGAGCGACGTTTGCTGCTCGTAAACTTCCAGCGAACCAATCACATGCGGCAAAATCACCTGCGCTGCGGCTGCCGAATAGTCGCCGACGGTCGTTACATAGTTACCGTGCAAGCCGAGTCCCCGATCCATCGCGCCGCCGGCCTTATGATATTTGCCAACAATTTGCCAGTCCGCCAGCCCGGTAAAGACACCTGAAGATCCGTAGGTCTTTTGTACCCGCTCCAGCTCTTCATAAACCAGATCCAACGCCTGATCCCAGCTCACACGGACAAAGCGATTATCGCCGCGCTGGTTGCGATCTGACTTTTCACGCTTGCGCAGCCAGTCCAGCCGCACCATCGGGTAGCGTACCCGCGATGGGTTGTAGACCACTTCACGCACCGCATTCAGCATATCGCAGGGGTATTTGTCATGTTTGAAGGGGCGGGTATCGACCCATTCACCGTTCACGACTTTGGCTTCAAAAGCGCCAAAGTGCGAGCCAGACTGGATCCATTGCTCCGGGTTTTCACCCGCTGCCCAGACCTTTGAGATCAGTGGATTTGGCCCTAAAGCGCTGACGGCACCGACTGCCAGCATTCCGCTTAAAAACCGTCGACGTGACGGATTAAAATCATGAATATCCATAAATTATCCTTTTGAATTGTTAGGTTGAGGTATATCGCTGGCGTGAGTCTGGAGATATTTCAACAACGTACGGTCTTCCACCGGATTAAGCCGGTAGTAGGTGGACATGGATTTCAGTCCGGCGATCCAGCCATTCGCGGAATAACGGGTCGGCGGCGGCGTGCTGTGGCAAGCGCTACAGGTGGATTGCAACATCTGATCGGCGTATTGCCAGAGGGGGTCAATATTGTCGGTAAAACCCTCCGCTGAACTCCAGGCTGTCACGCTTACCTGCTGCCACTCCTGATGTGACTCCGGATCAACCTGTGTTTGCTCAACCTTCACATTGCTCATCAGCGAGGCATCTAATACGGCAGCAAAAACGCGTTTACCCATATACTGGGTAATCACCCGTCCCCGTCCTTTGCTTTCCCGCCAGCCGGTCAGCTCTATCTGAACGTTTTTCCCTTCTCTTTTCAGCACACGCACTTGCGTTGCCGGGTACAGCATGGCTTTACCTGCCGGACTCTCTGCTGTCGCCGTCAGTGATTTTTCGCCTAACGAATACAGCGTCGTCGCCGTGGGTAACTGCTCTCCCTGACGCTGCAGCTGCTGGTAACGATCGCGAAAACCGCTGCTCATATCGGGTTTGTGATGGGCAATGCCTTTGTGACAATCGATACAGTTACTGTCTTTTGCCGCCGCCGCGGTCATTTGCGCCGCTGCATTTGCCGATTGCTTGCCGTGATCCATCGCCTCATAGCTATGGCAGGATTTACACGCCGCTGAATTATTCGCGCTCATGCGCGCCCATTCTCGCTGGGCCAATTCCGCCCGCTTTGCGGCAAATTTTTCCGGGGTATCGATCGAAGGAGAGATAAAGGTGTGGTAGAGGTCGTTTAAGGCTTGCGTTTTACGAACCAGCGTTGGGACGATGCCTGGCGGAATATGACAATCCTTACACTCCGCACGCACACCTGAAGCATTACGAAAATGCACGCTGGTTTTATACTCCTCGCCAGATGTGCGCATCGAGTGACACGATAAACAAAACTCGTTAGAACTGGTGTAATGAACGCCTTGCCACGTTCCCCAAATAGCCAGGGCCATTGCTACCGCCCCGGCGAATGCGCACCATAGTGCGTTTTTTCTTATCCACGACATGCTTGCCTCCATTTTTTTAATAGCGACACGCTAAGGGATAATAAAAATCAAAAATAGAGACAGCGAAGGCAGATTATAGGAACAGCATCCACTCTATGAGGTTCGTCAAATAGTAAAGAGCAGAAGTCCGTAATATAATCACCATCTATAAATAAGGAATTTATCATGCTCAAACTGACTCTCGATAGAGAAAGCCGGACTCCGCTGCAGTTGCAGATATTTCAATTTTATTTACAGGCCATTCAGCGGGGGGATTTGCTGTGTGGAGATAAACTCCCCTCTATTCGCGAGCAGGCTCAGGCATTGAACAGTGCCAAAATAACGGTAGTGATGGCCTATGATAAGCTAGTGGCGGCTGGATTAATTAAGAGCCGACACGGCATTGGCTATGAGGTGATATTCACCACGCCTGTACGTGTAACCCCAGCGCATGTGTCCGTACCCCAGGGCTCTCCGCCAGTAACACCAAAAGCGGCCGGGGTCTCTACCGATGTTTACGCAGAGCCTGGGCGGGAGTGCTACTGCCGGATGGGCGTCCCCGATCCCAATGCTTTTCCCTGGGCAAGCTGGCGAAAATGGAATAACGCGCCAAGCGTACTTAAAGAGCAATTGTTTACCCGATATCATTCATCAAATGGATTATTTTCACTGCGTGAGCAACTAGCCAGGTACCTTAATTTATCTCGCGGCATTAATACCCGGGCGGAGAACATCATCATTACCAATGGGATTCAGGAAGGATTGTCGCTGCTCAGTCAAATATTTATTGTTCATCATGCCGTCAGTCAGCAAAAAAAGTGCCACGTTGTGACCGAATCCCCTTGTTATTCTGGCGCATGGCATCTGTTTAATTATTACGGTGCAGACATTACGTCAATTGCTGTAGATAACCACGGGCTGCAAACAGATAAATTACCCGAATATGAAACCCAGCTTTGCTATGTGACTCCGGCTCACCAGTATCCAATGGGAAGCGTCCTTTCGCTGGAACGCCGTCAGTCATTATTGACGTGGGCGCAGCGCGTCGGCGCTTATATCCTTGAAGACGACTACGATGCTGTTTTTACCTATGGCGAGAACCCCCTTCCTGCCCTGAAAGCTATGGATTATCACAACCGGGTTATCTACATGGGGACATTTTCCAAAACGCTGGGGCCGGGAACGCGTCTTGGCTATCTCATTTGTCCTGATGAACTGCTCCCGGCAGTAAAGAATATGAAAGCGCTCAACAACAACGGCAGTCAGTGGCTATTGCAGCAATTTTTAGCCGAATTAATGCAAAATCAGGTGTTTTATTCGCACATCAGCAAGCTGGCCTGCAACTATGCGGCGCGCCTCAATCTGTTACGTGATGGCCTTTCTGTTCTGTTTCCGTCAGGGAAAATCGCTGGCGCAACGGCGGGTCTGCACCTCTCGTTACGCGTTGACAGACACCCAGATATGATAGCCAGGCTGCAACAGCGCTGCCTGCTGGCAGGGATCCGCTTTGACACTCTGCCAGATATTGAAAATGGGTCAGGAGCCGCATGGCGTAGGGAGAACAGCGATGCTGTTATGTTTTTCGGGTTTGGCGGATTGCAGATACAGCAGATCAAAAAGGTGCTGTCGGTACTGGAGCAGGCGCTAGCGCAGCCTTGATGAATTTCAGGGATCGCGCCTGCGGCACAATCCCTGTTGTTAACCTTACAGCAGATCGCGGAACTGCGTTTGTTTTAACGCCATCTCAACGCCGCGAACTTCCGCCAGTCCTTTCAGGCGACCAATCGCGGAGTAGCCTGGGTTGGTTTTCTTGTGCAGGTCGTCAAGCATCTGGTGTCCGTGATCCGGACGCATCGGAATAGGACGCAAATCGCCCGCCTTTTTACGGCGCTGTTCTTCGCTCAGGATGGCAGCAACCACCGATACCATATCCACATCGCCTTGCAGGTGCGCACCTTCGTGGAAGGTTTTCGGGTTATCTTCACGGCAGGTGGAGCGCAGATGCGTGAAGTGGATTCGATCGCCAAAGGTTTCGATCATTTTCACCAGATCGTTATCGGCGCGCACGCCGTAGGAACCGGTGCACATGGTGAAACCGTTATTGATGCTGTCGACGGTTTCTTTCAGCCACTGCATATCTTCGATAGTCGAAACAATGCGCGGCAGGCCGAGGATCGGACGCGGCGGATCGTCAGGGTGGACAGCCAGACGCACGCCGACTTCTTCCGCCACAGGCACAATCGCCCGCAGGAATACCGCCATATTATCGCGCAGATCGTCTTTGCTGATGCCGTCATATTCAGCGAGGCGCGCACGGAACTGATCCAGCGTATAGCCCTCTTCCGCACCGGGCAGGCCGGCAATGATATTGCGGGTCAGCTTTTCGATATCGGCATCGCTCATAGCATTGAAGTAATTCAGCGCCTGGCGTTGTTCTTCTGCGGTGTAATCCGCTGCGGCGCCAGGGCGCTGAAGAATATGCAGTTCGAAGGCTGCAAAAGCAATCTGGTCAAAACGTAGCGCTTTGGAGCCGTCCGGCAGCTGATATTCGAGGTCGGTACGCGTCCAGTCGAGGATCGGCATGAAGTTATAGCACACGGTATCGATGCCGCAGGTCGCCAGATTACGGATACTCTGCTGATAATTGGCAATCCACGTTTGGTACTGGCCTGAACGCGTTTTGATATCTTCGTGGACAGGAATACTTTCCACCACCGACCAGGTCAGCCCTTTTTCAGCCAGAATAGCCTGACGCTGTTGAATCTCTTCTACCGGCCACACTTCACCGTTGGGAATGTGGTGCAAGGCGGTCACAACACCCGTTGCGCCAGCCTGACGCACATCATCAAGCGATACCGGATCGTTAGGTCCGTACCAACGCCAGGTTTGTTCCATTGTTTCACCCCACAAGTTGTTATACCAAATTAAACTACCTGAATGACGACTACCATACAGCCATCCCGTAGATGTTCAACAGATGGCCTATCATTGATTGATCCAGCTCACATTCCCCGGATAAATGAGGCACACCAATTCAATTTGCTGTCATATAACTTTATACTGCCATTGTTAATTAATGGTTAATCAGGTGTATTTAATGAAAACTATTGCCTCAGCGCCACTGGCGGAAAATGTCATGATGCCGCAGTACGACCGCCAAAAATTAAAAACGCGGATTGTACATTTTGGTTTCGGTGCTTTTCATCGCGCCCATCAGGCGTTATTAACCGACAGGGTGCTGAATGCGCAGGGCGGAGACTGGGGGATTTGCGAGATCAGCCTGTTCAGTGGCGATCGGCTGATGCGTCAGCTTCGCGAACAGGATCATTTATTTACCGTGTTAGAAAAAGGGGCTAACGGCAACCAGCCTATTGTTATCGGTGTCGTTAACGAATGCCTGAACGCCACACTGGATTCGCTGGCGGCCATTATTGAAAAATTCTGCGAGCCTCAGATCGCGATTGTCTCGTTGACCATCACGGAAAAAGGCTACTGCATCGATCCGGCGACGGGTTCGTTAGATCTCTCTAATGCGCGTATTATTCACGATCTGCAGACACCGGCTGAACCGCACTCCGCCCCCGGTATTATCGTTGAAGCGCTGCACCGCCGACGTGAACGTGGACTGCAGCCGTTTACCGTCCTTTCCTGCGATAACATCCCGGACAATGGTCATGTGGTAAAAAATGCCGTACTGGGGATGGCGGAAAAACGCTCTCCTGAGCTGGCGCACTGGATCCAGGAACACGTCAGTTTCCCGGGTACTATGGTGGATCGGATTGTTCCCGCCGCCACCGAAGAGTCGCTGGCTGAAATCGCCCACGAGCTGGGCGTTGCCGATCCTTGCGCAATCAGCTGCGAGCCGTTTATTCAGTGGGTGATTGAAGACAACTTTGTCTGTGGTCGTCCGCAATGGGAAACCGCGGGTGTCCAGATGGTCGAAAACGTCTTGCCGTGGGAACAAATGAAACTGCGGATGCTGAACGGCAGCCATTCGTTTCTCGCTTATCTCGGCTATCTGGCCGGATTCCAGCACATCAGCGACTGTATGCAGGATAGCGCATTTCGTGAAGCCGCTTACCGGCTGATGCTCACCGAACAGGCCCCCACGCTGCAAATTACCGATGTTGATTTAAATCAGTATGCCTTAAGCCTGCTGGACCGCTTTGCCAATCCGGCGCTGAAACACAAAACCTGGCAAATCGCGATGGATGGTAGCCAGAAATTACCCCAGCGAATGCTGGAAGGGATCCGCGTGCATTTAGCACGTCAAAGCGAGTGGCCGCTGTTGGCGCTCGGCATCGCAGGCTGGATGCGCTACGTGAGCGGTGTGGATGATTCAGGCGCTACGATTGATATTCGTGACCCGCTCAGTGAGAAAATTGCCGCTCTGGTGGCACAGAGCACTGAATCAGAACGCGTCAGCGCCCTGCTTTCGCTGCATGAGATTTTCGCCGCCGATCTCGTACAGAATCCGCAGTTTGTCGCGGCCATTCAACAGGCCTGGCAACGTATTACCCAATACGGTGCGCATCAGGCTGTCATTGAAACGTTAAAAAATTAACGATTTCTGCCATTAAACAGGACGAAGCACGTCTTCGTCCCCTCCCCCCCTTCTCTTTTTCCCCATTTTTCGCCAGGATTGTTAAATGCCATTACGGTAATTTATGATTCTGGAGTAATTGTGACTAAAACCAATCTCGTCACTGGTTTTCTCGGCAGTGGCAAAACCACCTCTATTCTTCATCTATTGGCGAATAAGGATCCCGCAGAGAAGTGGGCCGTGCTGGTCAATGAGTTTGGTGAAGTAGGTATTGATGGCGCCCTGTTAGCCGACAGCGGCGCATTGCTAAAAGAGATCCCCGGCGGCTGTATGTGCTGCGTTAACGGTCTACCGATGCAGGTTGGCCTCAATACGCTACTGCGTCAGGGAAAACCCGATCGATTGCTGATTGAACCTACTGGCCTCGGACACCCTAAACAAATTCTGGATTTACTCACCGCACCGGTTTACGAACCGTGGATCGATCTGCGCGCGACCCTCTGTATTCTTGACCCCCGGCTGTTACTGGATGAAAAAAGCGTCGCCAATGACAATTTCCGCGATCAGCTGGCCGCCGCAGATATCATTGTTGCCAATAAAGCCGACCGCGCCACAGCGGAAAGCGAAAACGCCTTGCAAACCTGGTGGCAACACTACGGCGGTAATCGCCAGTTGGTTCATGCCGACCATGGGCAAATTGACGGGCAGTTACTGGATTTACCCCGACTAAACCTGGCAGAGCTTCCTGCAAGCGCAGAGCACGCCCATAGCCATGCAGACAAAAAGGGACTGGCGGCATTGAGTCTGCCGTCACAGCAGCGCTGGCGGCGCAGCCTGAACAGCGGCCAGGGCCATCAGGCCTGCGGTTGGATTTTTGACGCCGATACGGTGTTCGATACCATCGGTCTGCTGGAATGGTCCCGTCTTGCCCCCGTGGGGCGCGTGAAAGGTGTCATGCGTATAAAGGAAGGGCTGGTGCGCATTAACCGCCAGGGAGACGACTGGCATATTGAGACGCAAAACGTCGCGCCACCGGATAGTCGTATTGAACTCATCGCCGATACTGAGACCGACTGGAATACGCTACAGAGTGCATTGTTGAGACTTCGTTTAGACGCTAACGCGTAAGGTTGCCTTCGTTTTTATAGCAATGGTAAACGATGATGAAAACCCGATACCCTCTTATTCTCCTACTCAATATTGCGGGGCTGGCGCTGTTTCTGTCCTGGTATCTTCCTGCCGGACATGGGATCTGGTCTTCATTGGATACGGGCGTTTTCCGCTTCTTTAACCAGAAACTGGTGGAAAGCCCGCAGTTCTTGTGGATTGTTGCTATTACCAATAACCGAGCATTTGATGGTTGCTCATTGCTGGCAATGGGCGCCTTGATGCTGCATTTTTGGCTGAAAGAAACGTCGGAAGGTCGCCGACGCATTGTCGCTATTGGCCTGGTTATGCTGCTCACCGCAGTGGTATTAAATCAGTTAGGCCAGGCGCTTATTCCCGTTAAACGCGCCAGCCCTACTCTGATGCTGGATAATATTTATCGCGTCAGCGAACTGTTGCATATTCCGACTAAAGATGCGTCCAGAGACAGTTTCCCCGGCGATCACGGTATGATGCTGCTTATTTTTTCCGCATTTATGCTGCGTTATTTCGGAAAAGTCGCCGGAATAATCGGCCTTATTATCGCTGTGGTTTTTGCCTTTCCACGCATAATGATTGGCGCTCACTGGCTCACCGATATCGTGATCGGTTCCATGACTGTCGTCTTGATTGGTCTGCCCTGGTGGCTAATGACACCGTTAAGCGACCGATTAGTCACTCTGTTTGCGAATTATCTGCCCGGTAAAAACAAACATTTTTTAAACAAATAACGCACAGTAATTAACATCATCAGGGAAAACTCTGATTCCCTGATGATGCTTGTCAATATTTCATCATTCTGGCTGTCATTCTCCCGTCATCTTATTCATCTTTAAAATGATTGGGTTGCGTCTTTTTTATCCCGATTGTTCTTAATTTAGGCAATGCCGGTTATTCACTTTCTGTATCAATTTTTCTTATAAGAAATCACGTAAATTCACTCGCAATGACCGGACCGATCGGGTAATCTCGAACTCGTTTTGCCTCGCGGGATAATTATTCTCTTCAGGAATAAATTTGTGCGTTCTGCCACAGATTTGACCTTAAAGAATTGTCTCATCGTGCGATGGTAATTAGTCTCGTCACGTTTGGCATTTTTTATAACGATATTTATCGTTAAGGACTTCAAGGGAAAACAAACAAAATGGTCAAATCTCAACCGATTTTGAGATATATCTTGCGGGGCATACCCGCGATAGCAGTTGCGGTTCTGCTTTCTGCATGTAGCACAACGAACACCGCCAGGAATATGCATTCTGAGACGCATGCTGTGGGCAATGGAGATAACTCTTCACTGCAAGCCTCTCAGGATGAATTTGAAAATATGGTCCGTAATATCGATGTTAAATCACGTATTATGGACCAGTATGCTGACTGGAAAGGCGTGCGTTACCGCCTTGGCGGCAGCACCAAAAAAGGTATTGATTGTTCAAGCTTCGTACAACGTACGTTCCGCGAGCAATTTGGTTTAGAGCTTCCTCGCTCAACCTACGAACAACAGGAAACGGGTAAATCCGTTTCGCGCACTAACCTGCGCACAGGCGATCTGGTTCTGTTCCGTGCTGGCTCCACTGGCCGTCACGTCGGTATTTATATCGGCAACAACCAGTTCGTACACGCCTCGACCAGCAGCGGCGTTATCATTTCCAGCATGAACGAACCTTACTGGAAAAAACGTTACAACGAAGCTCGCCGGGTCCTGAGCCGCAGTTAATTTCGTTTGGCAGCTATCCCTTGGCTATCCTGATGAGACATTTTGAAAAGCACTGCTTCGGCGGTGCTTTTTTTTTGCTTTGTCTTGTGACTAAGAAAAATCTCACAAGGTGAGTCATTTCAGGTTATATTCATACAGAATAAGCGGTTAACTCAGGTAAACATAAGGAACTATGTTTAAACGCTCCTCTTCATCCAATCAGAAAATCCTGCTTTCCTGTATGTTAACGGGGCTTATCGTCGCGCTCCTGGTGAGTACCCTGCAATTTTTCGTGACCTGGCATAAACGAGACATTAAGTACGACACGCTCCTTTCCGATATCCAGAATTATGTCAGCAGCTACTTCGCCGATCTCAAGTCCACCACAGATGACCTTCAGCCACTGGTCGCCAACAGTTGCCAACAAGTCGCTGCTCAACTGACCTCCAGCGCGGCCTTTAGCCTCAACGTTCGCGCATTTTTACTGGTCAAAAACGGCATTGCTTTCTGCTCCTCCGCAACGGGAGCAATGTTCACCCCGATTTTAGATCTGGTCCCAAGCCTCGATATCAGCAGAAATATTGATGTGGAATTACTCCCCGGTACGCCCATGATGCCGAACAAGCCGGCGATAATGATTTGGCACCGGAACCCATCGTTCACTGATAGCGGCGTGTTTACCTCACTGAATATTAATCTGGCCCCTTATCTGCTTTATACCGCCCGACAGGATGATTTTAACGGCATTGCCATAGTCGTCGGTGATAACGCGATTTCAACATTTTCATCACGGATTATTGATGCCTCCGCTCTGCCCCACTCTCACTGGCGGCAGGCGACCGTGGAAGGTATTCCGCTACAGATTCGTTTATATGCCGATGAGTGGACCTATACCGATGTCTGGTATTCGATTATGTTGGGATGCATGGCGGGGATTATTGCTGCGCTTCTTCTCTGGTACTACATCTACACCATCCGTTTACGTCCGGGCAAAGATATCCTCAACGCTATCAAACATAACCAGTTTTATGTGGTGTACCAGCCCGTGGTAGAGGTGCAGACACTGGAGGTGAAAGGTGTAGAGGTGTTATTACGCTGGAATCATCCGACAACGGGTGAGATCCCACCGGATGCTTTTATTCACTACGCCGAATCCCAGAAAATGATTGTCCCGCTGACCCAGCATCTCTTTAAGTTGATAGCCCAGGACGCACCGATGCTGCAAAAAGTGTTACCCGCTGGTGCAAAATTGGGGATCAATATCGCGCCAACGCATCTGCACGGCGAGACGTTTAAAGACGACATTCATCACCTGCAGACCTCGCTTCCCGCAAACCATTTCCAGATGGTGCTGGAAATCACCGAACGGGATATGCTTAATCAACACGAAGCCACAAAGCTTTTTGAATGGCTTCATTCCGCAGGTTTTGAAATTGCCATTGATGATTTTGGCACCGGTCATAGCGCGCTGATTTATCTGGAACGCTTTACCGTTGACTACCTGAAAATCGATCGCGGCTTTATTAACGCCATTGGAACAGAGACCCTGACCTCTCCGGTTCTGGACGCCGTGTTGACACTCTCTAAGCGTCTTAATATGCTGACGGTGGCTGAAGGGGTTGAAACGCCTGAGCAAGCCCGTTGGCTGCGCGATCGTGGAGTGCATTTTTTCCAGGGATACTGGATTAGCCGACCATTAAAACTTGCTGATTTCGTGCGTTGGATGGCGCAGCCCAATAAGCCGACGTGGTGATCGCAGTATGCGAATCATATACTCTCACTCGCCGCCACATCCCTTATCTTTCAGGCATGATGCCCGTCGGGTTGTGGCAGGAAAAGGAAATCGCTTTTAATGATCCCTCGCGTATTGCTGCTGTTTATCGCCCTCATCGGGTTTAGCGCCGAGGCGCAGTCCATCAAAGAAAGCTATGCTTTTGCCGTACTGGGCGAACCGAAGTACGCGTTTAACTTTAATCACTTTGATTATGTCAACCCTGCGGCTCCCAAAGGCGGGCAAATCACCCTCTCCGCCATCGGCACGTTCGATAACTTCAACCGCTATGCGATGCGCGGTAATCCCGGAGCACGTACCGAAACGCTTTACGATACGCTGTTTACTACCTCTGACGATGAACCTGGCAGCTATTATCCGCTCATCGCCGACAGCGCACGCTATGCTGATGACTATTCCTGGGTAGAAATCGCCATCAATCCGCGAGCGCGTTTTCACGATGGCTCCCCCATTACTGCCAGCGATGTCGCATTCACCTTCCACAAATTTATGACTGAAGGCGTGCCGCAATTTCGCCTGGTCTACAAGGGAACAACGGTAAAAGCGATCGCGCCATTAACTGTACGTATTGAATTAGCCAAACCGGGTAAAGAGGACATGCTCAGCCTGTTTTCATTACCCGTGATGCCAGAGAAGTACTGGAAAGATCATAAGCTCAGCGATCCCTTATCATCGCCTCCGCTCGCCAGCGGTCCTTATCGCATCACGAAATGGAAGATGGGTCAGTACATTGTCTATTCGCGCGTCAACGATTATTGGGCCGCTAATCTGCCCGTCAACCGTGGCCGCTGGAACTTTGATACCATCCGCTACGACTACTATCTGGATGACAACGTCGCCTTTGAAGCGTTTAAGGCCGGAGCGTTTGACCTGCGTCTTGAAAACGATGCCAAAAACTGGGCGACACGTTATACCGGTAAAAATTTCGCGAATCATTACATCATCAAAGATGAGCAAAAAAACGAATCCGCCCAGGATACGCGTTGGCTGGCGTTTAATATTCAGCGCCCGGTGTTCAGCGACCGACGGGTGCGAGAAGCCATCACCCTGGCCTTTGATTTTGAATGGATGAATAAAGCTCTGTTCTATAACGCCTGGAGCCGGACCAACAGCTATTTTCAGAATACCGAGTATGCCGCTAAAAATTACCCCGATGCGGATGAACTGGTAATACTTGCGCCCTTGAAAAAAGATCTCCCCCCTGAGGTCTTCAGCCAAATTTATCAGCCGCCGAAATCAAAAGGCGATGGCTACGATCGTGACAACCTGTTGAAAGCCGATGCCTTACTGGAGCAGGCCGGATGGGTACTTAAGGGACAACAGCGCGTAAACAGCGCCAACGGTAAACCTCTGAGCTTTGAACTGTTGCTCCCGGCGGGCAGTAACAGTCAGTGGGTGCTGCCGTTCCAGCACAACCTGCAGCGCTTAGGCATTACAATGAACATCCGCCAGGTTGATAACTCACAAATCACAAACCGGCTGCGCAGTCGTGACTATGACATGATGCCGAGATTGTATCGCGCAATGCCGTGGCCAAGTTCGGACCTGCAAATTCTCTGGACCTCTGAATATATTGACTCCAGCTATAACGCCCCGGGCGTGCAAAGCCCGGTGATTGATAAACTGATCAACCAAATCATCGCGGCGCAGGGTGATAAAGCCAAACTAATCCCACTCGGTCGGGCACTGGACAGGGTATTAACCTGGAACTACTACATGTTGCCGATGTGGTTTATGGCAGAGGATCGCATCGCCTGGTGGGATAAGTTTTCGCATCCAGCTATTCGCCCCATTTATACCATTGGTCTCGACAACTGGTGGTACGACGTTAACAAAGCGGCGAAACTGCCAGCAGCCAGACGGCAGGGAGAATAAATGGGCGCTTATCTGATTCGACGTCTGCTACTGGTGATCCCAACGCTTTGGGCCATCATCACCATCAACTTTTTTATCGTGCAGATTGCCCCCGGTGGTCCGGTTGAGCAGGCCGTCGCCGCTATTGAGTTCGGACAAAGCGGGGCATTACCCGGCGCGGGTAGTGAAGGCATTCGCGCCAGCCACGCGCAAACCGGCGTCGGCAATATCAGCGACAGTAATTACCGAGGTGGCCGTGGTCTTGACCCGGAAGTGATCGCCGAAATCACTCGCCGTTACGGGTTCGATAAGCCCATTCATGAGCGTTATTTCAAAATGCTCTGGGACTATATTCGTTTCGATTTCGGCGACAGCCTGTTTCGTAGCGCCTCAGTGCTGACGCTTATCGAAGACAGCCTGCCTGTTTCCGTCACACTGGGGCTATGGAGTACGCTCATTATCTATCTGGTGTCGATACCGCTTGGGATCCGCAAAGCCGTTCACAACGGCAGCCGATTTGATGTCTGGAGCAGCGCATTCATTATTATTGGCTATGCCATACCGGCCTTTTTGTTTGCGATTTTACTGATCGTCTTTTTTGCCGGGGGCAGCTATTACGACCTGTTCCCGCTTCGCGGACTGGTTTCCGCCAATTTTGATTCCCTGCCCTGGTATCAGAAAGTGACCGACTACCTTTGGCATATTACCCTGCCAGTGCTGGCGACGGTGGTTGGGGGTTTTGCCGCGCTAACCATGCTGACCAAAAACTCATTTCTGGATGAGGTACGCAAACAGTATGTCGTCACCGCGCGCGCCAAAGGGGTCAGCGAGAAAAACATTCTGTGGAAACATGTGTTTCGCAATGCCATGTTGCTGGTAATCGCTGGCTTCCCGGCAACATTTATCAGCATGTTTTTTACCGGTTCGCTGCTGATTGAAGTGATGTTTTCGCTTAACGGTCTGGGACTACTGGGTTATGAATCCACCGTATCACGTGACTACCCGGTAATGTTTGGCACGCTCTATATCTTCACCCTGATCGGTCTGCTGCTGAATATCCTCAGCGACATCAGCTATACGCTGGTCGATCCCCGTATTGATTTTGAGGGACGCTAATGTCGCGATTAAGCCCCGTCAATCAGGCCCGCTGGGCGCGTTTTCGCCATAACCGTCGCGGCTATTGGTCGCTGTGGATTTTTCTACTGCTCTTCGGCCTTAGCCTGTGTTCAGAACTGATTGCCAATGATAAGCCGCTACTGGTGCGCTACGACAGTAGCTGGTATTTCCCCCTGTTCAAAAACTACAGTGAAAGCGACTTCGGCGGACCATTGGCGACCCAGGCTGATTATCAGGATCCGTGGTTACAGCAGCGCCTGGAAAACCGGGGCTGGATCCTGTGGGCGCCGATACGCTTTGGAGCCACCAGCATTAACTTTGCCACTGATAAGCCCTTCCCTTCCCCGCCTTCTGCACAAAACTGGCTGGGAACGGACGCCAACGGTGGTAATGTGCTGGCACGGATCCTCTACGGCACACGTATTTCTGTCCTGTTCGGATTAATGCTAACCCTGTGCTCCAGCGTGATGGGGATCATGGCTGGCGCAATCCAGGGCTATTATGGCGGCAAGGTGGATCTGTGGGGGCAACGATTCATTGAGGTTTGGTCAGGTATGCCAACGCTGTTTTTGATCATACTGCTGTCGAGCGTGGTCCAGCCAAACTTCTGGTGGCTACTGGGCATTACCGTGCTGTTTGGCTGGATGAGCCTGGTTGGCGTGGTACGCGCGGAATTTTTACGTACCCGAAACTTTGATTACATTCGTGCCGCTCAGGCGCTTGGCGTGAGCGATCGCAGTATTATTCTGCGCCATATGCTGCCCAATGCGATGGTCGCCGCCCTGACCTTTTTACCGTTTATATTATGCGCCTCGATCACCACTCTGACCTCGCTGGATTTTCTTGGCTTCGGCTTACCGCTTGGCTCGCCATCGCTGGGAGAACTCCTGTTACAGGGTAAAAACAACCTGCAGGCACCGTGGCTTGGCATCACCGCGTTCATCTCCGTTGCCCTGCTATTATCGCTACTGATATTTATTGGTGAAGCGGTACGCGACGCGTTCGATCCCAACAAGGCGATTTAAGATGACACAACCACTGTTAGCTATTGAAAATTTATCGGTAGGTTTTCGCCAACAGGAGACCGTGCGCACCGTGGTCAATACCCTCTCACTGAGGGTTGAAGCCGGGCAAACTCTGGCGCTGGTGGGCGAGTCCGGTTCGGGTAAAAGCGTGACCGCACTTTCTATTCTACGGTTATTACCGACCCCTCCCGCAGTCTACCTTTCCGGCGACATCCGTTTTCATGGTGAATCATTGCTTCATGCCGATGAGCAGACGCTTCGCGGCGTTCGCGGGAATAAAATCGCCATGATTTTCCAGGAACCAATGGTGTCGCTAAACCCGCTTCACAACCTGGAAAAACAGCTGTATGAAGTGCTGTCGCTGCATCGGGGAATGCGTCGGGAGGCCGCGCGGGCAGAAATACTGACCTGTCTGGATCGGGTCGGCATCCGTCAGGCGGCCAAACGTCTCGCAGACTATCCGCACCAGCTGTCCGGCGGCGAACGCCAGCGCGTGATGATCGCCATGGCGCTGCTTACGCGACCGGAGCTGCTTATTGCCGATGAACCGACCACCGCGCTGGATGTCTCCGTACAGGCGCAAATCCTACAGCTGCTGCAGGAGCTACAGCGCGAGCTGAACATGGGATTACTGTTTATCACCCACAACCTCAGCATTGTGAAAAAACTCGCCGATACCGTTGCGGTGATGCAAAACGGCCAGTGCGTTGAGCAAAATCGAGCAGCACAGCTGCTCACTGCGCCAACACATCCCTACACGCAGAAATTGTTAAACAGCGAACCTTCCGGCGATCCGGTGCCTGTACCTGCCGGGCAAGCGCCATTGCTGGAAGTGGAAAAACTCTGCGTTGCCTTCCCCATCCGTAAAGGTATCCTGAAGCGCGTGGTGGACCATAACGTTGTGGTTAACAACGTCAGTTTTTCCCTCCGGCCCGGTGAAACGCTGGGGCTGGTCGGGGAGTCAGGATCGGGGAAAAGCACTACCGGGCTGGCGCTACTGAGGTTAATCACCTCACAGGGAAGCATTGTGTTCGATGGCCTGGCGCTGCATACCTTAAATCGCCGCCAGCTGTTACCGGTACGTCACCGCATTCAGGTTGTTTTTCAGGATCCCAACTCCTCGCTGAACCCGCGCCTGAGCGTGCTACAGATTATTGAGGAGGGACTGCGCGTTCATCAGCCAACCCTGTCAGCCGAACAGCGCGAAGCGCAGGTGAAAGCGGTAATGGCGGAAGTGGGACTGGATAGCGAAACGCGGCATCGTTACCCGGCGGAGTTTTCCGGCGGTCAACGTCAACGCATAGCCATTGCCAGAGCCTTGATTCTCAAGCCTTCCCTGATCATTCTGGATGAACCAACATCGTCGCTCGACAGAACCGTACAGGCGCAAATCCTGACGTTGTTAAAGTCTTTACAGGAAAAGCATCGCCTGGCTTATATCTTTATCAGCCATGATTTGCACGTAGTACGCGCGTTATGCCATCAGGTTATTGTGCTAAGGCAGGGAGAGGTCGTGGAGCAAGGACAATGCGAGCACGTATTTAACGCGCCACAGCAGGCATATACGCGTCAGCTGCTCGCGCTAAGCTGACGCTCAAAACGGATTGTTATTTGAAAACGGCTCTGCGATGGCCACGCCGAAATTTTTCAGTCTGCAGGTCGCGGCAAATTCATCCTGGCGATTCACAAACAGGCACGGCTCTCCTTCGCATTCCAACACGGAACAAGGTACCTCAATGTCGCTGAGGGCCTGGCTGAGTTTATGCATGACTGACCACGCACTGTCGCCATCAGGGCTAAGCAATTTGAGCGCCACCAGGCTGTTCTCATTGCTCTGACCGTTTTGCGGAATCGGTTCAACCTTTGAACCTGCGAAACCCACCGACCAACGATAGCACTGTGGCAGACGATGAACGATTGAGAGTTGTAATGTCATCACTTTCTTTCCCTGGAAGTACAATCACTTCACAATTATTTTACATCAATATTAACACATCATTGACAATACGTCTTTAAACAGTTCGTAAACGTTTACACCCTGACTTTATGCCACTTTCCGAACCAAATATTTAAATTTATTCAACGGTTCTGGCATATTTCCGCGCTATATGTACTCGTTTCTGCGATCTAACTCAACCTTTTTAACTACAATGATGTGACTTTTTACATAAATTGATTTTACATAAAATAAACATAAGCGGGGAAATTGATAGATTTTCGGTTGATGTACATCAACTCTGGAGGCCCTATCGCCCCCAGGTTGTGTAATAGATCACCGTTTTTTGGCGCGGCTGGCGTAGAGATAGAAGAGAATTGAGCAGGTAGCGCAAAATGCTATCGACCAGATCATCGGCCAGGCCGAGTTAAAAGTCGCCAGTGACAGCAGCGCCCCAACGATGGCGCCAATGCCAAAACGGAACGTCCCTGCCAGCGATGACGCCGTTCCCGCCATATGCGGAAATTCATCCAGAATGACCGCCATGGCGTTGGATGACACCATCGACACGCAGCCAACAAACGCCGCAACGCCCACCACCAGCGCCCAGAAACCAACCCCGAACAGCGCGCTAAAGACCATCCAGCCCGCCATCACGAACTGGATCCACAGGCCAGTACGGAACATATTCAACGCCCCAACCCGACGAACAAAGCGGCTGTTGATGATGGTCATCACGAACAGGAAAACAATGTTCAGCGCGAAGTAATAGCCGAAATGCTGCGGTGAAACGTGGTTGATCTCAATGTAAACAAAAGGTCCGGCGCTCAGGAACGAGAACATCCCGGCAAAACTAAACCCACTAGCCAGCATATAGCTCAGTACACGCTTGTGGCGAAACAGCGAGGCAAAGTTGCCGAGAGTAGTACGCAAGCGAAACGGCTGGCGGCGCTCAACCGGCAAGGTCTCTTTGATCAGCGTAAAGATCATCACCGACGCCAGAATAGCCGCCACGGCGAGGATCCAAAAGATGTAGTGCCAGCTCAGCCATACCAATACCCAGCCGCCCACGATGGGTGCCAGTAAGGGTGCAATTGTCGTGACCAGCATGACAAATGACATCATGCGCGAAAACTCTTCCTTCGGATAGATATCGCGCATCAGGGCGTTGATAACCACGCTCGCCGCTGCCGCAGCCAGACCATGGAAGAAACGCATCACGATCAGTTGATCGATAGTTTGTGCCAGCGCACAGGCAACTGCCGCCGCCGCAAACACCAGCGTCCCGCCCAGAATCACCGGCTTGCGCCCAATGCTGTCAGCCATTGGACCATAGAGTAACTGCCCCACCGCGAACCCAAGAATATAGGTACTGAGGGTCATCTGCGCGCTACCTGCAGGCACACCAAACTGTTCAGAGATAACAGGTAGTGCCGGAAGATACATATCAATCGACAACGGCATCAGCATGGCTAACAAGCCAAGGATAAAGACAATGGCAATTGACGAGTTCTGCCGGGTGGTCACATTTAGCTCCTGAAATTAACGCGGGGTTAAGTTAACGCTGGCGATTTCTTCTTCGGTCAATGGACGGTATTCACCCGGCTCCAGATCCTCATCAAGCTTGATGTCACCAATCCGTTCACGGTGCAGTTCCACAACGTGGTTACCTACGGCGGCAAACATACGTTTAACCTGATGATAGCGCCCTTCGCTGATGGTCAATCGCACCTGAGTTGGCGTAATAACCTCCAGCACGGCCGGTTTGGTCAGGTCTTTCTCATTATGCAGTTGTACGCCATGGGCAAACTGTTCAGCGGTATCATCTGCCACCGGCGACTCCAGCGTCACCAGATAGGTTTTCTCACAATGGTGACGTGGCGAAGTGATGCGATGCGACCACTGTCCGTCATCGGTCATCAGCACCAGTCCGGTGGTGTCGATATCCAGACGCCCTGCCGCATGCAGTTTGTAGGCAACCGGCTCATCAAGGAAATAGAGCACTGTCGGGTGATCCGGGTCATCCGTTGAGCAAACATAGCCCTGAGGTTTATTCAGCATAAAATAGCGCGGGCCATTTTGTTGAATCAGGGAATTGCCGTCATATTCTACGTCGTGTTCTGGCAGCAGCTTAAAGGCACTGTTTTTGACGATTTCACCGTCGACGGTAACGCGGTTAGCACGGATCTCACGCCCGGCAATAGCGCGGCTGACGCCGAGTTGCTGAGCGATAAATTTATCAAGTCGCATGAGTGTGATTTTTGCCTGTAAAAAACAAGAAGCGGGATTGCGCCCGAAAAGTGGGACGATTATCCGCCCAGTATAGCGGCGTTACACCATCCCTCAAGGGAAATGATTCATGGCATACTATACATTGTTGCTGCTTACCTTAATGAGCCCATGATTTTTACTCTTCGCCCGTACCAAAAAGAAGCCGTGGATGCCACGCTCAACCATTTCCGCCACCATCGCACGCCAGCGGTTATCGTCCTGCCAACCGGTGCGGGAAAAAGCCTGGTGATTGCTGAACTGGCCCGCGTGGCGCGTGGTCGCGTGCTGATACTGGCGCACGTTAAAGAACTGGTCGCGCAAAACCATGCCAAATATCGCGCGTTGGGGCTGGAAGCCGATATTTTTGCCGCAGGACTGAAGCGTAAAGAGAGCCACGGGAAAGTGGTATTTGGCAGCGTACAGTCGGTGGCGCGTAATCTTGACGCCTTTCAGGGAGAGTTCTCGCTGCTTATCGTCGATGAATGTCACCGTATTGGTGATGATGACGAGAGTCAATATCAGCAAATCCTCACTCACCTGACCAAAGTAAATCCCCACTTACGCCTGCTCGGGCTTACTGCCACTCCTTTTCGTTTGGGCAAAGGCTGGATTTATCACTTTCATTATCACGGTATGGTGCGCGGCGATGAAAAAGCGCTGTTTCGTGACTGCATTTATGAATTACCGTTGCGTTACATGATTAAACACGGCTACCTGACGCCGCCAGAACGCCTCGACATGCCGGTAGTGCAGTATGACTTCAGCCGCCTGCAGGCGCAGAGTAACGGCCTGTTTAGCGAAACGGATCTGAATCAGGAACTGAAAAAGCAGCAGCGAATAACGCCGCATATCATCAGCCAGATTGTCGAGTTTGCCCAGACGCGCAAAGGGGTGATGATTTTCGCCGCCACAGTGGAGCACGCCAAAGAAATTCTGGGCCTGCTGCCTGCTGACGATGCCGCGCTAATCACCGGAGACACGCCTGGCGCTGAGCGTGATGTGCTGATTGAAGAGTTCAAAGCCCAGCGCTTTCGCTATCTGGTGAATGTGTCGGTCCTGACCACTGGCTTCGATGCCCCGCACGTCGACCTTATCGCCATTCTGCGCCCGACGGAGTCAGTTAGCCTTTACCAACAAATTGTCGGTCGCGGCCTGCGCCTGGCGCCGGGTAAAACCGACTGTCTGATCCTCGATTATGCCGGTAACCCGCACGATCTTTACGCGCCGGAAGTGGGTGCGCCGAAAGGGAAAAGCGATAACGTTCCGGTGCAGGTGTTCTGTCCCGCCTGCGGGTTTGCAAACACCTTCTGGGGCAAAACAACGGCAGACGGCACGCTGATTGAACACTTTGGCCGCCGCTGTCAGGGGTGGTTTGAAGATGATGACGGCCATCGCGAACAGTGCGATTTTCGTTTTCGTTTTAAAAACTGCCCACAATGCAACGCGGAAAATGATATCGCCACCCGCCGCTGTCGGGAGTGCGACACGGTGCTGGTTGACCCGGATGACATGCTGAAAGCCGCGCTCAGGCTCAAAGATGCGCTGGTCCTGCGCTGTAGCGGCATGGTGTTACAAAACGGCCAGGATGAAAAAGGCGAATGGCTAAAAATCACCTATTACGATGAAGATGGTGCCGACGTTAGCGAACGCTTTCGCCTGCATACTCCCGCGCAACGTACGGCTTTCGAGCAACTGTTTATTCGCCCGCACACCCGAACGCCCGGCATTCCCTTACGCTGGATAACCGCCGCCGATATCCTCGCCCAGCAGGCGCTGTTACGTCATCCTGATTTCGTGGTGGCGCGCATGAAAGGTCAGTACTGGCAGGTCCGTGAAAAGGTCTTCGATTATGAAGGACGCTATCGTCGGGCACATGAATTACGCGGTTAATCGTACTTTTGATTGATGTACCAGCCGTTTAAGTATAGAATCTCGCCCGCTTTTGCATACGCAAAGCAGATCACTTACCTGTTGCTGGGTCGCCTGTAGCAGGAATTATTAAAGAGAGATTTAAATGTTTACTATCAACGCTGAAGTACGTAAAGAGCAGGGTAAGGGTGCGAGCCGCCGCCTGCGTGCCGCTAACAAGTTCCCGGCAATCATCTATGGTGGCGCAGAAGCCCCGGTTGCTATCGAACTGGATCACGATGCAGTTATGAACATGCAAGCTAAAGCTGAATTCTACAGCGAAGTTCTGACCATCGTTGTTGACGGTAAAGAAGTGAAAGTTAAAGCTCAGGCAGTACAGCGTCACCCGTTCAAGCCGAAGCTGGCACACATCGACTTCGTTCGCGCGTAATCGCTTACAAGTTGAAGAAAACCCCGCCTCGGCGGGGTTTTTTTATGGGATTTTGTTGGCGGTAAAGATGAATCACGCAGGCCGGATAAGGCGTTAACGCCCCCATCCGGCAAACGGCTTTATTTCCCGCCCGAGGTACGACGCTGTAGCTGATCGCGCAGGTTCGGCGGCGTACCTTTGATGGTCAAAGTATCTGTGGCTGGATCCCAGAAAATACGCTCACCCAGTAACATGGCGTCGAAGTTGATGGTTAACCCGCCGCCGCTTCCGGCAAATTTGGTTAACTGGCGCAGCGTGCTGCGATCTGCCGGGAAGCTCTCTTCCAGTTCGTAGCCTTTATCAGCGGTAAATTCGCTGAAGCTGACTTCACTGACGCCGGAAAGCTCTTTGGACAGCGACTCCAACTCGATCTCTTCACCGGCCTGCAGTTGCTCGTTGCAGTAGCTGTACACCTGCTGACGCACGTTCTGGCGTTCAGCTTTATCGAGTTGCGCCTCGGCGGTAAAGTCATCGACCGCCTGCAACAGGCCGCGGTTTTGCGCTTTGGCGTTAAGCCCCTCGCTGGCACCCAGGAAGTCCATAAAGAAATCGGCGACTTTGCGCCCTACCCGCCCTTTCAGGAACGTCAGATAGCGCGTGGACTCCGGGTTGGTTTCCCACTCGGTTAAATCAATACGCGCCACGATATCCGCATGATTGATATCCAGATAGTGCGTCGGGTTGATATCCAGATTTTCATTGACGCGCATACTGCTTAAATTGTTCAGCACGGCGACCAGCAGATACTCTACCGCCAGATAGCGGTAATGGCAGAACAGGACAATGCCGCCATCGGCAAAAGGATATTTCGCCAGTTCGTCCCGCAAGCGACCTGTCGCTGCACGACTAAAGGCCAGAAAATCCTCTTCGCCCTGACGCTGTAAACGCAGCGTTTGCGCCAGTTCACTCTCTGCGCTAAACAGGCCATAAGCTTTATTCTTGGCGCTGTATACCCGATGCAACTCAGCCATCATATCGACAACGGTCGCTGTCGGTTCCAGTAATGAATCGCGCAAGACCAGCTCAAGGTTCTGCTCGTCACGTTTGATAAGCTGGTGCAGGGCAATCTGGTTGATATCCAGACTCATGATAAACTCTCCTTTTAGACCGGGCGGTATTCAACCACCTGCCGGGCAGTGACGCAATAGAAGATAAAAAAGCAGAAAAAAAACTGTCTGTACGGTAATATGTTGCCCTTTCATGAACAGACTGATTTCGATTTATGCCACAAATTTCCCGCTATAGTGACGAACACGTTGAACAACTGCTGAATGAGATGCTCAACGTACTGGAAAAACATAAGGCGCCGACCGACCTTTCCCTGATGGTACTGGGAAATATGGTGACTAACCTTATCAATACAAGCATCGCACCGGCCCAGCGCCAGGCGATTGCCAACTCTTTTGCCCGCGCATTGCAGTCTTCGGTAAACGACGACCAAGCGCATTAAGAGCCTGCTCCGGGGAAACGAACAACAGTTTATGGTAACTCATCGTCAACGCTACCGTGAGAAAGTCTCCCAGATGGTTAGCTGGGGGCACTGGTTTGCCTTGTTCAACATTCTGTTGGCCATGGTGCTCGGTAGCCGTTACCTGTTTGTCGCCGACTGGCCGACAACCCTTGCAGGTCGTGTTTATTCCTACCTGAGCGTTGTCGGGCATTTTAGCTTTCTGGTGTTCGCCACCTATCTGCTGATCCTGTTTCCCCTGACGTTTATCGTCATGTCCCAGAGGCTGATGCGATTCTTATCAGCTATTCTGGCGACGGCTGGCATGACGCTGTTGCTAATCGACAGCGAAGTTTTCACCCGCTTCCACCTGCATCTCAATCCGATCGTCTGGGAACTGGTCATCAACCCAGACCAGAATGAAGCGGCGCGTGACTGGCAGCTGATGTTTATCAGCGTACCGGTTATTCTGTTAATTGAAATGCTGTTTGCGACCTGGAGCTGGCAAAAGCTGCGCAGCCTGACGCGTCGTCGCCATTTTGCCAAACCGTTAGCAGCATTCTTCTTCGTTTCCTTTATCGCCTCGCACGTGGTGTATATCTGGGCGGATGCCAATTTCTATCGCCCGATTACCATGCAGCGTGCGAATCTGCCGCTCTCCTACCCGATGACGGCACGTAAATTCCTGGAAAAACATGGCCTGCTGGATGCGCAAGAGTATCAGCGACGCCTGATCGAACAGGGCAATCCGGAAGCGGTTTCCGTGCAGTACCCGCTTAGCGAACTGCGCTATCGCGATATGGGCACCGGTCAGAACGTGCTGCTGATTACCGTCGACGGTCTGAACTACTCACGCTTTGAAAAACAGATGCCTGCGCTGGCTGAATTCGCCGGGCAGAATATCTCGTTTACGCGTCACATGAGCTCAGGCAACACCACGGATAACGGGATCTTTGGCCTGTTCTATGGTGTCTCGCCAAGCTACATGGACGGCATTTTGTCGACCCGTACGCCTGCGGCGCTGATTACTGCACTGAACCAGCAGGGTTACCAGTTAGGGCTATTCTCCTCGGATGGCTTTACCAGCCCGCTGTATCGCCAGGCGCTGCTGTCAGACTTCTCCATGCCAAGCGTACAAACGCAATCTGACGAACAAACCGCAAGCCAGTGGATTAACTGGCTGGGACGCTACGCGCAGGAAGATAACCGCTGGTTCTCGTGGGTCTCCTTTAACGGGACGAACCTTGATAACAGCAACCAGAAGAACTTTGCCAAACGCTATGCCAGCGCAGCTCAGGATGTGGATGCCAATATTAACCGTGTTCTTAGTGCCCTGCGCGACTCCGGTAAACTGAACAACACGGTGGTGATTATTACCGCAGGTCGGGGCGTGCCGCTGACTCAGGAAGAGAACAATTTTGCCTGGTCGCGTGGTCATCTGCAGGTTCCGCTGGTTATTCACTGGCCGGGAACGCCTGCCCAACGCATCAATAGCCTGACCGATCATACAGACCTGATGACAACGCTCATGCAGCGCCTGCTGCACGTCAGCACGCCTGCTAACGAATACTCGCAGGGTCAGGATCTGTTCAATGCAAACCGCCGCCATTACTGGGTTACCGCCGCCGACGGCAGCACGATGGCCGTTACCACGCCAGAGATGACGCTGGTGCTGAACAACAACGGTAATTATCAGACCTATGATTTACGCGGCGAAAAAATAAAAGATCAGAAACCGCAGCTAAGCCTGCTGCTACAGGTTCTGACGGATGAGAAACGATTTATTGCTAACTGATTAATTATAAATCACTTAGCGATGCTTCCCCTTGCATTCGCAGCGGAAAGCAGTAGTATTAGCAGCCATAGAGTCGGCACGTAGCGCAGCCTGGTAGCGCACCGTCATGGGGTGTCGGGGGTCGGAGGTTCAAATCCTCTCGTGCCGACCAAAAATCCCAGAAAAACCAACCCCTTACGGTTGGTTTTTTTATGGCCAAATTTTGGACGGGGAAGCATTGAGGAATAATGGGGGAATAACTCCTGACAGATTTCCACTTATTGACCTTTGTTAGGATCCGGATCTATAGTCTCGACGCAGCCGCAAAATCGGTTGTCGGGATTGACCTCTCGGATTACTAAAAGGGCGATAATGGCGCTCCTGCGTCTTTTTTATTTTCGTTTGTAAGCCACACCTTCGCATTATGGTGGGCTGGCGGGGGCGCTTAGGCGCGCCGGGTACCTTTTAGCCGGTAAGGTCAACTCCGTCAGTTCACCACCCTATGATTGACCTCAGTCGGTGGTGATTACCTAACTAAAAGGAAATCATATGACTACCCAGCTTATTCCTGTCTTTAACGGCAACATTTCCGACGAAACCACCCAGCTTTGTAATGCTCGTGATCTTCACAAATTTCTCTGTGTTGGAAAACGATTTGCATCCTGGATGCACTGAGCGTATTGCTGAGTATGGTTTCGTTCAAAATCAGGATTATGTGATTGCTTCCCAAAATCGGGAAGCAAAGAGTAGAGGTGGGCACAATAGAAAAGATTATCACCTCACCCTCGACACAGCCAAAGAACTGTCCATGGTCGAACGCAACGAAAAAGGCCGGCAGATCCGACGCTACTTCATCGAGTGTGAAAAGCAGCTTCGCCAGAAAGACCACCAGCCTTTATCAACCGAAGAAACCTATACTCTGAATATCACCGGCTCAGAGCTGTGTTCGCTTTGCTGGGTCTGGTCAGTTGCTGAATACATGCGTGAGAAGATCGAACTGGTTTATCCGGCACTAAGAACACTTAACTCCAACTACGCGCCAAGTTTCTATTCAATGGCTTCTGAGTACAAGCGGACACTGGAAGTTGGGAGAAAGGTTCTCGAACGGGAAACCCGACATATTAAGACAAGCGCCTCTGTTGTTGAAGATGCCAACTGGCGCTCAGTGCTGCGCAGACTCCAGGCTACCGAGTTATAGCCGTGGATAGTAGAAAATGAAAAGCCGGGGACTGCTGACATCATCAGGCCCCGTAATCACACAGCAGTGCATATTGGAAACGCTATTTCCGTAGCGAATAGATAACTTATAATCATTTTCAATGACGTTGTCACCAGCACCTTTGTGATTGATATCAAAGAAACTTAACCAAAATTACACCACCTCCAACCAAACTCTACCGCCCTTTCTGGTGCAGTACCCACACAGCACCTTTTTTACGGGTACTGCACCGAATCCTTTTCAGCACCGTTAGAGTTCAAAAGTTGATTTACTACTTAGTGTTACATCAAAGGCATTTTTTAAGATATGTGTTACTTTGTCAAAATCAGTTAACCTTTCCGTATCATTAAAACATACTTGTGCTGTACCATCAGATAATTTTTTTATAGCATCATTTATATTTTCAGATGTTAAATTAAAATAAACACCTCTTTCCTTTGGTTTCGTCGGGTTAAATCTACCCTTAGCTAACTGCCAATATCTAAACAAATATTGTGTAACGTATGATGGTGCTCTAAATTTTTCTTTTGAAGATTCTTCTAATAAAAACCTTTCGCGATCCCACAATTCTTCAAAAGTACTTTTCAAAAAAGGCTGAGGAAGATGTCGACTATAAAAACCTTCAAAGACATTTTCTTTTCTACTCAAAAAATTTTTCAGCACGCGTCTTCCATATTGCAGGTTATAGTACTTCCACTTTGAGCATCTCATTTTATCATTTTTATTAAAGTGACTATTTATAACAATTAAATTCATAAAGTCAGCCGTTCCCATTATAATATTACTTTTATTTTTTGGAAGGCTTTTCTTTATAATCAAAAAATCATTAGGTTCGCCATTCTCAAAGTAGAAAGTTTCTTTTAATGGAGATGTAATGAAGGTATCATCATTGTACAAAACAAATTTATTGCTTAACCCTTTTATTCTATGGATATTTAATTCTATGGCATTGGAGTTAAATGTTGGCAGATATTCCTCTGGAATAAAATCTTTATGGAATACAATATTTGGTTTTTTGTATCTATCCATGATGGAATTTGCCCGCAAGTAACCAGGTGAATCTTTCTTACCCACGGTGCATACTTTTCTACACATCTAAACCAATAATTAAAGACCCCCATATCTCTAAATCTCACTGGGTGGGCAGAACCATCCCCTAGATTATGATTTCGCTTACATTCTGAAAAACTTTGTTGCCAAGTAGGATCGCATGAATCAACCCACAAAACGACAAAATCAATATCACTCATTTCTATTACCCCAGGTAATAATATTCACGCGACAATACCAAAACATGGAGTAATCGTTTGAGCTAATTGAGGCACAAAACTAATATCATTGATTTAATGTGATAAACACCTCATACATATAAATAAATTTAGTGATATTAATTATCACTATAAAGCAACGTATTCACATTTATCATGATTCATTATTAAATTATTCACTAAATAAATAACCACAACAAAAATGGTATGTAATCTCCAGCAACAATGATTGTTTCACCATTAACTTCATCAGCACCTGCATTTTTGAGAAGTATATCTATTAACTATAACAAGCCCTCACACTGGAACGTTGAGGGCTTTAGCGCTTCAGATCTGCATGATTACCCTCATCATGCAGGTCTGGACGCCCAGTGTAGGAACAAACACTGCCAGAATTAATTCAGCTTCATGAAGCCACCGAGAATCGTGTATTCAGTACGAAGGGATAATCCAGCAACCCCGGTGTAGCATCCGGGTATACCAGTGCCAACCATTCCGCCACCGCTCAGAACTGTGTTCGTTTTGATGTTGAAGTTAGGATTAAGCCGATGCAAGCGAACGACTTGAATAGCAATGCCTGCAAAAATGATCGAGAAAAGCTGAACCGCATGCTGGAAGATCTATGCGGCTAATAATTCAAGAGGTGATGCTATTTTCACATCACCTTTTTATATTGAGCCTTCAGTCAGATTTAGGTGCTACTTTGGAATATCTAACCTGCGTCCATGCTTCTGCTACTTGTATTTTGTCGGTGTATTTTGAAACTACAGATGTCATGCCAGGTATTGTAGTTAAAACTCTATGAAAATAATCCGACTTCGCACTAGAGAAAACCTCTTGTAAACTTACACCGATCTCCATTATTGCAATTAAATCCATACCAGGATCTCGAGGGGAAGTCTTTTTAGGTGAAAACTGCACACATATACACATTAACTTTTCATAAGAAACATTGAGACTGTATATTTGCACTGAATCTTCTGGCTCAGACCGTGGTTTAAAGAGTTCATCAGGGCATTCTTTTAAATCAAAACCGGTTTCTTCACAAAACTCATTTTTTATTGTGGCAATATCACTTCCTTTATCCCTCACCCAATCCTGAGTGCCACCAGGAAATGTACCAACCCCATGTTCAGCGTGTCTTCCTACAAGAAGACATAGTTTCTTATCAGCACCAAGAGCATGTACCATGACATATGCTTTCTTTTTCGGGGCCCTGGCTTTAGGTTTTGCCCCTCCAAAATCACTGGTTTAATCCCACATACCTTCATCTCCTTATGATTATGTAAGCATAGAAAATATCATGTTGATGAAGAAAAAACCGTTAATTGGATGAAAGAATCAGAGTGGGACTAAATAGCTGCGCCGAAAAGTAGATCACTTAAAGGGAACTCAGTCCGGATTGTGCGATCTGATCAATCGCTGAATATCTCAAATCACTAACCGGACTGAGCGATGCCGATCATAGCACCAATCCCCCGAGCAGAACGACGCCTGAACGCTCTGCTGCGCCCGTTTATCCATTGGACGCTGGATTAACTGGTTTACGCTGTCGGGTATTGAAGGCCTGAAATCGTTACCTGCCGGACGTTCCCGTCGCTGGCCATTTGAGCATATCTGCACACTGTTACGTGAACTGATAAAGCATTCTCCCGGTGATTTTGGTTATCAACGTTCACGCTGGAGCACTGAATTATTGGCAATAAAAATCAATGAGATAGCAGGTTGCCAGTTACATGCAGGAACCGTTCGTCGTTGGCTACCATCTGCAGGGCTTGTCTGGCGAAGGGCCGCCCCAACGCTGCGTATCCGTGATCCACATAAGGATGAAAAGATGACGGCAATCCACAAAGCGCTGGACGAATGCAGTGCAGAACATCCGGTATTTTATGAAGATGAAGTGGATATCCACCTTAATCCCAAAACCGGCGCAGACTGGCAACTGCGCGGACAGCAAAAACGCGTGGTAACGCCCGGTCAGAATGAAAAATACTATCTGGCTGGTGCGCTACACAGTGGAACAGGCAAAGTCAGCTACGTTGGTGGAAACAGTAAAAGTTCGACGCTGTTCATCAGCCTGCTAAAACACCTCAAAGCCACGTCCCGGCGGGCGAAAACTATCACGCTAATCGTGGACAACTACATTATCCATAAAAGCCG
>NZ_JAOWDD010000043.1:0-287451 GCF_030336655.1 Citrobacter sp. Cb041 | reverse complement strand
TATGAAAACCGTCAGCCCATTCCCTGGGGGAAAACATGGCCTGGCAAAAGTGTAGCGGTATTAGGCGCAGCTATTTAGCCAGTGATAGTCTAAAACGCCACATTATGACGCCGCTAATAGACTATTTTCGCAATGCGCGTGAGGCGCTGGGTGTCAGCTCGAAAGATATAGCGGCTGCGACTGGAAAGAAAAACATGGTTTCTCACTGGTTTGGTGGTAGCCAGTGGCAACTACCGAGCGAGATTGATTACCGTGTGTTGCAGACGTTGTTTGAGCGTATTGCTCTGGAGAGGCGCCAGCAACACAAACTAGATACACCGCGCCACCAGTTGGTGGTCGAATACCAGACGCTTAACCGTCAGTATTTCGATCTTCTGGATGAGTATAGGCATCTCCGGCGTCCTTTCTCTGTTACCGCTGCGGTACCGTATACCGATGTCTGGACCTATAAGCCGGTGCAGTTCTATCCGGGTAAGCATCCATGCGAGAAACCGGCGGACATGCTGCATGACATGATTGCTTCCAGCAGTCGGCCTGGTGATCTGGTTGCCGATTTCTTCATGGGTTCCGGTTCAGCGATAAAAGCAGCCCTTCAATTGGGCCGCCGTGTTATCGGTGTGGAACTGAAAACAGAACGCTTTGAGCAAACGAAAAAAGAGATCGAGGTGATGAAGTAGTAAAGTGGCTGGGTCGCGATAGGATGCTTGGTTAGCCTCACACTACGGGGTGAGGGAAGGTGGCTAAATGTATCACTGAGTTATCGTTGACATTTGATTTAAAGCATAAGCAGCATATTTTAAATGACACGGTGTGCCACGACCTATAATGGCAATAATTTAAGCTCTATTTTCATTCATTTTTTACATCAGTGAACAAAAACTGCATTCTTAATCCGTGTTTTTATAGTATCTATTTATATTTATTCACCATAAATATAAGTTTAAGTTAATTATAATTAAGGAGAGTATATTATTTTAGTTCTTAAATGCGACATTTGTCACCATTTTGTTTTTGCCATGAATGTAATGTGTACTGGAAGTTTGGTTTATGTTTCATGAATTAAAAGTAATCTTCTCCTAAAAATAACCAGCTCAAGGAATGATAACAT
The DNA here is from genome assembly GCF_030336655.1 of Citrobacter sp. Cb041. Classification (NCBI taxonomy): domain Bacteria; kingdom Pseudomonadati; phylum Pseudomonadota; class Gammaproteobacteria; order Enterobacterales; family Enterobacteriaceae; genus Citrobacter; species Citrobacter sp. Cb041. Next base: position 286,343 of record NZ_JAOWDD010000043.1, on the reverse strand, counting down.
GCAAAATCAAAATGATATGGCTATGCTTGATAGTGCAAGCTCTAAAATCATAAATGTTATGGTTGTTATTGATAGTGATTCAGTAGTGAGGGATTTTCCTAATCGCAGTCAGAATGCTGACAGTCCGACTGCGATTAATAACTCTAAGTATTTCTATATGGTGGCATGCTCAGACCACACACTCTCCGGTGCGGGAACAGGTTCGTTGCATATTAAAGCAAATGTTGGAGATGTTATTCGCTGGAATGGTATATCAGAGAGTGCTAACTTCGATTCAAGTATTCTTATTTACACTTTAAAGCGACTAAGCGGACAAGAGGTTTTTGTTACGCCAGATTTTTATGCTTTCAATAAGCGAAGCATGAAGCCAACGCAAAAAAACGTATTCCCCGTTATTTTAAATAATCCTCAGGATTATTGGTTTAATCAGGCTCCAATAGTCGGCGTAGGAACTGAGTCTTATACACTTCATTTTGCTTTATATCATCGTCCTAATGGCGGTGATCCTGTTTTGTATGGATATTTCAAATATGATCCACAGATTACTGTTGCATCTTGAAATCAATTTTTCTAAATGTAAGTTATTTTAGGATATTTATGTTTGCTAGGTTTCTTTCATGCTTGAAGTAAGCTAGCGTAGGGGATTCGGTTATATCTTCCCTGATCCAAGCCTTGGCACTCGCCGAGGCTTTTTCAGTTTGATAATCAACAACGGTGTCATGGATATCTCGCGCGGATGAAACGACGGTTTTTAATGTCCCGCAGCAGTGATAACCGCATCTGATATTTTTCAGAAGCCCCATTCGCAGTCGTCAGGATAGCGTTAATGCGTTAAATTAAATCTAGTGGGCGCGCGACCAGCCAAAAGCAGGAACACCAGCTTCGACGCTGGTGCATGTCCTGTCAGATGCAGCGTTAGGATGGTTTTATTCGTTTGAACAATTCATAAATTTCGATACAGATGATAGCAATCGCATAAAAGGGCCATAAAAAAGAAGTAGTCAGCGTGTCTGCTAGGTCGAATTCAATTTCATGCACTCTATCCCCATGGGCTAAATAGCTGCGCCTAATACCGCTACACTTTTGCCAGGCCATGTTTTCCCCCAGGGAATGGGCTGACGGTTTTCATAAAATGGCGAACTTTTTTCAGCAACTGCCACATTGAACGACACTGATGATTGCGTGTTATCGTGTCGTGAAGTGTTTGCCATAGCCGCTCAACGTGGTTCACCCATGGCGAGTAAACCGGTTGATAAATTATCCTGAACTTCGGATTCTGTTTCAGCCAGCGCTGGGTTTCCCGGCTTTTATGGATAATGTAGTTGTCCACGATTAGCGTGATAGTTTTCGCCCGCCGGGACGTGGCTTTGAGGTGTTTTAGTAGCTATTGTATTTTTGATACTCGGAATATGGTAGCTGAAAAATCATATCCAGATCGCTCAAGCCTTGCGTGGCTGTGTTTCGACCATATGACCCAACGTAGAGACTATGAGAAGTATCAGAACTGCTATTCCAAAAATCCGTATTTAAACGCTTCGTAATATTCTTATATCGAGTTGAAATTGTTCCACCATCTTTTACAGTAAGGTTGGAGCAAAATCCGCAAAACCACTCAGCTACACCCATGCTCAATTCCTTTTTTAAAAGCTAATGAAAAATTCAAGGACGCATGTTTCATGCATCATTGATAACTTTTTCAGTAAGCTGAAGCACATAATTGATGCTAACTAGCTGTTTCTTCAAGTGAGCAACCTACTTTAGCATCAAGGTATTATACCTACCAAGCATGGGGAGAAACCACCACCTAAACCATTGAAGTATATAGAGCAGATGTTGCTAAAAAAGCACTGTTTGTTTATACATGCGAATAGTACCTACCACCAGCAACGGTGCGGCTTCCAGCGTTTTATAGTCGGTGTCATGGGGTGTCGGGGGTCGGAGGTTCAAATCCTCTCGTGCCGACCAAAAATCCCAGAAAAACCAACCTTCATGGTTGGTTTTTTTATGCCCGCGATTCCACGTTCCTTCTTATGACTCCGGCCTTAAGCACAGGTTTTACTACTTACCCATGCACAAATTGGGGTAAAATTTACCCTCTCATCAGCGCGATGAAACTAGACGAGTGATGCGCTGAAAACAATAATGATACTAATAAAAACTCAGGAGAATAGTATGCCTGAAGCAACGCCTTTTCGGGTGCTGATTGTCGACGACCACCCACTAATGCGGCGAGGAATTAGTCAATTATTGCAACTGGATCCCGCATTTAACGTAGTCGCTGAAGCAGGTGACGGCGCCAGCGCTATCGATCTGGCTAACCGTCTGGACCTGGATGTGATCCTGCTGGATCTCAATATGAAAGGCATGAGCGGACTGGACACCCTGAATGCGCTGCGCCGGGATGGCGTCACCGCGCAAATTATTATTCTTACCGTCTCGGATGCCGCCAGCGATGTGTACGCCTTAATTGATGCCGGCGCGGATGGTTATTTACTCAAAGACAGCGATCCTGAAGTCCTGCTGGAGGCCATTCGCAGCGGCGCCAAAGGCGGTAAAGCTTTTAGCACACGCGTCAGCGAATATCTGCGCGAACGCGATCTGTTCGGCGCACAAGAAGATCCCTTCAGCATTCTCACCGAACGTGAACTGGATGTATTGCATGAACTGGCTCAGGGGCTGTCGAACAAACAGATTGCGTCAGTGCTGAATATTTCCGAACAGACCGTGAAAGTGCATATTCGCAACCTGCTGCGCAAACTCAATGTGCGCTCTCGCGTTGCTGCCACCATCCTGTTTTTACAAACGCGCGGAATGCAGTAATCCATGAAGAGGCCGGATAGCCCCGATATGCTAAGCGCTATCGGGGCTATTCTGGATACTTATTTCTCCTGCGGCGTTAGCTGCTCCATCGCCTGCTTAATGCTCCGTTCTATTACCGCCCGACGGGTATCGTTGGCAGGTAATAGTTTCAGCATCATCTCCCACGCCGCAACCGCCTCGCCGAAGCGCTGCTGTTCAAAGGCGTTGAAAGCGTACATGCTGAGAACCCGCACATTGGCATGTTCGCCACGCACCAGTTGGCGTAACAGCTCCCCTCCCCGACGGTTATCATCAGGATCGGAAGAACGGGTCAGCGCTTCCGCATAGCCCAGCGCCGCATCGCTGTTTTTAGGATCCAGTCGATAGGCATTGGCATAGGCTTCAGTGGCCGTACTGGCGTTACCGAGAACCATGCCAATGCGTCCAAGCATGATCCAGCCTTCAACATTTGCGGGATCGGCTTGTAAACGCGTGCGCAGCCCCAGCGCCAGACGCGCCATATCTTCTTCATTGAGCGGTTCCGCTTTCGGATCCAACGCCCGCTCCAGCAGCGCCGGAGCCTGAGCAGTGGCCTGCTGCCAGACCTGAACCTGCTTATAGCTGCCGATTTGGTAATAGCTTACTGCGCCAACCACCAGCGCCACCACGATACCAGGCACAAACAACCCGAATCCACCGCGCTTGCCATTCGGAATAACATCGTCAGGAAACGCTTCCTGTTTCACCCGAACGCGTCGGCGAGTACGGGCGAAAATAATCCAGCCCCCCAGACCAATCGCTACCACCGGCATCACCCACAGCAGCACGGTGAGCGGCGTTAACGGCGGATCGTACGTGACGAAGTTGCCGTAGCGCGCCACCATGTAATCGACAATTTCTTTCTGGCTTTTTCCTTCCTGCATCAGTTCGTACACTTTCTGACGCAGGTCGGTGGCAATCATCGAGTTAGAATCGGCAATGCTGTTGTTCTGGCATTTAGGACAACGCAGTTGTTCAGTAAGCTGGCGGAACTGCTGCTCCTGCGCTTCGTCCTTAAACTGCATCACGTCGATAGTCGCAAGCGCGGATCCCGAGATAACCAGCATTAGCAGGCCCAGTAAAAATCTCATTGCGCAGCCTCCTTACTGTACTTGTCCCATAACGGTTTGATCTCGCTCTCCCACACCCGGGCGTTCAGATCGCCGGCATGGCGATAGCGAATAATGCCTTTGCCGTCGATCAGGAACGTCTCCGGAGCACCGTACACGCCAAGATCCAGACCGAGCATACCGTCGCCGTCAAACAGACTTAATGAGTAAGGATTACCCAGCTCTTTCAGCCAGACAATGGCTTTCTGACGATCATCTTTATAGTTCAGACCCACTACCCGCACGCCTTGCGCAGACAGCTGATTCAGATACTGATGCTCGGCGCGACAGGTTGGGCACCAGGTCGCCCAGACGTTCAGCAATACCGGTTTGCCCTGCGTCAGCACATCGGCCTGATAGTGCTGACCCGGATTTTCCAGTGACTCCAGGCGGAATGTCGGAACAGGTTTGCCGATCAGCGCCGATTCCAGATTAGTGGGATCGTCCCCCTGAGCGTTACGCGCGAGCTGCCACAACAGCGCCGCCGCAATGATGAGAAAAATAATAAACGGAATTAACAGTGCGTTGCGCTTCATACAGCCTCCGACGCATTTTTTTGCACCGCGGCGCGAGGACGCGTCCGCTGGCGATAGCGTGGATCAAACAGGCAGAACAACCCGCCCAGCGCCATCAGCAATCCTCCGGCCCAAATCCAGCGAATAAACGGTTTGTAGTACAGGCGTACAGCCCATGCGCCATTATCCAGTTCTTCACCCAGCGCAGCGTACAGATCGCGCGTGAATCCGCCGTCAATTGCCGCTTCGGTCATCATCGAACTGGTGCTGTTATAGAAGCGTTTTTCCGCATGCAGCGTGGCTTCCGGCTTACCATCTCGGGTAACGCCAATAATGGCAACGCCGCCCCGGTAGTTTGGCCCGGTAATATCTTTCACTTCGCGGAAAGTGAACTGATAGTTATGGATACTAACGCTATCACCCGCTTTCATGCGCACATCGCGTTCAACGCTGTAGTTCTGGCTAAAGGCAATACCAACAATGGTAATCGCCAGCCCGACGTGACCCGATACCATGCCCCAATAGCTTGGCGTTAGCTTTGTCCCACGGGAAATACGCAGGAACGCTTCGGACATCGCCAGTACGAATATCCAGCACGCCATCGCCAGCCCCACCACTGTCATGGCGGCAATGCGATCCTCAAGCAGCCACGGCAGCAGCAGCGACAGAACAAGGGTGGTGACAAACGCGATAAGCAATAGCGTTTTCAGTTTACGCGGTCGGTCACGGCCCCAGCGCACTAATGGCCCAATCCCCAGCAGCAGTGCGAACGGTGCCATCAGCCAGGTGAACATGGTGTTGAAAAACGGCTCGCCAATCGAAATGCTGCCCAGCCCCAGCTGTTTGTGCACCAGCGGCAGCAGCGTGCCCAGTAGCACCACCAGCATGGCGGCAATCAGCAGGACGTTATTCCCCAGCAGCATTGATTCACGCGACCACAGCGCGTTGTTCACCCGTGAGCGAACCTTGTGACCGCGCACCGCAAACAGCAGCAGGGAGCCGCCAATTACCAGCACCATAAAGGCCAGAATAAACATCCCGCGCGACGGATCGGAGGCGAAAGCATGCACCGACACCAGTACGCCGGAGCGCACCAGGAAAGTACCTAACAGACAAAGTGAGAATGCGCAGATTGACAGCAGCAGCGTCCAGGCTTTAAAGCTGGCGCGCTGTTCGGTTACCGACAACGAGTGCATCAGCGCCGTTCCCACCAGCCATGGCATAAACGAGGCGTTTTCAACCGGATCCCAGAACCACCAGCCGCCCCAGCCCAGCTCGTAATAGGCCCAGGCCGAACCGAGCACAATGCCCAGCGTCAGAAACACCCACGCCGCCAGCGTCCACGGACGCGAAAAACGGGCGAATGTGCTGTCCAGTCGTCCGCTCATCAGCGCAGCAATCGCAAACGCAAAGGCGACCGAGAAGCCGACATACCCCATGTACAGCAGCGGCGGATGGAAAATCAGCCCCGGATCCTGCAACAGCGGGTTCAGGTCACGTCCTTCAATCGGGAAGTTCGGCAACGTGCGGGCAAACGGGTTGGAGGTAAACAGAATAAACAGCAGGAAACCGACGCTGACCATTCCCATGACCGCAAGCACGCGGGCGACGATATCCAGCGGCATGCGCTGGCTGAACGCCGCAACGGCGAACGTCCAGCCGCTCATCAGCAGCACCCACAGCAGCAGCGAGCCTTCATGCGCCCCCCACGTCGCCGCCACCCGATACCAGACCGGAAGCTGGGTATTGGAGTTGCTGGCGACGTAGGTCACGGTAAAGTCATTAACCACGAAGGCGTTGACCAGAATCAGGAACGCCCCCATCACACAGATAAACAGTACCCAGGCAAAGGGACGCGCGGAGGCCATCATCCGCACGTCGCCGCGCGCTACGCCCCACAGCGGATAGACCGACAGCAGTAATGCAACGCCAAGCGCAAGGCACAACAGCGCATTGCCAATTTCAGGCATCATGACGTTTTATCCTTATAAACACTTTCCGGGCGACGGTGGTTTTCCTGCATCGCTTTTTCGACTTCCGGCGGGGTGTAATTTTCATCATGTTTAGCAAGCACTTCTTTGGCCTGCACATGATTTCCCCCGTCCAGTTCGCCCTGAACGACGACGCCCTGCCCTTCGCGGAACAGATCCGGCAGAATGCCTTCATAGGTGACATCCACCACACCTTCGGCGTCATAGATGCTGAAATTCACCTTCAGCGACTGCGGATCGCGCTTTACGCTGCCAGGCATAACCATACCGCCCACGCGCAGGCGCTGGCCGACTTCAGGCATTTGCTGCGTTTCGCGCTTCCCGTAGAGTATCTCTCCCGGCGTATAGAACAGATCGATATTGGAACGCAGCGCGTAGAGCACCAGCGAAATGGTCAAAGCCAGACCTGTCAGGACCGCGCAGGCTATCCATAACCGATTTTTACGTCGAATATTCACGCCGCCTCCCGTTGCACTTGCGCCGCGCGCATGCGCGCTTCTCTCGCCCGCTGCTGCGCGACACCGCGTAAGATTGCACGATGCTGTAACGCAGAATGCAGCACCAGCGCCACCAGCGGGATAACGCTCATCGCCACAGCCAGCCAGACATACAAGGCGTAACCGCCCATCGCGAAAAAATCACTCCATGATGCAAATGCAGGGGTCATTGGCGGCCTCTTTTTAAGATCAGTTCGCTCACCCACGGGCGGCGTTTTTCCATCATCAAAATCAGGTTACGCATGCGCATCAGCGCCAGCGTGACAAACAGTAACAGGTAGCCGACGATCGCCAGACGCAGCGGCGCGCGCATTGCCGGATCGATACTCTGCTGCATACGGGTCGACCCCTGATGCAGCGTATTCCACCACTCGACCGAGTAGTGAATAATCGGCAAGTTGACCACGCCAATCAGCACCAGAATGCCGGCAGCGCGACCAGCCAGACGGCGGTCGTCAAAGGCATGCCACAGCGCTATGGCGCCAACGTAGAGAAACAGCAGCACCAGTTCAGAGGTGAGTCGGGCATCCCAGACCCACCAGGTGCCCCACATCGGTTTGCCCCATGCAGAGCCCGTCACCAGCGCAATAAAGGTAAACACGGCACCAATGGGCGCCATCGCGGCCAGCGCCAGATTGGCCATTTTCATCTGCCAGACCAGGCCAATAAACGCGGCAACGGCCATCGATGCATAAATACCCATCGACCAGATTGCTGCCGGAACGTGCAGATAAATAATGCGATAGCTCTGCCCCTGCTGATAATCCGCAGGCGCGAAGCCAAAGCCCCAGATCAATCCGGTTATCAGTACCACCGCGCTGGCAATCGCCAGCCACGGGATAAACCAGCCACAGATCTGATAGAGCCGAGGAGGCATCGCCAATTGATGAAGTGTTTTCCACATAGTTCAGTCACCAGACTCCGTAAATTAATATCCATTGTGCCGGAGCGCCTTGCCCGGCCTGCATATCTCAACTGCGCTACTGCACGCTTATCCGTAACGCCGCAGCTGTGGCAAACGGGCTTAGCGTGGCGCTGCCGACCAGCAACGCGCCCAGAATCGCCATGTACCCTTCAACCGGTAAGTGCATGGAAGCCGCATCCATCGCCGCGGTCGCAAAAATCAGTAAGGGTATGGTGAGCGGGAGTACCAGCACGCTTAACAGCACGCCGCCGCGCTTTAAGCCCACCGTCAACCCCACGCCCGGCGCGCCGAGGAAGCCCAGCGTCGGCGTCCCGAGTAACAAGGTCAGCGCCATAATTTTCCAGCCGTACATGTCCATGCCGAGCAGCAACGCCACCAGCGGCGAGAGGATCAGCAGCGGCAGGCCGGTCACGACCCAGTGCGCCATCACTTTCGCCAGCACCACTGCCGGCAGCGGCAGCGGCAACAGCATCAGTTGCTCAAGGCTGCCGTCCTGCAGATCATCACGAAACAGGCGCTCCAGCGCCAGCAACGACGCCAGCAGCGCCGCAACCCAGATGATGCCCGGTGCAATACGCGCCAGCAGTTGCGGCTCCGGCCCAATGCTCAGCGGGAACAGCGTAATAACAATCAGGAAGAACCATAAAGGATTGGCGATTTCCGCACTATGACGAAACGCAACTCGTAGTTCTAAACGGAAGATTCGCCACATCATTGCGTTGCCCTCTCGCTGGTCAGCGCAATACGTCGCACTTTATCGGTCTCGACATTGAGCGGTTGGTGGGTGGTGAGAATAACAATACCGCCCTGCTCCGTATGCTGCGCCATACGCTGAGTCAGTCGCTCAACGCCGTTCACATCAATGGCGGTAAAGGGTTCGTCGAGGATCCACAGCCGGGCGCGGGTCAGCCACAAACGGGCCAGCGCCACGCGCCGCTGTTGTCCGGCGGAGAGTTGATTCACCGGGATATCTTCATATCCGGCAAGCCCCGCCTGCGCCAGCGCAGCCAGACACTGTGCGACGTCGCCGTCATGGTGAAAGAAACGCAGGTTTTCCAACGCCGAAAGCCGGGTTTTTATCCCCGGCTGATGTCCGATCCACAGCAGTTGTTGATGGTAGCTGTCCCGCACGTGATGCAGCGGTTGCTCTTGCCAGCAAACCTCCCCTGCGTCGGGACGCGCCAGCCCGGTAAGTAACCGCAGCAAAGTGGTTTTCCCTGCGCCGTTGCTGCCGGTAATTTGTACCCATTCCCCTGCGTTGACGCGAAATGACAAATCGCTGAACAGTATTCTGTCATCCCGCTCGCAAAGTAATTCTCTGGCTTCAAGCATACCTGGTTATCTACATCCTGTTAAAATCCCGGTTTGACTTCGCGCATATCAGGCAGTTTGTGCGCTATCCCTTTATGACAGTCAATACAGGTTTGCCCGTCTTTCACGGCCTGGTCGTGCATTTTGGCCGCAACGCCTTTCTGGGCGGTTAAATCCATAAACTCGAAGTTGTGACAGTTTCGACACTCTTGCGAATTGTTATCTTTCATACGCCGCCACTCATTTTGCGCCATCGTTAAACGATGGTCTTCAAATTTCTGCGGTGTATCTATCAGCCCCAGTGCTTTCGCGTACAGCTCTTTACTGGCCTTGATCTTACGAATCATTTTCGGACCCCACTCATGGGGGACGTGGCAATCAGGGCAAGTCGCTCGCACACCACTACGGTTGTTGTAGTGTACGGTTTCCATGTATTCCTGGTACACCGTATTGCGCATTTCGTGACAGCTAATGCAGAACTCTTCTGTATTGGCCTTTTCCATACCGGTGTTAAAGCCGCCCCAGAAAATAATGCCGCCCACAAAGCCGATTAACAACAGCGTGCCGAGCGCCAGACGGCTGGGGCGACGCCACCATTGCCAGACGCGCTTAATCCAGCCTGGTTTACGGTTAGAATTTTCCATAATGACCTCTTATTTCCCGTAACCTTTCGAGGGGGTGAAGGTATTTTCAACAATCGGCGCGGCGTCAGCCTGCGGCACGTGACATTGCAGGCAGAAATAACGACGCGGCGCGACTTCAGCCAATACCTTACCGTCGCTGTCCATAAAGTGCGTCGGACTGATGCGCGGCGCACCGGTGGTGCGATAGCTTTCCACACCGTGACATTGCAGGCAGCGGTTAGTGTTAGTCGTCACCTGATACCCTTCAACGCTGTGCGGAACCATCGGCGGCTGATTCACATAGTTCAGCGGCATACGCACTTGCTCTTTCGGCATGCGAATCGCCCCTTCTTGTGTCCCTGAGACTTCCGGTGACTGACTCAGATCCACTCCGTTTGCAGCCCAAACGGCCCCACTGACTACCAGGGCCAGCGCAGCCGTCCATTGACTCAGCGCTTTAATCAGGTCATGGCTTTTCATGATTTCGCTCCCGAACTCCATCGTGTTGTTATTGTAAAAACATCCTCAGAACAGACATCCACACAGCGACCGCAGGCCATGCAATCGCGGCTGGTTACCTGCACCGGACTTTGCTCATCCAGCACCGGCGCACGTAGCACATGCGGTTCCGGGCAAACATGAAAACAATCCATACAGCGGTTACATCTGTTACGTTCTTTTGCCGAAACGGTTAATGCACCTTTACTCCCCACCACGCTATACAGCGCACCCAGTGGGCAAAGATGCCCGCACCAGCCATGCTCAACGACCAGTAGATCAAATAAAAACAGCGCGAGGATCAGCAGCGCCCCGCTGCCAAATCCCATGACCAGGCTCCGTCCGAGCAGAGAGACTGGGTTTATCCACTCCCACAGCAGCGTACCGGTCACGGCGGAACCGACCAGGATAACCACCAGCAGGACGTACCGTATATGGCGCGGCAGGGTTGCAGACTGATTCAGGTCAAACCTTCTGCGCAACCAACTGGCTAAATCGGTGACAGGGTTCATGGGACAAACCCAACTGCAAAACAGTCGCTTACCCGCCAGGGCATACAGCACCGTGATGATGACCGCCCCCATTAACGCAACCGTCGCCGGCAGGTGTCCGCTGGCCAGGCTTTGCAGGGTAATCAGCGGATCGGTGAACGGGATGGAGTCCAGCAACAGGCTGCTACTGTAATTGCCATGCAGGATCCAGACGCCAAGCCACGGGCCGCTAAGGAACATCGCCAGTATCAGAAACTGGCTCAGACGACGCAGCACCAGCCAGCGATGACTCTTCCACCATCCTTTTTTTGCCTGCGCTTCACGCCCGGCGTCACGTTTACGATTTGCCATTGTTCCCCTCCAGCCAACCGAAGCGGTAATGGTGTCCTAACTCCCCTTTCGCCAGCGACAGGGGTAGCACTTTTATTGCTGGCTGCTCCAGGACGCAGACTTTTTCGCATTTCCCGCAGCCGGTACAGGCATCGCTGTGTACGGTCGGAATAAACCGCGCATGCTTGCCGGTACGCATGTTGCGGTCCAGCTCCAGGGTGATAGCCTCATCGATTTTCGGGCATTCGCGATAGCAAACGTCGCAGCGTAATCCCTGATAGTTGAGGCAGTTTTCGTGATCCAGCAGTACCGCCAGCCCCATGCGTGAATCGTCAATAGATTCAATGTCCCTGTCCAACGCGCCGCTGGGGCAAACTTTGGCGCACGGAATGTCTTCACACATTTCGCAGGGAATATCACGCGCGACAAAATACGGCGTACCGGCAGCCAACCCTGAGGCCAGCGTCGCCAGCTTCAGCGTGTCATACGGGCAGGCCTGAACGCACTGACCACAGCGCACGCAGGCACTGGCGAATGCCTCCTCGCTCAGTGCGCCTGGCGGGCGCAGCCGCACGCCGGTTGCACGTGCGGTTTGCTGTTGCAACCCCAGCGCCACGCCAACGACGGCCAGTCCGCCCGCTGCGCGAACCATATCGCGCAGAAAGCGGCGGCGGCCATTTTGGGGTTTTGCTGACCGGGACATAACGCGTTACACCTTCGCCAGTTTCACAGCGCACTTCTTGAAATCCGTCTCTTTGGAGAGCGGATCCGTCGCATCCAGCGTCAGGTTGTTCACCAGCTGTGCGGCGTCGAAGAACGGCATGTAGACCAGCCCCTGCGGTGGACGGTTACGCCCGCGCGTTTCAACTATCGAGATAACTTCACCACGACGGGAAACCACTTTGACTTTGTCGCCACGGCGCAGATCGCGTGCTTTTGCATCCAGCGGATGGATAAACAGCACAGCTTCCGGGAAAGCACGGTGCAGCTCAGGTACGCGACGCGTCATACTGCCGGTATGCCAGTGCTCCAGCACACGTCCGGTAGACAGCCACAGGTCGTACTCTTTATCCGGCGCTTCTGCGGCAGGTTCAAATGGCAGCGCGAAGATGACCGCTTTGCCGTCCGGCTTACCGTAGAACTTGTAGCTTTCACCCGCTTTCACGTAAGGGTCGTTGCCTTCGCTGTAGCGCCACTGGGTCTCTTTGCCCTCAACGACCGGCCAGCGTAAACCGCGCGCTTTGTGGTAATCGTCAAATGGCGCAAGGTCATGCCCGTGACCGCGACCAAACCAGGCGTACTCTTCGAACAGTCCTTTTTGCAGATAGAAGCCCAGCTCGCGGGATTCATCGTTCAGCTGATCTTCAGCCAGTTCAGCCACCGGGAATTTCGTCACTGCAGGCGTGGCAAACAGTACGTCATACAGCGTTTTGCCGCGCAGTTCCGGTTTCTGTGCCAACAGCGCTTCCGGCCACACTTCTTCTGTTTTGAAGCGACGAGAGAACTGCACCAGTTGCCACAGATCCGATTTCGATTCACCCGGCGCTTTAATCTGCTGACGCCAGAACTGTGTACGGCGTTCCGCGTTACCGTAAGCACCTTCTTTCTCTACCCACATCGCGGTCGGCAGGATCAGGTCGGCCGACAGAGCGCTGACCGTCGGGTACGGATCGGAGACGATGATGAAGTTGCGCGGATCGCGCCAGCCCGGCATACGCTCTTCGTTGATGTTCGGACCTGCCTGCATGTTGTTGGTACACATCGCCCAGTAGACATTGAGCTTGCCATCTTTCAGCGCACGGTCTTGCGCCACGGCATGCAGACCGATTTTTGCCGGAATGGTCCCCGCCGGAATATTCCAGTGCTTCTCACAGATATCGCGGTGTTTTTCGTTCGTAACCACCATGTCCGCAGGCAGACGGTGGGAGAACGTACCGACTTCACGCGCGGTACCGCAGGCGGAAGGCTGACCGGTCAAAGAGAACGGACCGCAGCCTGGCTGGGAGATTTTACCGGTCAACAGGTGCAGGTTATAGACCAGGTTGTTGGCCCACACGCCGCGGGTATGCTGGTTGAAGCCCATCGTCCAGTAGGAGATGACTTTTTTCTTCGGATCGGCATACAGCTGCGCCAGCTGTTCCAGCTGATCTTTCGGTACGCCGGTCATTTCGGCGGTTTTATCCAGCGTGTACTCGGCAACAAAGGCTTTGTAATCCTCAAAGCTCATCGGCTCAGAGGCATCGGATCCCGGGTTTTTCGCCGCTTTTTCCAGCGGATGGGTTGGACGCAGACCGTAGCCAATGTCCGTCACGCCTTTACGCAGATTAACGTGCTTGCTAAAGAAATCCTGGTTGATCGCATTGTTTTGAATGATGTAGTTAGCGATGTAGTTGAGGATCACCAGATCGGTTTGCGGCGTGAAGACCATGCCGTTATCCGCCAGCTCAAAGCTGCGGTGCTGGAAGGTGGAGAGCACCGCGACATTAACATTGGGATCGGACAGACGACGGTTGGTGATGCGCGACCACAGGATCGGGTGCATCTCCGCCATATTCGCGCCCCACAGGACGAAAGCATCTGCATGCTCGATATCGTCATAGCAGCCCATCGGTTCATCCATACCGAAGGTACGCATAAAGCCGACTACCGCTGACGCCATGCAGTGACGCGCGTTCGGGTCGATGTTATTCGAACGGAAACCCGCTTTAAACAATTTGGCAGCGGCATAACCTTCCCAAATCGTCCACTGACCCGAGCCGAACATACCGATAGACTCCGGGCCTTTCTCTTTCAGGGACGTTTTGAATTTCTCTTCCATCACGTCAAAGGCCTGGTCCCAGCTAATCGGGGTGAACTCGCCTTCTTTGTGATACTTACCGTCCTTCATGCGCAGCATCGGCTGCGTTAAACGGTCTTTTCCGTACATGATTTTCGGCAGGAAGTAACCTTTGATGCAGTTAAGCCCACGGTTAACCGGCGCATCCGGATCGCCCTGGCATGCCACAACACGCCCTTGCTGCGTCCCGACCAATACGCCACAGCCCGTCCCGCAAAAACGGCACGGGGCTTTGTCCCATTTGATGGCTTCTTGCTGACCGACTACCGCACGGGCTACGCCCGGCACGCTTAACCCGGCAGCCGCCGCAGCGGCCGCAACGGCGTTAGCTTTCATAAAGCTACGACGACTGAGTTTCATGGTGTTTCCTCACCTTGCTCATCCTGCTGGTGATAAACCAGCGACACCGCCAGCACGCCCGCAACGTTGCGCACTGACTCAATAGTTTTCATTAACGTTTCGCTGTGCTCAGCTTCCACCACCACGATCAGTTGACCGCTTTCCACATCGCTGAGTGCAACTTCGCAACCTGGGAATGAACGCAACTGCGTGGCGATATCATTGATATGCTGACTTTTGGCCTGAACGACCAGGCTGCAGACCTGCCAGTTATTGTCCATGGTTGTACTCCGCGTTAATGGCTGATACCGGGCAGATAGCGACACATGCGCCACATCCGTTACAGTCCTGATTGTCAAGCTGCGGCTGATAAATGCCGGACAGCGTGGGACGAAAGGTTATAGCCATGGGTTCACAGCTATCCTGACAGCGATGACATTCAACGGACTGATGTGCGAGACAGTTTTCCCCAATCGTAAAATTCAGATCCCATGCCCTGGTGTGGCGCGGAAGAAAAAGGGATTCAGAACAGGCCTCTGCGCAGGCATAGCAAAAGCTACACTCGCCGTGTTTGAAATTTACGCTAGGGTAACCGCCCTGGCCTCGCTGCAAGATGTCGGTTTCACACGCCTGGATGCAGGCGTCACAACGAAGGCAATGGGCCAGAAAGTGAGAGTTTTCCTTGCTCCAGGGCGGACGGATCCCTGAGTTGGCGTTTCGCCAACTGCCTGTCAACATGCCTCGACGGGATAAATCAACCATGACATTGTCCTTCCATAATGACGCCCTCCCCTGGTGGGTTGAACGACATAAAAAACTGCACTATTTATGAGTAGTTATTTTTAGTCGTAAGATATTTCAGGATGTGTTAGAGGTGCATACCCCAATCGGGGTAAATGCTGTTGCCGGATCAAAGGAGTGTTGAGTTGGCGGGAAAAAATGCGCTTTTGCTCACATTTCAATGAGTTATATAACACTGTATATAACGAACCACTCAAAAAGAGAATGATTTTATAATTAAGATTATTCTTAGAATATATCGCTAGTCTGAAAGCAGACCTCTACCAAATACACTAAAAATATAAGTAAATCCAGATTAATCGATTATGTAAATATGTTAACCTGCCCCAGACTCGTTCATAAGATAGAAGAAAGGAAACACTGTGAACAATAAGATGAAAACAATTGTCCCTGCCGTACTTTTCGCCGCCTTTGCCAGCGCCTCTGCATGGGCTGCCAGTAACGATGCCGGCGCTCAGCCGCTGGAAAAAGTCGCCCCTTATCCTAAGGCGGAAAAGGGTATGAAGCGCCAGGTTATCCAGCTTACTCCTGAGAAAGATGAATCTACTCTGAAAGTAGAACTGCTGATCGGACAAACGCTGGAAGTTGACTGCAACCAACACCGCCTGGGCGGAGAACTGGATAGCAAAACGCTGGAAGGTTGGGGATATGACTACTATGTCTTCGACAAAGTGACGTCTCCGGTTTCAACCATGATGGCCTGCCCGGACGGTAAGAAAGAGAAGAAATTTATTACCGCGTATCTGGGTGATGACGGCATGCTGCGCTACAACAGCAAGTTACCGATTGTGGTCTATACGCCGGAGAACGTGGAAGTGAAATACCGTATCTGGAAAGCGGAAGAGAAGATTCAGGACGCAGTCGCGCGATAAGTAAGAATGTGCCGGAGGGCGGCGTACCGCCTTATCCGGCATTTTATTTACAGTGCGATATCCGCTACAGCTTTCTGCTCAGGCTGCGGTTGCGCCTGAGGTTTCAGCTGAGGTTTCGGCGCTTCATCAGCAGCCTGCGGCTTGTCATATTTCAGCCCCAGAACATCACTGGTGTATTGCAGCTCTTGTTCCGTAGCTTCAACGTTACCGTTCAGCTTGGTACCATAAGACGGAATAATGGTTTTCAGTTTCGCCTGCCACTCAGGGCTGGCCACTTTATCTTTAAACACTTTTTCCATCAGATGCAGCATAATCGGCGCCGCGGTTGATGCACCCGGAGAAGCGCCCAGCAGCGCGGCAATGGTGCCCTCTTTATCGCTGACGACTTCGGTACCCAGACGCAGCACACCGCCCTTCTCCGCATCACTTTTAATGATCTGCACACGCTGGCCCGCCTGCCATAAACGCCAGTCTTCTTTTTTCGCCTGCGGATAGTACTCTTGCAGCGCGGCAAAACGGTCGTCATCGCTGAGCATCACCTGGCTTACCAGATATTTCACCAGATCGAAGTTATCCAGACCCACGTTGACCATCGGCATAAAGTTCGAGGTGGTGGTCGAGCTGAGCAGATCCCACAATGAACCGTTTTTCAGGAACTTGGTGGAGAATGTCGCGAATGGCCCAAACAGCACGACGCGCTTGCCATCAAGGATACGGGTATCGATGTGCGGCACGGACATCGGCGGCGCGCCAACGGAGGCCTGACCGTACACTTTCGCCAGGTGGCGATTCACCACGTCCGGATTATCCGCAACCAGGAACTGCCCGCCAACCGGGAATCCGGCATAACCTTTCGCTTCCGGAATGTCGGTTTCCTGCAACAGCTTCAGCGCAGCGCCACCGGCACCGATAAAGACAAACTTCGCCTTGATATCGTGTTCCGCTTCGTTATTTTTCAGATCGGCGACCGTGACGGTCCAGCTATTGTCGGCATTGCGTTTAAAGCCACGCACTTCGGTACTCAGTTGCAGCGCAAAGTTGGGCTTTTTCTGCAACGAGGCAATCAGCTGGCGCGTGATTTCGCCGTAGTTTACGTCAGTACCAATCTCGGTACGCGTTGCCGCGACTTTCTGCTTCGGATCGCGGCCTTCCATGACCAGCGGCGCCCACTCTTTAATCTGCGCGTGATCTTCGGAATAACGCATGCCACGGAATAACGTGCTCTGCTGCAGTGCGGTGTAACGGGCACGCAGGAAGTTCACGTTCTCGTCACCCCAGACAAAACTCATGTGCGGAACGGTGGTGATAAATGAGCGTGGTTCATGCATTACGCCATTATTGACCTGATAGGCCCAAAACTGGCGGGAGATCTGGAAGGCTTCGTTGATTTCGACTGCCTTTTCAATGCTGATGCTACCGTCGGCCTTTTTAGGCGTGTAGTTCAGCTCCATCAGTGCGGAGTGGCCTGTTCCGGCGTTATTCCAGCCGTTTGAGCTTTCCTGCGCTACACCATCCAGTCGCTCAACCATGGTCATTGACCATTGCGGTTCCAGCTCCTGTAAATAGGTTCCCAACGTGGCGCTCATGATGCCGCCGCCAATCAACAGTACATCCGTTTCCTGCTCTTCCGCCGCTTTCGCTTTTGCCGCCATCGAGACAACATTCAGCCCAACGGCCATGGTGAAGAGCATGGCAGTCACTTTTTTCATAATGTTAATGCCTTACTTTTAGTATCGCTTTTTTGCTTTTAATGCAGGTGAAAATCGAGCGGCATCAACGGTAACACTTAAGTAAAAATATTTAAATATTGTTTATAAATTATATTTAATTTTTAAAAATGTTATTAATACGTTGATAGTTTATACGGTTATTGACAATCATTTCTGGAAACCGGTCCGTCAGACAGGTACTATGCTGCGCTTTGCTATTCACCGCACGGATGCCTGTCGGTCTGCTGTATCGGGCCATTTTTGACCTAAGAGTAACGATGTCTGCCACTCAACCCTCCTCTGTCGCAGTAGCGGAGCACGCGACGCGCGCAGTGCTGCGCCAACCCCGTTTACTGGTTCGCGAAACGCTGGCCGGTGTGGTAACCGCCCTGGCGCTGATCCCGGAAGTGATCTCTTTTTCCGTTATCGCCGGCGTCGATCCTAAAGTCAGCCTGATAGCCTCAGTCGTACTGTGCCTGGCAATGTCATTTTTAGGTGGCCGTCCGGCAATGGTTACCGCAGCGGCAGGATCGGTCGCGCTGGTGATTGGCCCGATGGTGCATCAACACGGCGTCCAGTACATCCTGCCTGCGGTGGTGCTGGCCGGGATTATTCAGATCCTGTTTGGCATATTGGGGATGGCACGTCTGATGCGATTCATTCCTACAGCCGTCATGACCGGTTTTGTGAACGCGCTGGGTATTTTGATTTTCTTTGCCCAAGTCCCGCATTTCTGGGGTAAAAGCCCGCTAATCTGGGGGCTGTTTGTCCTGACCCTGTTGATTGTGCTGTGGGTTCCGCGGTTTATTAAAGCGATCCCCGCGCCGCTTATCGCCATTGTGCTGCTGACGGTGTTCACTGTCACCAACGGACAACTATTACCGACCGTCGGTGACGAAGGTTCAATGCGCGGCGGCCTGCCGGGATTCACGCAGTTATTGGTACCGCTCAACCTGCAAACGCTGGCGATTATCTGGCCCTGCGCGCTGAGCATCGCTTTTGTCGGATTAATGGAGTCGCTGTTAACCGCCCGTCTGGTGGATGACCTGACGGTTACGCCGTCGAATAAGAATCGCGAGAGCGCCGGGCTGGGGATAGCCAATATTCTGGCCGGTTTTTATGGCGGCATCGCTGGGTGTGCGATGATTGGTCAAACCATCGTTAACGTCGAGATGGGCAAAGGACGCAGCCGCATCTCGACGGTCGCCGCCGGGCTGGTGCTGTTGTTGCTGGTCACCGCCTTAAGCGAAGTAATGGCGAAAATCCCCATGTCGGTGCTGGCGGGAATTATGGTGATTGTGGCGGTGAAAACCTTCAGTTGGCACAGCATCCAGCCCGCTACGCTGCGGCAACTCCCCGTTACTGAAACGCTGGTGATGCTGATGACCGTCGCGGCAACGGTGTCAACCGGCAACCTGGCGCTTGGCGTGGTTGCCGGGGTGATGACGATGCTCATTCTGCCGCGTATCGTCAGAGGCAAACGTGCGGCTACATCAGAAACAGCGTTGCCAGACCGAGAAAAATAAAGAAACCACCGGTATCGGTGATTGCCGTAATCATGACGCTCGAGCCGACCGCCGGGTCGCGCCCGAGCTTCACCATCGTCATCGGAATAATAACGCCCATCAACGCCGCCATCAGCAAATTGAGCATCATCGCCAGGGTCATTACGCCGCCGAGCGCCATGTCATCGTACAGCCACCAGGTAATGCCGCCCATAATTCCGCCCCACACGAGGCCATTAATCAACGCCACGCCCATTTCGCGCAGGATCAAAAACGTCAGGTTTCCCGGCTGAATATTTTGTAGCGCCAGCGCGCGAACAATCATGGTGATGGTTTGATTCCCGGTGTTGCCGCCGATCCCCGCCACAATCGGCATCAGCGAGGCCAGCGCGACCAGTTGCGAAATTGTATGTTCAAAGCCGTCGATCACTCGCGAAGCGATAAAGGCGGTACAAAGGTTAACGGCCAACCACGCCCAGCGGGTTTTTACCGCTTTCGTGACGGGGGCAAACACATCCTCTCCGGCGCTTAAGCCGCCCATTCGACGCAGATCGGTATCAGTTTCTTCATAGACCACATCGACGATCTCATCGATGGTTAAACGGCCCATCAGTTTACCTGAAGAGTCAACAACCGCGGCACTGACCAGGTCGTCACGTTCAAAGGTTCGCGCGGCGTGTTCGGCGATATCTTCCGGAGAAAAGGTGAGCGGATCATCTTCCATCACCTCGCTGACTTTTCGCTGCACGTCATTGAGCAGAATACAGGTGAGCGTCAGTTCCCCGACCAGCACTTTATTGCGGTCGGTCACGAAGAGTTTATCGGTGTTCTCCGGCATTTTACCCAGCCGCCGCAGGTAGCGTTGTACCACTTCCAGCGTCACGTCCGGACGCACGGTGATAACTTCGAACTCCATAATCGCACCGACGCGATTCTTCTCGTAGTGCAGCACTTGGCGGACGCGCGCCCGCTCCTCGGCCGGTAACGTCGCCAGCAGTCGACCCGTGAGGTTACGAGGGAGGTGCTGAACCAGATAAATCTGTTCGTCGATATCAAGGTATTGCAACGCATCCAGCAGCTCACGGTCGCTCATCTCATCGATCAGGTCGTCCCAGACGTTTTCTGACGCCTCAAGCAGGACGTTACCGCGCTTTTCACTTTCGACCAGTCGCCACAGGGCGTGACGCTCTTCAGAAGGTAATGCTTCGAGGGTATCCGCCAAATCGGGCGGCGGCAGGTGGGCGACCAGCGCCCCTACCTCAGCAATATCGTCGGCTAACGTGCCGACGTCATATTGCTCAGCCAGGGTAAGCTTGCCCAATAGCGTTGAAACAACGGCTTTATCAGTGGTCAGCAGCCAGATAAGACGCGCACGCTCTTCATCACGCAGTCTGGCGCTGTTTTTGTTTGTTACAGGCATTAATCATAAATCCATGATATGAAATATCATTAATCATGATGCCGATTTATGTAAATAACAATAAACAGTGCCGCCGGGTGGATAAAAAACCGGCGGCATGTGGGATCATGCGGTGCGGGCCACCGCGTCACGCGAGGCGGCATCACGCTCATCGCCCAGCAGTTCACTCAACTGTCCGTTACGCATTTCCAGCAGACGATCGGCGTGAATAAAATAGTGATCGTCATGGCTAATGGCGAAGATAGTTTTACCCATTTCTTGCATCAGCGGTAACAGGACCTGATAGAACTCACGACGGAAATGGGGATCCTGATCGGCAGCCCATTCATCCAGCAGAATGATGTCGCGCTCCTCCGCCAGAGCCAGCAGCAGCGCCACGCGTTTCTTCTGCCCTTTCGACAGCTTAAGATTGAGGATGCGACCATCATTCATCTCCAGCTTGTGACCCATCTTCAGATGTTCCAGCCACTTCGCTACCAGCTGCGGATTGGCTTCTTTACCTTCCGGCCCCAGCAGTTTGTCGAACAGCCAGACGTCGGTAAACACAGCGGAGAACAGCTTGCGATAATCTTCCGGCTTTTCAACGGCCACGGCCTTACCATCAAGCAAAATTTCACCTGACTGCGGCTGGTATAGCCCGGTCAGTAACATCGCCAGCGTAGATTTCCCGCTGCCGTTGCCGCCAATCAGGAAGATCAGTTCACCGCGATGAATCGTCAGATTGACCGGCCCTACGGAAAAGGCATTATCCTGATAGTGGAAAACCACGTTACGCAGTTCCAGCGTTTGCCAGTTTGGAAAAGCGGTTGGGCGCGGGAATTCGGCCTTAAAAGGTGCCAGTGCGAATTTATTCAGCTTGTTGAAAGCCACCTGCGCAGTGAGCAGGGTTGGTAGCGCGCCAACGGCAGAGAGCAGCGGTGTACGCAGGAATAACAGCGTCAGTGAGTAAGTCGCCGCCACGGCGGTATCCGCCCAGCCCAGACTATTCGCCATCCAGAACACCAGGCCAATGGCGCCCAGCATCATAATGTTTGACCAGTTGACCGCGCTCAGGTGGAAGGTATCGGCGCGAATAATATGGTGACGGTACTCTTTGGCATCCGGGACGTACATCTGATTAAAGATATGCTCGGCGCGCTCGCGGTTGAGCGTCAGCTCTTTGCGCCCTTCCAGCACCGTCTGATAATCGTTGTACAACTTGTCTTCGGTTTCGCGCAGGGTAGCCATGTGCTTATACACCCGCGCCACCAGCACAAATCCCCCCCAGATGGTGATTGCCATCCAGATAGCCGTCACCAGCAGCATTTTGGTCGACAGCATCGCCAGATACGCCGCCGATCCGATGGTCAGGATAATCCCCTGCACCAGCTCAGGCAGACGAACAAAGGCGATGGTGATATTGCGAATATCGCTGGTTAAACCGGCCAGCAACGAGGCGCTGCCAAGCTGTTCAATACGCTCGACGTGGGTATCCAGAATACGTTTGATAAATTCGCTACGCAGGCGGTAGACAAAGTGGTGGCCGAGCGTGGTCAACGCCAGCTGAGAGCCGAGAGTGACAACCATCAATAGCAGCAACAGGCCAAGAAACTCCGGCAGCACCATCAGCGTGGTGTCGACCGTTTCAATCAGACGCTGGTTGATAAACGCAATCAGCCCAATCCCCAACGCAGCGCTGGCGAGGCTGAGCGCCATGACGCTGATAAATGGCCAGCGATACTGCCGCCAGACAAGAAGTAAAAGTTCCATGCGAACAACCCGGACAAGTAATAACAGCCCGCAGTTTAAACATCTCTTCGCTGACAGCAAAAATAATTCTTATTTTTATTCTTTTTTACCCGCCTGACGAAACGTCAGATTGTAGCGACAGTCTCCGGTCAACGGATGATACCCCGTCTTAAGCGGCTGGATCCCATGATAAAACAGCCGCGAATTACCGCCCCACACCACCACATCGCCATGTTCCAGCAGCAAACGCTTTAAGGGGTCATTACGGCGCAAGCCGCCAAATTGAAAGATGGCCGGCAATCCTAGCGACACCGAGACAATCGGCGCCCGCAGGTCGGGTTCGTCTTTATCCTGATGTAAGGACAGTTTTGCCCCTGGCGTGTAGCGGTTAATCAGACAGGCATCGGGTTGAAAATCAGCATAGCCCGCCGCCGTCGCTGCCTGTTGGCACAGGTCAGCGAATGCATCCGGCAGCGGCGGCCAGTGCGCGCCGGTTAGCGGATCAAAAGGAGAATAAAGGTAACCATGTTGATCCGTCGTCCAACCCAGACGACCGCAGTTGGTCATTGCCACCGACATCGTGTAGCCGCCGGGCGTCACCATCTGGCGAAACGGCGACTGTCTGGCGATAGCGGCTATCGCCTGCAGCAGAGACGGTGCGCAGTCAAAAGCGAAGCGTCGCAGAATAACCGCGCCTGACGCCAGCGGCTCCTGCCAGGGTTTCGCATCCGCAAAGAGATCGAGCATTATGTTTCCTCGCCAGTCGTTTCACGTTGCAGTAACTGTGCTTTGCGCGCAATGCCCCACCGGTAGCCCGAAAGCGCGCCATCGCCGCGGATCACCCGGTGACACGGGATGACGATTGCCAGTTTATTCGCCCCACAGGCACTGGCCACCGCACGCACCGCCTTCGGTTTGCCGATGGCGCTGGCCAGTTGCTGGTAGCTCATCGTTTCGCCGCACGGAATTGCGCGCAACGCCTGCCACACCTGCTGCTGAAATGCGGTTCCCCGGATATCCAGCGGCAGCGATAACGGCGCGTCACGCGCATTGATTGCGGCGATCACTTCGCGCACGCGCTGCTGAAAATCGGCATCTGCTGGCACATCCTGAGCGGCGGGAAACAGCTCATGCAGATCCGCAACCAACGTAGCGTCATCATCACCTAGTAAGATCGCGCAGATACCACGTTCGCTTTCCGCCACCAGACAGCGACCCAGAGAGCAATCTGCCAGGGTATAGCGTACAGAAACGTTGTCACCACCTTTACGAAATTGCTTTGCGGTCATGCCTAACGTCTGATCCGCTTTTCGGTAGTAGCTGCTGCTGTCGGGAAATCCGGCGTTGAGAATTGCCTGCGTTACCGGAACGCCTTTCGCCAGCGCATCGCGCAGACGGCGGGCGCGCCAGGACTGCTGCCACGCTTTGGGGGTCATGCCCGTAGTGGCTTTGAACAGGCGATGTAAGTGATACGGGCTCATCGCCACCTGCTGCGCCAGCTCGTCCAACGTGAGGGGTGATTCCTGCTCCAGCAACTGGCAGGCGTGGGCTATTTTCTCCAGCCGATGCTGGTGGGCGCTGTCTTTATCCGGCTGACAACGTTTACAGGGACGAAAACCGGCGGCCAGCGCTTGCCGGGCATCGGCAAAGAAACTGACATTTTTGCGCAGCGCATGTTTCGCCCGACAGGACGGACGGCAGAAAATGCCGGTGGTCTGCACGGCGAAAACAAACTGACCGTCAGCGTCGGCGTCACGATCCACAACGGACTGCCAGCGGTCATCATCAGTTATGTGTAAACGATTTTTCATTATGGACTCCTTTGTTAAGCATAGCGCTTAGCCTCAGTGTGTCCCCATAGCCGGATACGAAAACCCGCAATCTTGCTTTTTAATTTTTTTCGCTGAGAAGGAAGCTTTTAAACTGCGGCGACATCCAGGTTTTAAACCCCTCGCCCTCTTTTATAATCATATAGACCGCGAGTCCTTCACGACGCACCACCTCTTTGGCCTTTTCCGGACCGAGAACCATCAATCCGGTATCCCAGCCATCAGCCTCCAGCGCCGTTGGTGAGATTACCGTTACAGACACCAGGTTGTGTTCAATCGGACGACCGGTTTGCGGATCAATAACATGGGAAAGGCGCTTACCGTCCAGCTCATAATAGTTACGGTAGCTGCCGGAGGTGCTAATGCCATGCCCGTTAATGTCGACGATCGCCTGCACCGCGTTTTCGCGATCGGTCGGTTTCTGAATCGCGACTCGCCACGAAAGCCCGTCTGCATTCATACCGCGGCTGTTCAATGCTCCACCAACGGATACCAGATAACGGGCGATCCCTTCCTGCTCCATTAATCGTGCCAGATGATCGGCGGCATAACCTTCGCCAACGGTCGAGAGATCCACGTACAGCTCGGGCAAATCTTTTTGCAGGTAGTTCCGATGCGCCTCATTAACAACCTTCAGATGTGAAAGCCCGGTTTGCGCTTTTGCGACGTCAATTTGCGCCTGCGTAGGAATATGCACCGGTTGCTGATCCGGGCCAAAGCCCCACAGATTGACCAACGGACCCACGGTAATATCCATGGCCCCACCGGTTTTTGCGCCAATGCGTAGCGCCGAAGTCACGATATCGGCCATAGCATCATTAACCGGCCATGGCGACAGGCTTTTCGACAGGTTAAAGCGCATTAACGCAGAATCATTTTTATAGGTAGAGAGAAGCTGATCGTCGGCATCCAGCTGAGCCTGGATCTTCGCCTGCAGTTCCCCGGCGCGTTTGGCATCTACGCCCACCGCACTGACCCGCCAGAAAGTGCCCATGGTTTTACCTTCCAGAACGGTGGCAGGTTGTGTGGTCTGGGCAGGTTTCGGGGCTTCATCGCACCCGACAAAAAAGATCGTCACAGCCAGTAGTGCTGCGCGATAGAAATTCACTTCCATACGTAATTATCCTCATGCGAACGGGCGCAAGAGTACACCAAAAATCGTTGTTTGTACGACGAAAAAACGGCATTAAAAAAGGCCCCGCAGGGCCTTTTAACGACATGAGCGCAGATTAGAACTGGTAAACCAGACCCAGCGCTACGATATCATCGGTAGAGATGCGAGCATCACGGGTGAACTGGTTGTCATCCAGCAGGTTGATTTTGTAATCAACATAGGTAGACATGTTTTTGTTGAAGTAGTAGGTCGCGCCAACATCAACATATTTCAGGATATCCTGGTCGCCGTAACCATTGTTCAGGTCTTTACCTTTGGACTGCAGGTAAGCCACGGACGGACGCAGACCGAAGTCGAACTGGTACTGCGCAACAGCTTCAAAGTTCTGTGCTTTGTTAGCCCAGCCCAGGTTGCCCGCACGCGTTGCGTTGTAGGTCTGGGTGTACTGTGCTGCCAAGTAAACGTTATTCGCGTCGTATTTCAGACCGCCAGTGTAGGTTTCAGCACGGTCACCGGTACCGAAGTTCAGACGGTTCTGCTCGTCAGTACGTTTGGAGCTGGTGACTGCAGTACCCAGCGCGAAGCCTTCACCGATATCATAAGTGATAGATCCGCCAACGCCGTCGCCGTTCTGACTCAGCGCATCACGACCGTTGCCGGTCACACCAGTCATGCCTTCGCCTTCCGGGCTACCGTTTTTACCCTGGTACTGCAGGGCAAAGTTCAGGCCATCAACCAGACCGAAGAAGTCGGTGTTACGATAGGTCGCGAAGCCGTTACCACGCTGCTGCATGAAGTTGTCAGAACCGTAGGTGTCGCCGCCGAATTCCGGCAGAACGTCGGTCCAGGACGTTACGTCGTAAACTACGCCATAGTTACGACCGTAGTCGAAAGATCCTACGTCAGCGAATTTCAGACCAGCAAACGCCACACGGGTCCAGGAGTTGTTTTCGTTTTCAGAGGAGTTACCCTGAATCTGGTATTCCCACTGGCCGTAACCGGTCAGTTGGTCGTTAACCTGGGTTTCGCCTTTGAAGCCGATACGCATATAGGTCTGATCGCCATCTTTAGTGGAGTCATCAGAGAAATAGTGCAGACCGTCTACTTTACCGTACAGGTCTAATTTGTTGCCGTCTTTGTTATAAATTTCAGCCGCATTTGCTGCGCCTGCTACCAGCAGTGCTGGTACCAGGAGGGACAGTACTTTAACTTTCATGTTATTAACCCTCTGTTATATGCCTTTATTGCTTTTTTATGCCACTGCATACTGATTAAGCTCATTAACCAGTCGGCAACTTCATTCTCCGCAAAAACACAGAATAATCCAACACGAATATGATACTAAAACTTTTAAGGTGTTTCATTTATCTGCATAGATGTTTCAAAATATTAATACGAGGGAACTTTTTTAAAATCAAAAAACAGGCAAAATAAGCACAAATAATCAAGAACCATTTTAATTAAATTTAAAATCAATAGGTTACATCGAAAATAGTTATAGCACTGAATGACAAAACAAAATCTTCACTCGCAACTAAAATAGACCCGCTATCATCATTAACTTTATTTATTACCGTCATTCATTCATGAATGTCTGTTTACCCCTATTTCAACCGAATGCTTCGCGTTCGGTTTTTTTTTACCCTTCTTTACACAAAACTTACCGTTCTGTGCTACCGATGCAAAACTATAACAACTATTAACTATCTCATGGCGTCGTATTCAGATATAAATCTGATTAATAATTTCTTGTTATTTAATGCTAAATGTATACATTCCGTACAAATATTTGTACCCGCCTTTATCCACTGTACACCTTTGCATTGTCATAGCTGCAACAGAATGGAGCGTAAAAAATGCGGGCCATCCGGCGTGGTGTAAGTGTGGCAATTCATATATTACCCTTTATACTGCCCCATCATCTTTCGCGTCGTTTAACAGGTCATAAACACGAATGAGTCAGTCTGACACAACGGCTTCTACCCGATTCTCCCTGCTACCGGGAAGTATTACCCGTTTCTTCTTATTACTGATCGTTGTGCTGTTGGTGATGATGGGCGTTATGGTCCAGAGCGCCGTCAACACCTGGTTAAAGGATAAGAGCTATCAGATTGTCGATATCACCCATGCCATTCATAAAAGGGTCGATACCTGGCGATACGTGACCTGGCAAATCTATGACAATATTGCCGCCACGGCCAGTTCACCTGGTGCAGAAGGACTGCAGGAAACGCGTCTGAAACAAGACGTCTATTATCTTGAGAAACCGCGCAGAAAGACCGAGGCGTTGATTTTCGGTTCCCATGACAGTTCTACGCTGGAGATGACCCAACGCATCTCAACCTATCTTGATACGCTGTGGGGCGCGGAAAATGTTCCGTGGTCTATGTATTACCTGAATGGTCAGGACAATAGCCTGATCCTTATCTCAACGTTGCCGCTAAAAGATCTGACTTCCGGTTTTAAAGAGTCGACGATTGGTAATATTGTCGATTCACGGCGCGCGGAAATGTTACAACAGGCCAATGCGCTGGATGAACGTGAAAGCTTCTCTTCACTGCGCCGTCTGGCGTGGCAGAACGGGCATTACTTCACGCTACGCACGACCTTTAATCAGCCTGGACATCTGGCAACGGTTGTCGCCTTTGACCTGCCGATTAATGACTTGATCCCACCCGGCATGCCGCTGGACAGCTTCCATCTGGTTCCAGATGCCACGTCAACAACCGAGCATCTGAATGAAAAAGAGTCGCCTGACAGCGTCAGCATTAATTTCAACAACAGTAAAATTGAGATCTCTTCGGCGCTAAACTCAACGGATATGCGGCTGGTGTGGCAGGTTCCGTTTGGCTCATTGCTGCTCGACACCTTACAAAGCATTCTGCTGCCGCTGTTACTCAACATTGCTTTGTTGGCCCTGGCGCTGTTTGGCTATACCACCTTTCGCCACCTCCCTGCCCGTTCCACCGAAGTGGCACCAAACCTTGCGGCAAATAATGAACTGCGTGTTCTGCGCGCCATCAATGAAGAGATAGTGTCTTTGCTGCCTCTGGGCTTGCTGGTGCACGATCAAGAAGCAAACCGCACGGTTATCAGCAATAAAATTGCCGACCACCTGCTACCGCATTTAAATTTGCAAAACATTACCAGTATGGCGGAGCAGCATCAGGGGGTGATTCAGGCCACCATCAATAATGAGCTGTATGAGATCCGGCTGTTCCGTAGCCAGATCTCATCGAGAACGCAGATCTTTATTATTCGTGACCAGGACCGCGAAGTGCTGGTTAATAAGAAGCTGAAGCAAGCGCAGCGACTGTATGAGAAAAACCAGCAGGCCCGGGCGGCCTTTATGCAGAATATCGGCAGCGCACTGAAAGACCCGGCGAAAACACTTGCCGCTAATGCTGCCGCACTGAATAGCCCGGACAGCCAGAAACTGGCCAATCAGGCAGACGTTCTGGTGCGTATGGTAGATGAAATCCAGTTGGCCAACCTGCTGGAAAGCGACGCCTGGAAAAGTGAATCGACGCTGTTTTCCGTGCAGTCGTTAATTGATGACGTGGTTCCGGAGGTTCTGCCAGCCATTAAACGTAAAGGGCTGCAGCTACTGATTAAAAATCACCTTAGCGCCCATGATGAACGCCGCGGCGACCGCGATGCCCTGCGCCGTATTTTGCTGTTGCTGATCCAATATGCGGTAACCACCACGCAAATTGGCAAAATCACGCTGGAAGTCGACCAGGATGAGTCGGAGACTGAACGCCTGACCTTCCGCATTCTGGATACCGGGCAAGGTGTCACGTTGAATGAAGTTGATAACCTGCACTTCCCGTTCATCAATGACACCCAGGGCGATCGGTATAGCAAGGCCAACCCGCTGACGTTCTGGTTATGCGATCAGCTCGCCCGCAAGCTAGGTGGACACCTGAACATTAAAGCGCGGGAAGAACTTGGAACACGTTATATAGTCCATGTTAAAATGCCGCTGCACGATCAACATGCTGAAAGTGAAGAGCGTTTGTTAGATGACGTCTGCATAATGGTTGATGTCACCTCTAATGACGTACGCAGCATCGTATTACGCCAACTGGAGAACTGGGGAGCAACCTGCATCACGCCTGATGAGCGGTTGAATAGTCAAGAATATGATCTCTTTTTAACAGATAATCCGTCTAATCTTACTGCCTCAGGCCTTCTTTTAAGCGATGATGAGTCTGGCGTGCGGAAAATTGGCCCTGGTCAGCTGCGCGTCAACTTTAATATGAGCAATGCTATGCAGGAAGCTGTCCTCGAGCTGATAGAAGAGCAGCTGGCACAAGAAGAGATCCAGGAACTCCCCCTCGGCGGAGATGAAAACGCCGAACTTCATGCCAGTGGTTACTATGCACTCTTTGTAGACACAGTACCGGATGATGTTAAGAGGTTGTATACTGAGGCAGCAACCAGCGATTTCGCTGCGTTAGCCCAAACGGCCCATCGCCTGAAAGGCGTGTTTGCCATGCTTAATCTGGTACCCGGCAAGCAGTTATGTGAAGCGCTGGAACATCTTATTCAAGAGAAAGATGCTCCAGGTATAGAAAAATACATCAGCGACATTGACGATTACGTCAAGAGCTTGCTGTAGCAAGGTAGCCCAATACATGAACACTATGAACGTAATTATTGCCGATGACCACCCGATTGTACTGTTCGGTATTCGTAAATCACTTGAGCAAATCGAGTGGGTAAACGTTGTCGGCGAATTTGAAGACTCCACTGCACTGATCAACAATTTGCCTAAGTTAGATGCTCATGTGTTGATTACCGACCTCTCCATGCCAGGAGATAAATACGGTGACGGGATCACGTTAATTAAGTATATCAAGCGCCATTTCCCGAGCCTGTCGATTATTGTTCTCACCATGAACAACAACCCGGCAATCCTGAGCGCGGTGCTGGATCTCGATATTGAAGGAATTGTCCTGAAGCAAGGCGCGCCAACAGATCTGCCGAAAGCGCTTGCCGCGCTGCAGAAGGGTAAGAAATTCACCCCAGAAAGCGTTTCTCGTCTGCTGGAAAAAATCAGCGCCAGCGGTTACGGCGACAAACGTCTGTCACCGAAAGAGAGCGAAGTTCTGCGCCTGTTTGCCGAAGGTTTCCTGGTTACTGAAATCGCGAAAAAACTCAACCGCAGTATTAAAACCATCAGCAGCCAGAAAAAGTCGGCAATGATGAAACTCGGTGTGGAAAACGATATCGCCCTGTTGAATTACCTTTCTTCCGTCACGCTGAGTCCGTCAGACAAAGAGTAATTCTTTTAACATCGACGTGCCTGATGGCACGGCGTTTATCAGGCCTACGAATGACACGATGTTGTGCGTGTTCCGTAGGCCGGATAAGGCAAATGCCCCCATCCGGCCTCTTTTATTCCCGCGCCTTTCTCACCCTTTCCGCATAGACCGTCAGCGTTTGCTTCAATACATCTAACGTCACCGGCTTAGACAGACAGCTATCCATACCTGACTCCAGACAACGCTGCTTCTCTTCAGCCAGCGCGTTGGCCGTCACGCCGACAACCGGCAGGGTTAATCCTAACTGGCGAATACGCTGGGTCAGGCGATAACCATCCATGTTCGGCATGTTAACGTCGCTCAGCACGATGTCGATATGGTTTTTACTCAGTACATTGAGTGCGTCCACGCCGTCATTCGCGGTTTTACACTGATACCCCAACGATCCCAACTGATCGGCCAGTAAACGCCTGTTGATAGGATGATCGTCGACCACCAGAATCATCATGTCATCGTTAGTTGCAGCAACTTTATCCGGGGCTGGCAACGCCGTTGAAAGCTCTTCACTGCTCAGCTCAAGGCTGTAGATATGCGCCAACAGCGCGGGCAATTCGTGAGGCGATGCCACGCTGTGCACCCACTCCCCAGGCCCCCTTTCCAGCGGAATACCGATATGACGACGGCAGAAAATCACCGCGGCGCGTCCCTGCCACGCCTGCTCCAGCACATCGTCGGCAATCAGCAGGTCATCCGCATCCGGTTGCTGTCCCTCATAGCACTGCACCGTCATCCCGTTACGCGCCAGACTGGATTCAATAAACTGGTACAGCGACGCGTTACGCACCGCCAGCCAGCAACGTTTGCCGACAAGCCCTTCGATACCTTTTTTCAGCGGGTACTGCGCGCCATAAAGCGGAATACGCAGCATAAACTGGCTACCCATTCCCGGTTCAGAATCGACGGAAATATCCCCATCCATCATGCTGATCAGTTTTTCACAGATAGCCAAACCAAGCCCGGTTCCCTGGAAATTACGCTGTACGCCGGTTCCCACCTGGAAGAAAGGATCGAACAAGCGGACGACCTCTTTAGCTGGGATCCCAACCCCGGTATCACGCACGCGAATACTGAGATAGTCTTCGTTACACTGCACGTGCAGCACAATGCAGCCGGTATCGGTAAACTTGATAGCATTACTCAGCAGATTGGAAATCACCTGCTGCAAACGCATAGGATCACCATTGAGCGCCACCGGTACATTCGGGTCGATAAAGCAGTACAACCCCAGCTGTTTGCGAACCACCAGCGGCAAATAGTTAGCCGTAATATGATTCATTACTTCACGCGGTGAAAACTCGCGCGGTTCAATCTTCAGCTGTTCAGATTCAATTTTCGAGAAATCGAGAATATCGCTGATAATCTTCAACAGCAGGCTGGAAGAGTTGTTCATCGCCGTCACCAGGCGATCCACTCCGTTGGGTAACTCTTTGGTTTGCAACAAATCAAGGTTACCGATAATGCCATACAGCGGCGTACGCAGCTCGTGGCTTACCGTCGCAAGGAACATCGATTTGGACTGGCTCGCCTGCTCCGCCGCCTGCGCCATCTCCTGCAACGACTCTTCCATTTTAACGCGCGCGCTGATGTCAACCAGCACACAAATTGCCACGTTTTCATTACGATAGCGCGAGTGCACAAAGCTGATTTGCAGATTGGTATTGTTGCTGGTCAGCACATCAACAAAATTGACCTGCTGGCCGCAGATAATTTGCGTTAACCGTTGCCGGTCTTCATGCGTTAGCATGTTGAGATAGGTGTGCGCCAGCTCATTACTCAGGATGTTAATGCCATCTATCGTACGCAGAATACAAATCCCAACCGGCGCGGAAGCCACGATTTTACGGTTAAACTGCTCGTGCTCTTCCAGACGCTGGGCATCGCTTTCCGCAGGAATAAAAATGCGCCGCTCATACATGCGCGTGAGCATAAATAACGCCGCGCCAACCAGCACATTCAGCAGAATAGCGTTCAGGATCATCATGCGGATCCGCTCCAGTACCAGGTCAACCGGTACGGAGTACACAATGCTTAGCGATGACGGTGGCAGGTTTTTCTTCAGCACCAGTTCGTGAAAACCCGACGTATAGCCAAACCAGGAGCGCTCCTGCATCCAGCGAGGTTCAGCCTTAATATTCCCCTCAGGGCCGGTGAGCGAAATCAGCGCATGACCATTTTCATCAAGGATGGTCACTCCCATCGGCAAACTGCCCGGCGTGAAAAAGTTCTCCATGCGGATAGGCTGTTCCACACCCAACAGCGCCTGCAGGCGATTAGCGAGATAAACCGGCGTCAGCGCATAGAAATAGCCTATCCCCGGCCGCGGCCCCTGGCTAATCCAGAACAGGTTATTACCATTTTCGTCCTGCGGTGCATTGCGATACTTAATAATGCGCTCATGCAGCGCCTTCAACGCCCCGTCACGTTCGACAGGCATATCACGCAGACCGAAATTGGCCATGCAAAGGTTGTCGCTGCCGATCAGGAACACACGATTCAAATCATAGGCCGCGGAAAAGTTATCCCGCCAGTAGCGCATAAACCACGCCAGCGATTCCAGCGAACCTCGCCAGGCGTTGCCCATCACCGAGCAGTCGGAGTCGGCAAACAGCGGCTCGAAGTTTGGCACGGCGGTTTTATCATCCCGCGCGCGCAACGACATCACGCCGTTTTCCGCCGTTAAGCGATTCTCCGCGATATATTTCAGCTCTTTAATCACATCAGAGGTGCGCTGAATGTAACGTTGGGCCTGATCGGAACTGAGGTTAAGCTCTTGGTGAATCTCGGACTCTCTCTGGTGCAGCGCATTCACGATGTAGAAAACGGAGGCAAATGCGATTAGCCCCCAGATCAGGAGCGCCAACGCCCTGAACAGATAGCGTGAGACTTTTAGCGTTGAATGAACGGAAGCAAGGTATTTCAAAGGGGCGAAGCTCCGCCTCAGGGCATTAATAGAGTGTGGTTAAGGTAGCGGTAAATGTCCGGCGTCGCAATGCCCTCTCTTTACGGGAATATGATACACCGCTCTGAAACCATTGTCTTAACCCGTGATAATCGTCGTTTGCCTGAAAAACACTGCACGGATGTCAGAATGCGCGACCTGAGATGGCTGGCTCGTCGGTTATACCCACGACGATTACGCAACCAAATGATCATGATGGCCATCCTGATGGTCATCATTCCGACGATATCTATAGGTTATATCGTAGAAACTGAAGGCCGTTCAGCAGTCTTATCTGAAAAAGAGAAAAAACTGTCATCGGTGATAACCCTGCTAAACGATGCGCTGGGCGACCGCTTTAGTCACTACCAAAATTTGCCGCGTGAAGCACGCATTCGCGCGCTTAATCAAGAGTTGGCCCCCATCACCGAGCGCATTACGCAAGCGTTTCCCGGCATTGGCGCCGGGTATTATCACAAAGCGCTGGATGCCATTATCACCTACGCCCCCTCCGCGCTTTACCAAGGCAACGTAGGTATCACCATCACCGAGGATCATCCCGGACGCGAAGTGATGAGTAGCAACGCGCCTGTGGTCTATTCCGGGCGACAGGTTCGCGGCGACATACTCAACTCGATGATCCCAATAGCGCGCCAGGGAGAGGTTATTGGGTATATCTGGGCCAATGAGCTCACAGAAGATATCCGCCAGCAGGCCTGGAGAATGGACGTCAGGATTATTGCCGTACTGGTTGCCGGGCTCATCTGTAGTCTGCTGCTCATCGTGCACTTCTCACGCCGACTCAGTGCGAATATCGACATCATCACCGATGGGCTTTCCACGCTGGCACAAAAAACCCCTACCCGATTGCCTGAACTCCCCGGCGAGTTAGGACAAATCAGCCGTAGCGTCAATGCGCTGGCACAAACGCTACGGGAAACCAAAACCCTTAACGATCTGATCATTGAAAATGCCGCAGATGGCGTGATCGCCATCGACAGGCAAGGTGACGTTACCACCATGAACCCGGCGGCAGAGCAGATAACAGGCTACACGCTGCATGAGCTGGTCGGACAGCCCTATGCGACGCTCTTTGCCAATACGCAGTTTTATAGCCCGGTACTGGACACCCTGGAGCACGGTACTGAACATGTGGCCCAGGAGATTAGCTTTCCAGGACGAGAACGCACCATTGAGATCAGTGTAACCACCAGTCGGATCCATAACGCACACGGCGAGCTGATTGGCGCGCTGGTTATTTTCTCCGATTTAACCGCCCGTAAAGAGACCCAGCGTCGGCTGGCGCAAACCGAAAGGCTTGCCACCCTGGGTGAGCTGATGGCCGGCGTCGCGCATGAAGTGCGAAACCCGCTGACCGCAATTCGTGGCTACGTCCAGATCATCCGCCAGCAAACCTCGCTGCCGGAACATCAGGAATATTTATCTGTTGTGCTGAATGAAATTGATTCCATCAATAAAGTTATTCAACAACTGTTAGATTTCTCTCGCCCACGACAAAGCCAGTGGCACCAGATTCGGCTCAATGCACTCATTGAAGAGACGCTAATCCTGGTGCAAACCGCTGGCCTGCAGGCACGGATCGCCTTTACAACGGAATTAGATCCCAGCCTGCCGCCGATCGTCGCCGATCGCGAGCTTCTCAAACAGGTGATCCTCAATATTTTAATCAATGCGGTACAGGCGATCGCTGCGCGAGGCGAAATTCGCATCCGTACCTGGCAATACTCGGCCTCGCAACAGGCCGTGATGATTGAAGATAATGGCAACGGTATCGATCTCGCCATACAGAAGAAAATATTCGATCCCTTTTTTACGACAAAAGCATCAGGCACCGGTCTTGGACTGGCGCTGAGCCAGCGCATCATCAACGCGCATCAGGGGGATATCCACGTAACCAGCCAGCCTGGCTGCGGGGCGATATTCACTCTGATTTTACCTCTTAACCCGCAGGGAAATCCGTCAGAATGAAAACGACCTATCGTATTCTCATCGTTGATGATGAAGAAAATGTTCGCCGTATGCTTGCCACCGCATTTTCCCTGCAAGGGCATGAGACACATTGTGCCAGCGACGGGAAAGCCGCGCTGAGCCTGTTTAGCGAAACGCAGCCAGACGTGGTGCTGATGGACATTCGCATGCCGGAGATGGACGGTATCGACGCGCTGAAAGTTATGCGCACGCAGCAACCACGGATCCCCGTCATTCTGATGACCGCTTACGCTGAAGTAGAAACCGCAGTAGAAGCTTTACGTAGCGGCGCATTCGACTACGTGATTAAGCCCTTTGATCTCGACGAGCTAAGCATGGTGATTCAACGCGCATTGCAACTGCAGGAGATGAAACAGGAAATCCGCAATCTGCATAAAGCGTTGACCACCAGCTGGCAGTGGGGACATATTCTGACCACCAGCCCGCGTATGATGGATATCTGTAAAGACACGGCGAAAATCGCCCTCTCCCAGGCAAACGTGTTGATTAGCGGTGAAAGCGGCACAGGAAAGGAACTGATCGCCCGCGCCATTCACTACAACAGCAAACGCGCCAATGGCCCCTTTATCAAAATTAACTGCGCGGCCCTGCCGGAGTCGTTGTTGGAAAGCGAGCTATTTGGTCACGAAAAAGGCGCGTTTACCGGGGCACAGACATTACGCCAGGGATTGTTCGAACGCGCTCATCAGGGAACTTTATTGCTTGATGAAATTGGCGAGATGCCGCTGGTGCTGCAGGCCAAGCTGCTGCGCATTTTGCAGGAGAGGGAGTTTGAACGCATCGGCGGGCACCAGACCATTCGCGTTGACATTCGAATCGTCGCCGCCACCAACCGCTGTCTGCAAACGATGGTGAAGGAAGGAACGTTTCGCGAAGACCTGTTTTACCGGCTCAACGTTATCCATCTGACTTTGCCGCCCTTACGCGAGCGTCGTGAAGATATTGCCTTATTAGCAAACCACTTTTTACAAAAATTCAGCTCTGAAAATCAGCGGGATATTATCGAGATCGACCCGACGGCGATGTCGATCCTCACCGCCTGGCCCTGGCCCGGTAACATTCGCGAACTGTCAAACGTCATCGAACGTGCAGTCGTTATGAATACCGGCGCGGTGATCTTTGCCGACGATCTCCCCGATCCGTTGCGCAACCCGGTGAGCGCCACAACAGAGGCAAAACCGACTTACTCCGGGGAACGCAATCTGAAAGAAGAGATTAAGCGTGAGGAAAAACGAATTATCCTCGAAGTCCTCGACAATCAGGACGGCAATCGCACCCGCACGGCGCTGATGCTGGGAATTAGCCGTCGCGCTTTAATGTATAAATTACAAGAGTACGGCATCGACCCATCGGGTTCCTGATACGCAAATTTGCTATGCAGAATTTTGCACACTGCGCAAAATTCTGCATAACCCCTCGTGGTCTCCTTTCACCAAGACCACAAAAATAAACCAATAAATTCAATAAACTAAACATTAATACGTTTCTTTAGTCATTCTGGCACCTTGCTTGCAATTCCCTGAGCGTACCCAAAATGGAGTATGCAAAAAGGGAAACATAATGAAAACAAAACTGATTACCTTACAAGACGCTGCGGGCTTCTTTCGTGACGGCATGACCATCATGGTCGGTGGTTTTATGGGCGTTGGCACACCACCTCGTCTGGTTGAAGCCCTGCTGGAGTCCGGCGTCAGGGATCTGACGCTAATTGCTAACGATACCGCCTTTGTCGATACCGGTATCGGCCCCCTGATCGTCAATGGGCGGGTGAGCAAAGTGATTGCCTCGCACATTGGTACAAACCCGGAAACCGGTCGTCGCATGATTGCCGGCGAGATGGATGTACAGCTGGTTCCGCAAGGTACCCTGATCGAGCAGATTCGCTGCGGCGGCGCGGGTCTTGGCGGCTTTCTGACCCCCACTGGCGTTGGCACCATCGTGGAAGAAGGCAAGCAAACCATGACGCTTGAGGGTAAAACCTGGCTGCTTGAACGCCCATTACGCGCCGATTTAGCGCTTATTCGCGCCCACCGTTCTGACATGCTTGGCAACCTCACCTACCAGCTCAGCGCCCGTAACTTTAACCCTCTGATTGCCCTCGCCGCTGATATCACGCTGGTCGAACCGGACGAAATGGTTGAAACAGGGGAGCTACAGCCTGACCAGATTGTGACCCCCGGCGCCGTTATCGACCATATCGTCATTCCACAGGAGAGCTAATCATGGATGCTAAACAACGTATTGCGCGCCGGGTGGCGCAAGAACTTCGCGATGGCGATATCGTCAACTTAGGTATCGGCCTGCCAACGATGGTAGCCAACTACTTACCTGCTGATATTCACATTACGCTGCAATCTGAGAACGGTTTTCTGGGGCTGGGCCCAGTCACCACCGCCCATCCTGACCTGGTGAACGCGGGCGGCCAACCGTGCGGTATTTTGCCGGGCGCGGCGATGTTTGATAGCGCCATGTCGTTCGCGTTGATTCGCGGCGGTCATGTTGATGCCTGTGTGCTTGGCGGGTTGCAGGTCGATGAGCAGGCAAACCTCGCCAACTGGGTGGTTCCCGGCAAGATGGTGCCCGGCATGGGTGGCGCAATGGATCTGGTGACCGGTGCGCGTAAAGTCATTATCGCCATGGAGCATTGCGCAAAAGACGGCTCCGCAAAAATCCTGCGTCAATGCACCATGCCGCTCACCGCACAGCATGCTGTGCATATGCTGGTCACCGAGCTGGCTGTATTCCGCTTTATAGATGGCAAGATGTGGCTGACTGAAATCATCGAAGGATGCGACATCGCCACGCTATGTGAAAAAACCGAAGCACAGTTTGAAATTGCCGACGATCTGCGCATCCTGCGAGGTGACGCATGATTGGCCGCATCGCTCGCTTTATGACACGGGTAGTCAGCCGCTGGCTGCCCGACCCACTGATTTTCGCCATGTTATTAACGTTGCTGACCTTTGGCATCGCGCTGTGGTTAACGCCGCAGACCCCCATCAGCATGGTGAAATTCTGGGGTGACGGTTTCTGGAACCTGCTGGCGTTTGGTATGCAAATGGCGCTGATCATCGTAACCGGCCATGCGTTAGCCAGTTCCGGGCCGGTGAAAAGCCTGCTGCGTACGGCGGCATCCGCCGCCAAAACCCCCGCTCAGGGCGTCATGCTGGTGACTTTTTTTGGTTCAGTTGCCTGCGTTATTAACTGGGGATTTGGTCTGGTGGTCGGGGCGATGTTCGCCCGCGAAGTTGCTCGTCGGGTACCGGGTTCCGATTATCCGTTACTGATTGCCTGCGCCTACATCGGGTTCCTGACCTGGGGCGGCGGCTTCTCCGGCTCAATGCCTTTGCTGGCGGCAACGCCTGGCAACCCGGTCGAGCACGTAGCGGGCCTCATTCCTGTCGCGGATACCCTGTTCACCGGCTTCAATATTTTCATCACGCTCGGCCTGATTGTGGTGATGCCGTTTATCACCCGGATGATGACGCCAAAACCTTCAGATGTGGTGAGCATCGATCCGAAACTGTTACTGGAAGAAGCTGATTTTCAGAAGAAACTGCCGCCAGATGCGCCGCCATCTGAAAAACTGGAAGAGAGCCGCATTCTGGCGCTGATCATCGGTGCATTAGGGATTGCCTATCTGGGTATCTACTTTGCCGAGAAAGGTTTCAACATCACCATCAATACCGTCAACCTGATGTTTATGATTGCCGGTTTGCTGCTGCACAAAACGCCGATGGCCTATATGCGTGCCGTTAGTGCTGCCGCACGGAGTACCGCCGGGATTCTGGTGCAATTCCCCTTCTATGCCGGCATTCAGTTGATGATGGAGCACTCCGGCCTCGGTGGGCTCATTACTGAATTTTTCATCAACGTTGCCAACAAAGATACCTTCCCACTGATGACTTTCTTCAGTTCAGCGCTGATTAACTTTGCCGTGCCATCCGGCGGTGGCCATTGGGTTATTCAGGGACCGTTCGTCATGCCTGCCGCTCAGGCGCTGGGTGCCGATCTTGGCAAATCAGTCATGGCCATCGCCTACGGTGAGCAGTGGATGAACATGGCACAACCGTTCTGGGCGCTACCCGCGCTGGCCATCGCCGGTCTCGGAGTACGCGACATTATGGGCTACTGCATCACCGCCCTGCTCTTCTCCGGCGTCATTTTTGTTATTGGATTGACCTTGTTCTGACGGCAACAACTTAATTAAAGGAACTGAAAAATGAAAAACTGTGTCATCGTCAGCGCGGCACGTACCGCAATCGGCAGTTTTAACGGCGCACTGGCAACTACGGGTGCCGTCGAGCTTGGATCAATCGTCATTAGAGCCGCTCTTGAACGCGCGCACCTTGACCCACAGCGCGTGGACGAGGTGATTATGGGCAACGTGCTGCAGTCAGGACTCGGGCAAAACCCAGCGCGTCAGGCATTATTAAAAAGCGGCCTGTCCGACACCGTTTGCGGCTTTACCGTCAACAAAGTGTGCGGCTCTGGCCTGAAAAGCGTGGCGCTTGCCGCCCTCGCTATCAAGGCCGGACAAGCCCAGGCGATCGTCGCGGGTGGGATGGAAAACATGAGCCTGGCCCCCTACCTGTTAGACGCAAAAGCCCGCTGGGGCTATCGCCTCGGTGACGGGCAATTGTCCGACGTGATTCTGCGCGATGGCCTGATCTGCGCCGAGCATGGTTACCACATGGGGATCACTGCAGAAAATGTTGCCAAAGAGTATGGCATCAGCCGCGAAATGCAGGATGAACTGGCTCTGCAGTCGCAGCGTAAAGCCGTTGCCGCAATCGAGTCTGGCGCATTTGAGGCTGAAATCGTGCCCGTCAGCGTGTCATCACGGAAAAAAACCATCATCGTTGAGCGTGACGAATTCCCCAAAGCTGACTCGACGGCAGCAGGCCTCGCCGCATTGCGTCCAGCCTTCGATAAAGCAGGAACCGTCACCGCAGGTAACGCCTCGGGGATCAACGACGGTGCAGCGGCATTAGTGATAATGGAAGAGTCCGCAGCACTGGAGGCTGGGCTGAAGCCACTGGCGCGGATCAAAGCCTGGGCCAGTGGCGGCGTAGCACCGGCGATGATGGGGATGGGGCCGGTTCCCGCCACGCTGAAGGCACTGCAACTGAGCGGCTTACAGCTTTCTGATATCGATCTGATCGAAGCCAACGAAGCATTTGCTGCTCAGTTTCTTGCCGTCGGTAAAACGCTGGGATTTGATCCGCAAAAGGTTAACGTCAACGGTGGGGCAATTGCTCTGGGACACCCTATCGGCGCCAGCGGCGCGCGAATACTGGTGACGCTGCTGCATGCGCTACAGGCACGGGATCAAACGCTTGGACTGGCCACGCTGTGCATCGGCGGCGGTCAGGGCATTGCGATGATAGTGGAGCGAATGAATTAAAAAAAAGGGCCGGATATTTCCGGCCCTTTTTATCACGTCTTAATTACTCTTCAGCGTCGTCCGCTGCATCGTCATCGCTTTCCGCTTCAGGCGCGATATCCTCGTCCCCTTCAGCAGCGCTACCGTCGATGGAGTCGAGCTCTTCATCATCAACCGGTTCAGCAACGCGTTGCAGACCCACAACGTTTTCATCTTCCGCAGTACGGATGAGGATAACGCCCTGGGTGTTACGTCCTACCACGCTGATTTCCGACACGCGAGTACGCACCAGCGTACCTGCATCGGTGATCATCATGATCTGGTCGGTATCTTCAACCTGCACTGCGCCGACAACGGAACCGTTGCGCTCGGTGACTTTGATGGAGATAACGCCCTGGGTCGCACGAGACTTGGTCGGATACTCTTCCGCCGCCGTACGCTTACCGTAGCCGTTCTGGGTAACGGTGAGGATAGCACCTTCACCGCGCGGAACGATAAGCGATACCACGCTGTCGCTTTCCGCCAGTTTGATACCGCGTACGCCGGTCGCGGTACGTCCCATCGGACGAACAGCCCCCTCTTTGAAGCGCACCACTTTACCGGCAGCAGAGAACAGCATAACTTCGTCACTACCAGACGTCAGGTCAACGCCAATCAGCTCATCGCCTTCGTTCAGGTTAACCGCAATGATACCGGCTGAACGCGGACGGCTGAACTCGGTCAGCGCTGTTTTCTTCACGGTACCGCTGGCGGTTGCCATGAAGACGTTGACGCCTTCTTCGTACTCACGTACTGGCAGAATTGCGGTGATACGTTCGTTAGCTTCCAGTGGCAGCAGGTTGACGATAGGACGTCCACGCGCACCACGGCTTGCTTCCGGCAACTGATAAACCTTCATCCAGTACAAACGACCGCGGCTGGAGAAGCAGAGGATCGTGTCATGGGTGTTAGCCACCAGCAGGCGGTCGATAAAGTCTTCTTCTTTAATTCGTGCTGCAGATTTGCCTTTACCGCCACGACGCTGCGCTTCGTAATCGGTTAACGGCTGATATTTCACGTAGCCCTGATGAGACAAGGTCACGACAACATCTTCCTGGCTAATCAGATCTTCGATGTTGATGTCAGCGCTGTTCGCGGTGATTTCGGTCCGACGTGCGTCGCCGAACTGTTCGCGAATCAGCTCCATCTCTTCACGGATGACTTCCATCAGACGATCGGCGCTGCCCAGAATGTGCAGCAGTTCAGCGATCTGCTCCAGCAGCTCTTTGTATTCGTCGAGCAGTTTTTCGTGCTCAAGGCCGGTCAGTTTCTGCAAACGCAGATCCAGAATGGCCTGGGCCTGCTGTTCAGTCAGGTAGTACTGACCGTCACGCACGCCAAATTCCGGTTCCAGCCATTCAGGACGCGCGGCATCATCGCCGGCACGTTCCAACATGGCAGAAACGTTACCCAGCTCCCACGAACGCGCGACCAGCGCTGCTTTCGCTTCTGCCGGGGTTGGCGCACGGCGGATCAGTTCGATGATCGGATCGATGTTCGCCAGCGCAATCGCCAGCGCTTCAAGGATGTGCGCACGGTCGCGGGCTTTACGCAGTTCAAAGATAGTACGGCGGGTTACGACTTCACGGCGGTG
Organism: Citrobacter sp. Cb041; assembly: GCF_030336655.1. Classification (NCBI taxonomy): domain Bacteria; kingdom Pseudomonadati; phylum Pseudomonadota; class Gammaproteobacteria; order Enterobacterales; family Enterobacteriaceae; genus Citrobacter; species Citrobacter sp. Cb041. The sequence continues at coordinate 243,765 of NZ_JAOWDD010000043.1, read as the reverse complement.
ACGTACAAACGCAGCAATAATATCTTTCAGGTTCATGATTTTCGGCTGTCCATGGTGCAACGCAACCATGTTGATACCGAAAGAAACCTGCAGTTGGGTCTGGGAGTAGAGGTTATTCAGAACCACTTCCCCGACTGCGTCGCGTTTCACTTCAATCACGATGCGCATACCGTCTTTGTCAGACTCGTCACGCAGCGCGCTGATACCTTCAACGCGTTTGTCTTTTACCAGCTCGGCGATTTTCTCGATCAGGCGCGCTTTGTTCACCTGATACGGAATTTCATGGACGATGATGGTTTCACGGCCAGTTTTGGCATCCGCTTCGACTTCCGCGCGCGCGCGGATGTACACTTTGCCACGGCCGGTACGGTAGGCTTCTTCAATACCACGACGACCGTTGATGATCGCGGCGGTCGGGAAGTCCGGACCCGGAATATGTTCCATCAGCCCTTCAATGCTGATGTCTTCATCGTCAATGTATGCCAGGCAGCCGTTGATCACTTCCGTCAGGTTGTGCGGCGGAATGTTGGTCGCCATACCTACCGCGATACCGGACGAGCCGTTCACCAGCAGGTTAGGAATTTTGGTTGGCATGACGTCAGGAATTTGTTCGGTGCCGTCGTAGTTATCGACGAAATCCACCGTTTCTTTTTCCAGGTCAGCCATCAGCTCATGGGCGATTTTCGACATACGGATTTCCGTATAACGCATCGCCGCTGCGGAGTCGCCATCGACAGAACCAAAGTTACCCTGACCATCTACCAGCATGTAACGCAAGGAGAATGGCTGCGCCATACGAACAATGGTGTCGTAAACGGCGGTATCACCATGAGGGTGGTATTTACCGATTACGTCACCAACGACACGGGCAGATTTTTTATAGGCTTTATTCCAGTCGTTGCCCAATACGTTCATGGCGTAAAGTACGCGACGGTGAACCGGCTTCAGGCCATCTCGGACGTCCGGCAGCGCACGGCCAACAATGACCGACATCGCATAATCCAGATAGGAGCTCTTCAGCTCTTCCTCAATGTTGACCGGTGTAATTTCTCTCGCAAGGTCGCTCATCTAACCGCTATCCCTCTACTGTATCCCGGATTCAAAGGTCGCAAATTATAACACATCCGTGCAGATTCAGGTAAATGGATTCCCCCTGACAGAGGCTTTATTCATCCCGTCAGGCTGATATACTCATTTGCATCGCAAATTTAGGAGTAGAAGCCCCAATGAATGCCGAAAAACCTCCGGTAACTCACAACGTTGATCAGGAAGAAATTGCCAAGTTTGAAGCAGTCGCGTCACGCTGGTGGGATCTTGAGGGTGAATTTAAGCCACTGCACCGTATTAACCCACTGCGCCTGGGCTATATCACGGAGCGCTCAGGCGGCCTGTTTGGTAAAAAGGTACTCGACGTCGGCTGCGGCGGCGGCATTCTGGCGGAAAGCATGGCGCGCGAGGGCGCAACCGTCACCGGGCTGGACATGGGCTTTGAACCGTTACAGGTAGCAAAACTGCATGCGCTGGAGAGTGGCATCCAGGTGGAATACGTTCAAGAAACGGTTGAAGAACATGCGGAAAAACATGCGCATCAGTATGACGTTGTGACCTGCATGGAAATGCTGGAGCACGTACCGGACCCGCAGTCGGTGGTCAGGGCCTGCGCCAGACTGGTCAAACCGGGCGGCGAAGTGTTTTTCTCCACGCTTAATCGCAACGGCAAATCCTGGCTAATGGCGGTGGTCGGCGCGGAATATATTTTGCGTATGGTGCCAAAAGGCACGCATGATGTGAAAAAATTCATTAAGCCGGCTGAACTGTTAGAGTGGGTTGACCAGACCGTGCTGAAAGAGCGTCATATGACCGGCCTGCACTACAACCCGATCACCAACAGTTTTAAACTCGGCCCCGGCGTTGATGTGAACTATATGCTACACACTACCGCGCAAGCAGATTAACCTCCTCCACCCGGCCGGATAAGGCGTGCAACGCCGCAATCCGGCACAGTGCCTGATAGTGCGCAGCTTTCGGGCCTGCGCATCGCCTACCAATCCTGAGTAGGATCGTCAGGGCAATTTTTGCGCCAGGTCATAAGAACTTACCTTGCCTTAGATGAAGAAATCAGCACTCGATCAAATTTTCTATTTTTTTTCTCAATTATTGACATCCTCGCCAGGCCTTATAAGACGCGCACTTAGCGATTATTACCCTTTTGCAACCTCAATTTAACCTCAAAATCAACTCTTGTACTGAAAAGAATCCCTACTAGAATACTCACCATATAGCGTCTACTTTATCAAACAACCCCTACATATAGTATTTATCCACAGACTTAGTCACAACATGACTTTGTGGATAATATGGGGGATATTTTTTCTTTCACGGACAGGTAAAAAACCACATGAATCAGAGTCTGCTGGTGACAAAGCGTGATGGTAGTACAGAGCGCATCAATCTCGACAAAATCCACCGAGTTCTGGATTGGGCGGCAGAAGGACTGAATAACGTATCGATTTCTCAGGTCGAGTTGCGCTCCCACATTCAGTTTTATGACGGTATCAAGACATCCGATATCCATGAAACAATCATCAAAGCTGCCGCCGACCTGATCTCCCGCGAGGCACCGGATTATCAGTACCTGGCTGCTCGCCTGGCGATTTTCCATCTGCGCAAAAAAGCCTACGGCGAGTTTGAACCGCCGAAACTGTTCGACCATGTCGTGAAAATGGTTGAAATGGGCAAATACGACAATCATCTGCTGGAAGACTACACGGAAGAAGAGTTCAAGCAGATGGACTCGTTCATCGTACACGACCGTGATATGACCTTCTCCTACGCTGCGGTGAAGCAGTTAGAAGGTAAATACCTGGTACAAAACCGTGTTACCGGTGAGATTTATGAAAGCGCGCAGTTCCTCTACATTCTGGTAGCGGCCTGCCTGTTCTCTAACTATCCGCGTGAAACGCGTCTGCAATACGTAAAACGTTTCTACGACGCCGTTTCTACGTTTAAAATTTCGCTGCCGACGCCGATTATGTCCGGCGTGCGCACCCCTACCCGTCAGTTCAGCTCCTGCGTACTGATCGAGTGCGGCGACAGCCTGGACTCCATCAACGCCACCTCCAGCGCGATTGTGAAATACGTTTCCCAGCGCGCCGGCATCGGTATCAACGCCGGTCGCATCCGTGCGCTGGGTAGCCCGATCCGCGGCGGAGAAGCGTTCCACACCGGTTGTATTCCGTTCTACAAGCACTTCCAGACCGCGGTAAAATCCTGCTCCCAGGGCGGCGTACGCGGCGGTGCTGCAACGCTGTTCTACCCAATGTGGCACCTGGAAGTTGAAAGCCTGCTGGTCCTGAAAAACAACCGTGGCGTCGAAGGCAACCGCGTGCGTCACATGGACTACGGCGTACAGATCAACAAACTGATGTACACCCGTCTGCTGAAGGGCGGCGACATCACGCTGTTCAGCCCGTCCGACGTCCCGGGCCTGTATGATGCGTTCTTCGCTGACCAGGACGAATTCGAACGTCTGTACACCAAATATGAAAACGACGACAGTATCCGCAAGCAACGCGTGAAAGCCGTTGAACTGTTCTCTCTGATGATGCAGGAACGTGCCTCTACCGGGCGTATCTATATTCAGAACGTTGACCACTGCAACACCCATAGCCCGTTTGATCCAATTGTCGCTCCGGTGCGCCAGTCTAACCTGTGCCTGGAAATCGCCCTGCCGACCAAACCGCTGACCGACGTTAACGACGAAAACGGCGAAATTGCGCTGTGTACGCTGTCCGCATTTAACCTCGGTGCTATCAACAGCCTGGACGAGTTGGAAGAGCTGGCCGAATTGGCGGTGCGCGCGCTGGATGCGCTGCTCGATTATCAGGATTATCCAATTCCTGCCGCCAAACGCGGCGCGATGGGTCGCCGTACGCTGGGTATTGGCGTGATCAACTACGCCTACTGGCTGGCGAAAAACGGTAAGCGTTATTCTGACGGCAGCGCGAACAACCTGACTCACAAAACCTTTGAAGCCATTCAGTATTACCTGATGAAAGCTTCTAACGAGCTGGCGAAAGAGCAAGGCGCGTGCCCGTGGTTTAACGAAACGACCTACTCCAAAGGTATTCTGCCGATCGATACCTATAAAAAAGATCTCGATGCTATTGTCAACGAGCCGCTGCATCTGGACTGGGAACAACTGCGCGAATCCATCAAAACGCACGGTCTGCGTAACTCCACGCTGTCAGCCCTGATGCCATCGGAGACCTCTTCGCAGATCTCTAACGCCACCAACGGTATTGAACCACCGCGCGGCTATGTGAGTATCAAAGCGTCGAAAGACGGTATTCTGCGCCAGGTCGTGCCGGACTACGAACACCTGCACGACGCGTACGAACTGCTGTGGGAAATGCCGAACAACGATGGATATTTGCAGCTGGTAGGTATCATGCAGAAATTTATCGATCAGTCGATTTCCGCCAACACCAACTATGATCCGTCGCGCTTCCCATCCGGAAAAGTACCGATGCAGCAGTTGCTGAAAGACCTGCTCACCGCCTACAAATTTGGTGTCAAAACGCTGTATTATCAAAACACCCGTGACGGTGCGGAAGATTCTCAGGACGATCTGGTGCCGTCCATTCAGGACGACGGCTGCGAAAGCGGCGCATGTAAGATCTGATGAACGATGCCGGGTGGCACCAGGCTCACCCGGCCTACAGTAGCTTGGTTTGTAGGCCGGAAAGGGTGCTTGTAACGCCATCCGGCACTCATCCCACAAAGGATTCACATCAATGGCATACACCACTTTTTCACAGACGAAAAATAACCAACTTCTGGAACCGATGTTCTTCGGCCAGCCGGTGAACGTCGCCCGCTACGATCAGCAAAAATATGACATCTTCGAAAAACTGATCGAAAAGCAGCTCTCTTTCTTCTGGCGTCCGGAAGAAGTTGATGTTTCTCGCGATCGCATCGACTTCCAGGCGCTGCCGGAACATGAAAAGCATATCTTCATCAGCAACCTGAAGTATCAAACTCTGCTGGACTCCATTCAGGGACGTAGCCCGAACGTGGCGCTGCTGCCGTTAATCTCGATCCCTGAGCTGGAAACCTGGGTGGAAACATGGGCGTTTTCAGAAACGATCCACTCCCGTTCCTACACCCACATCATTCGTAACATCGTGAACGATCCGGCGGTGGTGTTTGATGACATCGTCACCAACGAGCAGATCCAGAAACGCGCGGAAGGCATTTCCAGCTATTACGACGAATTGATTGAGATGACCAGCTACTGGCATTTGCTGGGCGAAGGCACGCATACTGTTAACGGTAAAACGGTTGTCGTAAGCCTGCGTGAACTGAAGAAGAAGCTGTATCTGTGCCTGATGAGCGTGAACGCGCTGGAAGCGATCCGCTTCTACGTCAGCTTCGCCTGCTCCTTCGCCTTCGCCGAACGTGAACTGATGGAAGGCAACGCGAAAATTATTCGCCTGATCGCCCGCGATGAAGCCCTGCATTTGACCGGGACCCAGCATATGCTGAATCTACTGCGCAGCGGTGTGGACGATCCGGAAATGGCGGAAATCGCCGAAGAGTGTAAACAAGAATGTTACGACCTGTTCGTACAGGCCGCGCTGCAGGAAAAAGAGTGGGCGGATTATCTGTTCCGTGACGGCTCAATGATTGGCCTGAACAAAGATATTCTGTGCCAGTACGTTGAGTACATCACCAACATCCGTATGCAGGCTGTCGGACTCGACTTGCCGTTCCAGACCCGCTCTAACCCAATCCCGTGGATCAACACCTGGCTGGTGTCTGATAACGTGCAGGTTGCGCCGCAGGAAGTGGAAGTCAGCTCTTACCTGGTCGGCCAGATCGATTCGGAAGTCGATACCGACGACCTGAGTAACTTCCAGCTCTGATGGGCCGCGTTACTCTGCGCATCTCTGGCACACAACTGCTGTGCCAGGATGAACACCCTTCCCTGCTTGCCGCGCTCGAATCGCACAATGTTGAAGTTGAATACCAGTGCCGCGCAGGTTATTGCGGCTCCTGCCGTACCCGTCTGGTAGCGGGACAGGTCGACTGGATTGCCGAACCTCTGGCCTTCATTCAGCCAGGTGAAATTTTGCCCTGCTGCTGTCGGGCCAAAGGCGATATTGAAATAGAGCTGTAACGCGTGGCGGGATAAAAATTACGACTAAAAAAGAGCCGCCGATGGACGGCAGCTCTTTATTTCTCCTGGAGGCAGGTATGGCCACGTTGACGGCAGACGGCCTTATCTAGCCGTTAATAACGTTTGATCCAACCAGGCCTGTGACCGGAGGTGCATCACAGACCTTGTGCCATTACTCTTTATTCAGGAATGTCACTGCTTTGTCGGGGAAGTCGGTGAACAGCCCGTCAACGCCCGCCTTGTTATACAGAATGTCATACAGCTGGTTTACGTCAGTGGTGTAATCCGGCAGCTGATCGGCACGAACGGTATAAGGATGCACCACCATCTTATTCTGATGCGCGTCCTGTACCATACCCGTTAACGAGATATTGCCTTTCTTCGACTTCTCATCAATCAGCATGTGATAGTCCGGCCCAATGCCGTCCGCATACTGCGCAACCTGCTTCATGGCACCCGGTTTAAACATCCAGTCGTAGTTGTAATTAACCCAACTACCGTCCGGCTTTTTCTCCTGAGTTTCATTCCAGTCAGTGTACGCAATCAACTGTACCAGATTGAGATCCATCCCCATCTTCGGTTCCAGTTCATTCTTAATGCGCTTTAACTCTGCGACATCAAAACACTGTAGATAAACCTTGTCATTCTTGTCGGTGTACCCGTACTTTTTCAGCACTTCCAGCGTTTTAGCCGCAATGTCCTTCCCTTCCTGATGATGGAACCACGGCGCTTTCATTTCCGGGTAAATGCCAATGTTTTTACCGGTTGAATGATTTAATCCCTGAACGAACTCAATCTCTTCTTCGAAAGTGTGCACACGGAAATCAGATTTACCCATCGGGAAACGCCCCGCCCAGGTCTGGACCTTTTTGCCATTTTCGATATCAAAGCCTTCGGTAAATTTCAGCGATTTAATCTCATCCAGCGTAAAGTCGATAGCGTAGTAGCGCCCATCTTTACGCGCACGATCCGGGAAACGCTCGGCAACATCGGTGACGCGGTCAAGGTAGTGGTCATGCAGGACAACCAGATGGTCGTCCTTGGTCATCACCAAATCCTGTTCCAGGTAATCAGCCCCCTGAGCATAAGCCATCGCTTTTGCTGGCAGCGTATGCTCCGGTAGATAACCGCTGGCGCCACGGTGCGCAATCACGATTTTTTCTGCGGCAACCGCCGCGCTGCTCACCACAATACCTGTCAGCATTAGCGCCACGCTGAGACTTTTCAATGTGGTTTTCATCTATTAGCCCCCGTTACGCTTCAGTGCGATCTCTTCGTGATGGCGTTTTTCGCCAATCATGACGACCACCAGCAGAATAACTGCCAGCACGCTACCGCCAATCATCACCATAAAGCCGCCGTCCCAACCGAAGAAGTCAACGGTATAGCCAACAATAGCGCTCGCCGCTACGGAACCGCCGAGATAACCGAACAGACCGGTAAAGCCAGCCGCCGTACCCGCCGCTTTTTTCGGTGCCAGTTCCAGCGCATGCAGACCAATCAACATTACCGGACCGTAGATCAGGAAGCCGATGATGATCATACAAGCCATATCCACGTTCGGGTTGCCTGCCGGGTTCATCCAGTAGACGATAGTCGCGATAGTCACCAGCGTCATAAAGAACACGCCGGTCGCACCACGGTTGCCACGGAAGACTTTATCCGACATCCAGCCGCACAGCAGCGTGCCCGGAATACCCGCATACTCATACAGGAAGTAGGCCCAGGATGATTTATCCAGCGCGAAATGTTTCACTTCTTTCAGATAGGTCGGGGACCAGTCCAGGATGCCGTAGCGCAGCAGATAAACAAACACGTTGGCGATAGCGATGTACCACAACAGTTTGTTCGGCAGTACGTATTGCATGAAGATCTGCTTCGCAGTCAGCTCTTCTTCCGCTTTCTCGTTGTAATCGTCCGGGTAGTCGTTCTTGTACTCTTCGATAGGCGGCAGGCCACAAGACTGCGGCGTATCACGCATCAGAGCAAAAGCAAACAGCGCGACGACGATCGCACCGAAAGCAGGCATGTACAGCGCCGCTTTCCAGTCATTGAACCAGGCCATACCCAGCAGGAACAACAGAGGAGGCAGACCACCGCCCACGTTGTGCGCACAGTTCCAGACGGAGACAATGCCCCCACGCTCTTTCTGCGACCACCAGTGCACCATGGTACGACCACACGGCGGCCACCCCATTCCCTGGAACCATCCGCAGAGGAACAGCAGCACAAACATAACCGCAATGCTCGAAGTCGCCCACGGCACAAAGCCCATGAACAACATGACAGCGGCGGCCAGAATCAGACCCGCTGGCAGGAAAACGCGCGGATTCGAGCGATCCGAAACGGACCCCATGATGAATTTCGAAAATCCGTAAGCAATGGAGATACCGGATAACGCAAAACCCAGATCGCCACGCGAGAAACCTTGCTCAACCAGGTACGGCATCGCAAGGGCAAAGTTCTTACGTACCAGATAGTACGCGGCATAGCCAAAGAAAATCCCCAGAAAGATCTGCCAACGTAATCGACGATATGTCGGGTCGATCTCCGCTGCAGGCAAACGCGCCGTGTGTGACGCTGGTTTAAAAATGCTCAACATAGTGTAGCCTCCGTGGCCGTCTTTCATTCGAAGTAAACACTGCAGTTCGTCATTACTACCCTACCGCTCCCAGTGTGGCCGCGATGTTAAGGAAAGATACATAACAAAAATGTGAAACGCTGCACATATTGTTACAGATTTATGACAAATGTTCATAAAGGCGCACGAAATCACGTTTCATTTTCGAATAATGAGCGATTATGCGCGAAATCAAACAATCCATGTTTTTTATGTGGCTAAATGATAAAAAACGAACTGTGAGGAAAAACAATGAAAATTCGCGACTCGCAAACAAGTGACGTGATTATCATTGGTGGAGGAGCAACAGGTGCAGGGATCGCACGCGATTGTGCGCTGCGCGGGTTGCGCGTCATCTTAGTGGAACGCCACGATATCGCCACAGGGGCGACCGGACGTAACCACGGTCTGCTGCACAGCGGTGCACGCTACGCCGTCACCGACGCTGAATCTGCCCGGGAGTGCATCAGCGAAAACCAAATTCTCAAACGTATCGCCCGTCATTGCGTTGAGCCGACGGACGGTCTGTTTATTACCCTGCCGGAAGATGAACTCTCCTTCCAGGCAACCTTTATTCGCGCCTGTGAAGAGGCCGGTATTCGCGCAGAAGCAATTGACCCTAAGCAGGCGCGCATTATCGAACCTTCCGTCAACCCACAGCTGATTGGCGCGGTAAAAGTGCCGGACGGCACGGTTGATCCTTTCCGCTTAACCGCCGCCAACATGCTGGATGCGCGTGAGCATGGCGCAGTAATCTTAACGGCGCATGAAGTGACGGGACTGATTCGTGAAGGGGCAACGGTTTGCGGCGTGAACGTACGCAATCATCTGACGGGTGAGATGCAGTCTCTGCATGCACCGGTAGTCGTCAACGCCGCCGGGATCTGGGGCCAGCGCATTGCGGAATATGCCGATCTGAGCATCCGTATGTTCCCGGCCAAAGGTTCGCTGCTGATTATGGATCACCGCATTAACCAGCATGTCATCAACCGCTGTCGTAAGCCGTCTGACGCCGATATCCTGGTGCCCGGTGATACCATTTCGCTGATTGGCACCACCTCACAGCACATTGATTACGATGATATCGACAGCAACCGCGTCACCGCAGAAGAGGTCGATATACTGCTGCGTGAAGGCGAAAAACTGGCGCCGATTATGGCGAAAACGCGCATTTTACGCGCCTACTCCGGCGTGCGTCCTCTGGTAGCCAGCGACGACGATCCAAGTGGCCGTAACGTCAGCCGTGGGATTGTACTGTTCGATCATGCCCAGCGTGACGGACTGGACGGGTTTATCACCATTACCGGCGGCAAATTGATGACCTACCGCCTGATGGCAGAGTGGGCCACCGATGCCGTTTGCCGTAAGCTGGGCAATACCCAACCTTGCACAACGGCAGACACGGCGCTGCCTGGCTCACAAGAATCGACCGAGCATACGCTCAAACGCGTGATCTCGTTGCCCGCGCCACTGCGCGGCTCAGCGGTCTACCGTCACGGCGATCGCACCCCTGCGTGGCTTAGCGAAGGTCGTCAGCACCGCAGCCTGGTCTGTGAATGCGAAGCGGTCACTGCAGGTGAAGTGCAGTACGCCGTCGAGAATTTGACCGTCAACAGCCTGCTGGATTTGCGTCGCCGTACCCGTGTTGGAATGGGGACCTGCCAGGGCGAATTGTGTGCCTGCCGCGCCGCAGGTTTGCTGCAACGTTTTAATGTCACCACCGCCGCGCAATCTATCACTCAGCTTTCCGATTTCCTCAATGAACGCTGGAAAGGCGTGCAGCCTATCGCCTGGGGAGATGCGCTGCGCGAAAGCGAATTCACACGCTGGGTCTATCAGGGATTGTGTGGTCTGGAAAAGGAGCACCAGGATGAAATTTGATACCGTCATTATCGGCGGCGGCCTGGCCGGACTGCTGTGCGGCCTGCAACTGCAAAAAAGCGGTTTACGCTGCACGATTGTCACTCGCGGCCAAAGCGCCCTGCATTTCTCCTCCGGCTCACTGGATTTGCTCAGCAACTTACCCGATGGCCAACCGGTGACGGATATAGAAGCAGGCCTGAATGCGCTGCGCACTCAGGCACCCGCGCACCCGTACAGCACCATCGGAACGCACAACGTCCTGGAGCTGGCCCAGCAGGCGCAAAATCTTCTCGAAGAATGCGGAACGCATTTGCAAGGCAAGGTACATCAGTCACATCAACGCATCACCCCGCTGGGAACTCTGCGCTCAACCTGGTTAAGTTCCCCGGAAGTTCCGGTCTGGCCGCTGTCCGCGCAGCGTATCTGCGTTGTAGGTATTAGCGGTTTACTGGATTTTCAGGCACATCTCGCCGCGGCGTCGCTGCGTCAACGCAATCTCAGCGTCGAGACGGCAGAAATCGATCTGCCTGAGCTGGATGTCCTGCGTGATAACCCGACCGAGTTTCGCGCCGTCAATATTGCGCGCCTGCTGGATAACGAAGATAAATGGTCGCTGCTCTATGACGCTTTACTGCCAGCAGCAAAAACCTGCGACATGATAATTATGCCGGCCTGCTTCGGTCTGGCGGATGAACAGCTCTGGCAATGGCTTAACGAGCGTCTCCCCTGCTCGCTGACGCTGTTACCGACCCTACCGCCTTCGGTACTGGGTATGCGTTTGCATAACAAATTGCAGCGCCAGTTTGTGCGCCAGGGCGGCGTCTGGATGCCGGGTGATGAAGTGAAGAAAATCACCTGTCAGGACGGCGTGGTCAGCGAAATCTGGACCCGTAATCATGCCGATATTCCTTTGCGGCCACGTTTCGCCGTGCTCGCCAGCGGCAGCTTCTTCAGCAGCGGGCTGGTCGCCACGCGTGAGGCCATCTACGAACCTATCCTGGGGCTGGATGTACAGCAAACCGCCACCCGCGCCGAGTGGTATGAGCGTGACGTCTTCGACCCACAACCGTGGCAGCAGTTTGGCGTTACGACCGATGCCGGGCTGCGCCCGTCGCTGGCGGGACAAACGATAGAGAACATGTATGCCATCGGTTCCGTTCTCGGCGGATTCGACCCTATCGCCCAGGGTTGCGGAGGCGGCGTGTGCGCTGTTAGCGCCTTACACGCCGCACATCATATTGCGAAACGTGCAGGAGGCCAGCAATGAGCGACACACGTTTTGAAAGTTGTATCAAATGCACGGTGTGCACCACGGCCTGCCCGGTAAGTCGCGTCAATCCGAACTACCCTGGTCCTAAACAGGCCGGACCGGACGGTGAGCGTCTGCGCCTGAAAGATGGCGCGTTATATGACGATGCGCTGAAATACTGCATCAACTGTAAGCGTTGCGAAGTAGCCTGTCCGTCAGATGTGAAGATTGGCGATATCATCCAACGCGCGCGCGCCAAATACGACACAACGCGTCCGTCGCTGCGTAACTTTGTCTTAAGCCATACCGATTTGATGGGTAGCGTGTCCACACCGTTCGCCCCGATAGTGAATACCGCCACCTCACTCAAACCGGTGCGTCAGTTGCTGGATTACGCGCTAAAAATCGACCATCGCCGTACGCTGCCGAAGTACTCTTTCGGCACCTTCCGCCGCTGGTATCGCAGCGTTGCCGCACAGCAAGCGCAATATCAGGATCAGGTTGCCTTTTTCCACGGCTGTTTTGTGAATTACAACCATCCGCAGCTCGGCAAAGATCTGATCAAAGTATTGAATGCGATGGGAACCGGGGTGCAACTGCTGAGCAAAGAGAAATGCTGCGGCGTACCGCTGATTGCCAACGGCTTTACCGATAAAGCGCGTAAGCAGGCGGTGAGCAACGTGGCCTCGCTCAGAGAAGCAATTGACGGTAAAGGGATTCCGGTGATCGCCACCTCATCAACCTGCACCTTTGCGCTGCGTGATGAATATCCGGAGGTGCTGGACGTCGACAACTCAGGTCTACGCGAACACATTGAACTGGCAACCCGCTGGCTGTGGCGCAAGCTGGATGAAGGCAAAACGCTGCCGCTGAAAACGCTGCCGCTGAAAGTGGTCTACCACACGCCATGCCACATGGAGAAAATGGGCTGGACGCTCTACACGCTGGAACTGCTACGACAAATTCCAGGGCTGGAGCTAACGGTGCTGGACTCGCAATGTTGCGGGATTGCCGGGACATACGGCTTTAAAAAGGAAAACTACCCGACATCGCAGTCCATTGGCGCACCGCTGTTCCGCCAGATTGAAGACAGCGGCGCTGATATCGTCGTCACCGACTGCGAAACCTGTAAATGGCAGATTGAGATGTCGACAAGCAAACGCTGCGAACACCCCATCACCCTGCTTGCCAAAGCGTTAGGTTAATTCTGTTGCCCGGTGGCGTTGGCTACCGGGCATTTTGCGAATGCCGTTGCACATAACTGAATACGTTGCAACCGGACGTATTTATCTCTGACTCCTCCACGCAAAGAATCAATTCCACGAATGCAGCCCGCGTCATCCGTGGGTACCGTCACGCCATCTTCTTCCTCTGGTGACGGACTACCATGGCTAAATCAGCAACATCAACACCGCATGATGCGGTTTTTAAAAAGATAATTTCTTATCCTGAGATGGCTCGCGATTTTCTTGAAATTCACCTTCCAGTCGCATTACGCGAGATATGTGACCTGCAAACGCTGAAGCTGGAGCCTACCAGTTTTATCGAAAAGGATCTCCGTGCTTACTATTCCGACGTATTGTGGTCGTTAAAAACCCGCGAAGGTGAAGGCTACATCTACTGCGTTATCGAACATCAGAGTACAGCGGTACAACACATGGCATTTCGCCTGATGCGTTATGCCACTGCCGCCATGCAATATCACCTGGATGCCGGATACAGAACGCTACCTCTGGTTATCCCCATACTTTTTTATCACGGGCAACAGAGCCCGTATCCGTGGTCGCTCAACTGGCTGGACGAATTTGATTACCCACAACTGGCGCGCAAGCTTTACTCAGAAGCATTTCCGCTAGTGGACATCACTGTGGTATCTGACGACGAGATTATGCAGCATCGACGTATCGCTCTACTTGAACTGATGCAAAAACATATCCGCGATCGCGATTTGATGGGACTGGTGGACAGTCTGGTCGCGCTTTTAGTTACTCGTACCGTTAATGACAGCCAGTTGCAAACGCTGTTTAATTATCTGCTACAGCGCGGTGAGGCTTCTCATGTCAGCGAATTTATCCGTGAAATTGCCGGGCGCTCACCCCATAACAAGGAGAAATTGATGACGATCGCAGAGAAACTACGCCAGGAAGGCCATCACAATGGATTGCAGGAAGGCTGGCTAAAAGGAACACGAGAAGAAGCATTGCGTATTGCCCGCATGATGCTGGAGCGAGGCATCGATCATGAGACAGTCCTGACCATTACCGGATTTTCTGCTGACGACGTGACAGAACATCACCATTAGGAGCTATTTCAGGCCCGATGGCGCTACACCACCGGGCCCGATATTAATAACTGCTTTTCAACGTTTGCGTACTCTGGCCTGGCTTAAACATTGCCAGCCTGCGATCCAGCGCTTCGGTATAAAGCATGGTATCCACGCCTACCGCGACAAAATTTGCTCCCCATTGCAGACATTTCTGCGCCATTGCTGGGTCAACAGCGAGGAAACCGGCTGCTTTTCCGGCTGCGCGAATACGGCGAATGCTTTGCTCAATGATCCGCTGCACCTCCGGGTGTCCGGCATTATCCGGATAGCCCAACGACGCAGAAAGATCCGCCGGGCCAATAAAGACACCGTCAATACCGTCAACGTCCAGAATGGCATCCAGATTATCCAGTGCCGCTTTGCTTTCGACCTGTACCAGCAGGCAGAGTGATTCATTAGCCTGGGCCATATAATTGTCGATACGTCCCCAGCGCGCCGCCCGTGCCACGCTGGCGCCGACACCACGCTCGCCGAGCGGTGGATAACGAGTCGCGGAAACCACCTGAAGCGCCTGCTCTGCGCTGTCGACCATCGGGACAAGCAGCGTCTGCGCGCCGATATCCAGCACCTGCTTGATCAACGCTTTACTGCCTTCCACCGGGCGAACCACAGGCTGGCTGGCGTAAGGCGCAATCGCCTGCAACTGATGGTAAAGATCCTGCACCGTGTTCGGCGCGTGTTCTCCATCAATCAGCAGCCAGTCATAGCCCGACGTCGCGGCAATCTCCGCCATGTAAGAGGTGGTCGAACTGAGCCACAGGCCGACCTGGACTTCCCCTTTGCGTAATCCTTCTTTGAAGGGATTTGATAACAATGCGTTCATAACGATCCTTACAACGTAGATAAGATTAATGATGCGCAGCGCCTGCTTGTGAAACTGAACGGTTCACACTCAGCGTAAAGATGATTAGCGAGCCAATAATCGCGACGCCCGCGAGGACCAGCAGGCCCGCCGCATCGCTGGCAAACACCGTTTCGGCTTTGACGCGCAGAATGGGAGCAATAAAGCCGCCGACGGCACCAAACAGGTTGACGAAGCCGATCCCCGCCGCCAGAGCAGTCCCGGAAAGAAGTTGCGTTGGCATCGTCCAGAACACCGGCTGTACCGCAATGAAACCGACCGCCGCGACGCAGAGCGCCACAATCGCCAGTACCGGTGAAACCAGCCCGGAAAGGCCAATGCCGATTCCTGCCGCCAGCAGCGTCAGCGCGGCAACATTACGCCGGTCGCCGGTGCGATCGGAGTAGCGGGGAATAAGCCAGGTACCAAACAGCGCCGCCACCCACGGTATTGCCGCCACGACCGAAGCCGTAAAGCCCACTTTTGTCCCTAACAACGCAGCAACCTGAGTTGGCAGGAAGAAGATCAGGCCATACACCGCCACCTGGATCGTCAGATAGATAATCGCCAGTTGCCAGACACGGCCATTACGCAGCGCATCCGACAGGCGTGAAGTGACCTTTTTCTCCTCTTCACTCGCCAGTTGGCTAATAAGTAACGCCTTTTCCTCCGCGCTCAGGAAACGCGCCTGCTGCGGGGTATCATCCAGCCAGAAGAAGGTGAAAATGCCCGCACCTACCGCCAGTAAACCTTCGATAACGAACATCCAGAACCACCCTGGATGCCCCATAAAGCCGTGCATCTCCAACAGCGCACCGGAAAGCGGCGATCCCAAGGTTAACGCCAGCGGCGCCCCCATGTAGAACAGCCCCATGATGCTGGCGCGGTTACGCTGAGGGAACCACTGGGACGTCAGGTAGATCATACCGGGGAAGAAGCCCGCCTCTGCCGCCCCCAGCAGAGTACGGATAATCAGAAATTTCGATTCAGTATCCGCCCATGCCATCGCCGCAGAGAGGAATCCCCACAGCAACGTGGTGGTACCAATCCAGGTTCTGGCACCAAATTTACGCATCAACAGGTTGGCAGGAACCCCCAGAAAGGCGTAAACCACAAAGAAAATCCCCGCGCCCAACGCATAAGCTTCGTTGCTCAGACCGGTATCAATCTGATAGGTCTCTTTGGCAAAACCGATGTTCGAGCGGTCAAGAAACGCCAGTACATACAGCGCTAGCATAAAGGGAATCAAACGGGCGCGGTTTTTCTTCACCACACCATCAAGTAACGTGGTACTCATAGCAAGATCCTCAAAGAAATGAGGGCGTTGCCGTGGCATTGGCAACGCACTGGTCATTAGTGGCTATAAGGGCGCTTCAGATTGCAGTCGCGGTTAAGCTCGACGCCAAATCCTGGTTTGTCGAGCACCGACTTATGAATGCGGCCATTGACGGGTACTGGTTCGTCCAGAAGGATCGGATCAAACTGTGGACGCATCGTTGAACAATCCGGGCTGGTCATCAAAAACTCGCTGAACGGGGTATTGGTGAACGTGATCACCGCATGGTGCGAGTAAACCGAGGAACCATGCGGCACTACCAGCTGTCCGCGCGATTTAGCAATAGCGGCAATTTCCACCAGCGTGGTTAACCCACCGCACCAGCCCACATCAGGCTGCATGATATCGATGCCGGTTTCTGAGAGCGTGCGGAAGGATTGCAGCGTCCCGTGGTGTTCACCGCTGGTGACCATCATCCCCGCCGGGGCGTTACGTTTCAGCTCGCGATAGCCTTCATACTGCTGCGGCGGCAGACACTCTTCGATCCACTTCAGATTAGACGGTGCGCAGGCATGGGCAAGTTTGGTGGCATAGTTCACGTCCTGACTCATCCAGCAGTCGAGCATCAACCAGAAATCCGGACCGCATTTCTCACGCATGTCGGCTACCATTGCCGCATCTTTGCGGATCCCCGCATCCCCGTCGTGCGGCCCCCAGTGGGTCGGCATTTTGCCGCCAATAAAGCCCATTTCTTTCGCCAGATCAGGGCGCGCACCGGTCGCGTAGAATTGAATTTCGTCGCGTACCGCGCCACCCAATAGTTTGTAGACCGGTAAACCCACCACCTTGCCAAACAGATCCCACAGCGCCAGATCCACGCACGAGATAGTGTTCATCACCAGACCGCCGGAGCCGGAGTAGTACATCGTTGCGCCCAGCATCTGGTCGTGAATGAGTTTGATATCACTGACGCATTTCCCTTCAATAAAACGATTGAGATGCTTTTCCACAATAAAGCACCCCATCTCCCCTGCCGTGGAAACAGCAAAACCGGTCTGTCCGTTTTCAGCTTCCACTTCAACAATCAGTGTTCCTAATACGTTGATGCCAAAGGACTGGCGCGATTGCTCATATTCACGATATTTGCTCATTGGCGTGGCGATATGATCGTCAATCCAGTGGTTAGCCCCCTGATCGTGATAATCGCCGCCGCCAGCGCCTTTATCCGCCGTAGCACCACCGGTAAACCAGGCACGAACGTGTTTAATTTTAGGTAGGGTCATGGTGTTCTCCTTTTTATGAAGCGAGTGAGTCGAAGGGACTTTTCCATCCCAACAGGCGTGAAATATCCCTGGCGCAGGCAATCGCTTTACCGGCCAGATAATCACGGTTCTCTTCGTTAATTTGCAGACGAGTGCCGACCACTGAAATCGCGGCGGTCAGTTCATTGTTAGCGTTAAAAACAGGCGCTGCGACGCAGCGAACATCGGGATAATCTTCGCCATTATCAAAGCTCCATCCACGCTGTCGAATACGCTCCAGCTCGTCTTTCAACTGCTGTGGCCTGGTGATAGTGGTAGGCGTTGCCTGTTCCCATATCAGCTGTTCAATAATGGCTTTTCGTGCGGCTGCCGGTTGCCAGGCCAGCAGGCATTTGCCGATACCCGAGCGATAGAGCGAAAGACTTTTCCCTTCGTGGGAGCGCACGCTGATAGTGGATGACGATTCCACTTTCAGAATGTAATACGCGCTTTCGTGGTCGATGATCCCGAGATGGCAAAGTAACCCTGTCTCATCCATCAGTTGTGTCAGCCGGGGACGCGCCAGTTCACGTAAATCCATCTTGCTCAGCGCATGCCCGGACAACTCAACCAGCTTGGTCCACAGGCAGTAATTTTCCTGATGATCAATGCTGATAAAGCGCTGACGCTTCAGTTCATTAAGTAACAGGTACGCGGTGCTTTTTGGAATGCCCAGCGTCTCTATGATGGTGGCAGCGCTACATGGGCCGATACGCGCAATGAGATTGAGTATTTCGATCGCCCTGGTGAGCGCGGGAACTTTGCTTGATTCCAACATACTGGACTCCAGTCTGAGATACTGGAATCAGTGTGGTAGGTTAAGGGGGTTAAAATTGTGAAGCGCATCAAATCCTCTCGTTCTTCCAGCTGGCTGGAGAAAAAACGAGCATAATTGTGAACTAACGCACGGATTTTTTTACAGAGAGTACAACAGGTTGGACTGATAACGGGAAGGCCAGAATGCCTTCCCATAACAAGCGCGTGAGAGAGTGCAAGTCAGGAAGGCAGCGTCAGGGATTCAACCACTTCTATCCAACCGTGTTCGCTGGCAATATCCTGCCCGTTGAGCCAACGGCGCAGCATATTGAGCGCCATCATTGCGCACACTTCCTGACGCACCGACAAACTATAACGATTAGCGTTCAGCCGTACGCGTAAGGCATGCGTTCCATCAGGCGTTGCCAGCGCAAAGTTAATATGTTCGTTTTCGAAAGCCGATACCGCCAGCGCCAGCCCGGCATAATGGTTGCCGCGTCGTTCGGTTATCCAGTGTGCCGTTTGCGCCAGCGTTTCTTCCTGGGGCGGAACCACTTCGCTCGCCAACAGCGGAGCATTCGCGCGCGAAAGCTGCAGCGCCACCAGACCACCGGTGAATTGTTCGCTTAGCGTCAGGCTGTATTGCCGTTCCTGCAACGTGCGGGCGATTTGCGCGGGTAAACCTTCCGTACCTTCGAAAATCATATTCTGCCCGGCAACCCGCTTAACTTCTGGCCACAGCGCCAGCATCGCTTCCCGTTGGGAATCCGGCCCGGTCAGCTTTAGTTCGATAATCGGCATTGACGAGCGGTAGCCCATTGTCACTCCCGGAGGCAATTGCAGCGGATCCAGGCTCTGCGCCAGCTCGCTTTCAGAACGACCAAAGGTGGTTAATCGCAGGCATAGCGGGGGTTGAGACAGCGAAAAACGCTCACGCAAACGCGGCAGGATCTCATGCTCAACCATGACTTTAAATTCTGATGGCACTCCTGGGGTAAAGAACATCAGGCAGCGGTTAAGCTTCAGGGCAAACCCACACGCGGTTCCTACGGGATTATTGATGAATTCCGCGCTGGCAGGTAGCTCAGCCTGTTTGCGGTTACTCGGTGCCATCACGCGTCCACGATCGCGGAAATAACGCGTCATCTCGGCGAGCCATGCTTCATGCAGCACCAGCCCTTCACCTTTTGCCGTGGCCGCCGCCAGCGCGCTCAAATCATCGCTGGTTGGTCCCAGACCGCCGTTAACGATCAGTACATCGGCATGTTCGCTACGCTCACGCAAAACGGCGACCAAATCGTCAAGATTGTCACCTACCGTGTTGCGACGGGTTAGCGGTAACCCCTGATTAAAGAAAAAATCGGCCAGCCAGGCGGCATTCGTGTCGACGATTTGTCCGTGCAACACTTCATCCCCGGTGGATAGCATCTCCACGTTTAACATCGTGTTCTCCTGCTTTTATGATGAAAACACTATAACGCATGGAGGGGGGAAGGCGCGACTGAACGCCGCGCCGGAAAAATCAGAAACTCGCGTTAACCCCAACGTACGGGCCGTCAGCAATCGCGTTATCGCGGTTACCGTCTTTGCCTGCCAGGTTCAGGTAGCGATAACCGGCTTCAATGCTCAGCGGACGCATAATGGTCAGACGCGCACCTGCATTCGCTTCTTCATAGCTGTCGATACCGCTGGAAAGAGAATCGGGAGAGTAATAATACTCGCCAAACAGGCGGAGGCTGTCGCCAATCGGCCACTGCAAACCGCCACCGACCGCCGCCGCGTAACCCTCGTCACCATCATTCGGGTTAGTATAAATGCCTTTCCCACCGACCGTTGCCAGCAGCGGACCGAGAGGAATATTCAGACCCAGTCCCAGACCGGCCGCATCGCCGTCGTCATCGTTATGCATCCAGTTACCGCTGACGGCCAAACCGGTGGTCTCAGTACCCATACCGAACCCCAGGTTGGTGTAGTCTTCGCCAGCCTGGCCGCTGATGCTAATCGCGCTCGCCGACGCGGAAACAAACAGCATTCCGGCAAAACCCAACATTAAACTTTTTTTCATTTTCTATCCTTTCCAGCAAGAATCAAAACATAGCCCCAAAACCGGTGAATTGTACTGTTAGATCACGAGGAATCAATGCACTAAAAAAGCGATGCAATAACATATTGTAAGCAAATACTACTCACAAGATTTAGATAAGGTTAAATTCTTGTAGCAATTACGCCACTGAGGGCAGCAGAACGCCATTTTCAACAAACATCCTGTTTTCCCTGGCAAAGCGGCGTTATTCGTCGATGAAGCGTTTTTTCTACCGTCAGCAAAAGGTAAGATGCGTGCAAGATGGAATTTTCTATACCTCCCCCTACAAGGATTCGACTTATGCGCCAAAGAACAATTGTTTGCCCATTAATTCAAAACGATGGCTGTTATTTACTGTGCAAAATGGCTGACGACCGGGGTGTGTTCCCCGGTCAGTGGGCGCTTTCTGGCGGCGGCGTTGAACCGGGTGAACGTATTGAAGAAGCTTTGCGCCGTGAAGTAAGAGAAGAGCTGGGCGAACAACTGGTGTTATCAGATATTACGCCATGGACCTTCAGTGACGATGTTCGCACCAAAACGTACGCCGATGGCAGTCAGGAAGAGATTTATATGATTTATCTCATCTTCGATTGTGTGGCGGCTAATCGTGAAGTGAAGATTAACGAAGAATTCCAGGCATTCGCCTGGGTTAAAGCGGAAGATCTCGGCTCCTACGATTTAAATATCGCCACGCGTAAAACGTTAACCTTGAAAGGGTTACTGTAAATCATCATTTTAATAACGGCATATAATTAGCATTCTTAATAGCGACATTGCGCTCATCCGTCTGCAGATAACAGCAATGTCGCCCAAACTACTCAAGAAACTACATGATCTTTTTTCATTAAGATAAATAAAAAATACGCTATTCCTCTCTCTTTCCCAAACCTTAAACTCTTAAGGATAAATTAACCTTCCGTCATTACCCTTTGAAGCCTGATGAAATAATTAACGACGCCCCTGTTTATCACTAAAAATAAAATGTCGGTGGCGTTAAATGGCTTGAAGGAATAATGATGTCTGACTTTTTGCCTTTCTCTCGCCCGGCAATGGGGGCTGAAGAACTTGCTGCTGTGAAGACGGTTCTGGACTCTGGATGGATAACCACCGGCCCGAAAAATCAACAGCTGGAAGAAGCCTTCTGCCAGCTCACGGGAAATCAACACGCCGTCGCCGTCTGCTCCGCTACGGCAGGAATGCACATCACGCTGATGGCGCTGGACATCGGTGCAGGCGATGAGATCATTACACCGTCAATGACGTGGGTTTCTACCCTCAACATGATTGTCCTGTTGGGTGCGACGCCAGTCATGATCGACGTCGACCGCGATACGCTCATGGTCACACCGGAGCAAATTGAGGCCGCCATCACCCCGCGAACCAAAGCCATTATTCCGGTACATTACGCAGGCGCCCCCGCCGACCTGGACGCGATTTATGCCATTGGCGAACGCTATGGCATTCCGATTATAGAAGATGCGGCCCACGCCGTAGGGACGTTGTATAAAGGTCGTCATGTCGGCGCGCGCGGCACGGCAATATTCTCGTTTCACGCCATCAAAAATATTACCTGCGCCGAAGGCGGGTTGATCGTTACCGACGACAGCCAGCTTGCCCAACGGCTTCGCAGCCTGAAGTTTCACGGTCTGGGCGTTGATGCCTTTGATCGACAAACCTATGGCCGGGCGCCGCAGGCCGAAGTGCTTGCGCCAGGGTACAAGTACAACCTCACGGATATCAACGCCGCCATTGCGTTGGTACAGCTAAATAAACTGGAACACCTGAACTCACGCCGGGCACAAATTGCCCGCGAGTATCAACAGGCGCTGGCCGATACGCCATTTCAACCACTGAGTCTGCCCCAGTGGGCGCACGTTCACGCCTGGCACCTGTTCATCATTCGCGTTGACGAAGCCCGCTGCGGTCTGAGCAGAGATGCCTTAATGGAGGCGTTAAAGGCCAAAAATATCGGCACCGGTCTGCATTTTCGTGCGGCCCATACGCAAAAATATTACCGCGAACGCTTCACTACCCTTTCGCTC
Organism: Citrobacter sp. Cb041; assembly: GCF_030336655.1. Lineage (NCBI taxonomy): Bacteria > Pseudomonadati > Pseudomonadota > Gammaproteobacteria > Enterobacterales > Enterobacteriaceae > Citrobacter > Citrobacter sp. Cb041. Next base: position 221,227 of record NZ_JAOWDD010000043.1, on the reverse strand, counting down.
CCCAATACAGAATGGAATAGCGCGCGCATTTGCTCACTGCCGTTATTCCCCGATATGACCGCCGATGACACCCAGCGGGTAATTACGGCACTTCACGAGATTGCAGGACAATAACCATGTTTGAAGCAGCACCGATCAAAAAAGTCTCGGTGGTCATTCCCGTTTTTAATGAACAGGAAAGCTTGCCAGAGTTAATCAGACGTACCAGCGCTGCCTGCGAAAAATTGGGCAAAGACTATGAAATTTTGCTAATTGATGACGGCAGCAACGACCATTCCGCACAGCTGATGATGGATGCTTCCCAGGCACCGAACAGCCACATTGTTTCTATTTTATTGAATCGCAATTACGGGCAACACTCGGCGATTATGGCCGGTTTCAGTCATGTCACCGGCGACGTGATCATCACACTGGATGCCGATTTGCAAAACCCGCCGGAGGAGATCCCACGGCTGGTCGCCACCGCAGATGAAGGCTTCGATGTGGTCGGCACGGTACGTCAGAACCGTCAGGACAGCGTATTTCGTAAGACCGCATCGCGAATGATTAACCACCTGATTCAGCGCACCACCGGTAAAGCGATGGGCGACTACGGTTGCATGTTACGCGCTTATCGCCGCCACATCGTCGATGCCATGCTGCATTGCCAGGAGCGCAGTACCTTTATCCCGATTCTGGCCAACATTTTTGCCCGGCGCGCTACGGAAATCCCGGTACACCATGCAGAGCGAGAATTTGGTGACTCCAAATACAGCTTTATGCGTCTGATCAACCTGATGTATGACCTGGTGACCTGTCTGACCACAACGCCACTTCGTATGTTGAGCCTGTTGGGCAGCGTAATCGCCGCCACTGGCTTTACCTTGTCTATCCTGCTTGTGGTTCTGCGTCTGACGCTCGGTCCACAGTGGGCCGCGGAAGGGGTATTCATGCTGTTTGCCGTCCTGTTTACCTTTATCGGCGCACAGTTTATTGGCATGGGTTTACTCGGCGAATATATCGGTCGCATCTATAACGATGTCCGCGCCCGCCCCCGCTATTTTGTTCAACACGTTATCCGCCCACAAACCACGCAGCCAACCGAGGAAAACCGCGCATGAAAGCCATCGTATTTGCCTATCACGATATGGGATGTCAGGGTGTCCAGGCTTTGTTGGATGCCGGTTATGAAATCGCTGCCATTTTTACGCACACTGATAATCCGGGCGAAAAAGCATTTTTTGGATCGGTTTCCCGCCTTGCCGCCAGCGCCGGAATTCCGGTTTACGCCCCGGACGAGGTCAATCATCCCTTGTGGATTGAACGCATTAGCCAACTGGCGCCGGATGTTATCTTCTCGTTCTACTATCGTCATTTACTGAGTGATGAGATCCTCAGTCTTGCGCCTGCCGGGGCTTTTAATCTGCATGGTTCGTTGCTGCCGAAATACCGTGGTCGCGCGCCGCTGAACTGGGTATTGGTCAATGGCGAAACCGAAACCGGCGTCACGCTTCACCGCATGGTCAAACGCGCGGATGCTGGCGCCATTATTGCCCAGCAGCGCGTCGCTATTTCGCCAGATGACGTGGCGTTAACGCTGCACCATAAATTGTGCCAGGCTGCGCGTCACCTGCTGGAACAGGCACTGCCCGCGATTAAAACCGGGGATTATGCAGAACGCCCCCAACAGGAAGCAGATGCTACCTGTTTTGGTCGCCGTACACCGGAAGATAGCTTCCTCGACTGGAACACACCTGCCGCGGAGTTGCATAACCAGGTCCGCGCCGTCAGCGATCCGTGGCCGGGCGCATATAGCTATGTCGGCACACAAAAGTTCACCGTCTGGTCATCGCGCGTTTGCGTAAATGACTCAGCGGCCCAACCGGGTACCGTCATCTCCGTTTCTCCTTTGCTGATCGCCTGCGGCGATGGCGCCCTGGAAATTATTACCGGACAAGCTGGCGATGGTATTGCAATGCAAGGGTCACAACTGGCGCAGGTTTTGGGCCTGGTACCAGGTTCTCGCCTGAACAGCCAGTCAGTTACCACCACTAAACATCGTACACGCGTGCTGATCCTTGGCGTCAATGGCTTCATTGGTAACCATCTGACCGAACGCCTGCTGCAAGAAAATCATTACGAAGTGTATGGGCTCGATATTGGCAGTGACGCCATTGGACGTTTTCTGCAGCATCCGCGATTCCACTTCGTCGAAGGCGACATCAGCATTCACTCCGAATGGATTGAATACCATGTTAAAAAATGCGACGTCGTGCTGCCGCTGGTGGCGATCGCAACGCCAATCGAATATACCCGCAACCCGTTGCGCGTATTTGAGCTCGATTTTGAAGAGAACCTGAAAATCATTCGCTACTGCGTGAAATACCGTAAGCGCATCATTTTCCCGTCAACGTCCGAAGTCTACGGCATGTGTACCGACAAAGTCTTCGATGAGGACAGCTCGAATCTGATCGTCGGTCCGGTGAATAAACCACGCTGGATCTACTCCGTTTCCAAGCAGTTGTTGGACCGCGTAATCTGGGCTTACGGCGAAAAAGAGGGATTGCGTTTCACCCTGTTCAGGCCATTTAACTGGATGGGGCCGCGTCTGGACAGCCTTAACGCCGCGCGTATCGGCAGCTCACGCGCCATTACGCAACTGATCCTCAATCTGGTGGAGGGTTCACCGATTAAGTTGATTGAAGGCGGCAAGCAAAAACGCTGCTTTACCGACATTCGGGATGGTATCGAAGCCCTATACCGCATTATTGAAAACGAAGGCGGACGCTGCGACGGTGAGATTATCAACATCGGTAATCCGCAGAACGAAGCGAGTATTCAGGAACTGGCAGAAATGCTGCTTACCTGCTTTGAAAAACATCCATTGCGTAACCACTTCCCGCCGTTTGCCGGTTTCCGTGACGTCGAAAGCAGCAGCTACTATGGTAAAGGTTATCAAGACGTTGAACATCGTAAGCCCAACATCCGCAATGCGAAACGCTGCCTGAACTGGGAGCCCACCATTGAGATGCAGGAAACGGTAGAAGAGACGCTGGACTTCTTCTTACGCAGTGTGAATATCACGGAACACACATCATGACCCAAGTCGGCTTGCGCATAGATGTCGATACTTTCAGGGGGACGCGCGAAGGCGTACCCCGCCTGCTGGAGACATTGAACCGACATAACGTGCGTGCAAGTTTTTTCTTTAGCGTTGGACCGGACAACATGGGACGCCATCTCTGGCGTCTTGTGAAACCACAATTTCTGTGGAAGATGCTGCGCTCAAACGCCGCATCACTTTACGGATGGGATATATTGCTGGCGGGAACCGCCTGGCCGGGAAAAGAGATCGGCCAGGCCAACGCGGCGATCATTGCGCAAACCGCCCTGCTTCATGAAACCGGTCTGCATGCCTGGGATCACCATGCCTGGCAGGCGCGAAGCGGAAACTGGAATGACAAACAGCTGATTGATGATATTTCACGAGGCATCACGGCCCTTGAAACTCTTATCGGACAACCCGTCACTTGTTCTGCCGTTGCCGGATGGCGTGCCGACGATCGCGTCGTCCACGCCAAAGAAACGTTCCATCTGCGTTATAACAGCGACTGTCGGGGAACGTCGTTATTCCGTCCGGTGCTGACGTCCGGGAAAACAGGTACGCCGCAAATTCCCGTCACGCTACCCACCTGGGATGAAGTGGTTGGTCAGGAAGTCCAGGCGGTGGACTTCAACGCTTACATTCTCTCCCACATCCAGATGAGCAGAGGAACACCGGTGTATACCATTCATGCGGAAGTTGAAGGCATCGCCTTTCAGCAGAATTTTGACGAGCTGCTTACTCGCGCCGCAGACATGGGGATAACATTTTGCCCGCTCGGCGACCTGTTACCGGACGATGTCAGTTCGCTGCCAACAGGGCAGATCGTGCGTGGCAAAATACCCGGCAGAGAGGGATGGGTCGGCCGCCAACAACCAGTGAGTGTGACAAGATGAAACTTACTGTCCGCTACACCCTGGCATTTATCGCTTTTATTGCGCTGTATTTTATTCTCCCCATCAACAGTCGCCTGCTGTGGCAACCTGATGAAACGCGCTATGCCGAAATCAGTCGGGAAATGCTGACCTCTGGCGACGGGATCGTTCCGCACTTTTTAGGGCTGCGGTATTTTGAAAAACCGATTGCCGGATACTGGTTAAACAGCATCGGGCAATGGCTGTTTGGCGCCAATAATTTCGGCGTCAGAGCAGGAGCCATTTTTGCCACTTTGCTGACGGCGCTAATGGTTGCCTGGCTTGCCATGCGGTTGTGGCGGGATAAGCGCACCGCCGTACTCTCTTCGGTTATCTTTTTAACGTTTTTTTCGGTTTACAGCATCGGCACCTACGCGGTACTTGATCCCATCATTGCGCTCTGGCTAATGGCGGGCATGTGCTGCTTTTGGGAAGGGATGCAAGCCACCAGCAGAACGCGCAAAATTACCGCCTTTCTGCTGTTAGGGTTAACCTGCGGCATGGGCGTGATGACCAAGGGTTTCCTGGCACTCGCCGTTCCTGTACTCAGCGTACTGCCGTGGGTTTTCGTACAAAAGCGCTGGAAAGATCTCATTATCTACGGTCTGCTGGCAGTAGTCGGTTGCATCGTGACTGTGCTGCCTTGGGGAATAGCGATTGCCCGGCGTGAGCCGGATTTCTGGCATTACTTCTTCTGGGTTGAACATATTCAACGCTTCGCGCAGGAGGATGCCCAACATAAGGCCCCCGTCTGGTACTACATTCCGGTATTGGTGGCTGGCGCATTACCGTGGCTCGGGCTGCTCCCCGGCGCGCTGCGTACGGGCTGGCGTGAACGGGATGTTCCGCGCAGCGCACTGTACCTGCTGAGCTGGATTATCATGCCAATCCTGTTTTTCAGCATCGCGAAAGGAAAACTGCCGACCTATATTCTTTCCTGCTTCGCGCCGCTGGCAATATTGACGGCGCGTTTCGGCCTGCAGGCCGCGCAAAAAGGCGCAACCGCGCTGCGCGTGAATGGCTGGATCAACGTTCTGTTCGGCGTGACCGGCATTGTCGCCACGTTTATTGTTTCTACACTGGGTCCATTAAAGACGCCGGTCTGGTCGCATATCGAAACCTATAAGGTGTTTTGTGCGTGGGGCATTTTTATCATCTGGACGCTCTTTGGCTGGTACACGCTAAATAACCGCGAGAAGAACTGGACGTTCGCAGCGCTGTGTCCATTAGGCCTGGCACTGTTGTTTGGCTTCTCCATTCCTGACCGGGTGATGGAATCTAAACAGCCACAATTTTTTGTCGAGATGACCAAAGAGTCGCTGGAGTCGAGCCGTTATATTCTCACCGACAGCGTTGGCGTCGCCGCGGGGCTGGCCTGGAGCCTGAAGCGTGACGACATCATAATGTACGGACAAACGGGCGAGTTAAAATATGGCCTTAACTACCCGGATGCCCAGGGTCGTTTTGTCGGTCGGGGGAACTTTGCCGCGTGGTTAGCGCAACATCGTCAGCAAGGAAACATTACGCTCGTGCTTTCAGTCGATAAGGATGAAGATATTAATCGACTTGCTATCCCTCCCGCTGACTATATCGATAATCAGGGGCGTCTGGTCCTGATTCAGTATCGGCCGAAATGATCTGGATAGCCTTAGTTCTCGCCAGCCTGCTCAGCGTCTGCGGTCAGTTATGTCAGAAGCAGGCGTCGCGACCCGTTCCCGTTCGAGCGCGAAAACGCCACATTACGCTATGGATTGGGCTTGCTCTGGCAAGTCTCGGTCTGGCTATGCTGCTATGGCTGGCGGTGCTGCAGAACATTCCGGTCGGCATCGCCTACCCCATGCTGAGTCTTAATTTTGTATGGGTGACTCTGGCTGCCTGGAAAATCTGGCGCGAACCCGTCACCCCGCGCCACTGGCTGGGAGTGGGGTTAATCATCACCGGCATCTTTATTCTTGGGAGCGCGGTGTAATGGGCATCTTTTGGGGATTATGCAGCGTTATTATCACTTCAGCCGCCCAGTTGAGTCTTGGCTTTGCGATGGATAATCTGCCGCCAATGCTGCAGCCGCAGCAATTCATTTCCGCCGTATTCTCTCTTAGCGTCGGCGCATTTGCTTTGTATGCCGGACTGGCAGGGTATTTACTGTCGGTGATTTGCTGGCATAAAGCGCTGCACCAGCTCGCGCTGAGCAAAGCGTATGCCCTGCTCAGCCTGAGCTATGTACTGGTGTGGGTTGCATCAATGATCCTGCCCGGCTGGCAGGGAATATTTTCAGCGAAAGCGCTCGCCGGAGTGCTGTGCATCATGGCAGGGCTACTGACGATTTTTTTACCTTCACACCAGCGCCAACCCTGAGATTATTTATCTTCAGACAGTCGTAACAGGCGTTCCCATTCCTCGCACGTGTACTGCCTGGCATCAATTATTTTGATTAACCGTGAGGTATCGCGATTAATGCAATACAGTGCATCTTTCAGCGGTGAAAGGAGGTCTCCGGGCTTAACCCACTCGGAAGAGTGCGCCTCAGCCAGCATTTTTAGCGAACCGCCGCCATCACAAAGTACGATATAGAGCCTGCCTGCTTTTTTGTGACAGCAAGACTTCTTCACATGCCATTCCATAGCGCACCTTTTGTTAAAAAATTTCACAACAGGTTACACATTAGCAGATAAACAAAATGACAATAGCGACTCAATAGCGAAAGTGAGAAATGTAATTACTGTTTGCTTAATTTTAAGAATGAAGCACTTACCCAATCTGACAGCGCACGACGAGAGATTTTAATCCCTCCGGATTTTAGTTCGGGTGGCAATGTCAGCCAGCATACCGGTTGCTGAAAGCGGGCCAGCTTATCTTTCACCCACTCTGCCAGATTGGTGTCACCCGCATTGGTGTCATACTCAACGACCGCCACCGGGCGATGACCAAACTCTTTGTCTTCTATCGGCACAATGAAGGCTTGCAGAACATGCGGATGCGCAGCAATCACGCGTTCCACCTCTTCCGGCTGTATGCCTTCCCCGCCGCTAAAGAACAGATTGTCCATCCGACCGACAATGGTTAACTTGCCGTCCTTCAACACCCCGCGATCGCGGGTGGCAAACCAGCCTTCCGCGTTTACTAAAGGAATCAGCTGCCCGTTACGCCAGTAACCTTGCGCCATGCTGGCGGCACGCAGCCAGACTTCACCATCAACGATTCTGACTTCTCTGCCTGCCAGGGGCGACCCCACATCCGCCAGGCCATCCGCTTCTTTCGCACAGACCGTAGAAGCAAACTCCGTTAAACCGTAACCGCACCAGCAGCGAATCCTTTGCTCGCGCGCCTGTTCCGTCAATTCAACAGGAATTGCCGCGCCACCCAGGAGCACTGCTTTGAGCGTTACCGCCGTTTTGTTGACCAGCAGGCGCCACAGCTGCGTGGGCACCAGCGAAGCATGAGTGCATCCAGCCAGCATTTGTTCCAATGGTTGCTTGTCGCGCACGGTCATTCGTGCCCCGGCAAACAACCAACGCCACAAAATACCCTGGCCGGAAACATGAAACAGCGGCAGCGAGAGCAGCCAATCATCTTCAGCGTCAAACGGCATTAATGACAGCACGCCCTGCGCGCTTGCCAGATGAGCCTGACAGGTATGCACCGCCGCCTTTGGCAATCCGGTAGAACCTGAGGTTAACGTCATCGTGCTCAACCGCTGGGGTAACCACGCGGCGGCATGCTTGCCTGGCACGGCCTGCATCTGCAACGGATGGAGTCCCGCGAGAACATTAGCTGCCTCAAGATCCAGCGCAAAACGCAGCGTTAAGTCCGGGACCAGCGCGTCAAGCAGCGATTGAGGCAGCTGCGGGTTCACAGGTAAAACCCGCGCCCCACATTGCAGCAATGCCAGCCAGGCCAGCAAAGCACGCGGATGATTCCAGGCGCGAAGCAGGACGCCATCGCCCTCTTCCACGCCCTGAGCGGCAAAACCGTTGGCCAGATGGTCAACGCGCGTGCAAAGCTCGCTCCAGCTTAATACTTCATCGTTGAGGCGTAGAGCAGGCACCTCTGCACGAACCTGTCGCCAGTGACGCCACGGCCAGTCATCGGGTTGTACCAGGCCCGATATGCTTACGCTATCGGGCATTTCCCGCTGGGTCATAGCAGGCGTTCCAGCGCATCAACATCGATACACGGCAATGCGCTACCCGGCCAGGTGCGTACCTGCTGGCACTGCATCAGGCTCAGGGTATCCAGCCCCGGAATGGTCTGCGGCGTCAGCCAGGCGGCAATTCGCGCCAGTTGGGTTAAGCCCAGGCTCGACTCGATCGACGAACTAATAACAGCGGTGAGACCAAGTGCATGCGCCGCTGCCACCTGTTCGCGCACTTTATCGAGACTGCCCGTCAGCGTAGGTTTGATAACCACTGCCTTGACGCCCTCTTCGGCTTCGAAGAGGAAATCCGCTTCACGCAGGCTTTCATCCCAGGCAATGGCAATGCCGGTTTCACGCGCAAAAGCACGAGAGTCATCGCGGGTTTTGCATGGCTCTTCGAGAAAAGCGATGCGCCCGCGGTACTCTGGATTAACGTACTTCGCGAACTGCTGGGCTTTCAACGGCGTCCAGGCTCGGTTGGCGTCAAGTCGCAAATGCAGCTCCGGGATAGCCTCAAGCAGCAGGTTGGCGACCATACCGTCACGAACCGCTTCATACAGTCCGACCTTGATCTTCGCTACTTTTTCACCCGGCATGTCCGCCAGTTGCAGTACCAGATCATCAGGATCGCCCGTACACAGCGGCGCTGCACGGTAGTCTGCGTCTTCTGGCAATACGCCAGCCAGTTCGGCCAGCGCACAGCTTGCGCCAAAGGCGACCGAAGGCAGCTGCGGTAAGGAAGAATCCCCCTGTAGCCAGCCGTTGACCCAGGCCAGCAGCTCGGTTTGCGCCTCTTCCCAGCTCTCCTGACTGAAGCCCGGCAGCGGGGAGATCTCTCCCCACCCTTCGCGCTCGCCGTCACAAAGGCGAACGTACAGCCCGTCACGCGTTTTTAACCGCCTGTCGCGCAGAATCACCCCCGCGTCCATGGGGATCTGCCAGCGGTATACCTGCGCGCTACGCATTACGGATTCCGTTTAAATTTGCTGAAATCCGGCTGACGTTTCTGGTTAAAGGCGTTACGGCCTTCCTGACCTTCTTCCGTCATGTAGAACAGCATAGTGGCGTTACCCGCCAGCTCTTGCAGACCAGCCTGACCATCGCAGTCGGCGTTCAGTGCAGCTTTCAGGCAGCGCAACGCCATCGGGCTGTTTTGCAGCATTTCACGACACCAGCGTACGGTCTCTTTTTCCAGATCGGCCAGCGGAACCACGGTGTTTACCAGGCCCATATCCAGCGCTTGCTTCGCATCGTACTGACGGCACAGGAACCAGATTTCACGCGCTTTTTTCTGACCGACAATACGCGCCATGTAAGAGGCACCCCAGCCGCCATCGAAGGAACCGACTTTCGGACCGGTCTGGCCGAAGATGGCGTTTTCAGCCGCAATGGTCAGGTCACACATCATGTGCAGCACATGGCCGCCGCCGATGGAAAAGCCTGCAACCATCGCCACTACCGGCTTCGGACAGGTACGAATCTGGCGCTGGAAGTCCAGTACGTTCAGGTGATGCACACCGGAATCATCCTGGTATCCGCCGTAGTCACCGCGCACTTTCTGATCGCCACCTGCGCAGAACGCTTTGTCGCCAGCACCGGTCAGAATAATCACGCCAATGTTGTCATCGTAGCGAGCATCCGCCAGCGCCTGGATCATCTCTTTCACGGTGACCGGACGGAAGGCATTGCGTACCTGCGGACGATTAATGGTGATTTTTGCGATACCGTCGGTGGATTTCTCGTAGAGAATGTCGGTGTAGCCTTCAGAGCAATCGTGCCATTCTACCGGTGCGTAAAGCATTGTTTCATCAGGATAGATCATAAAATGTCCTATAGTCAGCGATGCAGAATCTGAGCCAGACAGTCCACCACGCCAGCGGGATTGTCCCGATGCGCGTTGTGTCCGGCATTACGAATCACATGGCTTGGTACGGATATTTCCGCCGCCAGAGCGCGGAATTTATCGTCACGTTCACCACATAAATAATAAAACGGAAATGTGCGCGTAGTGAGTTGCGCACGTAAATCAGGTTGTACGGCTAGCGAGGTGGCCTCCAGCATCGCTGCCAGCGTATGCCCGTTATTCTGGCTACGCAGTGCGACCAGCGCTTCTCTTTGCGTCGCATTCAGCGAGGAAAAAACCGGCTGTTGATACCAGTCAATAAACACCTCGCACAACGGCTCAGCGCGAAAACGCGCAGCCCAGCGACCATCAGAGAGGCGACGCTGAACGCGCGCCTCCTCACTTTGCAAGCCTGGATGTCCACCTTCAACCACCAGACCGCACAGTCCTGGCATCTCCTGACAAGCCGCCATCATCGCGACTCTGCCGCCAAGAGAGTAACCTACTAACCAGTATTTAAGTATGTTGTAACTAAGCAGCGTGTTACGCAGCAAAGCGCTTACGTCGTCGAATCCGCTCACGCTGATGTCAGCGGAGCCACCGTGTCCCGGCAGGTCGATATACAGCCGCGAATAATTCTTAAACGCTTCGCCAACCCTCTGCCACTCCCGACAATCACCGGAAAAACCGTGCAGGAAAACCAGCCAGGGAAATCCCGTCTGGCCCACTTTCGCCTGCGCGTGCAGGATCATAGATGGCTTACCTGCGCCAGCAGTTGCTGCAGGGTTTGCGCCCCATCAGTTTCGTTTACCACCAGCTCAATCACCGTTGCCGCCGGAGTACGCCAGGCGTTAGTCAGCGCGTTTTCCAGTTGCTCCCAGTTTTCCGGGCGCTGGTATTTAAGGTTAAACATGGCGGCAGCATGCTCAAAATGCACGTTCTGCGGCATCAGGTAGAACCGTTCACGTTCGCTTGCTGGCGTCGGCAACAGGGAAAAAATTTGCCCGCCGTTATTATTGACCACTATCAGGACAAACGGCGCGGAAACCTGGCGCAATAACGCCAGCGCATTGAGGTCATACAGCGCAGATAAATCGCCGACGATAGCCAGCGTCGATTTCGCGCTGGCGCGCTGTACGCCTGCTGCCGTTGACAGCAGGCCGTCAATGCCGCTCGCGCCACGGTTGCTATAGACCGGGTAACCTGCCGGAAGCTGCGACAGCGCATCAATCAGGCGCACCACCAGACTGTTGCCCACGAACAGTTGCCCCTGCTCCGGCAAGTATTCGCGGATACGGTGGGCTAATTGCGCTTCACCAAACGCGTCGCGACGGGCTTCTACCGCCTGCCAGGCCAGTTGCGCCAGGCGTGGGATCTCCACGCACCAGGGCTGACGTTTCTCCGCCGGATGCAACTCCAGCCAGTCGCCAACCGTCGCTACCAGTCTGCGCCCACGATGGTGAGCCGGATCGAGGCGGCCTTCGATATTATCGACAATCCAGTATTCCTGCGGATCACAGCTGGCCTGCCATTGCAGGAGCCGTTTTCCGGTCAGGCTACTGCCAAGCTGCACCACAATCTGCGCCTGCTGTAATTCAGTGACCGCTTTCGCATTCCCCAGCCACAGGTCGGCGCACGGCAAAGGTTGTCCGGTTTGTGACAGAACATCGCCAATCAGCGGCCAGCCTAGCATCTGCGCCCACTGCGCAACCTTTTTGCCCTCTTCCGCGCTCATGCGGCCTGCAACAACAACGCCGCGTTTTTGTCGCCAGAAAAACCAGTCACGCTGTTTGTCGCTTTCCAGCCGACGCGACTCACGCAGCCAGGGTTTATCATCCTGCCACCAGTCGCCAAGGCGCTGCTGCCAGTCAATCCCCGTTTCGTCCATGTCGCCATACAGCGGTTCTGCAAATGGGCAATTGATATGAACCGCCCCGCTATGCAGCGCAGCTAAGGCGTTATCAATGGTGGATACCAGCCAACTAGCCGGAATGTTCTGGGTCGGGCGCGGTAAAGAGAGCGTTTGCGATGGATGCGAGGCAAACATTCCGGCCTGACGAATCGCCTGGTTAGCGCCGCAGTCGATAAGCTCAGGAGGTCTGTCAGCCGTGAGTAGAATCAGCTTTTCACCGGTCAGGCCCGCTTCAATCAACGCGGGATACAAATTTGCCACCGCCGTACCGGACGTCACAATCACAGCGACAGGCTGCCGGCTGACTTTTGCCAGACCTAAGGCCAGATGCCCAAGGCCACGCTCATCAAAATGAGTATGGTGAATAAAAGCCGGGTTTTCCGCAGCCGCCAGAGTCAACGGTGTAGAACGAGAGCCAGGGGCAATGCAGACATGCCTGACGCCGTGGCGAGTGAGTGCTTCCAGAATGACCGCCGCCCAGCGTCGGTTAAATGCGCTTACTGACATGAGATTGTCCGGTATCAATATTGCGACACAGTATAAAGAATCGAATAAATGGATTTTTGATATGAGTCGGTAATATACAACTCATTACCCTTCCATCTGTAATAAAGTGCGCAGTCCTGCCGCTTTATTGTCTATTTCTTGCCATTCCTGTTCAGGATCTGAACCACGCACGATCCCTGCCCCGGCATACAGGCGTACCACGTTTTCACTAATTTTCGCCGACCGTAATGACACGCAAAACTCGCTTTGGCGCAGAGAAAGGTAACCCGCAGAACCGGCATACCACTCGCGTTCAAACGGTTCATTTTGTTGGATAAATTCACGCGCCAGCTCACGCGGAATACCTGCGACTGCCGCCGTGGGCTGGAGTTGCATCAGACAAAGCGTATCATCAGCCTGATTCAGTTCCGTCCAGATACAGCGGCGCAGGTGCTGCACTTTGCGCAGTCTGAGCACCTGCGGCGGCAGCACATCAAGAGTTTGCGTACAGCCTTGCAGACGCTGGCAAATATCTTCGACCACCAGCATATTCTCGCGCTGGTTTTTATCATCTTTCATTAGCCATTCCCCCAACTGCCAGGCCCGATGATCCTCAGGGTGGTTGGCAACAGTTCCCGCCAGCGCCTCGGTGCGCAGCGCCGTGTCACGCCGCCGATACAGCCGTTCAGGGGAAGAACCAAGAAACGCACACTTTGCGGAGAACGCCATAAAGAAATGGTAGCAGTTCAGGTTTAGACGACGACTGGAAGCCATCACGGCCGCGGCGTTAACCGACTGAGAAAACTGTAAATCGGTCGCCCGCGCCAGCACGACCTTATCGAGCTGTTCCCTATTGATCGTTTGCGTGGCGAGCTTTATCAGATCTGTCCAGCCAGTTTTATCCGGCCAGTTCTGTTCTCCCGTCAAACGCAGACGCAATGCGGGCAGCGGCTTTACGTTGGCGAGCGATGAGATAAACACCACCGCCTGCGCGGCGTCTTCACGCAGCGACACGTCGCTATAGAGATGTAAGCGTAAGCTCGCCACCCCCGCGCAACGTCGCCACTCCAGCCGTGGCAATAACAAATGGCCGCGCTGAGGCTCAAAGGCATTCAGGCCCCAGATACGCAGGTCAGGATTATCATCATGCTGGTGTAAAAAATGCTGGGCTAATTCGAGCGAGGAAAATGTGGCAACAGCGCCCAGTACGGCGGCTTCTTCATCGCCATTACGCTGTTGCCAGTAAAACTGGGGCCAGACAGGTTGACTGGCCAGCCATCCTAAAGCGTCAAACGCATCATTCAGTGGGAAAGGGATATCGTAAATACGAATTCCAGGTGCTGCTGGTATCTCTTGCGACAAATGACGCATCAGACTTTCCAGCGCAGTAGTGATTGAATGCACGCGGACCTCTCCCTGTTAAAAACCTCACATTATACGGGGTACTGAGCAGAAAAAGCAGTACCCCCAGTTAGGGAGTACGTACAAATGCGCTGACGGAATGGAATTTATCGCCGTGCTAACAATAATCCCATCACTAAACCGACCGTGGCACCAACGCCGATTCCGCGCCAGGGTTTTTCATGCACATAATCATCCGCCCGGCAAACGGCTTTCTTCGCGCGGTAATAGTAGCTGTCAGAGGCGTGGCTGACGCGATTTCTCACCTCTTCTAACGCCCGCTCTGCCCGCGCTTTTAACTCAAGGTATTTTTGATCGGCTGGATCGCCGGAAGAACGCAGCACCTCCTCCAGCGTTTCACTCAATAATTCCAGATCGTCATCGATACGTGATTCATAAGAATGAAAAGACATTTTATTCTCCCTTTCTATTGACGTACCCGCTAACTATAGACAATCAGGCGTGTTTGCGCCTGTTTACGCCTGATGTGCTTCCCGCGCCATTCCGACGTGTGGAATACCGTCTTCGTCATAGATATCCGTGACCGGCACAAAGCCAAAGCGCGCATAGAATGATTGCAAATGTGCCTGCGCCCCTAGATACAGCGCCTTGTGCGGCCAATGCTGCGTACAGGAGGCCAGCGTCTGAGTCATTAGCTGTTGCCCCAATTTTTCCCCCCGCAGCGCTTCGCTTACAATCACCCGCCCAATGACGACCGGCTCAAGTTCATCATCGCTTTTCAGAATCCTCGCATACGCCACCAGTTCATCGTTATGCCAACCCAGAATGTGCCGGTTTTCACCACTGAGGTCATCACCATCCACATCCTGATACGGACACCGTTGCTCAACAACAAATACCGCACAGCGAAGCTCAAGAATGGCGTACAACTGCTGTGTATTGAGCTTTGCATGGTGGAGATCTTGCCAGTGAATCATAGTCTGCCCCTTTGTTGTGATAACCTGAACACCCTGCCTTATTGATGGCGAAAAGTGTAACGCGAAGATGGAATTACTATTTTTAGGCACGTCTGCGGGAGTCCCCACGCGCTCACGCAATGTAACGGCTATTTTACTGAATCTGCAACACCCGACTCAGGCGGGGCTGTGGCTTTTCGATTGTGGTGAAGGAACGCAGCATCAGATGCTGACCACGCCATTTAACCCTGGAAAACTCGAGCGTATTTTTATCAGCCATCTACACGGCGATCACCTGTTTGGTTTACCGGGGCTGCTGTGCAGTCGCTCAATGGCCGGGAACGTCCAGCCACTGACGCTTTACGGACCAAAGGGATTGCGAGAGTTTACCGAAACGGCTTTGCGTTTGAGCGGCTCCTGGACCGATTATCCGCTGGATATTGTCGAAATCACCGCGGGTGAAATTGTTGATGACGGCCTGCGTAAAGTAACGGCGTACCCGCTGGAGCATCCGCTGGAGTGCTACGGTTTTCGTGTTGAAGAGCACGACAAACCGGGGGCACTTGACGCCAGCGCCTTGAAGGCGGCTGGTGTTAAAGCGGGCCCGTGGTTCCAGGATTTGAAAGCCGGGAAAACCATCGTGCTGGAGGATGGTCGAGCGATTAACGGCGCCGATTTTCTCGGCCCTGCCACCAGAGGAAAATCTGTGGCTATTTTCGGCGACACAGGACCTTGCGCGTCCGCCATTGAACTGGCACGCGGTGTGGATGTGATGGTACATGAAACCACACTGGACTCCTCAATGGAGGAAAAAGCCAACAGCCGCGGTCACAGCTCGACCCGACAAGCCGCCCAGCTGGCGCTTGAGGCCGGAGTGGGACGCCTGATCATGACCCACGTTAGCTCTCGCTACGATGAAAAAGGCTGTCAGCGGTTACTCGAAGAGTGCAAAGCGATATTTCCAGACACTGAACTGGCTCACGATTTCGCCATTTTCACCGTTTAATGCTCCATTTTTCCGCCTCAGTGCCGATAACAGTGGAAAGGCTGGCTTTCACACTGAGGACAGGATGAACAATTTCCAGAAAGATATTGATGACAGGACAAACCTAACCCTGTCTAACCGTTTTGAACTGCTGCTGTTTCGCCTTGGCAAATCCGTCGAGGAGCAGAAATCAGAACTGTTTGGCATCAACGTATTCAAACTGCGTGAAATCGTACCGATGCCGACCTTTACGCGTCCCGCAGGTATGAAAGCCCCGTTGCTGGGTATGGTTAACATTCGCGATCAGGTGATCCCGGTGATTGATCTGCCTGCCGTCGCGGGCTGTAAGCCAGAGACCGGACTCAACATCCTGTTGATCACGGAATATGCCCGCAGCGTTCAGGCGTTTGCGGTGGAGTCGGTAGAAAACATTATGCGTCTGGACTGGCAACAGGTGCATACCGCCGAAAAAGCCGTCAATGGTCGCTACATTACCAGTATCGCCTGTCTGGACGACAACAAAGAGACTAACAATCTGGCGCTGGTGCTCGATGTCGAACAGATCCTGTACGATATTGTACCGTCGAACCACGACCTGCGCGCAACAGAGCTGAAAACCAATAAGTTCAACATTACGCCGGGTGCGGTGGCGATTGTGGCTGATGATTCCAAAGTGGCTCGCGCGATGCTGGAAAAAGGGCTTAACGCCATGGAGATCCCACACTTGATGCATGTGACGGGCCAGGATGCATGGGAAAAGATACAACAGCTATCTGAAGAAGCAGAAGCGGAAGGTAAACCAATCAGCGAGAAGATTGCGCTGGTGCTCACCGATCTGGAAATGCCGGAGATGGACGGTTTTACGCTTACCCGTAAGATAAAAACCGACGAACGCCTGAAGAAGATCCCGGTCGTTATCCACTCCTCACTTTCCGGTAGCGCCAATGAAGATCACGTACGCCGAGTGAAAGCAGATGGTTACGTGGCCAAATTCGAAGTCAATGAGCTGTCTTCAGTAATTCAGGAAGTGATGGATCGCACAGCGAAAGGCATCAGCGGCCCGCTGGTGAGCCGTCAACTTTCGGCCTGACGCCCCAGCAACTTGAAGTATGATGAGTATAGACAGGTAAAAAAAAGAGTCTGGACATTGTCCAGACTCTTTTTCGATCACAGCATGATGAATTACATCAGCGGAGCCGCTAACTGCACGATGCTGATCAACGGTTGCGGGTAGATACCCAGCACCAGTACCAGCAGGGCAGAAATCAGCACCACGATACCGCCCGCGCTGTACTGCCAGTTGGACGGCGCATCGCGATTCAGCTGCTGCGGTGCGCTCAGGTACAGGCTCACGGCAACGCGCAGGTAGTAGTACAAACCAATCGCGGAACCCACCACCACGGCGGCAACCAGCCACCACAGATTAGCCTGCACACCCACCGCCAGTACGTAGAACTTACCGATAAAGCCCAGCGTCATCGGAATACCCGCCAGAGACAGCATCATCACCGTCATCACCGCCGCGAGGATTGGACGATGCCAGAACAGACCACGGTAGGAGAACAGAGAGTCTGCATCCGGACCGCGGTACGGGCTGGACATCAGGCTGACCACACCGAATGCGCCGAGGCTGCTGAACAGATAACCGGCCAGGTAAACGCCAACCGCTTCCATCGACATCTCGCCGCTCTGCAGGGCAATCAGCGCCACCAGCAGGTAACCGAGGTGAGAGATAGAAGAGTAACCAAGCAGACGTTTGATGTTGGTCTGGCTCAGCGCCATCAGGTTACCGAAGATAATGGAAGCAAAGGCAATCACACCCAGCACGATCCGTACCGCTTCGCTATCACCTACCGGTGCGTACAGGAACAGACGCATCACCACGCCGAAGATAGCGATTTTGCTCGCCGTCGCCAGGAAGGTGGAAACCGGAGCCGGAGCGCCCTGGTATACGTCTGGCGTCCACAGGTGGAATGGAACCAGCGAGAGTTTAAAGCCGAGGCCAACAATCATCAGACCGAAGCCCGCCAGCAGCAGCGGTTCTTGCAGCATACCGTCGCCGAGGCTCTTACCGAGCGCGACAAACGACAGGTTGCCAGACTGCGCGTATACCAGCGCCATACCAAACAGCAGGAAGGAAGACGCTGCGGCAGACAGAATGGTGTATTTGATACTGGCTTCCAGCGAACGTTTCTGACGGAACGCATAGCCAACCAGACCAAACAGCGGCAGAGAGATAAGCTCAATACCAAGGAACAGCGCCGCCAGATGGTTAGCGTTAGCCAGCAGAATACCGCCGAGCGCGGCAATCAGCACCAGCAGATAGAACTCTTCCCGGTTGTCGTCGTAGCCTTCCAGCCACGGGTAAGCGAAGGTACAGGTGGCAAGACTTGCCAGCAGCACCAGCCCGGTGTAGAGCATGGCGAAACCGTCAACCCGCATCAGCGGGGTGACGTCCATAGCGCCCGCCTGGCCAACAAACCAGAGCGAAACCAGTGCGGCGTTAAGCCCAATGACCGACAGCGTGGCATTGAGGAAGTGATTGCGTCGCCACGCAATGGAGAGCATCACAACCACCACCGTCAAGCCGACGATCAGCAGCGGTAGCAGCGCAATCAGGTGTTGTGGAGTTATTGTCATGGCGATTTACGGCCTTGTAGTAGTAACGGAATTAACAAACCACTGCTGGATGTTGCTCATCGCAGAATGCGAGGTATCCAGAATCGGCTGCGGATAGAAGCCAAGCAGTACCAGAAGCACGACCAGCAACAGGATGATAAACAGCTCACGCAGCGACATCCCTGGCAGTTCAACACTGGCAATCTGGCTCTTCGCCTTACCAAAGTAAGCGCGATGCAGCATCGCCAGCGAGTAAACAGAAGCAAACACCAGACCAAATGTCGAGATCACGGTAATAACCGGAACCACCTGGTAGCTGCCGAACAGAATCATAAATTCGCCAACGAAGTTACCTGTACCCGGCATACCCAGCGTACATACTGCGAAGAACATTGACAGCGCAGGCAACCATTTCATTTTGCCCCACAGGCCGCCCATCATACGCATATCACGCGTGTGCAGACGTTCGTACAGCTGACCACACAGGATGAAAAGACCGGCTGCGGACAGGCCGTGCGCGATCATCTGAATCACCGCACCCTGGTATGCCAGCTGGCTGCCGGTGTAGATAGCAATCAGTACGAAGCCCATGTGGGATACGGAGGTGTAAGCAATCAGACGTTTGATGTCGTACTGATTAAAGGCCATCCACGCGCCGTAGAAGATGCCGATGACGCCAAGCCACATTGCGATAGGTGCAAACTCCGCTGACGCATTCGGGAACAGCGGCAGGGAGAAGCGCAGCAGACCGTAGGCTGCGGTTTTCAGCAAGATACCTGCCAGGTCAACGGAACCTGCGGTCGGTGCCTGGGAGTGAGCATCCGGCAACCAGCCGTGCAGCGGAACCACCGGCATTTTCACCGCGAAAGCGATGAAGAAGCCCAGCATCAGCAGGTATTCCACGCCGTGGGACATCGGAGTATTCAGCAATTCTTCATAGTTGAAAGTCCACACGCCGGTCGCTTTGTAGTGCACAAACACCAGCGCCAGGATGGCAATCAACATCACCAGACCACTCGCCTGGGTATAAATGAAGAACTTGGTTGCTGCCGTGATACGCGTTTTACCGTCAGAGGCTTTATGCCCCCAAAGCGCGATCAGGAAGTACATCGGCACCAGCATCATTTCCCAGAAGAAGAAGAACAGGAACATGTCGATGGCAAGGAACACGCCGATTACGCCGCCTAAGATCCACATCAGGTTCAGGTGGAAAAAGCCCTGGTATTTTTCGATTTCATTCCAGGAGCAAAGTACCGCCAGAACACCGAGCAGGCCGGTCAGCACCACCATCAGCAGCGACAGACCGTCGATAGCAAGATGAATCGAGATGCCAAAGCGTGGGATCCACGGCAGGACAAACTCAGACTGCCACTGCGGAATGCCAGTGGATTGCGTCAGTGAATAGCCGCCCTGCAACCAAAGTTGCAGGCCAAGCGCCAGCGTCAGTCCCATGGTAATCAGCGCGATCCAACGCGGCACCTTCACGCCAAAGCGTTCGGTCTGCCAGCACAGGAAGCCACCGATAAAGGGAATCAATATTAGCCAGGGTAGTAACATGGCGATTTTTATTCCTTTTTAAGGCCCCTAATAGAGGCCTGATTTTCAACGAATTTGGATAAAATTCACTTTACGATCAACGCAGTACCATCAACAGAGCCAGCACAACGACGGCACCGATGCTCATTGATGCTACATACCAACGCAGATAGCCGTTCTCGCTTAACAACAGGCCTTTACCTGCAAATCGGGAAAGGATCGCCGGAATGTTCATCATTGCGTTCAGCGGATCGCGTTTCAGCAGCCATGCAACGCCCAGGAACGGCTTGACGAACACTTTGTCGTACAGCCAGTCGAAGCCCCAGGCGTTATACCACCAGGTACCCAGCAGACGGCCTGGCGCACTGTTGGCAATCGATGTCACCAGAGTACGTTTACCCAGCCACAGCCATGCAGCGATCAGAATGCCTGCAATCGCGACGATACCGGAGGTAATTTCCAGGGTCATCACGCGACCATGCTCAAGCTCGGTCGTCGCAGGCAGTACACCCTGCAGCGGTGGCACAATCAGTGCGCCAACGAAGGTGGACAGGATCATCAGCACAATCAGCGGCAGATGATGTGTAATCCCCTTCCCTGCGTGAGCGTGAATTTGCTCTTTACCGTGGAACACGATGAAAATCATACGGAAGGTGTACAGAGAGGTCATGAACGCACCGACCAGACCTGCAACCATCAGGTTGATATGACCGTTCGCCATCGCACCGGCCAGAATCTCATCCTTACTGAAGAAGCCTGCGGTAATCAGCGGCAGAGCCGACAGCGCCGCGCCACCGATCAGGAAGCAGAGATACACCAGCGGAATAGACTTACGCAGACCGCCCATCTTGAAGATGTTCTGTTCGTGGTGACAGGCCAGGATAACCGAGCCGGATGCCAGGAACAGCAGCGCTTTAAAGAAGGCGTGCGTCATCAGGTGGAAAATCGCCGCGTCCCACGCCTGAACCCCGAGAGCCAGGAACATATAACCAATCTGGCTCATGGTGGAGTATGCGAGAACGCGTTTGATGTCGGTCTGTACCAGCGCGGCGAAACCAGCCAGTACCAGAGTGATAGCCCCGATAATCCCCACCAGATGCAGGATTTCCGGCGTCATCAGGAACAGGCCGTGAGTACGTGCAATCAGGTAGACACCGGCGGTAACCATCGTCGCGGCGTGGATCAGCGCGGAGACAGGCGTCGGACCTGCCATCGCGTCAGCAAGCCATGTCTGCAACGGCAGCTGCGCGGATTTACCCACCGCACCGCCCAGCAGCATCAGGGTTGCCCACATCAGCATGTTGTTACCATCTGCAAAGTGAGCAGGTGCCAGTTCCACCATTTCGCGGAAGTTCAGCGTGCCCAGCTCGTTGTAGAGGATAAACAATGCGAAGGCGAGGAACACGTCACCCACACGGGTCACGACGAAGGCTTTCATTGCCGCAGCGCCATTCTTCGGATCGGTGTAATAGAAACCGATCAGCAGGTAGGAGCACAGGCCCACGCCTTCCCAGCCGAGGTACATCAGCAGCAGGTTATCCGCCAGTACCAGAACCACCATGCTGGCGATAAACAGGTTGGTGTAGGCGAAGAAACGGGAGTATCCCTCTTCACCGCGCATATACCAGGAGGCGAACATGTGGATCAGGAAACCCACACCGGTCACCACACTGAGCATGGTCAGCGACAGGCCGTCCAGCACCAGATTAAAACCGATATTGAAGTCACCGACAGACATCCACGTCCACAGCGGCTGGCTGTAGGCCTGTTGACCATTAGCAAAGAAGTCAACGCCAACAAACGCGGTCACCAGCGCCGCCAGGCCAATCGACCCGACGCCCACGGTCGCGGACAGATTTTCTGACCAACGACCGCGAGAGAACGCCAGTAATACAAAGCCAATAAATGGCAGAATAATGGTTAAGGCAAGCATGTTCATCCACGCATCTCACTTACTGAATCGATGTTCAGGTTCTGGCGACGGCGATGAAGTTGCAGCAACAGCGCAAGTCCAATGCTCGCTTCCGCAGCCGCAAGGCTGATGGCGAGAATATACATCACCTGACCATCGGTCTGGCCCCAGTAGCTTCCGGCGACCACGAAGGCCAGCGCGGAGGCGTTAATCATGATTTCCAGCCCGATCAGCATAAACAGCAGATTGCGGCGGATAACCAGACCGGTTAAGCCCAGTACGAATAAGACAGCCGCGAGGATCAGTCCATGTTGTAAGGGGATCATGCGTGCTCCTCCGTTTTTCTTTTCGCGCGGTCATCGGTGCGATTGCTCAGCACTTCACCAGAACGCTCTTCGCGCCCTACGTGGAAGGCCACAACCAGACCTGCCAGCAGCAGCATCGAAGCCAGCTCGACCGCCAGTACATACGGTCCGAACAGGGAAATACCGACAGCTTTCGCGCTAATTGGCGTCCCGTCGATGCCCTGATCGTTAACACCCAGAATGGCATAAACAATAACCGCCAGCATGATGGCCGACAGAATCGCCGGTCCAATCCACACCTGCGGTTTCAGCCACTGGCGTTCCTGTTCAATTTCAGAACCACCGAGGTTGAGCATCATGACCACGAACACGAACAACACCATGATGGCGCCCGCGTAGACGATTATTTCCAGCGCCCCCGCGAAGTAAGCACCTAACGAGAAGAACACCCCGGAAATCGCCAGCAGCGAAATAATCAGGTACAGCAGTGCGTGTACCGGATTGGTGTGGGTGATCACCCGCAAGGTTGCGAGAATGGCTATCAGGCCACAGATATAAAAAGCGAACTCCATTGCCCCTCTCCTTACGGTAACAGGCTCTTGACGTCGATAGGCTTGGCTTCGTTCTCTGCTTCGCCCTTATCTTTGCCGTCGATTGCCATACCTGCCATCCGGTAGAAGTTATATTCCGGGTATTTACCCGGACCGGAGATCAGCAGATCCTCTTTCTCGTAAACCAGGTCCTGGCGCTTGTACTCACCCAGCTCGAAATCTGGAGTCAGCTGAATAGCCGTTGTCGGACAGGCTTCTTCGCACAGGCCGCAGAAAATGCAGCGTGAGAAGTTAATGCGGAAAAACTCCGGATACCAGCGGCCGTCTTTGGTCTCTGCTTTTTGCAAAGAGATACAGCCTACCGGACACGCTACCGCACACAGGTTACAGGCAACGCAGCGCTCTTCGCCGTCTGGGTCACGGGTCAGAACGATACGACCACGAAAACGGGGCGGTAGATAGACCGGCTCTTCCGGGTACATCTGCGTTTCGCGTTTCGCGAACGCATGCAGGCCGATCATCCAGATACTGCGTACCTGGGTGCCGAAACCTACGAACAATTCTTTTAAGGTCATGGTCTTTGTGTCCCTTATTGCGCCTGCCAGAGAATGACAGCCGCCGTTACCAGCAAGTTGACGAGCGTCAGCGGCAGACAGACTTTCCAGCCGAAGGACATTACCTGGTCATAACGAGGACGCGGTAACGACGCACGAATCAAAATGAACATCATCATGAAGAACGCGGTTTTCAGCGCGAACCAGACGAATGGCGGTAAGAACGGACCATGCCAGCCACCGAAGAACAGGGTAACCATCAGTGCAGAAATGGTGACGATGCCGATGTACTCACCCACGAAGAACAGACCGAATTTCATACCGGAGTATTCAATGTGGTAACCGTCGGCCAGTTCCTGCTCGGCTTCTGGCTGGTCAAACGGGTGACGGTGACACACCGCCACGCCCGCGATGGCAAAGGTGACAAAACCAAAGAACTGCGGAATAACGTTCCAGATATCAGCCTGGTTGTTGACGATGTCGGTCATGTTAAATGAACCGGCCTGCGCCACCACGCCCATCAGGGAAAGTCCGAGGAACACTTCGTAGCTCAGCGTCTGCGCAGACGCACGCATCGCACCGAGCAGCGAGTATTTGTTGTTACTGGACCAGCCTGCGAACAACACCGCGTATACCGCGAGGCCTGCCATCATCAGGAAGAACAGGATCCCGATATTCAGGTCAGCAACCACCCAGTTCGGGCTCACCGGCACGATGGCGAAAGCCAGCAGCAGCGAGGTAAAGGCGATCATCGGTGCCAGGGTAAAGATGACGCGATCCGAGAATTTCGGGATCCAGTCTTCTTTAAAGAACATCTTGATCATGTCCGCAACCAGCTGGAGCGAACCGCCCCAGCCAACACGGTTCGGTCCGTAACGGTTCTGGAACAGACCGAGCAGACGACGTTCGCCAAAGCTCATGAATGCCCCGCAGGTGACCACCACCAGCAGAATCACGACCGCTTTGAGAACGCTCAGCAGGATCTCAATCAGATCGGGTGTAATCCAACTCATTGTTGTGCCTCCTGCAGATCCTCAAGACGTGCACCAGCCAGAACCGGCGCGATGCCAGGCATACCCATTGGCAAACCAACCTGCCCTGCCGTTAATCCTTCAGCGATTTCAACCGGCAGCGTAACCGTGTTGCCATCGTAGCTGAAAGAAACGCGCGTACCGGCATTCACACCCAACTTCGCGGCATCAGCCGGGTTGAGTTTGATGTACGGCTGCGGCATACGGGTCTGGAAGACAGGCGCACGCTGGGACATTTCGTCACTACCAAACAGATGATAGTAAGGCGCGACACGCCACTGACCATCCTGAGCCTGGAAGCTCGCCGGAACGGTTGTGAAGTAATCCAGACCATCTGCCGAAGCTTCGATCAGACGCACGCCCGGATCGCCATGACGCAGTTTACCGCCCACTTCATCCTGGAACTTGTTCCACGCCTGTGGGGAGTTCCAGCCCGGAGCCCAGGCAAACGGAATTTGCGAACGCGGCGCAGACGGTTGGTTGTTCCCTTCCATAGAGAAAGCGAACATGGTGTCTTTGTCCTGCGGCTGGCGTGGTTCGTGAACGCTGATGTTGGCGCGCATTGCGGTACGACCACTGTAGCGGTGCGGTTCACGTGCCAGTTTCTGTCCACGGATACGGAAGCTTGCATCCGGCGCGGCATCTTTAATACCCGCCAACTGCGGTAACTTCTCAACGACCGCGTCGATAACATGGTCGAGCTGCGTCCAGTCCACTTCACGACTCTGCACGGTACTGTGCAGCGAGTGCAGCCAGCGCCAGCTTTCCAGCATTACGGTGTTGCTGTCGTAGTAGGATGGGTCATAGACCTGGAAGAAACGCTGGGCGCGACCTTCGTTGTTAATTACCGTACCATCGCTTTCGGCGAAGCTAGCGGCGGAAAGCACCAGATGGGCGTTTTCCATAATAGCCGTGCGCTGATGGTCAACAACCAGTACCAGCGGCGCTTTCGCCAGCGCGGCGTTCACACGCGTTGCTGAAGCATGGCGATGCAGGTCATTTTCCAACACCACAACGGCGTCAGCACGACCGGTTTCCAGCTCGGTCAGCGCGTCGTCGAGGGAACCACCGCCAATCATACCCAGCCCCATGCTGTTAACAGAGCGAGCAATCATGGTGATTCCGACGTCTGCGCCACGGCCTTTCAGCGCCTTCGCCACGTTGGCAGCAGCCTGAATCACGTCGGCGCTACCGGCGTTGGTACCGGAAATAATCAGTGGTTTCTTCGCCCCGGCCAGAGCCTGAACGATGACGTCAATTTTGTTCTGCAGGTCACGGTCGATACCGTCAACCGCCGGGGCGTTGTTATCCAGCGCATGGGCGATCGCGAAACCTAAACGCGCCTGATCTTCAACCGGCGCACGGTAGGTCCATGCCGCGATATCATCCAGACGGGTGTTATCGACGTTGGTAACGAACAGCGGGTGCTTGGCGCGCTGGCCGATGTTGAGGATTGCCGCAATCTGCCAGTCGGCCACTTTCTGCGCCGCCGCCATTTCACGCGCTTTACCTTTCACCGCCTGACGCACTGCCAGCGCAACGCGCGCGCCGGTTTGGGTGACATCTTCGCCCAGGACCAGAACCGCATCGTATGACTCGATTTCGCGCAGTGCCGGGGTATGAATACCGCCGTCACGCAGCACGCTCAGAGCCAGTTGCAGACGTTCCTGCTCGCCCTGGGCAATACCGGTATAGAAGTTATCCGCACCGACCAGTTCACGCAGCGCGAAGTTACTTTCAACGCTGGCACGCGGGGAGCCGATACCAATCACTTTCTTCGACTGACGCAGAATATCTGCCGCGCCCTGCATCGCCTGTTCGGCGTTCAGCGTGATCAGGTCATCGCCACGACGCTGTACCGGCTGGCGTGGACGGTCTTTCAGGTTCACGTAACCATAGCCAAAACGACCACGGTCGCAGAGGAAGTAGTGGTTAACGGTACCGTTGTAGCGGTTTTCGATACGACGCAGTTCACCGTAGCGCTCGCCCGGGCTGATGTTACAGCCGATAGAACACTGCTGGCAGATGCTCGGCGCAAACTGCATGTCCCATTTACGGTTATAACGCTCGGAGTGCGTTTTATCGGTGAAGACGCCGGTCGGGCAAATTTCCACCAGGTTACCGGAGAATTCGCTTTCGAGCGTACCGTCTTCCGGACGACCAAAGTAGACGTTGTCATGTGCGCCATAGACGCCCAGATCCGCGCCATCGGCGTAATCTTTGTAGTAACGTACGCAGCGATAGCAGGCGATGCAGCGGTTCATTTCGTGAGAGATGAACGGCCCCAGGTCCTGGTTGCGGTGAGTACGCTTCGTGAAGCGGTAGCGACGGAAGCTATGACCGGTCATGACGGTCATATCCTGAAGGTGGCAGTTACCGCCCTCTTCACAGACCGGACAGTCGTGCGGGTGGTTAGTCATCAACCACTCCACTACGCTTTCGCGAAACTGCTTCGCTTCTTCGTCATCAATTGAAATAAAGGTGCCTTCGGTGGCCGGTGTCATACAAGACATCACCAGGCGACCACGCGTGTCTTCCGCGTTTTGATATTGCTTCACCGCACACTGGCGGCAAGCACCGACGCTTCCCAGCGCCGGGTGCCAGCAAAAGTACGGAATATCAAGGCCGAGAGACAGACAAGCTTCCAGCAGGTTGTCCGCTCCGTTGACCTCATATTCTTTGCCGTCTACATGAATCGTAGCCATAGTCAGCATGCTTCCAGTTGGCTCGGTCTAAAACCGAGCGTTAATCGAATTTCTGATCGCGATTCAGGGTTACCCTGCTATTACCAGCGCTCTTTCAGCAGGTTCGGCTGAATACCACCAATCTGATGGGTATTGCTGAAGGACTGCTTGATGCCAGCTTCGAATTCTTCGCGGAAATATTTAATGGCGCTCTGCAGCGGCTCCACCGCACCCGGGGCGTGTGCACAGAAGGTTTTACCCGGGCCGAGGAAACGACACAGTTGCTCAAGCGTCTCGATATCCCCAGGCTGGCCTTCGCCACGCTCCAGCGCGCGCAGAATTTTCACACTCCACGGCAGACCGTCACGGCACGGCGTACACCAGCCGCAGGACTCGCGGGCAAAGAACTCTTCGAGGTTACGCACCAGAGGAACCATGCCAATCTCGTGATCGACGGCCATTGCCAGCGCGGTGCCCAAACGGCTACCGGCTTTACCAATGCTTTCGAATTCCATCGGCAGATCGAGGTGCGCTTCAGTCAGGAAGTCAGTACCCGCGCCGCCCGGCTGCCAGGCTTTGAACTTCAGGCCATCACGCATGCCGCCCGCGTAATCTTCGAGGATCTCGCGCGCGGTAGTACCGAAAGGCAGTTCCCACAGGCCAGGGTTCTTCACGCGACCTGAGAAGCCCATCAGCTTGGTGCCCGCGTCTTTGCTCTGCGAAATGTTCTGGTACCACTCCACGCCGTTCGCGAGGATAGCTGGTACGTTACACAGGGTTTCGACGTTGTTAACGCAGGTCGGCTTACCCCAAGCGCCAGAGCTTGCCGGGAACGGCGGCTTAGAGCGTGGGTTAGCACGACGACCTTCAAGGGAGTTAATCAGCGCCGTCTCTTCACCGCAGATATAGCGCCCTGCCCCGGTGTGGACAAACAGTTCGAAGTCGAAACCGGTGCCCATGATGTTTTTGCCAAGCAAGCCGGCTTCGGTTGCTTCGGCAATCGCGCGACGCAGATGCACAGCCGCTTCGATATATTCACCACGCAGGAAGATGTAACCACGGTACGCTTTCAGCGCAAACGCGGAGATCAGCATGCCTTCCACCAGCAGGTGCGGCAGCTGTTCCATCAGCAGACGGTCTTTATAGGTACCCGGCTCCATTTCATCGGCGTTACACAGCAGGTAACGGATGTTCATGGATTCGTCTTTCGGCATCAGGCTCCACTTCAGACCGGTGGAAAAGCCCGCACCGCCGCGCCCTTTCAGGCCAGCGTCTTTTACCTGATTAACGATTTCGTCCGGTGACAGCCCGGTCAGGGCCTTACGCGCACCTTCGTAGCCGTTCTTGCTACGGTATTCGTCCAGCCAGACCGGCTGTTTGTCATCACGCAGACGCCAGGTCAGCGGATGCGTTTCGGGAGTACGGATAATGTCTTTCATTTATACCGCTCCAGCAGTTCGGGAATGCCTTCCGGGGTCAGGTGAGCATGAGTATCCTCATCGATCATCATGTTCGGCCCTTTATCGCAGTTCCCCAGGCAACAGGTCGGGAGCAGCGTAAAACGACCGTCAAAGGTCGTCTGCCCCGGCTTGATGTTGAGTTTTTTCTCAAGCGCAGCCTGGATCCCCTGATAGCCGTTGATATGGCACACCACGCTGTCGCAATAGCGGATCACGTGGCGACCTACCGGCTGGCGGAAGATCTGGCTATAGAACGTGGCAACACCTTCTACGTCGCTTGCCGGGATCCCCAGCACATCAGCGATCGCATAGATCGCCCCATCCGGCACCCAGCCACGCTGTTTCTGAACGATTTTCAGCGCTTCAATGGACGCCGCACGCGGGTCTTCGTAGTGGTGCTTCTCGTGCTCAATCGCTTCACGCTCAGCCGCACTCAGCTCAAAAGCCTCGGTTTGTGGTTGTTGATTCTCGTGCATAATTAGCGGTCCACATCTGACATAACAAAATCGATACTACCCAGGTGGACGATAAGGTCGGACACCAGGCTGCCACGTACCGCTACCGGGATCTGCTGCAGGTGCGCATAGCTCGGGGTACGGATACGGGTACGGTAACTCATGGTGCTGCCATCGCTGGTCAGGTAGTAACTGTTAATACCCTTGGTCGCTTCCACCATCTGGAAGGACTCATTTGCCGGCATAACCGGTCCCCACGAAACTTGCAGGAAGTGGGTGATCAGGGTTTCGATATGTTGCAACGTGCGCTCTTTCGGCGGCGGCGTAGTCAGCGGGTGATCCGCTTTGAACGGGCCTTCCGGCATGTTGTTGAGGCACTGCTCAAGGATGCGCAGACTCTGGCGCAGCTCTTCAACTTTCAGCATCACTCGGGTATAGCAGTCGGACACGCCGCCGCCAACCGGGACTTCAAAGTCAAAGTTTTCGTAGCCAGAGTATGGACGCGCTTTACGCACGTCAAAATCAATACCGGTCGCACGCAGCGCAGCACCGGTACAACCCCAGTCCAGCGCTTCTTTCTTACCGTAAGCGGCAACGCCCTGCGAACGGCCTTTCAGGATGGTGTTACGCAGTGCGGCTTTCTCGTAGGAATCCAGACGTTTTGGCATCCAGTCGAGGAAGTCACGCAGCAGTTTGTCCCAACCGCGCGGCAGATCGTGTGCCACACCGCCGATACGGAACCAGGCCGGGTGCATACGGAAACCGGTGATCGCTTCCACTACGTCATAGATTTTCTGACGGTCGGTAAAGGCGAAGAAGACCGGCGTCATCGCACCGACGTCCTGGATGAACGTGGAGATGTACAGCAAGTGGCTGTTGATACGGAACAGTTCAGACAACATAACGCGAATCACGTTGACGCGATCCGGCGTGGTGATGCCAGCCAGTTTCTCAACGGCCAGTACGTAAGGCATTTCGTTAACACAGCCGCCGAGGTACTCGATACGGTCGGTGTACGGAATGTAGCTGTGCCAGGACTGACGTTCACCCATCTTTTCAGCGCCACGGTGGTGGTAGCCGATGTCAGGCACGCAGTCGACGATTTCTTCGCCATCAAGCTGCAGCACAATACGGAACGCACCGTGAGAAGACGGGTGGTTAGGACCGAGGTTGAGGAACATGAAGTCCTCGTTTTCGGAACTACGCTTCATGCCCCATTCTTCTGGTTTGAAGGTCAGTGATTCCATTTCCAGATCCTGTTTGGCTTTGGTCAGCTCAAACGGATCGAATTCAGTCGCACGCGCCGGGTAGTCTTTACGCAGCGGATGACCTTCCCAGGTATGCGGCATCAGCAGACGCGTCAGGTGCGGGTGACCTTCGATGTCGATGCCAAACATTTCCCAGGTTTCACGCTCATACCAGTTGGCGTTCGGGAACAGTTTGGTGAACGTCGGTACGCGCAGGTCGTTTTCAGACAATGCCACCTTGAGCATGATATCGCGATTGCGTTCAATGGAGATCAGGTGATAGAAAACGGAAAAATCCGCGGCAGGTAACCCTTCGCGGTGCGTACGCAGACGTTCGTCCATGCCGTGTAAGTCAAACAGCATGACGTAAGGTTTCGGCAGTCTCTTTAAGAAATCGCCAACTTCCAGTAATTGTTCACGCTTGACCCAAACAACAGGTACCCCGGTGCGAGTCGCCTGAACGGTAAAGGCATCCGGCCCAAAACGGTTGCGCAGTTCGCCAATGACCGGGTCATCAAGGTGATCCCGTGTTTGCCATACAGCGTCTTGCGCGGTTAAGTCGGTCATATTGTTCACCATTGCAAATGGTCCGTGGTGGTCGGCAGTGCTTCGCGCTATTTATGTAGTGATAAGCGAAGGAAGTGCTGCTGCCGACAGGCGCAAATTAAATCTCGTCTGGTGTACGAAGATTCGTTACAGCAATACGTTCGCCGCGTTTACGCTCGCGTTCTGACTGCATATTGGCGCGATAAACGCCCTGATCGCCAACCACCCAGGAGAGCGGACGGCGTTCTTTGCCAATGGAATCTTGCAGCAGCATCAGAGCCTGCATATACGCTTCCGGACGCGGCGGGCATCCCGGGATGTACACATCGACCGGAATAAATTTATCAACGCCCTGCACCACAGAATAGATGTCGTACATACCGCCGGAGTTGGCGCATGCGCCCATGGAAATAACCCATTTCGGTTCCAGCATCTGATCGTAGAGGCGCTGAATAACCGGCGCCATTTTGGTAAAGCAGGTTCCGGCGACGACCATCAGGTCAGCCTGACGCGGCGATGCACGCAGTACTTCCGCACCAAAACGGGCCACATCGTGCACGGCGGTAAACGAGGTCACCATCTCAACGTAGCAGCAGGAAAGGCCAAAGTTATATGGCCAAATTGAGTTTTTACGGCCCCAGTTAACCATGTCATGCAGCTTACCCATGAACACGTTTTTGTTAACTTCTTGCTCCAGGGGGTCGGTTACGATCTCCTGTTTTTGCAGGGGGTAACGGTCGTTCTCACCGTTAGGATCTATGCGGGTGAGCGTATAATCCATCTTAATGCCTCGCGGTTAGCGTTGACGATTAGCGATACTGTTCGTTTCCGGGTTCATACGCTCGCGGCGTGAACGCGCGGGCGTCCAGTCCAGCGCGCCAATACGCACCAGATAAACCAGACCTGCCAGTAACACAAAAATAAAAATTGCAGCTTCCACAAAGCCAATCCAGCCGCTTTCACGGATAGAAGTTGACCATGCGAACAGATACAGCGCTTCAACGTCGAAGATAACGAAGAACATGGCTACCAGATAAAACTTGGCAGACAGGCGCAAGCGGGCGGTGCCGACCGAGTCGATACCTGATTCAAACGGCACGTTTTTAGATCTCGCGCGCGCGCGACCACCTAAAAACCAGCCGCCGACGAGCATCAGGCAGCACAGGCCAATGGCAACAATAAGAAAGATAGCGAATGCCCAGTGATGAGCGATGATTTCAGTGGATGTTGACATACTCATTGCTTACTCATCAAAAGTAGCGCCAAATTCTCTGCTCTTTTCGGCAGATGAACGCCACATCGATTCATGGGGAGGAATAAAAAAAACCTTACAATCACTGTGAAAAACCATTTTATACAGCTAATTGATGGGGTTTTTTACTCCTTTCTATAACCTTTTGTCAACTTTAACAAAAGTTTCCTCACATTATTTTACACCGTTCCAACTTCATTAACATAAAGTGCTATTTAGACCAATTTCGATCGCATCATCGGTCATTTTTAATGTTGTTGAATCGTGTCCGTAGTGAAGTAAAAAAGATAATACTCACCTATTTTGACAGGAATTCACCCAGATGCCTCCCCCTAAATGGGAGTATTTTCTTGATCTGTGACACGCTTTTGTTAATTCACCATAAAAAACAGCAACAATTTCTCTAGTTTTTTAACATGGAAACAATTAGTAACGCGGCTGCTTATTTTTCAACCAGATGTCAGGCCGTTTTTTTACCTTCTGATTTTGTTAAGTTTTAGTATAGCAAATGACATAAAGCGGCAATATTTGCATAAAAAAAGAGCCGCTGGATGTTTTTTCATCACCAGTGGCTCTTTTTTACACTAACATTTTAAAACGATTTTTTGTGACGGATTACTCAAAGTCGCCTTCAACAATCAGCGAGTCATCTCCCCCTTCAGGGGTAAACTGATTGTATTGCCAAGGATTTTGATACGTTTGCATCGACTTAAAGATAACTTCTGCCAACTCATTTTGCGTGGACGGATCGCAGCACAACAGATACTCAGTATCAGGCAATGGCGGTAATCCGTCGGCGGCACCCAGTACGCGTAAATCCGGACTCATCATTTCAACAGGTCGCGCAGTGACGCCGAGCCCTGCTTTTACCGCCGCGCGAACCGCAGGTAATGTTGAAGCGACATAAGCCAGACGCCACGGGATCTGAGCAGCATTTAATGTCGCCAGCACGATATCGCGAAACGGGCTCGGATCGTCCAGCAGAACCAACGGTACCGGCTCACCTTTTTGCAGAATATATTCGGCAGCACAGTACCAATGCGTTGGCGAGGTACGCAGATTCAGACATTCAAAATCGCCAGGACGGTTGGTAGTCACAACCAAGTCCACTTCTTGCGACTTCAGCATATCCACCATGTAGGCGTTACGCTTGACCCTCACATCCAGCGCAAGCTTCGGATAAACCGAACTTATCCGGTTGAGCAGGAAAGGCAGTATGGTATCGGCAGATTCATCAGAAGCACCGATAGTTAACACTCCCTGAAGATTATTAAACATTAATGATGAGCATGCCTCATCATTAAAGCGCAGTATTTTTCTGGCGTAACCCAACAGTTGTATACCATGTTCGGTCAGTAGTTTGTTGCGTCCATGGCGCGCGAACAACTCTTTCCCCACGAGTTGCTCAAGACGCTGCATTTGCTGACTCACCGCAGACTGAGTTCGACATACCGCAGCTGCCGCAGCCGCAAAGGTATTCAGGTCGGCAACAGCAACGAAGGTTCTCAGCAGATCGAGGTCGAGGTTAATTATCGGACGATTTGCATTTATCATAGTTTTTCACTTACTCGCGGGTCATACCGGGTTAATGCTGTGCATTTGGAATCAAACAACTCCATTTGTAATGTGCCTCCCTCGCAGTTTCGCTTAGTGTAACCAAGTGAAAATAAGGATGTATTTGGTTTAACAAACGAAACAATTCTCTTTCCTGGCTATTTTAATTCCCGTGATATTCATCGGAATATAGCAACGAGAAAGAGTCGAATTTTTAGCTGCTGGATGATTCTGACTTAGGGAAAACATGTAAATTTTGTAAATTTAAAAAAAAGTTAACGAACAATAATTTACACATTAAAAACTAACTTTTCAGTGTGTTAGGAACAACCAACAAACATTTGAATTATCTTAAAATTCAGACTACTTACCATTTCATGAGACTTATCTTAACCTAAAACCACTATATTTATAAGTGTTATCGTGAATAATTCCAGGCTACCAGGTGTTATGTCAGAGCAGCGGTTTTGCTATTATTGGCCCATCCAATTTAATGTCGTTTAAATATTAAATAATAATTAATTAAGAATTCTTCAATTCATTAATTATGCTTAACAATGAATTCACACCGTATCACGTACGGATCAGGCCGATAACAGACCCCGCAGATAAAACCTCAGTATTTTCGAATTACCTCATCCAGCTTAGACGCCCGTGACATTTCGCTTTACAGGCTTAACTTTTTTTGACCAAACAAATCACCACAACCAAACCAATAAAGCAAAACATACTACCAACAAAATACATATAGATAGATTATTATCTCATAATATTTACATTATTTAGTTGTTAACAGTTAATTATCACTTCATAGCTTTTCAAAATCTTCTACTAAAGACCCTTCAAAACTCACCGCCGTGGGAGTACATTGTGCTGGGCTGACTTCCATGGCAGGGAGTGGCATTCACAGCTAAAAAGGTCAACGTTCATGTCCCCCATTGAAAAATCCAGCAAATTAGAAAACGTCTGTTATGACATTCGCGGCCCGGTTCTGAAGGAAGCAAAGCGCCTGGAAGAAGAAGGCAATAAAGTTCTGAAACTGAACATCGGCAACCCGGCGCCATTCGGGTTTGAAGCGCCAGATGAAATACTGGTGGATGTGATCCGCAATTTGCCAACAGCGCAAGGATATTGCGACTCCAAAGGCCTTTATTCCGCCCGTAAAGCGATTATGCAGCATTACCAGGCCCGTGGTATGCGCGACGTAACCGTGGAAGATATTTATATCGGCAACGGCGTTTCTGAATTAATTGTGCAGGCTATGCAGGCATTGCTGAACAGTGGGGACGAAATGCTGGTTCCTGCTCCTGATTATCCGCTGTGGACGGCGGCGGTATCGCTCTCCGGCGGTAATGCCGTGCACTACCTGTGTGACGAATCATCAGACTGGTTCCCGGACCTGGATGATATCCGCGCCAAAATCACGCCGCGTACGCGTGGGATCGTCATCATCAACCCAAACAACCCAACCGGCGCTGTTTACTCTAAAGAGCTGCTGATGGAGATTGTTGAGATTGCTCGCCAGAACAACCTCATCATCTTTGCGGATGAGATTTACGACAAAATTCTCTACGACGACGCTGAACACCACTCCATCGCTGCAATGGCGCCGGACCTGCTGACCATCACCTTCAATGGCCTGTCAAAAACCTATCGCGTTGCCGGTTTCCGTCAGGGCTGGATGGTGCTGAACGGGCCGAAGAAACA
This sequence comes from Citrobacter sp. Cb041, assembly GCF_030336655.1. Classification (NCBI taxonomy): domain Bacteria; kingdom Pseudomonadati; phylum Pseudomonadota; class Gammaproteobacteria; order Enterobacterales; family Enterobacteriaceae; genus Citrobacter; species Citrobacter sp. Cb041. The sequence goes on along the minus strand of NZ_JAOWDD010000043.1, from coordinate 186,139 downwards.
TGCTAAAGGGTATATTGAAGGTCTTGAGATGCTGGCCTCTATGCGCCTGTGTGCCAACGTTCCGGCGCAACATGCCATTCAGACCGCGCTGGGCGGATACCAGAGCATCAGCGAATTTATCATGCCTGGTGGGCGTCTGTATGAACAACGCAACCGCGCCTGGGAACTGCTCAATGACATTCCTGGTGTCTCCTGCGTAAAACCGCGCGGCGCGCTGTATATGTTCCCGAAAATTGATGCTAAACGCTTCAACATTCATGACGACCAGAAGATGGTGCTCGACTTCCTGCTGCAGGAAAAAGTACTGCTGGTTCAGGGAACAGCGTTCAACTGGCCGTGGCCGGATCATTTCCGCATCGTCACGCTGCCGCGTATTGACGATATTGAAATGTCGCTGAGTAAATTTGAGCGTTTCCTGTCAGGGTATCACCAGCTGTAATTAAACAAAGGCTGTCGGATGGATGACGAGTATTTGCATCTGACAGCCTTCTCTGCGCAAAATGACTCTTAGGTTGCCATCATATAAGGGTCGTTATGAAGCAGAGCCATTTTTTTGCCCACCTCTCCCGTCTGAAGCTCATTAATCGCTGGCCGCTGATGCGCAACGTGCGCACCGAAAACGTGTCTGAACACAGTCTGCAGGTTGCCATGGTTGCCCATGCGCTGGCCGCGATCAAAAACCGCAAATTTGGTGGTCAGGTTAATGCTGAGCGTATTGCTCTGTTGGCGATGTATCACGATGCGTCAGAAGTGCTGACCGGTGATCTCCCTACCCCGGTGAAATATTTCAACTCGCAGATTGCGCAGGAATATAAAGCGATAGAGAAAATTGCTCAGCAAAAGCTGGTCGATATGGTACCTGATGAACTGCGCGATATTTTTGCGCCGCTCATTGATGAACATGCCTTAAGTGAAGAAGAGAGATCGATTGTTAAACAGGCCGATGCCCTGTGCGCGTATCTGAAGTGTCTGGAGGAACTCTCTGCCGGTAACAACGAATTTCTGCTTGCCAAGACGCGTCTGGAAAAAACGCTCGAGTCGCGACGCAGCGAAGAGATGGACTACTTTATGGACGTGTTTGTCCCGAGTTTTCACCTCTCATTAGATGAAATCAGCCAGGATTCTCCGCTATAAACGCATGACCCAGTGGCGGCGAAGATATCTCCGTCGCCATCCGCCAACAAAATCAAAACGGAAACAGCATCGGGATCATCACCACGCACACCGCCATCACAATGATGGTAAACGGTACGCCAATCTTCACGAAATCGCTAAAGCTGTAGTTGCCAGGTCCGAGCACCAGAGTGTTTACCGGCGAAGAGACCGGTGTCATAAAGGCTGCGGATGCCGCCATCGCAATCCCCATCGCAAAAGGATACGGTGAAACGCCCATCGACTTTGCAGCCGCCAGCGCGATTGGCGCCATCAGCACCGCCGTCGCGGTGTTGGAGATAAATAACCCGATAGTCGCACACAGCACGAACAGGCAGCCCAACATCATATACGGGCCATACCCGCCGCCGACATCCATCAGCCCTTTCACCACCAAATCGACACCGCCGGTTTTTTGTAAAGCCAGCGCGAAGGGCATCATCCCGACAATCAAAATAATGCTTGGCCAGTGAATCGCTTTATAGGCACTTTCGGCATCAATACAGCGAAATTTCCCCATCAGCAGACAGGCGATGATCGCAGCCACCGTATTGGGAATTTCATCAGTGAGCATCAGAGCAACCATCAGCACCAGACAGAAAATCGCATGCGGTGCCTGGCTGTGCGCCGGAGAAGCTTCACTGACTTCCTCGGGCATATTCAGCACGACAAAATCACGCCCTTTTTGTCCCAACAGTGTGATGAGCTTCCAGTTGCCCACCACTAATATGATATCGCCCATCAGCAATGGCTCATCCACCACCGCTCCAGCCAGAGCCGCGCCATCGCGCTTCAGCCCAACGACATTCAGCCCGTAACGGGTACGAAAAGCGATTTCCCGTACCGTTTTGCCGATCAATTCCGATTCAGGGATCAGAGAGATCTCGGCCATCCCCACATCAAGCGCCTGCTCCGAGAAGTATTCGCCGCGCAGTACCATCGGTTCCAGAAACTGTTCACTGCAAAATTCACGCAGGTCGACATCGGCCGCGGACATATCAATCAGCAATACATCACGGGCGCGAAACTCAGAAACCCCGTTAACGTCGACTATTACGCGACGAAAGCGACGCCAGCGTTCCACGCCAATCACGTTTGCCCCGTAGCGCTCACGCAGCTTCAGATCATCCAGACGCTGGCCAATCATAGGAGAACCGGGACGAATCGCCAGGCGACGCGCGCGCCCGGTCAGACGATATTCTTTAATCAGATCGCGAAAGGTCCGGCGTTTCCAGCCGTCTCCCGGCTGCCTGGAATCTTCTCCCTTGAGCATAAAGCGCATCAGCAGCATATAAATTATGCCGAGAACCAGAACCACCAGCCCCAGCGGGGTAACGCTAAAAAAGCTGAACCCGTTAAGTCCTTCACGTAACAGTTCACTGTTGACGACCAGGTTCGGCGGCGTCGCCACCAGCGTCATCATGCCGCTTATCAAGCCGGCAAAGCTCAGCGGCATCATCAGGCGTGAAGGGGAAATTTCCATGCGCATGGAAACGCTTAAGACCACCGGGATAAAGATGGCGACCACGCCGGTCGAACTCATAAACGCCCCGAGTCCGGCAACGGTAATCATCAGCAACACCAGCATTTTGACTTCACTGCTGCCAGCCACCTTCACCAGCCAGGCACCCATTACTGTCGCCACCCCGGTACGCACCAGGCCGTCGCCGATAATGAATAATGCCGCTATCAAAATAACGTTAGGATCGCTGAATCCGGAAAAGGCTTCTGTGATGCTCAATGTTCCGCTCAGAACAAAGGCAATGATGACCAGCAAAGCGACCGCGTCCATACGCACTCTGCCAGTGACAAACAAGACGACGGCAATCGCCAGCAATGAGAGAACCCATATCAATTCACCGTTCACAACATATCCTTGTTAAATGAGAGGGATGGATCGATTCTGCCATAAAAAAGCCCCAACAATCTGGGGCTAAATCATGTTCAGGTATTTCTTACCACGACCACATTTCCGTTAGGCTGTTTGGTCACAGAAATATGTTCCAGACTGGTCAGCGAAAAATCGACCTCATCCAGACGCGGCGTGTCCACAGGCGCGTTGACCGCTATCACATGACACCCTGCCGCCAGTCCTGAAAGCACCCCAGCGGGCGCATCTTCCACCACCGCGCATTCCTGTGGCGCAAGGCCCAGAAGCTGGGCGCCTAACAGATAGGCGTCAGGCTCGGGTTTGCCTCTTTTTACCCGCTCGGCGGTGACAAACACTTCAGGAGCAGGCAGCCCCGCGACACGATGACGCGCTCGTGCGACCGGCATGGATCCGGAGGTCACAATCGCCCATGGAATACCCGCTTTATTGAGGTGGTTGAGTAAATCAACCGCTCCCGGCAGCGCAGTGATCCCAGCGGTTTCCGTCGCTTCGATCTGCTCCAGGCGGGTGAATTCCGCGGCGATCTCAGCCTCAGATTTGCCCACCATAAAGTGTCGCAGGGAGGTAATGGCCTGCTTGCCATGAATAAAGCCGAGCACCTCGGCGTGATCGAGGCCAAAACGATCGGCCCAGTTGCACCACGCGCGTTCTACTGCGGGTAAGGAATCGACCAGCGTTCCATCCAGATCAAACAGAAAACCTTTGCACTGCACGCTCGCCCCCTCAGGCATTAATGATTTGGTTAATTTCATTCGCACTCAGGTGATACTGGCGCGGGCAAGAGTGCCAGACATTTAGCATACGCTGATATTTTTCCCACATTGGGGTCTGGGCGTTGAAGCCATGCGTACCCGCATCAAAGTGGGTATAACGACCTTCCACATTAACCATAAAACGTACGTATCCGAGGTAACGGGCTTCCGTTGCGGCGTCAAAGCCAAGGAAGGTTACGCGACGCTCATCAATAGCCTGCGCGTCCTTAAGATTAGTCCAGGACACATGTAATGCGTGATACATCTCCATAATATCGATAATCGTACGACAGGTTTCTTCCGTCAGCTCACCAAACTCACGATCCAGCTCGCGCATCTGCAAGCCGTAACCGCGTTCAATAATCGTCTGCAAACGACGATAACGCTCGGCGTTAGTGGGATCGAGCATAGTCATCATTTTGTACTGATTAGACAAAATCAGACGTTGAGCGTTGGTCATTTCCATTTGGGACTCCTGTATCACTACTACTGCGATGAAAAAAAAGAAGGCATCTTGTGCCTTCTTTTATATGCGTAATCAGGGGTCAATTACAAATCATCAAGGAAAGTTTTATCCAGTTGTTTGAAGGCGCGCTTAAGCGTGTCAGCCAGCGCCTGATAATCAGGCTTTCCTTCTACCGGAGTGAGCGCCTGCCCGGCTTCTTGCAATTTACCCCGAACTTCGTAGAACCAGTTGAGTATTGAAGGCGGCAGCGGCGTTACAGAACGTTTACCCAGCCACCACATGCCCTGCATCGGCAGGCTGAGCGCAAACAGCGCAGTCGCCACGGCCGGTCCCAACTGCCCCCCTAACGCAATTTGCCAGCATAAGGTGAAGACGGCGATAGGCGGCATAAAACGGATCGCGTAACGCGTCATGCGGATCACGCGGTTCTCTACAAACACTGGCGCGAGGCGCTTTTCCATTGGCCACGTCTTCGCATAGTGCTGCCCCCGGCGAAACAAGCTAAAAAAATTGACGGAACGATTATCCGGTGTCGACATGGCGGTTACCTCAACTTCACATATAAAAATTAAAAAATTTGTGCAAAACAACAACTACAAAGGACATCGTTCAAAACATTTTGTCTTTAATACCCACATTCAGGTATCCTGTGCCGGCCTGTAAGGCCTTTAGTCCAAAATCATTGAGTCGTCAAATTGACACATAGTATGCCATTGGCTGAAAAATACGCAAAATGACATAGACTCAAAGGTATTTATTCCATCGTGCCCAAAAAGACTATGGCGCATGATGTTAATCATAAACGTCGGTGTCATCATGCGCTACGCTCTATGACTTCCTGACGTTTTTTTAGCCACGTATCATAAATAGGTACTTCCATGTCGAGTAAGTTAGTACTGGTTCTGAACTGCGGTAGCTCCTCACTGAAATTTGCCATCATCGATGCAGTAAACGGTGAAGAATACCTCTCTGGTTTAGCCGAATGTTTCCATCTCCCAGAAGCACGTATCAAGTGGAAAATGGACGGCGGTAAACAAGAAGCGGCTTTAGGTGCAGGCGCCGCTCACAGTGAAGCGCTGAATTTTATCGTTAATACTATTCTGGCACAAAAACCAGAACTGTCTGCTCAGCTGACTGCGATTGGTCACCGTGTTGTTCACGGCGGCGAGAAATACACCGGCTCTGTGGTTATCGACGATTCTGTTATTCAGGGTATCAAAGACGCAGCCTCTTTTGCACCGCTGCATAACCCTGCACACCTGATCGGTATCGCAGAAGCGCTGAAATCCTTCCCGAATCTGAAAGACAAAAACGTGGCTGTGTTCGACACCGCGTTCCATCAGACCATGCCGGAAGAGTCTTACCTCTATGCTCTGCCATACAGCCTGTACAAAGAACACGGTGTTCGTCGTTACGGCGCGCACGGCACCAGCCACTTCTTCGTGACTCAGGAAGCGGCAAAAATTCTGAACAAACCGGTTGATGAGCTGAACATCATCACTTGCCACCTGGGCAACGGCGGTTCTGTTTCTGCTATCCGTAACGGTAAATGTGTTGATACCTCCATGGGTCTGACCCCGCTGGAAGGTCTGGTGATGGGTACGCGTTCCGGTGACATCGACCCGGCGATCATCTTCCACCTGCACGACACCCTGGGCATGAGCGTTGACCAGATCAACAAAATGCTGACCAAAGAGTCCGGCCTGCTGGGTCTGACCGAAGTCACCAGCGACTGCCGTTATGTTGAAGATAACTACGCGACTAAAGAAGACGCTAAACGTGCAATGGACGTTTACTGTCACCGTCTGGCGAAATACATCGGTTCTTACACTGCGCTGATGGATGGTCGTCTGGATGCAGTTGTCTTCACCGGTGGTATCGGTGAAAACGCAGCGATGGTTCGTGAACTGTCTCTGGGCAAACTGGGCGTTCTGGGCTTTGAAGTTGACCACGAACGTAACCTGGCCGCACGTTTCGGCAAATCTGGTTTCATCAACAAAGAAGGTACCCGTCCTGCGGTGGTTATCCCAACCAACGAAGAACTGGTTATCGCGCAAGACGCGAGCCGTCTGACTGCCTGATTTCACACCGCCAGCCTAGCTGGCGGTGCTGTTTTGTAACCCGTCTACATCGACGGTAACGAAAGAGGATAAACCGTGTCCCGTATTATTATGCTGATCCCTACCGGAACCAGCGTCGGTCTGACCAGCGTCAGCCTTGGCGTGATCCGCGCAATGGAACGCAAAGGCGTTCGTCTGAGCGTCTTCAAGCCGATCTCTCAACCGCGTGCCGGTGGCGATGCGCCAGACCAGACTACCAGCATCGTCCGTGCTAACTCTTCTCTGCCAGCCGCTGAGCCGCTGAAGATGAGCCACGTTGAATCTCTGTTGTCCAGCAATCAGAAAGATGTGCTGATGGAAGAGATCATCGCGAACTACCACGCGAACACTAAAGACGCTGAAGTTGTACTGGTTGAAGGCCTGGTCCCAACCCGCAAACATCAGTTCGCGCAGTCTCTGAACTACGAAATCGCGAAAACGCTGAACGCAGAAATCGTCTTCGTAATGTCTCAGGGTACCGATACCCCGGAACAGCTGAACGAGCGTATTGAACTGACTCGCAGCAGCTTCGGCGGCGCGAAAAACACCAACATCACCGGCGTAATCGTTAACAAACTGAACGCACCGGTTGATGAGCAGGGCCGTACTCGCCCGGATCTGTCCGAGATTTTCGACGACTCTTCCAAAGCAAAAGTGATCAAAGTTGATCCGGCTAAACTGCAAGAATCCAGCCCACTGCCGGTTCTGGGCGCGGTGCCATGGAGCTTCGATCTGATCGCAACGCGTGCAATCGATATGGCGCGTCATCTGAACGCCACTATCGTTAACGAAGGTGATATCAACACCCGTCGCGTGAAGTCTGTGACTTTCTGCGCACGCAGCATTCCGCACATGCTGGAGCACTTCCGTGCAGGTTCTCTGCTGGTGACTTCCGCCGATCGTCCTGACGTGCTGGTTGCAGCATGCCTGGCAGCCATGAACGGCGTGGAAATCGGTGCCCTGCTGCTGACTGGCGGCTACGAAATGGACGCGCGTATCACTAAACTGTGCGAACGTGCATTTGAAACCGGCCTGCCGGTATTCATGGTGAACACCAACACCTGGCAGACCTCTCTGAGCCTGCAGAGCTTCAACCTGGAAGTTCCGGTTGACGATCACGAACGTATTGAGAAAGTTCAGGAATACGTTGCTAACTACATCAATGCTGACTGGATTGAATCCCTGACCGCGACCTCTGAGCGCAGCCGTCGTCTGTCTCCGCCAGCGTTCCGTTATCAGCTGACCGAGCTGGCACGTAAAGCCGGCAAGCGTGTTGTTCTGCCGGAAGGTGACGAGCCGCGTACCGTTAAAGCAGCGGCTATCTGTGCTGAACGCGGTATCGCAACCTGCGTACTGCTGGGCAACCCGGATGAGATCACCCGCGTTGCGGCCTCTCAGGGCGTTGAGCTGGGCGCTGGCGTAGAAATCGTTGATCCAGATGTGGTTCGCGAAAGCTACGTTGCTCGCCTGGTCGAACTGCGTAAAAACAAAGGTATGACCGAAACCGTTGCCCGCGAACAGCTGGAAGACAACGTGGTTCTCGGTACCCTAATGCTGGAACAGGACGACGTTGACGGTCTGGTTTCTGGTGCAGTTCATACCACCGCGAACACCATCCGTCCGCCGCTGCAGCTGATCAAAACTGCACCGGGTAGTTCCCTGGTGTCTTCCGTGTTCTTCATGCTGCTGCCGGATCAGGTTTACGTATACGGCGACTGCGCGATCAACCCGGATCCGACTGCAGAGCAACTGGCAGAAATCGCGATTCAGTCCGCTGAATCCGCCATTGCTTTCGGTATCGAACCGCGCGTAGCAATGCTCTCCTACTCCACCGGTACTTCTGGTGCAGGTAGCGACGTAGAAAAAGTTCGTGAAGCCACGCGTCTGGCGCAGGAAAAACGTCCTGACCTGATGATCGACGGTCCGCTGCAGTATGACGCCGCCGTTATGGCTGACGTAGCAAAATCCAAAGCGCCGAACTCTCCGGTTGCAGGTCGTGCTACCGTGTTCATCTTCCCGGATCTGAACACCGGTAACACCACCTACAAAGCGGTACAGCGTTCTGCCGACCTGATCTCCATCGGGCCGATGCTGCAGGGTATGCGCAAGCCTGTGAACGACCTGTCTCGTGGCGCGCTGGTTGACGACATCGTCTACACCATCGCTCTGACCGCGATCCAGTCTTCCCAACAGCAGCAGTAATCTGTCGAGTGTGCCGGATGTCTTATCCGGCAACACTTCTGCTTATTAAACCGGAAATAGCTTATATTTCCGGTTTTTTTATACCTGTTTTTCTCGTTGGCATATTCTGAAACATTTGCCAGGATGCGCTGCATCAATGAATAACTATTCTCCTGTTTGCATACTTACCCTCTTTTGCATTGCAACAGGGATAGTCTTTCATGTCAGCAGTAACAGAAACACAGCCAGCTAAAAAATGGGCGATGCCCGATACGTTGGTGATTATTTTTTTCGTTGCCATTTTAACCAGTCTGGCGACATGGGTTGTTCCCGTCGGGATGTTCGACAGTCAGGAAGTGCAGTATCAGGTTGATGGACAAACCAAAACCCGTAAGGTGGTCGACCCCCATTCTTTTCGAATTCTGACCAACGACGCGGGCGAAGAGCAGTATCACCGGGTGCAGTTTTTCACCACCGGTGATGAGCGCCCTGGCCTGATGAATTTTCCGTTTGAAGGGTTAACCTCCGGCTCTAAATTCGGCACTGCCGTCGGCATTATTATGTTTATGCTGGTGATTGGCGGTGCATTCGGCATCGTTATGCGTACCGGAACCATCGATAACGGCATCCTGGCGCTCATCCGCCATACGCGAGGAAACGAAGTCCTGTTTATCCCGGTGCTGTTTGTTCTCTTCTCATTAGGCGGCGCGGTGTTTGGCATGGGGGAAGAGGCGGTCGCCTTTGCCATTATTATCGCACCGTTAATGGTACGGTTAGGTTACGACAGTATCACCACCGTTCTGGTCACCTATATTGCGACTCAAATTGGATTCGCCAGCTCATGGATGAACCCGTTTTGCGTGGTCGTCGCGCAGGGGATTGCGGGCGTGCCGGTGCTCTCTGGTTCCGGTCTGCGTATCATTGTGTGGGTGGTTGCGACCCTGATAGGTCTGACCTTCACGCTGGCCTATGCGGCGCGCATCAAAAAGAATCCGCTTTTGTCCCGGGTACATGAATCCGACCGTTTCTTTCGCGAACAGCAGGACGACGTTGTGGAACGACGCTTCACGCTGGGCGACTGGCTGGTGCTGCTGGTGCTGACCGCGGTAATGATTTGGGTTGTCTGGGGCGTGATTGTCAACGCGTGGTTTATTCCTGAGATCGCCAGTCAGTTCTTCACCATGGGCCTGGTAATTGGCATCATCGGCGTGGTCTTTCGTCTCAACGGCATGACGGTCAACATCATGGCCTCCTCATTCACTGAAGGCGCGCGAATGATGATTGCCCCTGCCCTGCTGGTCGGTTTTGCCAAGGGCATATTACTGCTGGTCGGTAATGGAGAGGCGGGTGAAGCCAGCGTGTTGAACACGCTGCTGCACAGCATTGCCAACGGCATCAGCGGGCTGGATAACGCCATCGCGGCGTGGTTTATGCTGCTGTTCCAGGCGGTGTTTAATTTCTTCGTTACTTCCGGCTCTGGTCAGGCTGCATTGACCATGCCGTTATTAGCACCCTTAGGCGATCTGGTTGGCGTAAACCGTCAGGTCACCGTACTGGCCTTCCAGTTTGGCGACGGATTCAGCCATATTATCTATCCTACGTCGGCATCGCTGATGGCAACGTTAGGCGTGTGTCGGGTGGATTTTCGTAACTGGCTGAAGGTAGGCGCCACGCTGTTGGGACTGCTGTTTATTATGTCCAGCGTGGTGGTGATTGGCGCGCAGATAATGGGTTACCATTAAAAAACGATTGCCCGGCCTACACGACTTCTCGACGCTGTAGGCCGGATGAGCAGATTTTACTCAGCTTCTTCCTGCTTTTCGGCTTTCGCCCCTTCATTCTTAGCGTTGCGGGTCATCCACAGCGCCAGGGCTTTCAGTGAGTCCGGCGTAAATTCGTCGCAGCGCGCGGTAATTTCTTCCGGCGTCAGCCAGCAAACTTCACTAACCTCTTCTTCCTGAAGCGCAAACGGTCCGTGGGAAACACAGCTAAACAGCCCGCCCCATACGCGACAGTTCTGGTCTTCAAAATAAAACTGCCCATGCTCGGCAAACGGCACGCCCGCAATCCCCAGTTCCTCTTCCGCTTCACGGCGCGCTGAATCCAGTAGTTGCTCGTCAGCCTGCACAACACCGCCAGCGGTGGCATCCAGCATGCCGGGCAAAAAATCTTTTGTCTCAGTACGGCGCTGAACCAGAATTTTGCCCATACCATCATGCACGACGATATACGTTGCACGATGGCGTAAGCGTTGCGCCCGCATTTGTTCCCGGCTGGATTGTGCAATGACTTCATTGTCTTCATTCACAATATCCACCCATTCCGTACTTGCCAAACGACGCTGTTCCACCATCAGGAAACCTTCTTTTTTCTTGCGCTCTTACGGCGCGTTTATGTTTGTGGGGTAAATTACGGATTAATCTCGACCTGTGCAATAACACTTTGATCATTGAGTGCCATTACGCTGAGAACATTATCATCCAGAATCCCGTAACTTGCCGCAAAGCCCCCTTTCGGGATGCTTACCGAGCCGGGATTGAAGTGGTAAACATCCCCTTGACGCTCAGCGACGGGCAAATGTGTATGCCCATAAACCAGCACATCTCCCACGTTGAGCGCCGGCATATTTTGCGGGCCAAAAAGATGCCCGTGCGTCAAAAAGAGTCGCTGGTTTTCTGTCAGAATTTGCTGCCACGGCGCGGTCATCGGAAAATGCAGAAGCATCTGATCCACTTCGCTGTCACAATTGCCACGCACAGCGATAACCCGCGCTGCCAGCGCATTCAACCGCTCAGCAACCTGCGCAGGCGCATAGCCTTCCGGGAGCGCATTACGCGGTCCGTGGTTTAAAACATCACCCAATATCACCAGCCATTGCGCACCGCTTGCGGCAAACCGTTCAAGTACGCGTTCCGTGGCTGGCAACGAACCATGAATGTCCGATGCGAACATCAGTTTCATCACTCACTCCTCGTTGAAAAGTACCCTGTAATGATACTGGATTACGCCCCGTTTTTCAGCAGGAACGCTTCGCTGAAAGCGCGATAAAACGCTGGACTGAAGCGCGCTGCCACTGGAAGGCGGCATATTCTGCAAGCGCTTCGGGAACCTCATCGCCGTTAAGGACCAGACGATTCAGCATTAGCGCTAAATCGCAGTCGGCAATACACCATTCGCCAAATAAATTCTGCTTCCCGTGGCTCAATAAATGGCTCGCAGTGGCGAACAATTTCTCCGCACTGACTTTTCCCGCTTCGCTTAACGGACCTTTCTTCACGCCAGCAAAAACTACGTCCGTTGAGCGTTCTTCACGGATAGGCATCAGATCGCTGCGGATCCACGCCTGAACCTGGCGCGCCCGCGCGCGCTTTTGCACATCGTGTGGGTAGATTCGCTCCCACTGCGGCGGCGCAAAACTCTCTTCCAGGAACTCAGTAATCGCTGATGATTCGCTCAGCTCGAAACCGTCGATTTCAAGCACCGGCACGCGCCGCGTTAACGCATACCCTTGCCATGAAGGTTGCAAGTGTTCGCCGCTGTTGAGATCAACGGTTTTCAGCGTAAAAGGCAGTCCTTTCTCTTGCAGAGCGACATAAACAGACAGCACGTAAGGGGAGAAAAAATTGGCATCTGACCACAGCGTAATTGCAGATTTGCTCATAATGTCCTCTGAAATGTATTGGCTTGCCTTCAAAATATAGAGTCTTTCTCTCACTGTCACTTGATGAAAACTCACGCACGCCAACAGGCTCTATACTTGTTATGACCCGGTTCATGACAAAACGGACGCTGAAAATGATCGATCTCTATTACACTCCATCGCCAAACGGTCACAAAATAACGCTGTTTCTTGAAGAGGCGCAGCTGCAATACCGTCTGATTCATGTCGATATCAGCAAAGGTAGCCAGTTTCACCCTGATTTTCTGCAAATCTCACCAAACAATAAAATCCCGGCCATTATCGACAGTGTCCCGGTAGACGGCGGAAAGCCCATCAGCCTGTTTGAGTCCGGAGAAATTTTACTCTATCTGGCAGAAAAGAGCGGTAAGCTGCTGAGCGGTGAGTTACGTGAACGCCACACTACGCTGCAGTGGTTGTTCTGGCAGGTCAGCGGCCTCGGACCCATGCTGGGTCAGAATCATCATTTTAGCCACTACGCCCCACAAACGATTCCCTACGCCATTGAAAGATACCAGGTTGAAACCCAGCGCCTGTACAACGTGATGAATAAACGTCTGGAAACGTCCCCCTGGCTGGGAGGCGATCACTACAGCATTGCCGACATTGCCTGCTGGCCGTGGATCCACGCCCATCAGCGTCAGCGCATCGACCTCGACAACTACCCGGCGGTCAATAACTGGCATGAACGCATCCGTACGCGTCCCGCAACGGAACGCGCCATGCAACAAGCACAAAGTGAGAAGCGGTGACGCGATTCGGTTCTCGTGTATCATGCAAAGGTTCATACATGGAGGAAACCTGCAATGTCACAACCTGACGCAATTATTCGTATAAAAAACCTTCGTCTGCGCACTTTTATCGGCATCAAAGAAGAGGAGATCCTTAACCGCCAGGATATCGTCATCAACATTGCCATTCACTATCCGGCAGACAAAGCCCGTACCAGCGAAGATATCAACGACGCGCTGAATTATCGCACTATCACCAAGAGCATCATTGCCCACGTGGAGGGTAACCGCTTCTCATTGTTAGAAAAATTAACTCAAGATGTGCTCGATATCGCACGCGAACATCACTGGGTCACTTATGCTCAAGTAGAGATAGATAAACTTCACGCATTACGTTACGCCGACTCAGTCTCTATGACGCTGAGCTGGCAGCGCTAAACATAACCCGGGAGGCGACATGCAGATTCTGATTACCGGCGGTACTGGCCTGATTGGACGTCATCTGATCCCCCGCTTGCTGGAACTGGGGCATCAGATAACCGTAGTGACCCGTTCTCCTGATAAGGCCCGTCAGATTCTCGACTCCCGGGTTACGCTGTCCAAAGGGCTGGAAGAGCGGCAAAATCTCAATGACATTGATGCCGTCATTAACCTTGCCGGAGAGCCGATTGCGGACAAGCGCTGGAGTGCCCAGCAAAAGGAACGCCTGTGTCAGAGCCGCTGGGTCATCACGCAGAAGCTGGTCGATTTAATCAATGCCAGCGAGACACCGCCCGCAGTGCTAATTTCCGGTTCCGCTACCGGTTACTACGGCGATTTAGGCGAAGTGGTGGTCACAGAAGAAGAGCCGCCGCATAACGAATTTACCCATAAGCTGTGCGCACGCTGGGAGCAAATTGCCAGCACCGCGCAAAGCGACAAAACCCGCGTGTGTATGCTGCGCACCGGCGTGGTACTGGCCTCTGCTGGCGGCATTCTGGCGAAAATGGTCCCGCCGTTTCGTCTTGGCTTAGGCGGACCAATTGGCAACGGACGCCAGTATATGGCCTGGATCCATATTGATGATATGGTCAACGGAATTCTCTGGCTGCTGGATAACGATCTGCGCGGTCCCTTCAATATGGTTTCACCGTACCCGGTGCACAATGAGCAGTTTGCCCACGCACTGGGCCACGCTCTGAACCGCCCTGCCATTCTGCGCGTTCCCGCCACCGCAATGCGGTTGCTGATGGGCGAATCTTCAGTGCTGGTTCTCGGCGGGCAGCGAGCGTTGCCAAAACGCCTGGAAGCGTCCGGTTTCGCGTTTCGCTGGTACGATTTAGAAGAAGCGCTGGCGGATGTCATCCGAAAACCCTAAGCGCTATTCACGGTCGCCGTTGTGGTGGTAAGGTTATAGGCCAGATTTCTGCAATGGCGACGTTATGGCGATAATTTCGACTCCCCGACTTACCCTCTCTTTGTTTCAGTTTTCTGACTGGTCATTTTTCCAGAAACTACGTGAATGTCCTGAAGTCATGCGCTATATGGGCAACATCGCCCCGGCGAAAGATACGCGTCTGTTATTCGCCAGACGCCTTGCCGCACAGCACACTTTTGTCATCCGCGAGCACAACAACCCGACGCCGCTCGGCGATATTGGTCTGCAAATCAGCCATCTCTACCCGCATGAAGCCGACCTCGGCTACGCCATCTTGCCACAGGCGCAGGGGAAAGGTATTGCCAGCGAAGCCGTACGCGCGGTGTGCCAGTACGCCTTCGAGCACGCGGCGGTCACGGCGATAAATGCTTACGCACTGGCGGATAATAAGGGCTCAATACGGATTCTGGAAAAAACGGGGTTCGTGCGTACGCAGGTGCTGGAAAAGGCGTATGAGATTGATGGTATCGCCTACGACGACTGGGTTTATCGTCTGGAGTGCGACGCGCTAAAATCCCAGGCCCGGAAAGCGTAGCGCCTCCGGGCAGGTGACTTACTTCAACGAACCTTTGAGGAACTGCTGCAAACGCGGGCTTTGCGGATTACCAAATACCTGCTCCGGATCGCCCTCTTCTTCAATCTTCCCCTGATGCAGGAAAATCACGTGCGTGGAGACATGACGGGCAAACCCCATTTCGTGGGTCACGACCACCATGGTTTTTCCCTCTTCGGCCAGTTGTTGCATAATGCGCAGCACTTCGCCCACCAGCTCCGGGTCAAGTGCCGACGTGGGTTCATCAAACAGCAACACTTCCGGTTCCATCGCCAGCGCACGAGCAATGGAGACACGCTGCTGCTGACCACCGGACAGATGCACCGGATATTTGCCCTGAGCGCGCTCATCAATACCCACTTTCGCCAGATACTTTACCGCACGTTCGCGAGCTTCCTGCTTGCTCAGCCCCAATACCTGGATCGGCGCTTCCATCACGTTTTCCAGCACCGTCATGTGGCTCCACAGATTAAAGTGCTGAAAGACCATCGTCAGTCGCGTGCGCAGCAAGCGCAGCTGATTTTTGTCTGCAACCTTAAGCTGGCCGTCTTTGTCGCGTACCAGACCAATGTTCTGACCACTGACGACAATCGACCCGGCGCTCGGTTTCTCGAGAAAGTTAATGCAGCGCAGGAAGGTACTTTTACCGGAACCTGACGAGCCAATAATACTGATAACATCACCCGCATTGGCCTGCAGCGATACCCCTTTCAGCACTTCATGTTCGCCATAGTGCTTATGTAAATCGATAACGTTTAATTTATTTTCAGACATCGTGTTACTCGAATCATTTAGAGGATACATGCTGCAACCAGCGTTTTTCCGCTTTGCGGAACAGACTGATCAGGACATACGAAATAATCAAATACAGAACAGCGGCAATACCGAAGGCGGTAAACGGCTGATAGGTTGCCGAGTTGATATCGCGGGCGATTTTCAACAAATCAGGCACCGTTGCGGTAAATGCCAGCGCCGTGGAGTGCAGCATTAAAATAACTTCATTGCTGTAAGCCGGCAGCGCAATACGCAGCGCGGAAGGCAAAATAATGCAGCGATACAGTTTAAACGACGAGAAACCGTAAGCGCGCGCGGCTTCAATCTCACCATGGGGTACGGAACGAATAGCCCCGGCGAAAATCTCCGTGGTATAGGCGCAGGTATTCAGCGTCAGCGCCAGCACGGTGCAATTTAGCCCACTGCGGAAAAACGCGTTGAGGAAGTCCGTGCCTTTGACTATCTCCAGCGTATACATCCCGGAATAAAACACCAGCAACTGGACGTACAGCGGCGTCCCACGAAAAATATAGGTGAACAGCCAGATGGGAAACTGGATAAATTTATTACTGGAAACACGACCAATTGCCAAAAACAGCGCCAGTATCCCGCCCATCACCACCGATGAAATCAGAAGCCACAGGGTGATAGCCACGCCGGTGTAGCGATACCCGTCGGTCCACAGCAGGGACTTCCAGTATTCCTGAATAATCTCAATCACAGGTCAGCCCTCTTCACACCCACGGAATAGCGGCGCTCAAGGTACAGCAGCACACCATTAGAAACAGTGGTAAACACCAGATAGATGACCCCGCACACTACGGCAAAATAGAACGGCTCCCAGGTACTTTTTCCGGCAAGCTGAGTGGCTTTCACTACGTCTTCCAGGCCGAGCAACGATACCAACGCTGTGGCCTTAAGAATGACCTGCCAGTTGTTGCCAATTCCCGGTAAGGCATAGCGCATCATCGCCGGGAACATAATACGGCGAAATATTTGTGAACTGGTAAAACCGAATGCCGTCGCGGCTTCAATATGTCCTTTTGGCACGGCCATAAATGCGCCACGAAATGTTTCGGTAAAATAGGCTCCGTAGATAAACCCGAGCGTAATAATACCCGCGACCATCGGATCGATATCAATCTGGCTGATACCAATTGCATCGGTAAGGGTATTCAGCGCGATTTGTAATCCGTAAAAGATGAGCAGCATTAAGACCAGATCGGGCACGCCGCGGATAAGCGTTGTGTACCCTTCGAAAATAAGCGCCAGCGCCCGGCTTTGCGACAGCTTTGCTGCCGCGCCGACAAGGCCTATCAGAACCGCCAGTACCACCGAGCTAAGTGCCAGCTCCAGCGTAACAATTGCGCCCTGTAAAATAACACCTGAAAAGCCATACAACATGCTGCCTGTCCTGTCGTGTGTGGTGGAGTAATAAGCCTCTTTTGATTTCAGACAAATCGTTTAATGCCGGATGGCGGCTTTGCCTTATCTGGCCTACAAAATCGCTGTAGATCGGATACGCGCAGCGCCATCAGGCATAAATTCAACACGTCAAAAATCTACGGGCTTTATCAGCACCTGCGGTGATTAACCGCCATAAACATCAAAATCGAAGTACTTTTTCGCCAGCTTCTCGTAAGTACCGTCAGCTCGCATCTCGGCAAAGGCTTTGTTCAGTGCTTCGCGCAGTTCGTTATCATCTTTGCGCAGCCCCATACCGGTACCCACGCCGAATAACTTCTCATCTTTTACAGATGGGCCGCCGAATTTGTAATCTTTACCGACCGGCTGTTTCAGGAAGCCTTCGCTGGCGGCGACTTCATCCTGGAAAGCAGCATCAATACGCCCGGCAGTCAGGTCAGAATAGATATTGTCTTGCCCCTGATAAGAGACAATTTCAATGCCTTTTGGCGCCCAGTGCTCGTTGCCGAAGGTTTCCTGAGTCGTGCCCTGCAGCACGCCAACACGTTTACCTTTCAGCGACTCAATGGTTGGCTGAATAGCAGAATCTTTAGCGACAACCAGACGCGAGTCGGCTGCATAAAGCTTGTCGGTAAAGGCGATTTCATGCTGACGTTTTTCAGTGATGGAAAGCGAGGACATAATCGCATCGATTTTCTTCGCTTTTAACGAAGGGATAAGCGCGTCCAGCGGGTTTTCCACGAAGGTACATTGTGTATTGATACGTTTGCACAGCTCTTTAGCCAGATCGATATCAAAACCGACTAATTCACCCTGTGCATTTTTCGATTCGAACGGCGCATAAGTAGGATCGGTACCGATACGAATTTTTTGCGGAATGGCTGCAAATGCTGCGGTAGCACTGGAGAAAGCCAGGACCAGAGAAAGAGACAACACCAGTTTTTTCATAACTATCCTCAACAGACTGTCTTTTATAGGGGATCTTTACAGGACCAGGTGCAGTTATCGTGCCATTAATCGGGCCGACAAGGCAAAGCATTCTACCCTGTCGGCGGTATTTATTTGCATGAAAAGCGCTTAAGTATGCACTCATGCTTATTAAGACAGCGACAAAAGCACTAAAACAGTGCACTGAATTTATTATGCACCGTAATGGTTACCCGCAATGGTGCAGTCCATTCCCCGCTGCGGCGTATTAATCGCCGTAGACATTGAAGTTAAAATACTTGCTCGCCATTTTGTCGTAGGTGCCGTCTTTGCGCAGTTCGCCCAGCGCTTTATCGAAAGCAGCTTTCAGCTCTGTATCATCTTTGCGCAATCCAATCCCGGTGCCGTCACCAAAGTATTTTTTATCTTTCACCGACTGACCAGCAAAAGCGTAGTCCTTACCGGCAGGCTGCTTCAGGAAACCTTCGCTGGCCGCGACTTCATCCTGCAACGCCGCGTCCAGACGACCCGCTGTCAGGTCAGAATAGATGAGGTCCTGGTTCGCATAGGCCACTACATCTACGCCTTTGCTGCGCCAGTTGTCATTAGCATAGGCTTCCTGAGTCGAGCCTTGCAGTACGCCAACATGTTTACCTTTGAGGGAATCAAGAGTCGGTTGAATTGGGGAACCTTTCGCGGCGATCAGACGTGAGTCTGCTGCGTAAAGCTTGTCTGAGAACGCAATCTCTTGCTGACGCTTCTCAGTGATTGAAAGCGAGGAGATGATGGCATCAATTTTTTTCGCTTTCAGCGACGGGATCAGCGCGTCAAAGTCGCTGGCTACCCAGGTACATTTAATCTGCATGCGCTTACACATCTCATTTCCCAGATCGATATCAAAGCCGACAAAGTCGCCTTTGGCATCTTTAGAGGAAAAAGGTGCGTACGTGGTATCTGTACCAATACGAACCGTCTGCGGAAGTGCTGCGTAGCTGGCCGCGGTGGCGGAGAGTCCTACCAGCAAAGACAAAGCAAGAACCGTCTTCTTCATACATAACCCTCAAGTGGCGTAATTTTATTATGTTTTACGTTGTGTTGTGTGTTTGCAGACTTTTTCATGCAGGTCTTATGCCATTGTCGCGTCGATGAGGATATTCGACGTTAAATATGTTAATAAAACGTTGCAATAATGTCCTGATTTTGAAGATAGCAGGTCTGACGGTTGAACCGCAGCGTTTCGTTGAGTTTTAACGAATTAAATGTTGAGGATATGATCGCGGTTACAAAATTGCCCTGAAACAGGGCAACGGATGTTTCTTTGCACGCTGATGGAACGGTTTTACGCCCCTTGCCAGCGGGTGAACAGATCCTGTGGAAGGGAGATATCAAACTGGTCGAGTACGCGGTTAACCGTTTGATTAATCACATCATCTAGCGTTTGTGGGCGATGATAGAATGCCGGGACTGGCGGCATAATCACCGCGCCAATTTCTGCCGCCTGCGTCATCAGCCGCAGATGCCCCAGATGCAGCGGCGTTTCACGCACGCACAGCACCAGCGGGCGGCGTTCTTTCAACACCACGTCTGCCGCACGGGTAAGCAGCCCATCGGTGTAACTGTGGACGATGCCTGAAAGCGTTTTGATTGAACAAGGTAATATTACCATTCCGGCGGTCTGAAAAGAGCCGGAAGAGATACTGGCGGCGATATCGCGCGTATCGTGATTTACATTCGCCAGTGCCTGCACGTCGCGTACAGAGAGGTCAGTTTCCAGCGCCAGCGTCTGTCGGGCAGCAGCACTCATCACCAGATGGGTTTCCACATCAGTAACGTCACGCAAAACCTGCAGCAGGCGCACGCCATAAATCGCGCCACTGGCACCGCTAATCCCTACAATGAGTCGTTTCATTTTTTCGCCCTTACTTGCTTCAGGGCTGACTTTGCAGGTTTTTATGCGCAGTTGCAAGTCAGTCCACTCTATGTGTCCTGACCTGCAACAGAACATTACCCTTCGTTATGCATCTCGAGGTTTTCCGCTTCGTTCTGACGCAAAATTGCTTTGGCATCGTCATTACGCAGGGAGTCAAGGAAATCGAGATATTGCTGGTCGACGTCTTTGGTGACGTACACGCCGTTAAACACTGAACATTCAAACTGCTGAATATCCGGGTTCTCAGCGCGGACCGCTTCAATCAGATCGTTCAGATCCTGGAAGATAAGACCGTCTGCACCGATTATCTGGCGAATCTCGTCCACTTCGCGACCATGAGCAATCAGCTCCGTCGCCGTAGGCATATCGATACCATAAACGTTCGGGAAGCGAATTTCCGGGGCCGCAGAGGCCAGATACACTTTCTTCGCTCCGGCTTCACGCGCCATCTCGATAATCTGTTCCGAGGTGGTACCGCGCACGATGGAATCATCCACCAGCAGCACGTTTTTATCACGGAATTCCGCACGGTTGGCGTTCAGCTTACGGCGCACGGATTTACGGCGCAGCTGCTGGCCGGGCATGATAAAGGTACGACCCACGTAGCGGTTTTTCACAAAACCCTGACGGTACGGCTTACCGAGAATACGGGCAATTTCCAGCGCGATATCGCAGGAGGTTTCCGGAATCGGGATCACCACGTCAATGTCCAGATCTTCCCACTCACGAGCAATTTTTTCGCCAAGCTTGGTACCCATATTTACACGGGCGCTGTAAACGGAAATCTTGTCGATAAAGGAGTCAGGACGCGCGAAGTAAACGTATTCAAACAGGCACGGATTGCTGACCGGGTTATCGGCACACTGGCGAGTAAACAACTGACCTTTTTCGGTGATATACACCGCTTCACCAGGTGCCACATCGCGCAGGAATTCAAAGCCCAGCGTATCCAGCGCCACGCTCTCGGAGGCCACCATATACTCGGTACGACCATCCCCGATATCGCGTTTACCCAGTACCAGCGGACGGATACCGTTAGGATCGCGGAAGGCAACCATACCGTGGCCAATAATCATCGCCACGCAGGCATAGGCGCCGCGGATCTGGCGGTTGGTTGCCGCAATAGCAGCAAAAATATTATCGGCTTCCAGCGGATAATGGCGGAAGTTATCCAGCTCGCTGGCGAAAATATTCAGCAGAATTTCAGAATCTGAAGTGGTATTGATGTGGCGGCGCTTTTCTTCAAACAGCTTTTTACGCAGCTCATGCGCATTGGTCAGGTTGCCATTATGGGCAAGCGTGATGCCATACGGTGAGTTGACGTAAAAAGGTTGAGCTTCGGAGGCGCTGGAGCTGCCAGCCGTTGGGTAACGCACATGACCGATGCCCATATTGCCCTGCAAACGCTGCATATGGCGCGCTTCAAAAATATCGCTCACCATTCCGTTTGCTTTACGCAAGCGGAAGCAGTTGTTGGCATCAATGGTGATGATGCCTGCGGCATCCTGACCACGATGCTGGAGCACCGTTAACGCGTCATAAATCGACTGGTTTACCGGCATAACACCGGCGATACCGACAATACCGCACATACGTCTTTTCCTCGTTCAGCAACAACCCAAAGTTTATACTTTGGGCAAGAAACTTGACGAGCTTTGCAGATAGTCAAAGAACCATCTGATGATGAAACTGAACTGCGGGATCAGCTGCGACTTGCTCCAGTCTTCACTTTTCGACAGACCGGTAAAGGTATCGAGAAAGAACAGTATGGCAGCGACGATCAGCGCTCCTCGCAGAGCACCAAAGCAGATCCCCAACACCCTGTCGGTACCCGACAGGCCTGTTTTCTCTACCAGTTGGCCTATCACAAAGTTAACGATAGCGCCGACGATAAGTGTCGCGATAAACAGTATCGCGATAGCAATCCCATTTCGAACGAGTTCGTCTTCAAAGCCCGTAAACCAGACAGACAGGTAAGTGTAGTAATGGCTGGCGACAAAGAAAGCACAACCCCAAGTCACCAACGATAATGCTTCACGAACAAAGCCACGGATCAGGCTAACCAGACAGGAAAAACCAATCACCGCGATAATGGCGTAATCAATCCAGACCATAAGTGTCCCACGATTTAACGCCCTGTCGTCCTGTTCGGGGCGCATTCTAACAGAAAAAGAAAACGTTTGCGTAGGGATTTCCTTTCCACGCGTAAATAAAAATGGCGCTGAAAAAATCTTCAACGCCATACCGTTTTATGCCTCTTCGGGCACTGCCGGATAGCGGTAAAAACGCCCTATCCGGCCTGAATTAAGAGCAGCGCCGTGAACAGCGCAATCCCTTAATTAGGGGTGTACCCCATCACTACGCCGCTCAGACCGGAGATCTTCTGCAGCTCGCCCAGCGAGTTCTTCAGCTTATCTTTGGAGGCGTCAGGTCCTACGAGAATACGGGTTATTTTACCCTGCACCGGCGTTGACGGGGAAGTATATACCCGGAAGCCCGCGCCACGAAGTTTACCCACGATCTCATTGACCTTATCCGCATTTTTCAGCGCACCGAGCTGTACAACGTACGCTTTGCCGGTTGGCGCTGGCGGTTCCACCGCGGCCGGTTTCGGCGCTGGAGCCGGTGCTGGCGTCGGAGCGACGGCAACCGGCTGCGGCTTCGGTTTGGGTTTCGGCTGTTCTACAGGCGCGGGGACAGGATCTAACTCCGCGCTGTTTGCCGTCGTCAAACGTGACGGATCCAACGATGGCGCGGCAGCATCACCCGCGCGCACCTCTTCAGCCGCCCCTTCCGGCGGCTGCGTCGGCAGCGCCTGCGTGGCTGCAGGCATCATGTCTGGTTCATCGCGATCGCCGGGTTTCGGCACCAGCGGGATCGCCGCAAACTCATCCTGATAATGCTTTTTCTGCCCGTCAAGCAGCCCGGGGAGCACAATCACCCCCAGCGCGACCAGCACAATTGTGCCGACTAATCGATTCTGAAACTTACTCGCCACCGCTTCTCCCCACGTCTATCACTTCCATGACATGTGCGACAGTGTGAAACGATCCACACACCAACACGGTATCTTCTGGCTTCGCCTCAGCTAGCGCTGCAGACCATGCCTGCGCCACGCTGTCATAGGCGTAGCCTTTGCCCAGATGCTCCAGCAGTTGTTCTGCAGTAGCACCACGCGGCCCTTCCAGGGGCGCACAGTACCAGGCGTCAACCACGCTTTTTAACCAGGCTAACGTACCGGCAATATCTTTATCATGTAGCATACCGATAACCGCAAGTACACGCCCGCTTTTCACTAATTTTTTCAGACGGCCGGTCAGATACTCCGCCGCATGCGGGTTATGGGCAACATCAAAAATCACCCGCGGCGACTCGCTCACAATCTGGAAGCGCCCCGGTAAAATCGCCTGTTCAATACCATCACGAATGGCCTGCTCGCTGACGTTAAGCCCGCTTGCGCGCAGTGCTGCCAGTGCGGTCGCGGCGTTAGGTTGTGGGACCTGCGGCAACGGCAGGTGCGCCAACGTGCCGTGATCGTCCGTAAAGGACCAGTCGTTCTCCGTGACCGCATAGCGCCAGTCCACGCCGCAGCGTTGCAAAATCGCCCCGCTCTCTTGTGCAACATCGGCGATGGTGTAAGGCATTTCCGGCTCGCCGACGATAGCCGGTTTCTCTGCACGGAAAATTCCCGCCTTCTCACGACCAATGCTTTCGCGATCCGGGCCCAGCCAGTCAGTATGGTCAAGCGCAATGCTGGTGACCACCGCAACATCGGCATCCACGATATTGGTCGCGTCAAGGCGACCGCCTAACCCAACTTCCAGGATGACGACATCCAGTTGGGCCTGTTTAAACAACCAGAGCGCCGATAACGTACCGTATTCAAAGTAGGTCAGGGAAATGTCGCCACGCGCATCTTCAATCTCAGCAAACGAGGCTGTATGCGCTGATTCCGGCAGTTCACGTCCCTGCACGCGTACGCGTTCCGTGTAGCGCACCAGATGCGGCGAACTGTAAACGCCAACTTTATAACCTGCTGCGGTCAGCACAGATTCCAGCGTACGGCAGGTTGTGCCTTTCCCGTTGGTTCCCGCCACCGTAAAAACAAATGGCGCGGGTTTCAACACACCCAGTTTGCGCGCCACCTGACTTACGCGTTCCAGGCCGAGATCGATGGTTTTACTGTGCAGGTTTTCCAGATAAGAAAGCCACGATGCCAGGGGCGACGCGGCTTGAGGAATACGTTTATTGTCCATGATGGCTGTAGATTCTTTACGTTGAGAAAAGCAAAAGGGCAGCACCAACCGGCCTGCCCTTTTTTACACGTTGTTTTTCACGTTGCAGATGCGTTGGCTGTGCTCGCTCACCCGAATCACTTACCTGTGTAAGCTCATCGGGATCAACTCTCTTATCGCCTGCCTGCAACCCGAAACCCATAGAGTAAACTATCAGGCCTCTGATTCCTGATCGGGAACCGGAGGTACCACCTCGCCTTCACGCGGCTCATCCGGATTCGGCGTAGGAAGATTCATCAGCTTCGCCAGAATGCTTGCCAGTTTCAGGCGCATTTCAGGACGGCGGACGATCATATCGATAGCGCCTTTTTCAATCAGGAACTCGCTACGCTGGAATCCCGGCGGCAGTTTCTCACGTACGGTTTGCTCGATAACACGCGGACCAGCAAAGCCGATCAGTGCTTTCGGTTCTGCAATGTTGAGATCGCCCAGCATCGCGAAGCTAGCAGAAACACCGCCCATTGTTGGGTCGGTCAGTACAGAAATATACGGTAAACCGCGTTCCTGCATTTTCGCCAGCGCAGCAGAGGTTTTCGCCATCTGCATCAGAGACATCAGCGCTTCCTGCATACGCGCCCCGCCAGAAGCGGAGAAGCAGATCAGCGGACAGTTATCTTCCAGCGCCTGCTCAACGGCACGGACAAAACGCGCGCCGACCACAGAGCCCATGGAGCCGCCCATAAACGCGAACTCGAATGCAGCAGCAACGACCGGCATACCGTGCAGCGTGCCTTTCATTACCACCAGCGCATCTTTCTCGCCAGTTTCTTTCTGCGCAGAAGCCAGTCTGTCTTTGTACTTTTTGGAGTCACGAAACTTCAGCACATCTTTCGGCTCAAGCTCGCTACCCAGTTCCACAAGAGAACCTTCATCTAACAGGCTATGCAGGCGATTGCGCGCCGACATGCGCATATGATGGTCACACTTCGGACAGACCTCAAGATTACGTTCCAGCTCAGCACGGTATAAAACCTGACCGCAGCTATCACACTTGGTCCACACCCCTTCAGGAATGCTTGCCTTGCGGGTGGGAGTAATGTTGCTTTTAATTCGTTCAATCCAGCTCATTGGTGACCTTTCTGCCTGAACCCTAGTCAGCTTTGTTATAAGGGGCGCATAATGCCATTTTTGCCCCTAACAGACCATGAATGTTGCACATTAAAACATAACAGCCCGAAACTTTGGATAAAAAAGTGGTCGAACCGCTGAGTTACTTTCTATTTTGCAGCCCGTGACGCAGCGCGTTTATGGCGAATCACTTCAATTATGCCCGGCAATACGGAAAGGACGATGATCGCCACAATCAGTAATTTCAGGTTTTCCTGAACGATCGGCAGATCGCCGAACAGATAGCCTGCATAGGTGAACAGCAATACCCACAGCAGCGCGCCTGCGACGTTATACATCGCAAAATGACGGTAGGACATGTGCCCCATACCGGCAACAAACGGTGCAAATGTACGCACAATAGGTACGAAACGCGCGAGGATAATCGTTTTGCCGCCATGACGCTCGTAGAACGCATGGGTTTTATCCAGGTAACTGCGACGGAAAATTTTAGAGTTCGGGTTACTGAAGAGTTTTTCACCGAACAAACGGCCAATCGTGTAGTTCACCGCATCGCCGATAATCGCCGCCACAATCATCAACATCACCATCAGATGAACATTGAGATCGTTAGTTGGCAGCGCAGAAAGCGCGCCAGCGACAAACAGCAGCGAGTCTCCCGGCAGGAACGGCGTCACCACCAGCCCGGTTTCGCAGAACAGGATCAGAAACAGAATTGCGTATACCCAGATACCGTATTCCGCAACCAGCTCCGCCAGATGCACATCAATGTGCAGGATAAAATCGATAAGAAAGTAAATCAGGTCCATAGTTTTGCCTTTATACGACTCAAATTAGTCCGCCAGAAATAGCGGGCCCATAGGCGGTTTTGGCAGGTCGAACCGTTCCGGGTAATCTACTGCAACCAGATACAGCCCTTCCGCTTTCGCCGTTGCCGCTGCCAGCGTTCTGTCCTTCGCCGCTAGCAGTTCTGCTATCCAGCTCTCCGGCTGGTTGTTGGCGCCTACTTCCATCAGGCTGCCGACAATATTCCTGACCATATGATGTACAAAGGCATTCGCTTTAATATCCACCACCACATATGCACCAAAACGTTCAACGTTAATGTGCATCACGTTACGCCACGGTGTGCGCGACTGACACTGCACCGCCCGAAACGAGGTAAAATCATTTTCGCCAATCAAACACTGGGCCGCACGATGCATACGCTCAGCGTCCAGCGGTTCATAGTAATGGGTTACCCCTTTACCTAAAACCGCAGGGCGCAACCGATGATTGTAGATGATGTAGCGATAACGGCGAGCCGTGGCGCTAAATCGAGCATGGAAATCATCGGGTACAGCTTTCACCCAGCGCACAGCGATGTCACCAGGTAAATTCGCATTTACCCCCAGTGTCCATGCCGCATCTTTACGCTGGGCAGTCGTTTCAAAGTGCACGACCTGCCCTGTGCCATGAACGCCCGCATCCGTGCGTCCCGCACAAAAGACAGTGATGCGTTCATTCGCCACCTGAGAGAGCGCTTTTTCCAGTTTTTCCTGAACGCTACGCACTTCGTTCTGGCGCTGCCAGCCATAATATTTGCTGCCGTCATACTCTATGCCCAGCGCAATTTTATGGGTTGACGGCTGTTGCAGGTCAGACATTAGTACAGGTACTCCTGCACCAGTTTTTCCGCAATTTTCACCGCCATCAACGCGCCGCCAAAGCGTACGTTGTCTGCCACAGACCAGAACTGAACCTGTTCCGGCATCCCGTAATCGTTATGCACACAGCCAACTGAAAGGTGCGGAGTACCTGACGCATCACCAACCTGCGTCGGGATATAGGTCTCTTCTGACAACACTACGTCCTCACCGCGTGAAAACGCATCGCGTGCTTCTTCCGCCGCCAACGGACGCAGAGCTTCAAAATTCACCATCTGTGCGTGGCCATAAAATACCGGCGACTGCACGATGCTGGCGGAGATAAGCAGCCCGTCGTCCTGCATAATTTTGCGCACTTCATCGACGATACGGCGCTCTTCGCGCACGCTACCTTCGCGATCCGGCAGCATCGGCAGCATGTTGAACGCCAGCTGACGACCAAAGAAATCGTCATCGTCAATCGGGATGCCGTTCAGTAGTTTCGCGCTCTGTCCGGCAAGCGCATCTACGGCTTTTTTACCGTGAGCGGAAGCAGAAATAATATTGGTCACCGTAATACGTGACAGCCCGCCGTCATCAATTAGCGGCTTCAGCGCAGACAGCAGTTGGCTGGTCAGGCTGGAAGGCACCGCAATCACATTGCGGTTGCGGTAATCCGCCAGTACAAACGGGTTAACGTCCGGAACCACCAGCGGAACGTCCGGCTCAAGCGCGAACAGGCCACTGCTGTCGATAACCAGGCAACCGGCATTGGTCGCTTCTTCCACCCATGCGGCGGTGGCTTCAGCGCCCGCAACAAAAAATGCCAGTTGCGCCTGCGTCCAGTCAAAGTCTACAACGTCCTGAACAAGGACCGATTTACCGTTAAAACGCAGATGCTCACCCGCGCTTTCATTACGCGCCAGCGCATAAATTTCACCGACCGGGAACTGGCGTTCAGCCAGCGTATCGAGCAGGGCTTCGCCTACGGCGCCCGTTGCGCCCAGAATGGCAATATTCCAGCCTTCAGACATGGTGATTTACTCCAGAAATACGTAAGCGTCCCTGTCGCATTATTCGACAGGGAGCATTAAGAAGACATTAATGTGCCGGGTGATAAACAGCGTTAAAACCCAGCTTACACAACAAGGCAGCAGCCGTTGCGTCGTCACACATCACGTATAAAGACGACCATTCACGGCGCTCAAGATAATTTTTACGCAGCTTATCAAACTCACCCGGAATTCCAGCGACTTTACGCAGCGGCGCATCATCGCGGCGCACATCATACACTAAATGCACCAGCCTTTTCAGCGTTGGCTGATCTAACGGGCCATGCAGAGTGATACGACCAAATTCCGGCGCAGGTAACAGGGTATTGAGCGCAACGTGTTGTTCGCGACCAATAAACTTGCTAAAAGCCTCAAAGACCTGCGTGGTGCCGCGCGCTTTTCCTTCCAGGGTATACCCGGCAATGTGCGCCGTGCCGATATCGGCTTTCTCCAGCAATGCCACATTGAGATCCGGCTCCCCTTCCCAGACATCCAGCACGACGCTCAGCGACTGCCCGGCATTCAATCGGTTCAGCAATGCCGTATTGTCGATGACTGGCCCGCGGCAGGCGTTGATCACAATGGTGCCCGGCTTCAGCCGGCTAATCAGCGCATCATCTGCCAGGTGCAGCGTTTTGTACGGTCCGTCTTTAAACAGCGGCGTATGGAAAGTCAACACATCGGCTTGCTCTACCAGTTCGTCCAGCGAGCGGAAATCTCCCTCATCACCGCGATCGGCTCGCGGCGGATCGCACAGCAGCGTGCGGATCCCCAGTGCTTCCAGACGTGCCTGCAAACGTCCGCCCACATTGCCCACGCCTACGATGCCTACAGTACGATCGCGTAACGCAAACCCGTCGCGCTCCGCCAGCATCAGCAACGCTGAAAAAACATATTCTACGACCGCAATCGCGTTACAGCCGGGCGCTGCGGAAAAGCCGATCTTCGACTGCGCAAGCCAAGCTTCATCCACATGGTCCGTGCCTGCGGTTGCCGTGCCGACAAATTGAACCGGTTTTCCGCTAAGCAGTGATTCATTTACTTTCGTCACCGAGCGCACCATTAAGGCATCCGCATCATCCAGTTCGGCAACGGGAATCGGGCGACCGGGAACCGCTTTGACCTCCCCCAAACGACTGAACAGTTCGCGGGCATAGGGCATATTTTCATCAACGAGGATTTTCACGTCTTTCGCACCTGTTTGAGAACGAGAGTTAACCGGGCAAGTGTGCCATAATCTCGCCGCCAGGCATACTGCGAGACCTGGTCAGCACAGATTTAAGGAACAGAGATGATGCAGCCCATTTCAGGTACACCCGCACGCCCTCCCGGCGAAGGCCAAAATGCCCCTTCTGCTGCGGGTGAACAACCGTTATCCACACAACAACGTACCGTGCTGGAACGACTGATTACCCGTCTGATTTCACTCACCCAACAGCAAAGCGCCGAGGTGTGGGCCGGAATGAAGCACGATCTGGGCGTCAAAAGTGATACGCCGCTGCAATCACGTCACTTTCCTGCCGCGGAGCAAAACCTGAATCAGCGGCTGGGTGTTGCTCAGCAAAATCATGCTAATCGTCAGGTTCTCTCACAGCTCACTGAATTACTGAGTCAGGGAAATAACCGTCAGGCGGTAAGTGATTTTATCCGTCAGCAGTATGGGCAAACGGCGCTCAGCCAGCTCACGCCTGAGCAGTTGAAGAACGTGCTCACGCTGCTGCAACAAGGGCAGCTTTCTATACCGCAACCGCAACAGCGCCCGGCCACCGATCGTCCGTTATTACCCGCAGAGCACAATACGCTGAACCAGTTGGTTACCAAACTGGCGGCGGCCACGGGAGAGTCAGGTAAGATGATCTGGCAGTCAATGTTAGAGCTGTCTGGCGTAAAAAGCGGTGAGCTGATCCCCGCCAAACAGTTTACTCATCTGGTCACCTGGCTGCAGGCGCGCCAGACGCTCAGCCTGCAAAGCGCCCCGACGCTACAAACGCTCCAGGCAGCCCTGAAGCTGCCATTAGAGCCGAATGAGCTGACGGCAATAAAAGAGTACGCGCAGCAGACGTATCAGATCCAACCACAAACGATTCTGACCACGGTGCAGGTGCAGGACTTGCTGAATCAAATCTTCCTGCGCCGCGTAGAACGGGAACGCGAGCTAAACGATCCGCGCCATCTTCAGCCTATTTACAGCCCGTTCGCGCCGATGATTGAAACGGTAAAATCTCTGTCGGCACGACCGGGACTGCTGTTTGTCGCGTTAATGATCGCATTAGCCATTTTCTGGCTGGTCGCTTAACCTTTGCGCAGCGTAAGCAGCGTCACGACAATCCCCACCACGGCGGATATCGCTCCGGCAAGGAATACCGAGGGATAACCGTACGCGGTGGCCAGCACCCCGGCGACCGGGCCGCTTATGCCGTAGGAGATATCCTGAAACGCGGCGTAACCGCCCAGCGCCGTACCGCGAACCTGCGCGGGCACTCGCTTCACAACCTCTACGCCCAATGCCGGGAAGATAAGCGAACACCCTGCCCCGGTTAATGCCGCCCCGAGCAGCGCAATCCATGCTGATGGGGCCTGCCACAGCAGAATCAGCCCCGCGGTTTCAACCAGTAAGGAGACAACGGCTACCTTCACGCCTCCGAACCGATCCGGCATCCAGCCAAACAGAATGCGCATCAGCACAAACGCCCCGCCAAACGCGGTCAGGGTGAACCCCGCCATCGTCCAGCCGTTGCTGACAAAATAGAGTGAAATAAACGTACCGATCACCGCAAAGCCAACGCCCTGCAGCGCCAGGCCCAGGCCCGGTTTCCAGATAAGCCCTACCACGCTCCATAACGAAGGGCGCTCTCCTGCATGAGCAGGCACTTTGCGAACGGTGCCGTTGAATGCCCATGCCAGCAGCGGTAATACCATTGTCGTTCCCGCCAGCGCCGCAAAGCCAAAGTGGCTATGGATCAGCAAGCCCAGCGGTGCACCGGCGGCCAGCGCACCGTAAATCGCCATCCCGTTCCACGACATCACCTTACCCGAGCGTGTTGGACCGACCAGCCCAAGCCCCCAGGTCAGCGTTCCGGTGAGCAGTTGGCTTTCGCCAAAACCGAGGATCAAACGCCCGACGATTAACAATGCAAATTTTACAGGGACAGAAACAGGCAATAGCGCGGCTAACAGCCACGCCGCACCCGCCAACCCACAGGCAAACATCCCCTGTAGCGCCGAACGTTTGGCGCCATATTGATCGGCTAAGCGCCCGGCGTAGCCGCGCGTTAATACCGTTGCCAGAAACTGTACGCCTACGGCGATACCAACCATGGTGTTGCCATAGCCCAGCTCCTGATGCACAAACAGAGGAATAACGGGCAAAGGTAGACCGACCGTCATATAGGTCAGGAAAACTGCAAAAGCGATACGAAACAGCGAAAAGTTCGCCGAAGGTGTTTTTTCTTGTTGGGTTACAGCTGTCATGCGTTACTCCAAAATGCAGAGTAAGGCGAGGAATGTCCACGCCCCCTCTACCTGACTTTCAGGATTAAGGTGCGTTGGATAACGTTAAACGCTTACGCATTATCAGATAGATAATGTTGAGTGCGAAGTCTGCCTGTGAGCCACTAAATTTGTCAACCCTGAAATCTCACCAGGTTGGTTCACGGTAAAGACGACTTTTCGTCGAATAAAAAAGGAAATACAGCATCAATTCCTTTTGTGCCAAACAGTCCGGTCACCTGCTTGCGCTGCCCCGGCGTCAGCAGTTTGAACATCATATCCCAGATCTCTTTCGGTTCCGCTTCCTGTACGCAACGGCTCTCTAAGGCCAGCACCTTTTCAGTTTCTTTCAGGTAAGGACGGAGATACAAAGGGAAAATGGAGATATGAAACTCCTCAGCCTTTGATTTAACACGTTTGCGCTTCACGCCCTCTTTGCCTTCACTGTACATGTTTAAACGGGAACGAACCGCAGGCGCGCTTCCTGGAAACCCCGGCAATTCAAGACATTCCTTTACCGTGAACCACTCTTTTGCCATTAGTTTCTTTCCTTTCTGCCTGTGGAATAAAAAATATTTTTTCTTTTCCGCGAAATTTCAGTTTTATTCTGGCAATATTCCAGTGACAAAAAAGAAAGTTACATTCTTTTGTTTCTCTGGTTTATACCCTGAAAAATATCGGCGCCGATAACACATTTCCTTAGGATTACAGAATGGAACACAAAAGCCAAGACTGGCATCGTGCAGATATTAAAAGTGCACTGGAAAAAAAAGGAATCACGCTCAGAGATCTTTCTCGTGCGGCTGGATTATCACCCGATTCACTGCGCAATGTATTTACCCGAAGCTGGCCCAGAGCGGAACAGATCATTGCGCAGGCGCTCGAAACCTCGCCAGACGTGATTTGGCCGTCACGCTATCCACGCCAGCAGCCAGAGGATAAAACAAGTAATACTGAATATTAAATAGATCACTCGTAATTTATCGAGCATATAAATTAATAAATATCCCAGCTTAATATATTGAGAATATTAATAGCACTATTTGCCATTTCCAATTGCGTAAATACTGTTAAAGCATCACGTAATTGCTATTACGTATGTTATTAACAGGAGTCGTTATGAGTTGGGATAAAAAGGTGGCGGTCAATTACGCCAAATCGCACGCGAGTTCACATTCACAAGGGCGCTGTGCGGAATATACCCGCAAAGCTGTTCAGGCAGGCGGCGTTACTCTTGGGCGCACATACCATGCCAAAGATTATGGTCCGATGCTGAAAAACGCCGGTTTCAGCGCCATTGGCGCGCTTGAAGAGCCGCGCGAAGGGGATGTCATCATCATTCAACCTTATGCTAATGGAAACCCGAGCGGTCACATGGCGATATATGACGGTCATGACTGGTATTCCGACTTCAAACAGCGAGACATGTGGGCCGGTCCAGGTTATCGGACCGCAAAGCCGTCATACACCATTTACAGGAAGAAGTAATGAAAGCCTTTCCACTGATTGTTCTCATCCTGCTGATTTGTGGCTGTACCCCTTCTCACCGTGACAGCACGCAGGATGTGAAACAGTTCTATCTTTCGTGGATGAAGAACTACACTCAGGATCCGGATGCGCCCCGCGAAACATCAGCATTACTGCAACGCTATGTCGCCAAAGAGGTTATCGGGCGTCTGGCGCTAATTGATACGCTTTATGAGCAGGAGATCGTGCAAGCGGACTACTTTATGTATGTGCAGGATTACGCACCGGCATGGATCCCGCTGTTGCGGGTTGGACAGGCGCAGCCATTCCTCGGCGGTGAAAAACTGAACCTGCAGTTAGGCACTGAGTCAGCCCCTATTCAACTGGAGGTATATACCCGTTGGGAGGAAGGACAGTGGAAAATTTATCGTGTCCGGGACGCGGGTCGTCATTACGAGCAGCCCATTTACAATGCCGGAGAGATTACGCGAGCCAGAGCATGGTCCGCTGAGATCGCGCCGGAATACGAAAAAATGCCGAAGTAAACACGGTAAAAAGGGAGCCTGTCGGCTCCCTTTTTTCGTATTCAAGCGGAGACTTACGCCTTCAGCTTACGCATAACCAGCGTAGCGTTGGTGCCGCCAAAGCCGAAGCTGTTGGACATCACGGTGGTCAGCGCCTGCTCGGTCGGTTTGGTCACGATGTTCAGACCTGCCGCCTGCTCATCCAGCTCTTCAATGTTGATGCTTGGCGCGATAAAGCCATGTTCCAGCATCAGCAGAGAGTAGATAGCTTCCTGCACGCCAGCCGCGCCCAGTGAGTGACCGGTCATCGCTTTGGTTGCGGAGATTGCCGGGCTGTTGTTGCCAAACACTTCGCGGATTGCGCCCAGTTCTTTCACGTCGCCTACCGGAGTCGAGGTACCGTGAGAGTTCAGGTAGTCGATCGGCGTGTCTACACCGTGCATCGCCATCTGCATGCAACGTACTGCGCCTTCGCCAGACGGAGCAACCATGTCTGCGCCATCGGACGTTGCGCCGTAACCGACGATTTCCGCATAGATGTGCGCACCACGTGCCAGAGCGTGCTCCAGTTCTTCAACCACGACCATACCGCCGCCGCCAGCAATAACGAAACCGTCGCGGTTTGCGTCATAGGTACGGGAAGCTTTTGACGGATCGTCGTTGTATTTGGTCGACAGCGCGCCCATGGCATCGAATTCACACGCCATTTCCCAGCACAGCTCTTCGCCGCCGCCAGCAAAAACGATATCCTGTTTGCCCAACTGAATTTGTTCTACCGCGTTGCCGATGCAGTGCGCAGATGTCGCACAGGCAGAACTGATGGAGTAGTTTACGCCGTGGATTTTGAACGGCGTTGCGAGGCAGGCAGAAACGCCGGACGCCATCGCTTTGGTGACCACATACGGGCCAACCGCTTTCAGACCACGTGGGCTACGCATTGCGTCAGCGCCGAACACCTGAAAACGTGGGGAGCCGCCGCCGGAACCTGCAATCAGGCCAACGCGCGGGTTGTTCTGGTAATCTTCTGCAGCCAGGCCGGCATCAGCCACTGCCTGCTCCATTGATAGGAATGCATAGATGGATGCGTCGCTCATGAAGCGCACTACTTTGCGGTCAATGAGGCCAGTGGTATCCAGTTTTACGTTGCCCCAAACGTGGCTACGCATGCCGGAGTCCTTCAGCTCCTGAGAGAAAGTGATCCCTGAACGTCCTTCACGCAGAGATGCCAGGACTTCCTGCTGGTTATTACCGATGCTGGAAACGATGCCCAAGCCAGTAATCACTGCACGTTTCATTCAATACCTCTGTAAGTCGCACTATTTTAAAGTTTCGAGTGGCACAATAGCGTACACTTGTACGCCGAACAAGTCCGATCAGCCATTTTATGTGGAAATTTGCGCAGCCAGGCACTCATCGCTAAGATCGGGTCACAGCCTGTCAGACGAGTAACTTACGTGAAACAATACGCTATACAACCTGCCAACCTTGAATTCAACGCTGAGGGTACACCTGTTTCCCGAGATTTTGACGATGTCTATTTTTCTAATGATAACGGGCTGGAAGAGACACGTTACGTCTTTCTCGGCGGTAACCATCTCGCACAACGATTCCCTGCGCATTCACGTCCTCTCTTCGTGGTGGCAGAAAGCGGGTTTGGCACCGGACTTAACTTCCTCACGCTCTGGCAGGCATTTGCCGATTTTCGCGATACCCACCCAGAAGCTACCCTGGAAAGATTACATTTCATCAGCTTTGAAAAATATCCGCTGACGCGTGAAGATCTCACCTTAGCCCACCAGCACTGGCCAGAACTTGCCCCGTGGGCCACGGCACTGCAAGAACAATGGCCGCTGCCGCTGGCGGGATGTCATCGCCTGCTGCTTGATGATGGGCGCGTCACGCTGGATCTGTGGTTTGGCGATATTAACGAACTGACCAGTACGCTGGATGACTCTCTGAATCAAAAGGTGGACGCCTGGTTCCTGGACGGTTTCGCACCGGCAAAAAACCCGGATATGTGGACGCCAAAGCTGTTTAACGCGATGGCCCGACTGGCTCGTCCCGGCGGGACGCTGGCAACCTTTACATCGGCAGGCTTTGTACGTCGGGGGTTGCAGGAAGCCGGGTTTACAATGCAAAAATGCAAAGGCTTTGGGCGCAAACGCGAAATGCTCTGTGGCGTGATGGAACAGACTCAGGCGCTCATCTCCTCGGCGCCATGGTTTGCGCGTACGGGAACAGATAAGCGCGAAGCCGCCATTATTGGTGGAGGAATTGCCAGCGCATTGCTGTCACTGGCGTTATTGCGCCGCGGCTGGCAGGTCACGCTGTATTGCGCCGACGATAAACCTGCCGGGGGCGCATCCGGTAATCGCCAGGGGGCGCTCTACCCCCTACTTAGCAAACATGACGCGGCCATTAATCTCTTTTTCCCCACTGCGTTTACCTTCGCCCGTCGACTGTATGACACCCTCCCCGTTGAGTTCGCGCATGACTGGTGCGGCGTGACGCAACTCGCGTGGGATGAGAAAAGCCAGCAAAAAATCACCCAGATGCTGTCCCTTGAACTGCCCGCTGCGCTCGCCGTCGGGGTTGACGCACAGCAGGTTTTACAAACAACAGGTGTGGAAACCGGATGCGGCGGGATTCAGTATCCGGCCGGAGGATGGCTGTACCCGGCGCAGTTAACCGCCGCGGTACTGGACTATGCAACAACCCTGGGATTATGCACCCGCTACCAACATACGCTGGCCTCACTGACTCGCCAGACAGCAAGCTGGCAATTGCAGTTTTCCAGTGGAGAAACCGCCTCTCACGCAGCAGTCGTTCTGGCTAACGGTCATCGCATTAGCGGCTTTGAGCAAACGCAGCCGCTACCGGTGTACTCCGTGGGCGGTCAGGTGAGTCATATTCCCACCACACCTGCACTTTCAGCGTTACGTCAGGTGCTGTGCTATGACGGCTACCTCACGCCGCACAACCCGCAAAATCAGCAGCACTGCATTGGCGCCAGCTATCATCGAGGGAGTGAAGAGACAGCGTATCGCGAGGACGATCAGCAACAAAACCGTCAACGCTTAATCGACTGCTTCCCGAACGCTATGTGGGCAAAAGAGGTAGACGTTAGTGACAATGCCGCCCGCTGCGGGGTACGCTGCGCCACGCGCGATCACATGCCAATGGTCGGCAACGTCGCGGACTATGACGCCACGCTCAGCCAGTACACCACACTTGCTGCAGACAAAGAGCACGCCGTAAGCGCGCCGGTTTATTCCGATTTATTTATGCTGGGCGCGCTGGGATCGCGCGGGCTGTGTACTGCCCCGCTGTGTGCAGAAATTCTGGCTTCGCAAATGAGCAATGAACCGATTCCCATGGATGCCAGCACGCTGGCGGCGCTAAATCCAAATCGTCTGTGGGTCAGGAAGTTATTGAAGGGTAAAGCGGTGAAATAAAAGGATGGCCTGATGACGCTACGCTTATCAGGCCTACAAACACCCCAACAAGGTAGGCCGGATAAGACACCAGAGCGTCGCCATCCGGCACAATTTACCGCAATTATTGTGCAGTAGCCTTCTGGAACAGAGTGTCCCACATTTCTTTCACTAACGCCTGGTCACGCGGCGATAGTTCGCCTGCGCTGATGGCTTTTTCCAGGCTGCTGGTCACATTGGCGTACAATGCCTCAGCGGAATGGTCCTCGCCAGCGTCCAGTTCGGCCACGGCCAGCGTCAGGTGTCCACGCAAATAGCCACTGGCAAACAACTCATCATCGCTGGCGTGCTCTACCATATCGTCGATTAATGCCAGAATGCGTGATTCAAACTCCGCGATCATCTTCTTTCCTCATTGTAAACGTGGCAGCGACTTCAGTTGAGCGCCTCGGGCCACGGGAATTGTTCCGCCTTAAGTTCAGGCGTGTGATAATAATTCTGTAACGCGTTAATGAAGCGCGCCGGACGTTCAGGGATCCCCTTTTCCAGGTACTCCATCACCTGTGCATGAACACGGCGCTGGAATACCACGCGATCCGGTTCAAAGTCCCCTTCAAGGTTGTCGCAACTGACGTTAAACGGGTAGCCCGCCGCCATGCAAAACAGCCAGTCAAACGCCTGCGGCTTCACTTCCACATCTTCAAACTGGCATTGCGTCTTCGCGTCGCGTCCATCCGGACAGTACCAGTAACCGAAGTCGACCAGTTCACGCCGCGCCTTACCGGCGATGCACCAGTGTGAAATTTCGTGTAACGCGCTGGCGTAATAGCCATGCGCAAAAACGATACGGTGATACGGTAATTCCGCATCCGCAGGAAGATAGATCGGTTCGTCATCGCCTTTAATCAGACGGGTATTAAATTCATCGGCAAAGCAGCCGTTAAAAATCTCAATTAACTGTTCGTAGTGATGGGTATTATTCATTAGTTCATCCCCAGCCAGTGGAGAATCTCCTGTCCATGATTATCATAAAGTAGCTTGGCGCTCATCACGGCGGAGACAATGACGATCATTGGCCGAATGAGTTTTTGTCCTTTACTGAGCACCAGCCGTGAGCCCATCCGTGCGCCAATAAACTGGCCAATGAGCATCACAAATCCGGTCGCCCAAATCACTTTGCCGCCGAGGGCAAACAGCAACAGCCCACCGATATTCGATGTGGCATTTAATACTTTGGCGTGGGCCGTCGATTTCGCCAGGTTGTAGCCGCACAGCATGACAAAGGCCAGCGCGTAGAACGACCCCGCAGCCGGACCAAAAAAGCCATCATAAAAGCCGACGCAGCCCCCGGCCACCAGCGCGAAAGGCAACCCATGCAACCGACGCTGTCGGTCCTCCTCCCCCACTTTCGGCATCAACAGAAAGTAAAGGCCAATACAGATAACCAGAACCGGCAGGATCTGGCGCAGAATATCTGACTGCACGTGCTGAACCAACAGCGCGCCGCTCATTGAACCGATAAAAGTCATGAAGATATTGAGCTTCTGATCCGCCAGATTAACCACGCCCCGGCGAATAAAATAGAGGGAGGAAGAGATAGATCCTCCACAGGCCTGCAGCTTATTGGTGGCCAGCGCTTGCGCGGGTGGCATTCCGGCCGCCATCAATGCCGGGATAGTGAGTAAACCACCGCCTCCGGCCAGAGAATCAATAAAACCTGCCAGCATCGCCACGAAAAAAAGCACACCTAACAGCAGTGGCGACACCATAAACAGAGAGGCAAAATGATCCATTAGAGTACATGCTCGTCCAGTAGCGCCTGGCAGGAAGGCGGCAACGGCGGCGGTGTCTTCTTCTCAGGCTTGGTGGTTCCAGGTTTCGGAGGTTCGAACCAGCTTTGCAGCTCCGCGCCGCAGCCGTCACCCGGTGGTGGTAACGGTTGATCTTCGCACTCAAGACTGTCGGCAGGACAACGTAACCGTACGTGCATATGCGCACGATGCTGGAACCATGGCCGCACTTTACGCAACCAGTCCCTGTCGGTCCCTGCATCCAGACAAAGTTGCTGCTTAATCGCCGGATTCACGAAAATACGCGTGACTTCATTATCTTTTGCCGCCAGCCTGATCAGGCTGAAAATCTCCGGCTTCCAGAGTGACGGCACGACACGTTTGCCATCCTGTGAGACCAGATCTAACGCCTGCGGCCGCAGCAGTTGCGACTGGGTCCAGCGGGTTTTCGGCAGTTGCAGGAAAATATCTACATCCAGTCCCGTCTGGTGGCTGGCGTGACCGCCATTGAATCGCCCACCGGCCGGCATGCCCATATCGCCGATTAACACCGTACCCAGCCCCAGATTGTTGGCCTGATTACTCAGACGCTGGATAAACATCACCAGATCCGGATGGCCAAAGTAACGGCGCTGATCGGTGCGCATCACCTGATAGTGTTCTGACTGTACAGGCAGCGTATCTGCGCCAACAATACAGCCATTGGAGAATGCGCCGATAGACTGCGCGCTGCCTGCAACCGGATGGGTAATTTTCTGCCAGGGCGTCGCCGCCAGACAGGCGGTGCTGGCAAACAGAGCCAGCGCCGCAAGTGCCGTTTTTTTCATCTCTTACCAGCGTGGAATATCGGTCTTCACGTCCGCATTTTGCGCCCGCTGACGCAGCAGGTGATCCATCAACACGATCGCCAGCATCGCTTCGGCGATTGGCACGGCGCGGATCCCAACACACGGATCGTGACGACCTTTGGTGATCATTTCGACTTCTTCACCAAAGCGATTAATAGTGCGCCCTGGAACGGTAATGCTCGAGGTCGGTTTCAGCGCCATATGAGCAATGATTTGTTGCCCACTGCTGATCCCACCAAGAATGCCGCCCGCATGATTACTCTGGAAACCTTCTTTGGTGATTTCATCACGGTTCTGGCTGCCGCGCAGTGCAACAACGTCAAAACCGTCGCCAATCTCAACGCCTTTAACGGCGTTAATGCTCATCAGCGCGTGAGCGACATCAGCATCCAGGCGGTCAAATACAGGTTCGCCGAGACCCGCTGGTACGCCGCTTGCAACAACGGTCACCTTCGCCCCGATGGAGTCGCCCTCTTTCTTCAGCCCACGCATCAGTTCGTCCAGCGCTTCGAGTTTATCCGGGTCTGGACAAAAGAACGGGTTAAGTTCCACCTGGGACCAGTCTTTGATCTCCAGCGGAATATCACCCATCTGCGTCAGACAGCCGCGAATTTCAACGCCGAATTTTTCCGCCAGATATTTTTTGGCAATCGCTCCGGCCGCAACGCGCATCGCCGTTTCACGTGCGGATGAGCGTCCGCCGCCACGGTAGTCACGCAGGCCATATTTCTGCTCATAGGTATAGTCGGCGTGTCCTGGACGAAAAACGTCCTTAATCGCGCCGTAATCCTGTGAACGCTGATCGGTATTTTCGATCAACAGGCCAATGCTGGTGCCGGTGGTAACGCCCTCGAACACGCCGGAGAGGATTTTCACCTGATCTGGCTCACGACGCTGCGTAGTGTAGCGCGATGTGCCCGGACGGCGTCTGTCGAGATCGTGCTGCAGGTCAGCTTCTGTCAGAGAAATGCCCGGCGGAACACCATCGACAATACAACCGAGCGCCAGCCCGTGTGATTCACCGAAAGTGGTTACGCGAAAGAGTTGCCCAATTGTGTTTCCTGCCATCACGGCTCCGTTATGAGTGTTGTGTATGTGCGCGTGTATTTAGTCTTTATAAATGCTGAAGTGCTCGCGAGCAGCAACTAACTGCTCTTTGGTCAGCATGAATACACCTTCACCGCCGTTGTCGAACTCCAGCCAGGTGAACGGTACATCCGGGTATTGCTCTATCAGATGTACCATGCTGTTTCCGACTTCACAAATCAGAATACCGTTATCTGACAGGTAGTCCGGAGCGTTACCCAGAATGCGGCGGGTAAGTTTCAGTCCATCACTGCCAGACGCCAGACCCAGCTCAGGTTCATGACGATATTCGTTTGGCAGATCGGACATATCTTCCGCATCGACATACGGCGGATTGGTCACAATCAGGTCATACTGGACTTTCAGCAGATCGCGGAACAGATCGGAACGGATCGGCGTAACATGATGGATCAGGCCGTGCTCTTCAATATTGTGTTCGGTCACCGCCAGCGCGTCGGTGGAAATATCCACCGCATCCACTTCGGCCTCCGGGAAAGCATAGGCGCAGGCAATGGCAATACAGCCGCTGCCGGTACACATATCCAGGATATGCTGCGGCTGCTCATTGATAAGGCCCGCAAAGCGGTTATTAATAAGCTCGCCAATCGGCGAACGTGGCACCAGCACGCGTTCATCAACATAAAACTCATGCCCGCAGAACCAGGCTTTGTTGGTCAAATAAGCGACCGGAATGCGCTCGTTGACGCGGCGAATCACGCGTTCAACAATGCGATGGCGCTCGCTGGAAGTCAGACGCGCGGTACGCATATCTTCTGGAATATCCAGCGGCAGATAAAGTGACGGCAGCACCAGTTGTACGGCCTCGTCCCATGGGTTATCCGTGCCATGGCCATACCAGATGTTCGCCGCGCTAAAACGGCTGACCGCCCAACGCAACATGTCCTGAATGGTATGCAGTTCACTCACTGCTTCATCGACGAAAATTTTATCCACGTATTCCTCCAGGGCATGCTCGTATTAATTTCGGCGGCTAGTTTGCCACGAAGACGGCGATAAATCAGCATTCACACAGGGCCTGAGCGCGAAAATTGCGTTTTAAGCGATCGGATGCCCGCCGAGTCGGGTTAAACTAACGAAAAATAAAAGATGAGACTCTCGAATGAAAAAGAAAACATCGCTCAGCGAGGAGGATCAGACGCTGTTTCGCCAGCTGATGACCGGCACGCGTAAAATTAAACAGGACACCATTGTTCACCGACCGCTACGTAAAAAAATTACCGAGGTTCCGGTTAAAAGGCTGCTGCAGGAACAAGCTGATGCCAGTCACTATTTCTCGGACGAGTTTCAGCCGCTGCTGAATACGGACGGCCCGGTAAGATATCTGCGTGCCGACGTCAGCCATTTCGAACTGAAGAAAATGCGCCGTGGCGATTACTCCCCGGAGCTGTTTCTCGATCTGCACGGGCTGACCCAGCAGCAGGCCAAACAGGAGTTAGGCGCGCTGATTGCCGCCTGTCGTCGCGAGCATGTGTTTTGCGCCTGCGTGATGCATGGCCACGGAAAACATATTCTTAAGCAGCAAACGCCGCTCTGGCTGGCGCAGCATCCGCACGTGATGGCCTTTCATCAAGCGCCAAAAGAGTACGGTGGCGACGCCGCGCTGCTGCTGCTGATTGAAGTGGAAGAGTGGCAACCGCCCGAACTTCCCTGATGCAAAAAAACAGAAAGAGCCGCATTTGCGGCTCTTTGATTTTCCGGATGACGGCTGTGCCTTATCCGATTCCAGGCTTTTTAAATCGCTTTTGCCATTTTCAGGTTACACGGGCTCATCTGCCAGTTAAAAGTACCCTTCCCGCTCTCATCAAGCGTTACGCTGGCAATCGCTGATGTGGTAAACATCGGCGGTGTTTCGCCTGGGCAAAGTTCAGACACCAGATACCCCACTAAAGGTAAGTGAGAGATGACCAGCGCCGTGGCGATACCTTCATTGGCCAGAGCCTGTAAATAGGCGCTGACCAGACCGACATCGCCGCAGGGAGTCAGCTCCGGCAAAACATCCACACCGGTTGGCAGGTTCATACACTCCCCCACCACATCCAGCGTTTGTTCGGCTCGTAGGAACGGGCTCACCAGAACACGTTCGATATCCACTTTTTGACCTTTCAGCCAGTTCGCCATCAGGCGAGATTCGTCACAACCACAGGAGGTTAAGGGACGAACCGAATCACTGGCGGCATCGAGGGCTGCGTCGCCGTGACGCATGATAAAAACTTGCATAGTGCACCGCTTTTGTTAACCAGAATCACCGACACCTTTATCCACAGCCCCTATTGACCGTGGTAACGATGTGGTGGCCGGCATTGTGCCTTATCCATTCACCGAATGAAACGCTGTTTTTTACCTCAACGGCGTAAGTATAGTCAATCTCTGTTTACATTTTGAGCGCGACCCATACATTCAGTGCGGATTCATCCTACCTTTGACCTCATGAATTCAGGTCAGTTTCCCCATTACTCCAGAATCTTTCACCGCGTTCCGCCATCTGCAATAACTGCTCACACGGCGTAAACTGCGAGCCGTATTGCGTGGTCAGTCGTTGCAGAGCAGCAACCACTTCACCCGCGCCGAGCGAATCCATATACCGGAACGGGCCGCCGAGGAAGGGCGGAAAACCAATACCAAATACAGCGCCGATATCGCCATCACGCGCGCTGCGGATAATCTTCTCATCAAAACAGCGTGCTG
Organism: Citrobacter sp. Cb041; assembly: GCF_030336655.1. NCBI lineage: Bacteria > Pseudomonadati > Pseudomonadota > Gammaproteobacteria > Enterobacterales > Enterobacteriaceae > Citrobacter > Citrobacter sp. Cb041. The sequence continues at coordinate 142,778 of NZ_JAOWDD010000043.1, read as the reverse complement.
CTTCATTGAGCATTAACATGACGCACCGCTCGGCGATCTGCGCGGCGGTGAGTCGGCCCTGACCCTGGACGCCAATAAGCGTATAAATTGCAGGGTCGACCTGTTTTTTGCTTTTACGCCCTTTCGCTCCATAAAGATAGAAACCCCGACCATTTTTTCTACCTTTGCGATCGTCATTCAAAATTGAAGCAACAACATTTGCAGGCGCGCTAAAACGTTCTCCATATGCAGCCTCAAGCACTGGTATAATTTTAGTGCCCGTATCAATTCCGACCTCATCCAAAAGTTGGATTGGCCCGACCGGAAAACCAAACTTAACCAGCGCGGCGTCAATGGCTTCAACCCGCTCGCCTTCGGTCAGCATACGAATAGCTTCGTTAATGTATGGCGCTAAAATGCGGTTAACATAAAATCCGGCCTTATCTCTGACCACTATCGGCGTTTTGCCCTGCTTTTTCGCCAGTTTAACGGTTGTGGCAATTGTCTGCTCAGAGGTCGTGGCATGCGGGATAACCTCGACCAGCGGCATTTTTTCCACCGGGCTAAAGAAGTGCAAACCAATTACTTGTTGAGGCCTGGCAGCATTCGCCGCAATATCGCCAATCGGCAAAGATGAGGTGTTAGAGGCAAAAATGGTATGAGATGCGCAATTTTGCTCAACTTCTGCCACCATCTGTTGTTTTAACGCCAGATCTTCAAATACGGCTTCAATAACCAGGTCGCGATGAGCGAAGCCACGGTAATCGGTTGATCCCGAAATCAGCGCCAGCTGTTTATCACGCTCGCTGGCTTTGATATGACGGCGGCGAACCTTCGTTTCAAGCTGATCCCAGCTGTACTTCAGCGCGTGGTTGATTCCCTTGGCATTTATATCTTTGATACGCACTGGCAAGCCGCCTTTACAGGCCGTCACATAGGCAATACCGCCCCCCATCAGACCGCCGCCCAAAATGCCTACACTGTTTAGCGGGCCGGGCTTCACATCACTTCCGGGATCCTTTTTCACATCGGTGTTGGCAAAAAAGATGTGCCGCAGCGCCTGAGACTGAGATGTCATCGCCAGTTCGCCAAACGCGCGGGCTTCGGCGTCGTAACCGCTGCTGCTGCCTTGCGCCAGGCCGGTTTCGATGACCTCAAGGATACGTTCTGTTGCAGGGTAGTTGCCCTGCGTTTTTTGCGCCGTCTTTTTACTGGCCATGCGGAATAACAGCGCCCGCCCCAGCGGCCCCGCTAGCACACGCTCTCGCACCGGCAGAGTTCGGTGTGCGGGACTGTCCTTTTTGGCCAGTTCTACGGCCGCTTCCAGCAAAATGGTATGCGGTACAACTTCATCCACTAAACCCACTTTCAGCGCCTGTTTTGCGCGTAGTTGTTTTCCGGTGAGGATCATATCCAGCGCGGTACTGACGCCAATCAGACGGGGCAACCGCTGGGTACCGCCAGAGCCGGGCAGCAGACCAAGCTGCACTTCCGGTAAACCCAGTACGGTTTTAGCATCATCGGTACAAATACGATTGTGGCACGCCAGCGCCATCTCAAGGCCACCGCCGAGACAGGCGCCATGAATTGCGGCGATAACGGGGATCGGCAAGGCGTTTATTTCCGCCATAATCTGCTGCCCCTGGCGTGCCAGCGTTTCAGCTTCCTGCGCGCTGCGACAGCGACCAATCATGTTGATATCCGCCCCGGCAATGAAATTATCGGGTTTCGCCGAAATGAACACCACGCCGCGTAATGCTTTGTTATCGCGAATTTGTTTCAGAATGACCCGAACCTGGGAGGCAAATTCCGCCTTCAGGGTATTCATTTTCTCTCCGGGCACATCAATGGTGACAACAGCGACGTTATCCAGACGTACGTTTAGTGTAAAAGCCGATGTCATTTCCATTATTCCGCCTCCAGAACCATTGCCGCACCCAGACCACCTGCTGCACAGGCTGTCACTAAACCAAAACCACCACCACGACGTCGTAACTCATGGAGAGTTTGGGTGATCATGCGAGCACCGGTGGCGGCGAAGGGGTGTCCATAGGCAATCGATCCGCCCAGCACGTTAAATTTACTGTCATCGACCTCGCCCGTGGCATGCGCCCTGCCCAGCACTTCGCGGGCAAAACGTTCGCTACCCAGCAGTTGAAGATTCGCCAGCGTTTGTGCGGCAAATGCTTCATGCATATCGATCAGGGTTAAATCAGCCATGGTCAGACCCGCTCTCTCCAGGGCAAGCGGCGTTGACCACGCCGGCCCCAACAGCATGTCCTGCCAGACATCGATGGCGGTAAAGGCAAAACTACGCAGGTATCCCAGCGGCACCAGCCCCAACTCTTTCGCACGCGATTCCGTCATCATAATCACGGCGGCTGCGCCGTCCGTTAGCGGGGTACTGTTCGCCGCGGTAACGGTGCCGTGCTTTCGGTCAAAGGCCGGACGCAGTTTGGCGTAATCGGCCAGCGTAGAGTTGCCGCGAATATTGTTATCTTCTGAAAAAGGATCTTTGAAAGGTGGCGCGTAGGTGGTCATCACCTCATCTGCCAGTTTTCCTTCAGACCACGCCTGAGCGGCGCGCTGATGAGAACGGTGCGCCAGGGCATCCTGTTGCTCTCGCGTAATCCCATAAGTTTTGGCCATTTGCTCGGCCGTATCCCCCATGCGTAAACCGGTGGAATACTCGGCGACGGCTGGCGGTACGGGCATCAGGTCACGTAAGCGCAGTCGGGAGAAAAGTTTAAGACGCTGACCGGTGGTCCGGGCCTTATTGACATCCACCAGCACCCGCGCCAACTTTTTGCTAACGCCAATAGGCAGAACTGACGAGGAGTCCGCACCGCCGGCAATTCCTGCGCGAATAGTCCCCGCCATCAGGCTTTCCGCGACATTCGCCACCGCCTGGAAACTGGTGGCGCAGGCTCGGCTTACGCTGTAGGCATCGGTGTGCACATTCATCCCGGTTCCCAGCACGATTTCACGAGCAATATTTGGGGCTTCGGGCATTTGCACCACTTGGCCAAAGACCAGTTGCTCAATCACATCAGCAGAAATTTCGCTGCGCGCCAGCAGCTCGCCAACGACCATTTTCCCCAAATCTACGGCGGGAATGCCATGAAACGCGGTTGCCTGGCGGGCAAATGGCGTACGCAATCCGCTTACGATGGCGATGCGATCGCCCTGGCGGGTAACCAGCGGTAAAGCCTGACTCATAACACTCCCCTGTAAAAAATAAAAATAAGTGGTCTGACCTGATCACAGTCTTAACCAATTTTTTACATTTAGCCAAGCAGGGAGAAAAGAAAGTGGGAGCTAAGACACAGTGAATAATCACTGACAGTGACGAAAAAGCCCTTGCTACTGGGTAACAAGGGCTTTTAAAGAAGGGATTAACGCAGACCCAGTTGGAAGATCAGCGTTTCAGCTTCACAGGCAAAAACAAAGTCGATATCCAGACGCACACCTTCAGACTCTTCAGTAAAGGTCGAGGTGATTTGGCAAGGCTCAGATTCCACGCCACGCGCCTTCTCAGTCAGAGCGGCCAGCGTTTCTTCTGCCTCTGCACGATTCGCGAACACACGGCTGTATGACGCGGTGCAATCGGAGTTGTCCATGATGGTGCCAACATCCATACAGCAGCAAACCGGGGTTTCATCAGCACTGCATTTACTCATTGTAGATTTCCTCTGTATTCGCACCTGTGGTGCCAGATAAACGATGGGGATATTTTACGCTCCCATTATTCGCCTCTCCAGTCGTTAATTGTATGAAATGGGATAAGTGACCGAAATCACACTTAAAAATGATCTAAAACAAAAATCACCCAAACAGGTGAGTGTGCATACCCGCAATTTTGCCAGCTGGATCGCGTTTCCGAGAACAGAATTGAAAATATTTATAAACATACTTGCAACATTTCAGCTGGTCAGACCTATACTCTCGGCACTGGTCTGATTTCTAAGTTGTACCTCAGACCCTACACTTCGCGCTCCTGTTACGGTATGTAACATTGTTTGTATAAAAATAAATCAATGAGGTTATGGTCATGAGCCAGAAAACCCTGTTTACAAAGTCTGCTCTCGCAGTCGCAGTGGCAATTATCTCCACACAGGCCTGGTCTGCAGGCTTTCAGTTAAACGAATTTTCTTCCTCTGGCCTTGGCCGGGCATATTCGGGTGAAGGCGCTATTGCAGATGATGCAGGTAACGCCAGTCGTAACCCGGCGCTGATTATGATGTTTGACCGCCCTACTTTTTCAGCGGGTGCGGTGTATATCGATCCAGACGTGAATATTTCCGGTAAATCGCCATACACCGGACGCAGCACCGATGCGGACAACATCGCGCCTACGGCGTGGGTTCCCAATGCTCACTTCGTAATGCCGATCAACGAACAGTTTGGTTGGGGGGCTTCTGTCACGTCAAACTATGGCCTGGCAACCGAATTTAACGACAACTACATCGTCGGCGAATACGGCGGGAAGACCGATCTTAAAACGGTCAACCTGAACCTGAGCGGTGCCTACCGTCTGAATGATAGCTGGAGCTTTGGCGTTGGTTTTAATGCCGTCTATGCCGATGCAAAAATTGAGCGTTATTCCGGTGAACAAACTGCTGCATTGCCAAAAGTCAGCCAGAAAATTGCCAGCCTGAAAGGTGACGAATGGGGTTACGGCTGGAACGCCGGTATTTTGTACGAGCTGGATAAAAATAACCGCTACGGTTTAACGTATCGTTCTGAAGTCAAAATCGACTTCGATGGCGATTACAAGAGCGGCATCCGCACCCAGGCCAACGCGTTACCTGGCGCGGGCACGGCGTTCCCTTGGGGAACCACCAACGCCACTGTCCCAGGTTCTCTGACGCTTAACCTACCGGAAATGTGGGAACTGTCGGGTTACAACCGCGTTGCACCACAGTGGGCTATTCACTACAGCATGGCTTACACCAGTTGGAGTCAGTTCCAGGAACTGAAAGCAACCGGCACCAACGGGCAGACACTGTTCTATAAAGAAGAAGGCTTCAAAGATTCTTACCGCATCGCGCTGGGTACGACTTATTACATGGATAAAAGCTGGACCTTCCGTACCGGTATCGCCTATGACGATAGCCCGGTTCCTGCGAGCAAGCGTTCCATCTCCATTCCAGACCAGGACCGTCTGTGGCTGAGTGCGGGTACCACTTACGCCTTCAATGATGACGCGTCCATTGACGTAGGCGTTTCTTATATGCACGGCCAGAAAGTGACCGTCAAAGAAGGCCCGTATACTTTCGATTCTGAAGGTAAAGCCTGGCTGTTCGGTACCAACTTCAACTACGCATTCTGATTTTCTTCAGATATAAAAAAGGTGAGCTTTTTAGCTCACCTTTTTATTTTCATCCTTCCTTACTCGGAATCGATCTCTTTTAAATCGTCCTGAATATCTTTCGCGTTCGGGTTTTCTTCTGGTTTGAGTTTCCCACCGTTCGCAATAAAGTCATGACGCTGGAAGTAAGCTTCTCGCACCATGATGTAAGGGTCGGAAGACTGACGCAGCAGACCGTCGGAATCAAGCAGTTGCGCGCGGGTTTCAATCCCTTCAACCGTCCATTTACCTATCGACAACGGCCAGGTCAGCCAGGACAGTACCGGATACAGCGTATCCACCATGTCGCCGCCATCATCACGCAGCGTGAAGCTGCCGTAGAATGGAAGCTGCATATACGGTCCATAACCAACGTCATAGTGGCCTAACGTACTACCAAAACGGTGTGGTTCAACGCGCTGTAACTTCGGATTAGCCATACCCGCCACGTCGATAAATCCGCCCATACCTAACAGGGTGTTCAGGAAGAAACGGGTGAAGTGCACCATACCCTGATAGGGGTCGCCTTGCAGGAAGTAGTTGACCATAACGGCCGGCTCTTCAAGGTTGCCGGTAAAATTGCTCAAACCGTTACGCGCCGGCTGCGGGACATAATCACGCCAGGCAACTGCCACCGGTCGAACAACGTATGGATCTAAAACATTAAAGTTGAAGTTGTACATGGTGCGGTTGAACCCTTCGAATGGGTCCGAACGCCCCTGCTGTTCAGTACCAGAGCTCGCACACCCCACCAAAAGTGTGGTTCCCAGCGCAAGCGCCGACAGGCGAAGCTTCATAAGTGTCTCCCTGTGTATTATGGCTATCGCTGATTGCCATCCATGACGGAACGATGACGTATCCGCCTGTTTAGATGTGAGCGATTGTAACAGCACGTCAAATGATGTCTATATACCCTGTGTTACTGATTTGATCATAGCCTGGTAATGCGTACTCCGCGGCGGCTCTATTCTAGCTACCCCAATAAAAACAAACGTTACCATTTTTGCTATCTCAGACTTTCTCCCGCTGATTTTCGGGCAAAAGCCGCTACGCTTTAGCAATACGTGCTAATTCAGGATTCGGCTATGAATGACATTGAGAACGAAAAGATTGATCGGCACAGCGACGAACTTCAGGTCGACAGTGACGAAAAGCTAGAGGGTAAAAAGATTGAGGTCGATGAGGACAGACTCCCCTCCCGCGCCATGGCGATCCATGAACATATCCGCCAGGATGGGGAGAAAGAAATGGAGCGCGACGCGATGGCGCTACTGTGGTCAGCCATCGCTGCGGGACTGTCGATGGGCGCCTCGCTACTGGCTAAAGGAATTTTTCATGTGCAACTGGAAGGTGTGCCTGGGGGATTTTTGCTGGAGAACCTCGGTTATACCTTCGGCTTTATAATTGTCATTATGGCCCGCCAGCAACTGTTTACCGAAAATACCGTCACCGCCGTCCTGCCGGTAATGCAAAACCCTACGCTCGGCAATTTTGGCCTGCTGATGCGCCTGTGGAGTGTGGTTCTGCTAGGTAATATTATTGGCACCGGGGTTGCGGCATGGGCGTTTGAGCATATGCCGATTTTTGATGAAGAAACCCGCGATGCTTTTGTCAAAATCGGCATGGATGTGATGAAAAACACGCCAACGGAGATGTTTTCCAACGCCATCATTTCCGGCTGGTTAATTGCCACAATGGTATGGATGTTTCCCGCCGCCGGTGCGGCAAAGATTGTGGTTATTATTCTGATGACCTGGCTGATTGCGCTGGGCGATACCACGCACATCGTCGTCGGTTCGGTGGAAATTCTCTATCTGGTCTTTAATGGTACGCTGCACTGGAGTGATTTCTTCTGGCCCTTTGCTCTCCCTACGCTCGCCGGGAATATCTGTGGCGGGACGTTTATCTTCGCGCTGATGAGCCACGCGCAGATCCGCAATGATATGAGCAATAAACGCAAAGAAGAAGCCAGGTTACAAGCCAGGCGGGATGAGCAAAAGCAGAAAAACCAGAAAAAACAGGCTTGAATGGTGACGGTTTGAGCAGTTGGGCGGCCTGAGGCTTACCGTTGTGAGTAAAAAACGCTATACTCGTGCCGCTTCGTCCCCTTAGTTAAATGGATATAACGAGCCCCTCCTAAGGGCTAGTTGCAGGTTCGATTCCTGCAGGGGACACTTTTAATTAAATGCATCCGGCTAAATCCTTTCATTTACCTGTCAGTTCATCCCTAAGCCAGGCGATAAAACGGCACATTCCTCACCGTTGCAGTAAGATTGTCGGACACCATTGTCTGCTCAGTAGCTATCCGCATCCCTGATTTTCTCAGCCTCAGTACGTCAGCAGCAATACGTTGGCTACCAAACCAGAAAAGCCCGTCCAAAGCAGTGACATCAAGGCCTGATTCCAGTGCCAGCTTCAGACGCTCACGCGGTGCTTTCACCGTTTTAGCAATTTGCTGATATGGCGCTTCGCTTGAACCTGCACGATTAATGCGTCGAATACGATGCGACAGGCGGTACTGAAATTCATCCGGTATCCCGCCGAGACTCGCTTTCAGGCTGTAAACACAACCAAAGCGTTTACCGTTAAAGATTACGTTTTTCTGACTAAGTTGCAGCTCTTCACGAACGCTGGCAATCAGTTGCGGGGTACGGAGTAATAACAAACGGAAAGGCAGCTCAAAGCTGGTCACATAGTCCACATTCAATAAAGCAATACGCAAACGCTCTTCCGGACCCGCCTTCATTTCCCGACATTCAGCAATAACATCAGCCCACTGGCCAGCCAGACGGGAACTTTCAGTCGCCTCAGTAAAGCTGTATTTTTCAGTCTGATAATCAATACGTTCGGTCACTCGGAATTCCCTTCTGGCCACATCTCGGTATTGGTTGCTCACTTTACCAGCGACAGACTGCAACCGGAAGCCTGCAGGTATGGTCAGTGGAATGATAGAAACTTCTGCGGAAACGCTTCATTTTTTGATAAATCAATCATTAAAAATATATTTTGACTAAAATCAATTAACCAAAATTATGATTATTGAAGTATAGCCATGATTAATCTTTAGCCAGTTTGTCAGGAATAAGTTCTCCATAAACAGGCTGATTAATACCGGTAATGAGAAACATTATCGGAAATGATTCATCACTCAGAAAAAAGGAATTTATTCATATGATCAGAATCAAGACCAGTATCGCTACTTTGACCCTTTGTACCTTACTGACAGCTCCCGCATGGGGAGACGCGCAATCACCGATAAGGCTGGTGATCCATGGTGGTGCCGGTACCATTACAAAAGATACCATCACACCAGAACAGGAAAAGCAGTATACAGAAAAACTCACTGAAGCTCTGAATGCAGGTTATGCGGTTCTGAATAAAGGCGGTAGCAGCCTGGAAGCCGTTCAGAAAGCGATTAATGTGATGGAAGATTCTCCTCTCTTCAATGCAGGTAAAGGTGCCGTGTTTACCCACGATGGCCGCAATGAACTGGATGCGTCCATTATGGATGGGAAAACTCGAAAAGCCGGTGCCGTTGCCGGTGTAACCACGGTTAAAAACCCAATTAATGCGGCGTATGCCGTTATGACTCAAAGCCCGCACGTTCTCATGGTCTCGACAGGCGCGGATACCTTTGCAAAAGAACAGGGACTCGCAACCGTTGATCCTGCTTATTTCAAAACAGATTTTCGCTGGCAGCAATTACAGAATGCAATCAAAAAAGAAAAAGTGCTCCTTGATCACGATGGAAAGAGCGCTGCCCTGTTCGCTGACCCAATGATGTATGACTATAAATATGGCACTGTCGGCGCTGTTGCTCTGGATAAAGACGGTAATCTCGCTGCCGGAACATCTACAGGCGGAATGACCAACAAACGTTACGGACGTGTGGGGGATTCACCTATTATTGGCGCAGGAAATTATGCCGACAATGAAACCGTGGCGGTATCCGCAACCGGCTCAGGAGAAATGTTTATCCGCACGCTGACCGCGTATAACATTGCAGCCCAGGTGAAATACCGCAATACCCCTTTAAAAGACGCAGCGCAGAATGCTCTGGATGAAGTTAAGGCGCTGAATGGCAGCGGTGGAGTAATTGTGCTTGATAAAGCCGGTAATTACACCATGTCCTTCAACTCTGAAGGTATGTACCGGGGAACCATAGGCGATGACGGAAAACCCGTTGTAGCAATTTATCGTTAATACTATTTCCCCGCCAGGGGATGAACCGACCCGGTATGTTGTCCGGGTCGGTTAAACGGCGTCAGGTCAGACAACAAAACGATTGACCAGATCCTTCATGGTGACAGACAGATTGTCCAGGCGCTGGCTGTCGCTTGCGGCCTGAGAAACCAACGCCGCGTTTTGCTGCGTGACCTGCTCCATAGGTCGCAGTGCCAGGTTAATCTGAGTTACCCCTTGCGATTGTTCCGTCGCTACACGAGCGATATCCGCAATATATTGCTTCATGCTGGTGGTATTGTCCGCCGCGGCTTCTAGCGCGGTAGCGGACGCCGTAACCCGCTCAACACCCTCACTAATTTTTACCATATTCTGCGCGACCAGCTCGCGGATCTGATTAGCTTCTTTGGCACAACGCTGCGAAAGATTCCGCACTTCACTGGCGACAACCGCAAACCCCCTGCCCATCTCTCCTGCCCGTGCAGCTTCCACTGCCGCATTCAGCGCCAGCAAGTTAGTCTGAAACGAAATATCGTCTATCGAGGTCACAATATTCGAGATTTTCTCACTGGAAGAGCGAATATCCCCCATGCTTTGATTTGCCGCACTGGCGACGTTACTGGCCTGGCGGACCTCTTTTTCCAGCCTGATTGTCAGATGCTCCGCTTCGCGGGCATTGTCCGCCGTTTGCGTAATCGTCGTGGAGAACTGTTCCATACTAGCCACCGCTTGTACTATTGATGCTGCCTGTTCATCCGTGCGTTGGGCCAGGTCCTGATTACCCGCCGTAATACTGCTGCTGGCATCGGATAAAACCACGGAGCCTTGTTTAATCTCCTGGACGATATGCTGAATACTTTCCAGCATCGTGTTATAGGCGCGATTAAGTGAGGAAAGCTCATCTTTCCCCGGGGTCGCCAATCGTTGAGTCAGATCGCCGTTCATACCCGCAATCTTGCGGAGCGTGTCGCTAAATTGACGATGCATATTGATAGCGATTGCCCCTGCGAACGCCAATGATGCCAGGAGCGCTAACAAGCTGACAATCATATATATTTGCCAGTTTTTTCGTGCATCCTGCGCGAGTTTTTCCGCATTCGCTAACAGAAGATTCGCCGTCACATCTTCTATCTGCCGCATCACTTCAATACGCTGGGTTTGAACCTTGAACCAGACAGTAGGATCGACATCAAATCCACCTTTCGCGGCATGACTAAACGCGGTTTCGCGTAATGAGAGGGCTTTTGACGCTTCTGTGGACTGTAAGCGGCTTTCCAGCATGGCCGCCTGTTCCGGTGGGCTCAGACGCAACGATTGTGCCAGCCAGACGTTCTGTTTACTGACGACATCACTGAGTTGATGTAACTGCCCCTCGGCGAAATGACCGGAGGAAAAGATATTTGACAGCAGCGCGCGTTCAATACCTGCTTGTTCTTTCAAATTCAGCAAATTGTAGTAGGCGGCGAATGCGTTCGCCATCTCGCCTGAATCCGTCAACTGTCCCAACCTGCCCACAAAACTCAGCACATCAGCAATGACATTAGTATAAAACTTAACGACATCAGAGGCCGGAAGCCCCAATCGCGTGACGTTTTCCCGGATGGTGGCGAGCGACAGAATGTTTTTCTTAAACGTGGTGACAGAATTGGCGGCATCCCCTTCGGGTAATGCAGTATCGGACAGTGAACGCACAAAGACCTCGATCTCGCGATCGGTTAAAGCCCGCTGTGCGGTTAACTCATCTTTGAACGTCTTCCCTTCAGCCCCCAGAAATCCGACGCTCATTCCCCGTTCTTTTTGCAGCTCATGCACCACATTTCCGGCACTACGCGCGAGCGCTGTCAGTTGAGCAATATTTTCCATTTGCCGTTCTGTCTCAATGCGCGTCAATATTCCTGAACCAGCAAACCAACATAACGCCAATAATAGTGGTTGTAGCGCGATTATTAACTTCATTTTCATCGGCATTCGATAAACCCACCACATGCCACTTCCCTCCATTGTCCATATTTTCATTATGGTTATCGGCGCAATGAGGCTGCACTTTAAATTTGATCAAGAGACAACTGATTGTTTTTTAGATTAAATACCTGCCAAAATAACTCTATTTGATTATGATAATCAGGATAAATCACTGGAATATTTATATTTATGATATCTATTCTCAAGTTAGTTAAATCATTTAGCATATTATTTCTTATTAAAAAACGGGTTAACTATCAACACGATTCGGAAAGGGAGTAAGACACAGAACGGTGACGCCTACTGGAGATAACCGTCGTGGCACGGCCATTTTCTGGCATCCCGCCGAACGTTAAGGTTATAATCCTGACAACGATTTTATTGGATTAGAAGCGACGATGACAAAACTTACCCTACAAGAACAGATGCTTAAGGCAGGTCTGGTCAGCAGCAAAAAAATGGCCAAAGTGCAAAGAACGGCGAAGAAATCGCGCGTTCAGGCTCGCGAAGCCAGAGAAGCGGTTGAAGAGAATAAAAAAGCGCAAATTGAGCGCGACAAGCAGCTCAGCGAACAGCAGAAACAGGCCGCACTGTCTAAAGAATATAAAGCCCAGATCAAGCAACTGATTGAAATGAATAAAATCACCATTACCCGTGGCGATATTGGTTACAACTTTACAGATAATAACCTGATCAAAAAAGTCTATGTTGATAAGGTGACTCAGTCTCAGCTGATCAAGGGCCGTCTGGCCATTGCCCGACTGACGGCTGAAAGCGGCAACGATAGCGAATACGCCATTATCCCGGCTGTCGTCGCCGACAAGATTGCGCAGCGCGATGCAAGTTATATTGTTTTAAATTGCGAGCTGAGCCAGGAAGCGAAGGACGAAGACGATCCGTATGCTGATTTTGTCATCCCTGATGATTTGATGTGGTAAGAAAAACAACCAGATAATCACCTGGACTTCCGTTGCCTATTTCGGTGAACGCCAACGCCGCCACCGAAATACTCTCGACGTCCCTTCTACCCCAATCCTGGCGACTAAAACTTATAGTGTTCTTTGCTCAGCCCGTATTTTCTCATGCGTAAATACAATTTTTTACGCGGGATTTGTAAATACTCCGCCACTTCATTAATGCGCCCCTGATGAATATTTAGCGCTTCAGTAATGATCTGTCGCTCGTACTCTTCAACCCGCCGATCGAGCGGTGTTGGTTCAGGCAGATGCAGTTGCGGATTCGCGGTTTCAGCCAGCGGGAGTAGCCCAACGGCAAAAAGCTCGGCGGCATTCGCCAGTTCCCGGACATTACTTAACCACACGCGACGCCGCATGCCTTTCAGTAACTCCCCTTCAACCTCGGGCACGGGATGGTTCAGGCGCAGACAGGCTTTCTGCAGGTAATGACGAAACAGCGGCTCAATATCATCCGGACGCTGTGACAACGGCTGGCAACCGATTTGCGTCATCGCAAAACAGTAGTAGAGTTCGGCCACAATCTGGTTGGTTGCCGCCAGTTCCACTAACGATGTGTCACCAATGCCTATCAGACGAAACGGACGCCGCTCCTGGCTTTGCAGATGCACCAGATGGTGCTGCTGTTCACGTGTCAGGCACTCAAGATGGCTCAGGACCAGCGTTCCTCCTTGCGCCTGTGCAATAAGGTCATTGAGTAGTCCCGCGTTCCCGGGCGTTAGTTCACCGCGGATAAACGGCCCATCAGCGCTGCGCCCAAGCTGATGCAAATACCGGGCTCCGGTCATACGTCCCGTTCCCGGCTCGCCATAAAACCAGACGGCAATATCCGTTTCCGCCAGGTGTTGCAGACGTTGACGATACTGATTGACCCAGTCACTGTAGCCGAGCAGTTCAACCTGAAGCTTTTGCTGGCAATAATGGCGACGGGCAATCACGGATTTTCTCTGACGCAGTGCATCCTCTACCAGCGACAGCAGTTTGCCGGGGTCGACCGGTTTTTGCAGAAAGTCCCATGCGCCTTTCTTTACTGCCTCCACCGCCATCGGGACATCGCCATGCCCGGTGATAAGCAGGATTGGCAACTGATTATCATCCTGATGAAACAACGTCATCAGGTCTATTCCATTGCAGCCAGGCATACACACATCGCTCAGAACAATCCCCGACCAGTCGGCCTGCAGCCAGTTTCGGGCATCAAAAGGGTTATTGCATGCGTAAACACGGTACCCCTCTTGTTCAAGCAACAGAGTGTAAGCGTCGAGAACATCGGCATCATCATCAATCAGCAGAACAGAATAGTCATCACACAACATCGTTTACATCCGTCAGATTAAATTGCAGAACGACGCAGGCATTACGCCCCGGTGTCGACGCCAGGCGCAGTTCGCCGTTCATTTGCCCCATTAACGATACACAAATCGATAAGCCAATACCGAGCCCCACATCCTTACTGGTGGTAAACGGCTTTAACAGTGATGGCAATAACGCCTCAGGCCAGCCGGGGCCGTTATCACAGACAAAGACGCACAATCGGCTGCCCTCAGCCTGCCAGTGAACCTCTATTTGCGCGCCAGTCGGACTGGCATCCAGCGCATTTGCCAGTACGTTTACCAGCACCTGCTGAATACGCACTTCATCACCTGTCACCCATACACTCTGGGCTGGAAGCGTCAGCGTACCCTGCTGAGGCTTATGCCGCATGGCCAACAGTTCCCAGGCGGCGCTGAATGTTTGTCGCAGATCGACCGGATGCAAAGGCGCACCCGGCTCGGCCCGACGTGCAAACTGACGCAGCGAACGGATAATGGCATCAATACGGGTAATCAGCCCCTCCGCTTTGGTTAACGTACTTCTGGCCTGAGCGGATTGTCCTTGTTCAATTGCCCTTCCCGCCGTAAACAGGTACATCGACAGCGCATTCAGCGGTTGGTTAATCTCGTGCGCCAGCGTGGTCATGGTCTGTCCAACCACTGCCAGTTTTGCCGTCTGGATCAGTTCATCCTGCGTTGCCCGGAGATCGGACTCTATCTCCTTGCGCTCTGTCACTTCCTGCTCCAGCTGATTTTTTTGCGCACTCAACTGGCCCAGAGTATGGCGCAGCAATCCTGCGATGCGCCCGAGCTCATCGCGCCCATAAACCGGGATGGTGGCATCCGTTTTGCCAAGACCAATTTGCACCACGGCCTGGTTGAGTGCGGTAAAACGCTTCACCAGACGCGAACGAATAAAGTAATGGTTGAGCCCCCAGGCGAGAAGTAGCGCCAGCAGCGTCGCCAGCAGAATAAGTCCACCGCTGACGCGAACAATTTGTTCCAGCCGCTGGTTAAACATCTGCATTTGCTGATGGCTACTCCCCAACTGCGCCTCAAGCAGTGTTCGAAAGCGCCCGAGCGTTGCCTCTCTGGCATGGTTAGCATCAACGAGCGCTTTTTGCGCGGCGACATAATCGCGCATGGTATCGGGCATTTTATTTTTCATCATCCCGATTTCCAGTAACTCATCAATGGTTTGCCGCAGGGTGATAGTACTGGGCCAGTCATCGAGGGTACGGATATTTTCATCCGCCGTTTTCTTCAGGTTCTCCAGATAGCGGATATGATTCTCCACCAGCATTCCGTCGTCGCTACCCGACTTCAGTTCATTGAGCCTGTCGCGTAAATCATCCACGATCTGATTTTCAATTCTTGCCAGGGTGTAAACCTGCTGCTGCTCGTTTTGTACTTCTCTGGCACGTTTGAGATACTGCGCCGCATCGCCGTTTTTGGCCTCAATTTGATCCAGCAACGTCCCCTGCTGCCAGGTAAAATCCTGCACCAGCGAATTCAGCTCGGTAGTAAAATCATCATGTAGCCAGTCGATGCGCGCGGAGAGTTCACTCACCTTTTCGCGCACGAGGAACATGTTGTAGAGCACCCGGTCCAGCTCCGCCATCAGCGCCCGACTGTCTTGCAAAATCACCGCCAACTGCTGTTGTTCTGCCGATTGTAATCCCCGGCTCAGCACCTCAATTTTGTCCAGATGAGAAATAATTTGATTGCGCAGTTGCAGCCTCACCGTGGTGTTGGGGGCCAACAGGAATTCATTAAGCTGATCCACAACCAGGTTGAGATTTCCTTCTATCAAAAAAGCGGAATGTACGCGCGGGAAGTAATCATCAAGTGAATAGCGTATCTGCGAGCTCTGCTCATGCCAGGAGTACAAACTGACGCAGCTTACGCTCAACGTCAGTAATGCGCCCGTCAGAAACGCTCCCCGCAGGCTGCTGCTGATGCTGAGCTGGCGCAGGCGTTGCAGTATCGAACCACCTTTCATTTTAACTCTTCCAGTTTGGATATCGCCTGACGCTGATTTTTAAGAAACCAGAGCTGCCACTCCATCATCTGCTGTTCGGCTACGCTTTTATTCTCAAATTGCGCAAGCCAGGCCTCATCTTCACTACTTCTGGCGTCTATCGGGACGCTGGTCAGTAATGCTCTGATTTCGGGTAGCGGGCGTTTCAGGCGCGCTTCCGCACTGTATAGCGCCCGCCAGGCATCTTTCAGCTGCGCGAGTCGAAAACTGATGGCGGTATCAAACATCCGCTGCACCAGCTGTTGCCGCTTAAGGATCAGCCGATAATTAAGCGCGGGCTGGCTCATCAAAATAGCCTGCTGAACGGCGCGTGGGTTATCAGGCGCGAGCTGCGTGACCGGATATTTCCCCGTGTTCGCATCCGCAAGGATCCGCTGTCCTTCCGGGCTTAACAGATAGCGGATAAAGCGACGCGCTTCGTTGGGGTGCTGGCTATTCTTGAGTACGGCAACATAGGTGGGTGACACCGCCGAGCGAGGGAAATAGGTAAAAGTAAGGTGCGGATCGTTAAGCAACAGGTTGGCATAGTTATCAATAACCGGCCCCGCCACGCCCAGACCGCTCTTAATTTTGTCGGCCACGCCAAAACTGCGTGATGAAATCGTTACCAGATTACCGGCGCTGGCCAACAGCGTCGCCCAGCCCTCTTCCCACCCTTTCTGTTGCAGCAGCGACTCAACCATCAGGTGGTTGGTATCGGAACGCGACGGGCTACTCATCAACAGCGCGTTCTGATATTTAGGCTGCGTTAAATCCCCCCAGTCGGCAGGCGGCGGAAGATGCCGCGCCGCCAGCGCAGAACGATTAATCAACAGGCCAAACCCTGATATCGCCACAGCCACGGAGGTCGAGCGAATCGAGTCTGGCACCAGCCGCTGGCTTTCAGGCAGCGCATTATCGAAAGGCGCCAGCTTCTGGTGCTCCTGAAGATGCTGCAACAGCATGGGTGATGAGGTCAAAATCAGATCGACGTTTTCTGCATTCGCAGTATCCAGCAACTGTTCCAGCGAACCGCTGGTCCGGTTTAACGTGCGAATCATCACTGACCCTGGCTCCGTCTGCCAGCGCTGGATAATCCAGGCCGTGGCCCCTGGGGAAAAGGTGGTCGCCATCACCAGCTCTTTACCCAGGACCTGGCAGCTCGCCGACAGCGACATAAAACAGAGCAAGAATGCCCAAAAACGCCCCCGGCCCAACAGTCTGTTTGTGATCCCGTTCATAAATACCAACATGTACAAAAAATAATATTGAGACAAAACTTACCCGTTTATCACCGCTGGGGGGAAGAATAAGGTTATTCGTAGAATAACCAAACGGAAAGTGACGACATCAGTAAAGAATACCCGAAAATGCAGCCTGAATTTGTTAATATCCGCACACGCCGATGATAAAAATGCCCGTGAAAGAATAGAATTGAAAATCCATTATTAAAAAAGTGTCAAAATCTGCCACGCCGCCCGAAAATTGAGTCAATAGTGACACATTTCATCAACTTGAGTTTCTTCGCCGTCTATTTCACTCTTCACTGCGAAAAATCCTGATATTCACATCAATAAAAAATTAGGTGATGATATGTTATCAATATTTAAGGCAGGACCAGCGGCGAATAAAGTCCCGGCGGAGAAAGTCCAGGCAACTTATGGCCGATACCGAATTCAGGCATTACTCAGCGTATTTCTTGGCTATCTTGCGTACTATATTGTGCGCAATAACTTCACGCTTTCGACTCCATATCTGAAGGAGCACCTGGATCTCAGCGCTACGCAGATTGGTTTACTCAGCAGCTGCATGCTTATTGCCTATGGGATCAGTAAAGGCATTATGAGCAGTCTGGCAGACAAGGCCAGCCCGAAAGTCTTCATGGCATGCGGCCTGATCCTGTGCGCTATCGTCAACGTAGGCCTGGGGTTCAGTACCGGATTCTGGATATTTGCCGCGCTGGTCGTTTTCAACGGTTTGTTTCAGGGGATGGGCGTTGGCCCTTCATTTATTACCATCGCTAACTGGTTTCCACGTAAAGAACGTGGACGCGTTGGCGCATTCTGGAATATCTCACACAACGTTGGCGGTGGTATTGTCGCCCCGATTGTTGGCGCCGCGTTTGCCATTTTGGGGAGCGAACACTGGCAAAGCGCCAGCTATATTGTTCCGGCCTGTGTTGCCGTACTGTTTGCTTTTATTGTGCTGATGCTGGGGAAAGGTTCACCACGCCAGGAGGGTTTACCGGCTCTGGAACAAATGATGCCGGAAGAAAAAGTCGTATTAAATTCCCGACACGCTGTCCAGGCGCCAGAAAATATGAGTGCCTTCCAGATCTTCTGCACCTATGTATTGCGTAATAAAAATGCCTGGTATGTTTCACTGGTAGACGTTTTTGTCTATATGGTGCGTTTTGGTATGATTAGCTGGCTGCCAATTTATTTATTAACCGAAAAACATTTCTCGAAAGAGCAAATGAGCATAGCTTTTCTGTTTTTCGAATGGGCGGCAATTCCTTCCACATTACTGGCGGGTTGGCTCACCGATAAACTGTTTAAAGGCCGTCGCATGCCGCTGGCCATGATCTGTATGGCGCTGATTTTCGTCTGCCTGATCGGTTACTGGAAAAGTGAATCGCTGCTGATGGTCACTATTTTTGCCGCCATCGTGGGTTGCCTGATTTATGTTCCGCAGTTCCTGGCCTCCGTTCAGACCATGGAAATCGTCCCCAGCTTCGCAGTAGGTTCTGCGGTAGGGTTACGCGGATTCATGAGCTACATTTTTGGCGCATCGCTGGGAACCAGCCTGTTTGGCGTGATGGTCGATAAAATGGGATGGCATGGCGGCTTCTATCTGTTGATGGGCGGGATTGTATGCTGCATCCTGTTCTGCTACCTCTCCCATCGCGGCGCGCTGGAGCTCGAACAACAACGGAAAAACGCTCAGCAAGAGGAAGCGTCACTCCAGTTGGCTGATGCCCGGTAGCCGATTTCAGTCTCGCAAAAAGTGCCAGCGATGCTGGCACTTCAATACATTCAGATAAAGAATAAATAGCTCAACGTGATAATTTATTGCTTACCGTAACCCACCATAAAGCGGATGATCAAACCGCATGCTGGGGCAAGAAAAAGGAATAATCCGGTAACCATCTCGTTACCATTGGTCAACTGCATAGTAAAAACGTAAATTAATGCCGTGAGTATGGCCATGCCGATAAAAGCACTTATTGACGCCGCAGCCCCCATAACCTGCCAGATATAGCAACTGACGCTCAGAATGCTCAACGCGAGAAAGATCCAAAAATAGAACATAGCGATACCTCCTGTTTGCCGTAAAAATTTACGTAAGTCCTTACACTCCCTTGAGTTTATATTCTAAGACAATTCCCAATAGTTCGCAATTTAAGCAACATTTTCGTTACAATAATCACTCAATCGCTGACTAATAATTTATTCGACTGCCGTTTATTTAATCGTCATAAAAACAACGCATTATATATCGACTCATTTTTGACCTTAATCGCCGTAAAAACATTTACGCATCTTGAGTAATTATTTCTGGCTGACATTAATATTCGGGTGTACATTGAGCGTCCGATCATTCATGCCCCTTCCTGGTTTTGTCCTGACTCAGTTTTACACTCTTTACAGGAACCAATGTCGTTCATGGCGGCCTAACGATCAGTACAGACTGTAAAGCGGCAGACTAAAGAATCTTCGCGATACACCTATTTCGTATCAACAACAGGTGCTTATGTTCCCCCAATGTAAATTTTCACGCGCGTTTTTGCATCCGCGCTACTGGCTCACATGGTTTGGCGTCGGTGTGCTCTGGTTACTGGTACAACTTCCCTATCCCGTGTTGTGTTTTCTTGGTACCCGTACAGGAACGCTGGCTCGTCCATTTTTAAAGCGCCGTGAATCTATTGCTCATAAAAATCTCGAACTCTGTTTCCCAAATCTGTCGCAAGAAGAAAGAGACAAACTGGTCGATGAGAACTTCCGTTCACTCGGCATGGCGCTGCTTGAAACGGGTATGGCCTGGTTCTGGCCGGATCGCCGGGTACGCAAATGGTTTGATGTAGAAGGACTGGACAACCTGAAACGCGCACAGATGCAAAACCGTGGCGTGATGGTGGTAGGCGTACACTTTATGTCACTCGAGTTGGGTGGTCGCGTAATGGGACTTTGCCAACCGATGATGGCAACCTATCGCCCGCACAACAATAAGTTGATGGAGTGGATCCAAACCCGCGGTCGTATGCGCTCCAACAAGGCCATGATCGGCAGAAATAATCTGCGCGGTATTGTCGGCGCCCTGAAAAAAGGGGAAGCGGTATGGTTTGCCCCCGATCAGGACTACGGTCGTAAAGGGAGTTCATTCGCCCCCTTCTTCGCAGTCAAAAACGTCGCGACCACCAACGGTACTTACGTGCTGTCACGGTTATCGGGCGCAGCGATGCTGACCGTAACCATGGTGAGAAAAGCAGATAACTCCGGTTACCGCCTGTTCATCACGCCAGAAATGGAAGGTTATCCAACAGATGAAAGCCAGGCAGCGGCGTATATGAACAAAATTATCGAAAAAGAGATCATGCGCGCACCCGAGCAGTATCTCTGGATCCACCGTCGCTTCAAAACTCGCCCGATGGGTGAAGCCTCGTTGTACATCTAAAAAGAAAGGCCGAAAGGCCTTTCTTTTTTTCTGCGCCTGAATTACTTCACGCCCCACTTGTTCTGTAATTCAGCCATTCGCTCATTGTAGTTACGGGCTATACACGCTGGCTTATCCTGCTCTTTCCAGCATTCGTTACGCCCTTTCACCCAGCCGCGTTGCTCTGCTTTGAGCGTCGGGTTATTACTCGATTTAACCAGCGCCTGCTTGTAGGCCCCGTTCAATGCCAAATCCATGGCTGAGAGCGAAGGACTTTGACAGATAACCTCCTCGATACTGCCCTTTGCTACCGCAGAACAGGAAAAAGAAGGCCCGTTGCTGGTCGATTTCTTTGCCCCTGAAAAGTCGATATTGTCTTCAGGCAGGCAAATCCCGTGCTTACGATTAGGCCCGGTCCAGGAAACGTCCGGATTCCCGTCATCTTTACGGGAGATAGACACGGTATTGTTACCGCTTTTTGCTTCCCAGTAATTTTCATTGAAGGCCTTTACCGTCGCCTTAGTGCCATCAATCCAGATATTGCCTTTACCATCACTATTCACACCACCAATACTTACGCAGCTGAAATTGAATGCCATCGGCGAGGCCGCCATCGACGTCACTGGCGTAAGAACGAGTGCTAACATCATTAATCTGGTCATTTTTAACCTTTTCATAATCTCATTCCGCGAAAAATTAACCGCATTAACATCATGGAGATATGAGAATTCTCCGAGTAAACATTCCGTCGCTCAATAGCAATTTATTACCGATAGAAATTAAACTGTCGCCGAATCACGACACTTGTAAGTTATTAAAATTAAATAAAAAAATGCCTCTTGTCTCACCTCATTTTTAGGCGTACATTAGCGCCGTCTGGAGCATAAAAGCTCAGAATTCTGAGGTGATGCAGACAAGCAAACGAAGGGAATTCTCCATTTCGTTTACGCGTGCATCAGCTCTCTGTCAGGTTAGCATATGTTCATTTAGACGTACCTCAGGTACGCGGAGAGATGAAAAGTGAAATATTTCTTTATGGGCATTTCTTTTATGGTCATCGTTTGGGCCGGTACTTTCGCCCTGATGATCTAAATTAAAAGACGCAGCAAATAAACAGGAGCCTGATGGCTCCTGTTTGCTTTTGGGGAAACGTGTTGTTAGTCGGTACTTTCAGTGGCCGATTTTGCACTGGCAGGCAGTAAGCCATCGGCGCGGAACATTGCTTTGATGCCACGGATCGCCTGGCGGGTACGGTCGCGGTTTTCAATTAACGCAAAGCGCACGTGCGTATCACCATAATCACCAAAACCAATCCCCGGCGAAACGCATACCTTCGCCTCGTTCAGCAGTTTCTTGGCAAATTCAAGTGATCCCATCGCGGCGTATTGCTCTGGGATTTTCGCCCAAACGTACATCGAGGCCTTGGGCATCTCGACCATCCACCCGGCTTCATGCAGCCCCTTAACCAGCACATCTCGACGACGTTTATATTGCTCAGCAATATCCCGCACGCACTGCTGATCGCCTTCCAGCGCGGCGATTGCTGCAACCTGCAACGGAGTAAAGGTTCCGTAATCGTGATAGCTCTTAATTCGAGCCAGCGCGTTCACCAGCGTTTTGTTACCTACCATAAAACCGATACGCCAGCCCGCCATGTTGTAGCTTTTCGATAGGGTGAAAAACTCCACCGCGACATCACGAGCGCCCGGTACCTCCATAATCGACGGCGCTTTCCAGCCATCGTAGACGATATCGGCATAGGCCAGGTCATGAACCACCAGCACGTCATAGCGTTTAGCCAGGGCCACAACTTTTTCGAAGAACTCCAGCTCGACGCACTGCGCAGTCGGGTTGGAAGGAAAACCTAAGATCATCATCTTCGGTTTCGGGTAGCTTTCGCGAATCGCGCGCTCCAGCTCATTAAAGAAATCGACGCCTTCGACCAGCGGCACTGAACGTACCTGCGCGCCGGCAATCACCGCCCCATAAATATGGATCGGATAGCTCGGGTTCGGTACGAGGACCGTATCGCCGTGATCCAGCGTGGCCAGCATCAGGTGCGCCAATCCTTCTTTCGAGCCAATCGTCACAATCGCTTCGGATTCCGGATCGATCTCAACGTCATAGCGTTCCTGGTACCAACGGGAAATCGCCCGACGCAGACGCGGAATGCCGCGCGAGGTGGAGTAACCGTGCGTATCCGGGCGCTGCGCCACGGTACAGAGTTTTTCGACAATGTGAGGAGGCGTGGCCCCATCCGGGTTCCCCATGCTGAAATCGATAATATCTTCGCCGCGCCGACGCGCAGCCATCTTCAGTTCAGCAGTAATGTTAAAAACGTAAGGGGGAAGGCGATCAATACGCGTAAAGCGACGTTCAGGGCGGGAGTCAGCCATAATATCCTCAGATTAACGTTAGCGCCCGGACCGTCCGAGCGACGCTGCCACGATGGTGGCACGTTTAGAAAATAGCCTGAATAATTTCCTTCTGTCGAGAGGCAAAACAAAATATTTTTTATTGAGGTAAAAGAGGAATAGCCAGAAAAAATGAGGAAATAAAATTTTTCACACTCCGCTTAAAATTACCACCATTTAACATTTTATTGTTAAACATATTACTTTGTGCGCTCTGTTGACAGGACAGGCATTGTAAATACAACAATCATGCAACAATCCCCTTTTAATATTAAGGTTTTTCCCCATTAGCTACAGGCTGCGGGTGTGCTGGTCATCCAGCCTCAGGTTACCTATCATAGAGGTTTAACCCTTGCGCAAGAGTCACCCGTGCACGAAATATTCAATATGCTGCTGGCGGTATTCGACCGGGCAGCGCTGATGCTGTTCTGTCTGTTTTTCCTGATTCGTATCCGCCTGTTTCGCGAACTGTTGCACAAGTCAGCCCACTCCCCGAAAGAGCTGCTCGCCGTTACCGCGATTTTCTCAATGTTTGCCCTGTTCAGTACCTGGTCCGGCGTACCGGTTGAAGGCTCACTGGTTAACGTACGTATTATCGCCGTCATGTCAGGGGGAATTCTGTTCGGTCCCTGGGTCGGTATCATTACAGGCCTGATCGCGGGCACCCACCGCTACCTGATCGACATCGGCGGCGTAACCGCCCTGCCCTGCTTTATCACCAGCATTCTGGCAGGCTGCATTGCTGGCTGGATCAACCGTAGGATCCCCAAAGCGCAGCACTGGCGTGCGGGTATTTTAGGCGGAATGCTGTGTGAATCTCTGACCATGATCCTCGTCGTCGCCTGGGCGCCCACCACCGAACTGGGGCTGGATATCGTCTCGAAGATCGGCATCCCAATGATTCTGGGTAGTGTCTGCATTGGTTTTATCGTCATGCTGGTGCAAAGCGTGGAAGGCGAGAAAGAAGCCAGCGCCGCGAAGCAGGCTAAGCTGGCTCTGGATATCGCCAACAAAACTCTGCCGCTTTTTCGCCAGGTCAATAGCGAATCGCTTCGCCAGGTGTGCGAAATTATTCGCCATGATATCCATGCTGATGCCGTCGCTATTACCAACACCCAGCACGTGCTGGCCTACGTTGGCGTGGGTGAGCTTAACTACCGCGATAATGATGATTTCGTCAGTCCGACTACGCAACAGGCGATCAATTACGGAAAAATCATCATTAAAAACAATGATGAAGCGCACCGTACGCCGGAAATACACTCCATGCTGGTGATTCCGCTTTGGGAGAAAGGTGTTGTCACCGGTACGCTAAAAATCTACTACTGTCACGCCCACCAGATAACCTCCTCGCTGCAGGAAATGGCCATCGGCCTGTCGCAAATTATCTCGACTCAGCTGGAAGTCTCCCGGGCGGAGCAGCTACGCGAAATGGCAAATAAGGCAGAGCTGCGTGCGCTACAAAGTAAAATAAATCCCCATTTCCTGTTTAACGCCCTGAACGCAATTTCATCGTCGGTGCGGCTGAATCCAGACACTGCGCGCCAGCTGATTTTTAATTTATCGCGCTATCTTCGCTATAATATTGAATTAAAAGACGATGAGCAGATCGACATCAAAAAAGAGCTATATCAAATCAAGGATTACATCGCCATCGAACAGGCCCGTTTTGGCGACAAGCTGACGGTTATTTATGATATCGATGAAGAGGTAAGCTGTTATATTCCCAGCCTGCTGATTCAGCCGCTGGTAGAGAACGCTATCGTCCATGGGATTCAACCCTGCAAAGGAAAAGGGGTGGTCACCATCAGCGTTGCGGAGTGCGGTAATCGGGTACGGATTGCCGTGCGGGATACGGGCCACGGCATCGATCCAAAAGTGATTGAACGGGTCGAATCCAATGAAATGCCGGGCAATAAAATTGGTCTGTTAAATGTGCATCATCGCGTTAAGCTGCTCTACGGCGAGGGCCTCCATATCCGCCGTCTGGAGCCAGGCACAGAGATTGCCTTTTATGTGCCTAATCAGCACTCGCCCGCAGCCGCACCGGCCACATTGTTGCTTTAACCAGGAGTGAAGTCGTGAAAGTCATCATTGTTGAAGATGAATTCCTGGCCCAACAGGAACTTAGCTGGCTGATAAAAGAGCACAGCCAGATGGAGATTGTCGGCACATTTGACGACGGTCTGGACGTGCTGAAATATCTCCAGCACAACCGCGTTGACGCCATTTTTCTGGATATCAATATTCCCTCGCTGGATGGCGTCCTGTTGGCGCAAAACATCAGCCAGTTCGCGCACAAGCCCTTTATCATCTTTATTACCGCGTGGAAAGAGCACGCTGTTGAAGCCTTTGAACTGGAGGCTTTTGACTACATCCTGAAGCCGTATCAGGAATCACGCATCGTCGGCATGCTGCAAAAGCTGGAAGCAGCCTGGCAGCAACAGCAAACGGGAACCTCGCCTGCCAGTCCGGTGACCCGCGAAAACGATACGATCAATCTGATCAAAGATGAGCGGATCATCGTGACCCCGATCAACGACATCTACTACGCAGAAGCCCATGAAAAGATGACGTTTGTCTACACCCGGCGCGAATCGTACGTGATGCCGATGAACATCACTGAATTTTGCAGCAAATTGCCTGCTTCGCATTTCTTCCGCTGCCACCGCTCGTTCTGTGTGAATCTGAATAAAATCCGCGAGATCGAACCCTGGTTTAACAACACCTACATTTTGCGCTTAAAAGATCTGGAATTTGAAATCCCGGTGAGTCGGAGTAAAGTGAAAGAGTTCAGGCAGTTAATGCACTTATAGCGCAGAGAAAGAGTGATGAAAGAGCCAGGCCTCCCCGCAGACCAACAGTTTTTCGCCGATCTGTTCAGCGGCCTGGTATTGAACCCGCAGCGTCTTGGCCGCGTGTGGTTCGCGTCCCAGCCCAGCACGTTACCGTCCGGCAGTTTGTGTATTGACCTTCCGCGCCTCGATATCGTGCTGCGTGGCGAATACAGTAATCAACTGGAAAAACAGCAGCATAGCCTGCCAGAAGGCGACATGCTGTTTATCCCGGCGAAAGCAGCGAATTTGCCCGGTAGCGATAAACCCGTGATGCTACTGAGTCTGGTGTTTTCTCCGGCCTGGCTGGGGCTCTCTTTTTACGATAATCGAACGGCATCGCTGTTACGTCCGATCCGCCGTATTGAGTTACCACATCCGCAGCGCGGCGAAGGCGAGGCGATGCTCACCGCATTAACCCATTTAAGCCGCTCTCCTCAGGCCCAGGATATTATTCAGCCGCTGGTGCTTAGCCTGCTGCATCTGTGTCGTAGCGTGGTGAATACCCGCCCTGACACAGAGCGTCCGCGCGCTGAATTTCTCTATCATAGTATGTGTAACTGGGTGCAGGATAACTATGCCCAACCGCTGACCCGGGAAAGCGTAGCGCAGTTTTTTAATATCACGCCCAACCACCTGTCAAAAGTGTTTGCCCAGCACGGCACCATGGGGTTCGTCGAGTACCTGCGGTGGGTCAGAATGGCGAAGGCGCGCATCATCTTACAGAAATACCATCTGTCGATTAGCGAAGTCGCACAGCGGTGCGGGTATCAGGACAGTAATTATTTCTGCCGCCTGTTCCGGCGTCAGTTTGGCCTGACTCCGGGAGAGTACAGCGTACGTTTTCAGTCAGCACGTTAAGTGAGACAACGCCAACAGGTTAGTAATATCCGTTTGCATCGTTGTAAAATAACGGCATGTAGCTCCCCCTGCAGGCTTACTCAATAAAGTGAATATGCGATGAAAAACAGACGTGCACTCTCCCTGATGTGTTTTCAGATGCTGGAATCAGGTGCGGATCGTCAGACCGTGAAAAGAGCCCTTACCTCCCGCCGTGTTAAAGCTCGCCAGGCGGTGGTTCTGCTCTGTAAGCAAGAAATGACGCTCTTAAGAGCCGGGAAACTGCCGGTGCCAAACGCGCCGCATTGATGATGTCGCTTTCCGGTCGCGTTCATCCAGCCTGCAACCAGATCGTCGCAGGCTGGAGAGCGCTCTTTCAGTGAAGCTTAAAACGTCAGTTCCGCCTCCAGCAACGCGAGAATACTGTCGGCATTTTCAGCGGCAAACAACGACTGGCGGAACGGCTTGTTCACCAACTTACGCGCCAGCTGCGAGAAGACCTTCACGTGGTTAATGCCTTCATCAGCCCCCAGCGTCAGCATGATAACCAGTTCCACTTCGCCCATCTCTGACTGCCAGTCAACGGGATGAGCAAGCCGGGCAATACTGATGCTGGAATGGCGGATCCACTGGGACTTAGTGTGCGGAATAGCCACACCAAAACCGACAGCAGTGGTGACTATCTCTTCGCGCTGCCAGATATCTTCCTCCAGCTCAAACGGATGTTCAGTTCGCCCATTAACACCAAGATTGCCGCACAGAAACTGAATCACCTGCTCTTTGTTACTCAGAGATTCACCAACAAAGATGTTCTCCCGCGCCAGCAGCGGACGCACGTCTTTCTGCGGTGCAAACTGGTTGAGCAGATCTTCTATCTCTTGAGCGCTACGGCACTCACAGGCCCGTATGGCGAGTTCACGGCATGCCTGGCCCTCCAGTTGACGAAGCTGACTTTTCACCGCCGGAATACGTGGACTGCTCATGCTCAGCTCGTCGAGTCCTAAGCCCAGTAGCAGCGGTAAATAGCGTCCTTCGCCCCCCAGTTCGCCGCAAATGCCCACCCATTTACCGCGTTCGTGCGCCACGCGGACAATCTGCTGCAACATTCGCAGGAACGACGGCGTAATCGGGTTGTACAACGGCGAAACGCGCGGGTTATTACGATCGACGGCGTACAGGTACTGGGTCATGTCGTTTGAACCAATACTGAAGAAATCCACCTCATCGCAGAAATGGTCGATGATGTAACACACCGACGGCACTTCAACCATAATCCCCAATGAAATTGTCGGAGCATGGCGTAAACCGTCGGCTTTCAGTGCCACCAGCGCTTTTTGCAGTTCGCTTTTTACCCACAAAATCTGGTCAAGGCTGTGCACCATTGGGATCATCAGCTGCGCATTGCCGAAGGTTGCCGCACGTAAGATGGCGCGCAGCTGCGTGCGAAACAGTCCGGCAAACTCTGGATAAATTCGCACCGCGCGGTAGCCTAGGAAAGGATTCTCTTCCTGCGGAATATTGAGGTAACGGATATTTTTATCCCCCCCAATATCCATGGTGCGAAAGATAACCGGCTTGTCGCCCGCGGCCAATAAGACCTGCTGGTAGGCTTCAAACTGTTCCTGCTCGTCGGGAGCGCTGTCGCGGTCCATAAACAGCATTTCAGTACGAAACAGCCCAATCCCTTCCGCGCCATTGGCAAACGCCCCCGGCGCTTCCAGCGCGGTACCGATATTCGCTGCAACGTCAATACGCTGATTATCTTTGGTCAGCGCGGGCTGAGCGGCATCCAGCGCCTGCCGCCGCTGGCATTCATCGGCCAGCTTCTGCGCAATCGCGTAATAACCGCGAACCGCATCGTCTGGATTGATGGCCAGTACCCCACAGCGGGCATCCAGTACCGCATGCTGCCCTGCATAGCGGCTAATGGCCTCCAGCGGCAAGCCGCTAAGCACCGGTATAGCCGACGCGCGAGCGAGGATCAGGGTGTGCGAGGTGCGCCCTGTTTTCTCCAGGATCATGCCTGACAGATGCTGCAAATTGAGGCTTAAAAACTGGCTGGGCGTCAAATCCTCAGCGACCAGAATCGTCGGCTTATTCAGCACCAGCGCATTGCGCGGACGTCTTTCAGGCCAGGTGATGTGCAGCAGCTGTTCGCTGATATCACGGATATCGCTAACGCGCTCGCGCAGGTAATCGCTACCTGAGGCCGACAGCTTGTCGCACACCTGCTCCATATTGGCGATAATCGCCGCCCCTAACCCCAGATGCTGCTCCCGCATTAAGCGACGAATATTCCCGGCAAACTCGTCGTCCTGAATCAGAGACAGATGGGCGCTGAGGATGGTTTTACTCTCACCCTCACGCTCGCGCAGTTGCTGATTGAGCTGTTCGGCAAGCGTCGCCAGACTATGCTCCAGCCGGGTATTGTCTTCCGCACTCGGCGCAATCGCGCGATAGCTTTCCAGATTATCGCTCTGCCAAAGCGTGAGCGAACCTGCCCCTACGCCCCCTGCCAGCACGGTGCCATAAAGAAGGTCTGGGTTGAGGCGAATCAGCGAACGCGGCAACGGATGCGCCGCCAGTTCCGCCGGCGTCGGCTGAACGCTGTCGCTGTCAATAAACCGGTGCAGGAGGTACTCCTCCAGCGCTCGTCGGGCCTGTTCTTCATCGCGACCGGTGATGGTTAAGCTACAACTGTCATTAAACAGCGTCCCGGTGCCAATCAGCGCCAGCGAACTTTTCGCATCTGCCCTGGCGTTCTGGCGATGGTTAAGAAATATCACCTCACTTTGCCACTGGCTGCACTGCTCTTTCAGCTCCCACGCCGGACGCGCATGCAGGCCATTGGGTAGCGGGCAAAGAAATTGAATCGTTAGCATAACAACTCCTGATTAGCGCGAAATCAGCACCTGAAATCCGTCAGATGAACCACGGTTTCGCACGTAAGATGTGAAAGAAGAGCCGACAACAACTGCTGCGTCTGGATGATGTCACGGCAGTCGGCAATCGACGCCGCGCAGTGTCCATGCCGCGTAGCTGGCCCCATGACAACCGTGGGGATCCCCGTGCCGCTTACGTGCACCGCCCCGCCGTCAGTGCCGCCGTTACTGAACATGTCAAGCTGCAGGGTAATGCCCGCATCGGTGGCCACGCTTTCAACCCACGCCGTCAGCTTTGGCGAGGCAATCAGCGATTTATCGCTTAACACCAGCATCGGGCCATTACCAATCTGCCGATGGTTGGCCGCACCATGATCAAAGTTTTTGGCCCAGCAGGCGGTATCCAGCACGATCGCCACATCCGGGGCGACCGCACGTGCTGCTGTTTGTCCTCCGCGCAGTCCCACTTCTTCACTGGAACTGGCCACCAGCCAGACCTCACATGGGAGAATGGCGTTATGCCATTCGCGCAGCAGCGCCACCAGCAAATAACATCCAAGTCGATCATCAAAGGCTTTGCCCATGACTCGCTGGTGCGGCAAAACCTGAAACGTCGTGTCAAAGGTGACGCGATCGCCAGGGCGTACGCCGGCCTGAAGTACCTCGTCATAAGACCGCGCGCCAATGTCCACCTGCAGCGCACTGACGTCATTACCGCTGCGCACTCCGTCGAGCAGACCGGGAATTTTGCTCTCTTCACGGGTAGTGATCCGCACCGGCTGCAATTGCCTGGCCGCCATACGCACATTTCCTACCGGCAATACATCGATCGCTCCTTCGCTGGAAATACTGCGCACAATAAATCCCACTTCATCCATATGCGCGCAGATCATTACCTTCGGACCGGTTGATTCATTCAGACGGATCAGCACCGATCCCAGGCCGTCAAAGCGCACCTCTTTATGCAGACGATCCGCCTCTTCAAGCAGGATCTGCCGCACTTCCTGTTCTGAAGAGGCGATCGCGTCCGCCTCGCTCAGCGCCTTCAGTAGCGATAAGTCCATTACGCCTCTCCCGTGTGTAACAATGTTTTCGCCATGGTGTAGAGCACCTCGCCGCCGTCTGGCGTAACCAGCACCACATCCTCAATACGCACGCCTCCCTGCCCCGGCAGATAAATACCCGGCTCAACGGTGAGCAGCATGCCAGCCGCCAGAGGCGTCGCGTCGGTGGGGGAAAAACGGGGATTTTCATGCACCTCAATGCCGATAGCGTGTCCGGTATTGTGACCAAACTCATCGCCATAGCCCGCCTGCGTAATGACCTGCCTGGCTGCGGCGTCAACCTCATGGCAACGCCGACCTGGTCGAATTGCTGCCACCGCCGCACGCTGCGCCGCCAGAACAATCTGATACACGGAAAACAGCGGGCTTTCTTGCGCTGGCTGGTTTGCGTCTGGGATGCGAAAGGTTCTCGTCATATCCGAACAATAGCCCTGATACTGCGCGCCAAAATCCAGCGTGATGAACTCACCCGCCTCGACACGCTTGTCGCTGGCTTTACCGTGCGGCAGCGCGCCGCGCCAGCCGCTGGCGACAATGGTGTCAAAAGAGGGTTTGTCTGCACCGAGCGTACGCATGTACCACTCCAGTTCAGCGGCAATTTCGCGCTCACTGAGGCCGGGTTGAATAAAGCGGCGAATATGTTCAGCACTAAGGTCAGCTATCCGGCAGGCTTTGCGAATGCAGGCTATCTCCTGCGCCGTTTTTACCTGCCGGAGCACATCCGGCACGGCACTCACTAGTCGCGCACGCAGTTTGCCCGACCATCCATTCACCGTATTCCAGCTTACCTGCTCACCTTCAAATCCCACCGTCTGCAGCTTTTCGTCAGCAATAATGTGATTCACCCGTGAATACAGCGTCTGCGCGCCATCAAGTAGATGGATCTGATAGCCCTGAGTACGCGTAGCGACATCGGTGTAGTAACGGGCGTCGACCAGGATATGCGCGTTTTGATGGCTGATAAACACAAACCCTGAACCGCTGGAGATCCCCATATGCGGCTGTTTATTCTGTCGCGATGACAGCAGCATCGCATCGAGATGTTGCGCCGTTAGCCAGTCACGCAGCGAGGCAAGTAAGCTCATGGTCACAATCCTTTTAATCAGAGGCTTTCAATCAGCAATTTGCCTTTGCGGTACATCATGTTGCGCAGGAACACCACCATCAGCGCCGTAATCACCGCACCTAACAGGATCCCCGCCATATAGACGCCGAGGTTAGTGACCAGCGGCCATGCCCAGATAGCCGATTCCGGGAACCACTGCACCGCCCCCAGCCAGACGGCAGCCGTCGATCCGACAATAGCGCCAACCATATAGGATGGAATTGCCGTGATGGGGCTTTCCAGCGCAAACGGGATTGCCCCTTCGCTGATGCCCATAAATGCGAGGAACATTGCCGTTTTCCCTTGCGGGTAGAGCTGTGCGCTGAACAGGCGTTTGCCAGTTAAGCGCCGATCGAGAAGCGTAGCCAACCCGAGGCCAATTGGAGGAATCACGATGGCAATAGAGCGTGCGGTTACCGGCAGAACGTGATCGGTAGTAAAGCTGAAGGCGACAAATCCTGCGGCTTTATTAATCGGACCGCCGAGGTCAATCGCCGTTGCCGCAGAAATCCCCATCGCGTACATCAGCGTGCCTTTCTCTCCAGCCGCCGTCAGCAGTGAACGAATTCCGCCGTTGATCCACCCGCCAAACGGCGTTATCACGTAATACATCGCCAACATGACGAAGATCGCGGAAAGAATGGGCAGTAAAAAGGTGGTTTTGAATGCCAGCAGGAAATCAGGCAACTGGATTTTTTGGTTCATCCACTTCACCAGATACCCGGCGACAATCGAGATAATCAGCGCGCCAATAAAGGTTGACGGGACGGGGGCACTGGTTGCCCATTGCAGCGTCGCTGGGTCAAAATTCAGTATCTGTGTGGGCTGAGTGGACATCAGTCCACCAATGAACCCCGCCGGAAACGCCAGCTTACCGCCGATAGAGTTGGCGACAAACGCGGCAAACATCGGAATAGCAAAACCAAACAACACACCGCCAAAAGATTGCGACAGCCAGGCAAACTTCAGTAATGAGAGATTAAAACCGCTGAATTTTCCGCTGTTCAGCGCATCCATGATGCCGGTGTCAGCAGGTATATCGAGCCAGCTATAGGCGATCAGTTGCGAGAAGGCGAGAATTACCCCGCCCATAATTAACGTCGGTACCATGCGCGAAATACCCGACATCACATGCTGCGGAAGTTCGCCCCAGAAGCTATTGTGGGAGGCCGGTGGATTTTTTATTGCCGCTGCCGCACCAGATGCGCCAGGCACAACGGTTGCACTGCGTTTTTTAATGGCCATACGTAATTCCCTGTCGATGATTATTGTTGTTCAGCGGCAACCATCTCTTCGATCTCTTTGATGATGCCGGCTGCATTTTTTATCGCGTCCTGTAACGTAATTTCGTAGACGTCACGCGACTCAAAACGCTCGTTATCTTCCGGAGTAACGGCAACAGAATGGATGATCAATGTTGCCTCTGCGATATCCTGCGCCGTCAGGCGATTTTGAATTCCGTCCGCACCCTGGGTTTCAATTTTCACTTCATAACCCGCTTCAACCGCGGCTTCTTCCAGCGCCTGAGCCGCCATAAAGGTATGGGCCAGCCCCATTGGGCACGCGCAAACGGCAATCAGTTTTTTGCTCATAATCATTTCCTCGTAATAGTTAACGAGTGAAATTATGGTCCGGGGAAAGTAACGACCGTTATCAGACAAATAATGCTTTTACTGGACAAATAATCCCGCCATTCGGAAATGTGACGAAGGTCGGAAAGGCGGGCGGTAGGCATAAAAAAACCGCGTAATAAACACGGTTTTGCGGGATATATGTAAGCCGGATAAGCGCTGTGCACCATCCGGCATTGGTCTTACAAAATATGGCCCAGCGTCTGG
This sequence comes from Citrobacter sp. Cb041, assembly GCF_030336655.1. Lineage (NCBI taxonomy): Bacteria > Pseudomonadati > Pseudomonadota > Gammaproteobacteria > Enterobacterales > Enterobacteriaceae > Citrobacter > Citrobacter sp. Cb041. Next base: position 109,368 of record NZ_JAOWDD010000043.1, on the reverse strand, counting down.
CGCAGATGCGCACCGGAACCAAGCAGGCCCGGGTTATCATGCACGATCAGATATACCGGAATATCCTGTACGTAGGCTTTAAAACGCCCCTTATCTTCAAAACCACCACGGAAACCCGAAGCTTTAAAGAAGTCGAGGAAGCGCGGTACGATGCCGCCAGCGATGTACACACCGCCAAACGTGCCCAGCGTTAACGCCAGATCGCCGCCAAATCGCCCCATGATGACGCAGAACAGCGACAGCGCGCGACGACAGTCGATACAGGAATCAGCCAGCGCACGCCCGGTGATATCCTTCGGCTGCAGATTTTCCGGCAGGCGCCCGTCTGATTTGACGATGGCGCGATACAGATTAACCAGCCCCGGACCTGACAGTACGCGCTCTGCGGAAACGTGACCAATTTCCGCACGCAGGACCTCAAGGATAATCCCTTCTTCTTCGCTGTTAGGCGCAAAATCCACGTGACCGCCTTCACCAGGCAAGCTCACCCAGCGTTTATCTACATGCACCAAATGCGCCACGCCGAGTCCGGTACCTGCGCCATAGACAGCAATCGGCTTGCCTTCAACAGGCTCCGCACCGCCAAACTGGATCAAATGCTCTTTCTTCAGCATCGGGATCGCCATCGACACGGCGGTGAAATCATTGATGATTTCCAGATGGCTGAAGCCCAGATTTTTTTTCATCTCAGCAATAGAGAATGCCCAGGTATGGTTGGTCATTGCCACCCAGTCACCGGTTATCGGACAGGCAATGGCAATACAACCATCCTCAACGCTGACGCTATGCTCATCCAGGTATACGCGTACAACCGCCTCGAGGCTTGGGTAATCCAGCCCGGAATAGGTTTTTGCCTGCGAAATCTCGCCGCTGGCAATGTCGCACAGAGCAAGACGCGCGTTGGTGCCGCCAACATCACCTACTAAAGCATATTTTGTCATTCTTCCACTGCTCCGCTAAAGTCAGAATAAATCTTTGCCACACTGTAAATTCATGGGGGCATAACAACAACGCCCTGAAGGCTGATGCCCGTGGAAAATCGATCCAGATCACATAATTACTTTATCGTTTCAGCACCATTTGCAGCGATGCGGTTGCGCAGGCTGTGCAAACTATGTCTATGACTCTGTTTTAAGGAATAGAATATGCTTCATCCACGAGCCAGAACGATGCTCTTGCTATCAACTCCTGCGCTAATTATTGGTATTGCCTCCAGCCTGGTGTTGATCGTTGTGATGAAAGTGGCGTCCGTTTTACAGCAATTTTTGTGGGAACGCCTGCCCGTTAGCATCGGTATTGCCCAGGACTCTCCGCTGTGGATTATCGGCATGCTGACGCTCACGGGGATCATGGTCGGGTTAGTTATTCGCTACAGCCAGGGTCACGCGGGACCGGATCCTGCCTGTGAGCCGTTAATTGGAATGCCGGTCCCCACCTCAGCAATTCCGGGCTTGCTGGCAGCGCTCATCCTCGGCCTGGCGGGTGGCGTCAGTTTGGGTCCGGAACACCCGATCATGACCGTAAATATCGCACTGGCTGTGGCGCTCGGCAGCCGTATGTTTCCCCGCATTGCTAAGCTGGACTGGACCATCCTCGCCTCTGCCGGCACCATCGGCGCGCTATTTGGCACCCCCGTTGCCGCCGCGCTGGTCTTTTCACAAACGCTGAATAGCTCGGACAATGTTCCCTTATGGGATCGCCTGTTTGCACCGTTAATGGCCGCCGCCGCGGGCTCGCTGACCACCAGTCTGTTTTTTCACCCCCATTTTTCACTGCCCATCGCGCACTACACGCAGATGCACGTGATCGATATCCTCAGCGGTGCGGTCGTTGCCGCCATCGCCATTGCCGCCGGGATGGTGGCTGTCTGGTGTCTGCCACGTTTACACCATTTAATGCATCGATTGAAACACCCAGTCCTGATTCTTGGGGCTGGCGGCTTAATCCTCGGCATTTTAGGCGTTTTCGGCGGACCGCTTACCTTGTTTAAAGGACTGGACGAAATGCAGCAAATGGCATTTAGCCAGACGCTGGGAGCATCGGATTATTTCATGCTCGCCGTGATCAAATTGGCGGCATTAGTGGTTGCAGCTGCGAGTGGTTTTCGCGGCGGGCGAATTTTCCCGGCAGTATTCGTTGGGGTCGCGCTTGGCCTGATGCTGCACGCCCACGTTGAAGCGGTGCCAGCGGCCATTACCGTCTCCTGCGCGATTCTTGGACTGGTGCTGGTCGTCACCCGTGACGCCTGGCTGAGCCTGTTTATGGCAGCAGTGGTGGTGCCAGATTCCACCCTGCTGCCGCTGCTGTGCATCGTCATGCTGCCCGCCTGGCTGCTGCTGGCGGGCAAACCGATGATGATCGCCGAGCGTACCGATAAGTAGTTAGCCTCCGTTACGCGTTTCCAGCGCACGGGTCACCGTGCGCAATAGCTCAGGAAGATCGGCTTTCGGTAGTACCACCTCAATTAACGACAATCGTTGCGGATAGGACAAACGGGCCAGCACTTCTTCTAGTTGTACCGCCTGCTCCACACGCCAGCACTCCGCCTGACATTCACGACGAAACGCCTGAGGCACCTGCGTCCAGTTCCAGGCGGCGATATCGTTATAGCGCTGATTTGCGCCATGTATGGCCCGCTCCACGGTATAGCCGTCATTATTTAGCAGCAAAATTACGGGAGATTGCCCGTCTCTGAGCATAGAGCCCAGTTCCTGAATGGTGAGCTGCGCCGCACCATCGCCAATAATCAGGATCACCCGGCGGTCCGGGCAGGCGGTTTGCGCGCCAAATGCAGCCGGGAGCGCGTAGCCGATAGACCCCCACAGCGGCTGAACCAGCACCTCCGCTCCACCGGGTAGCGTGAGCGCAGCCGCGCCAAATGCAGCGGTCCCCTGGTCGACGAGGATAATGTCATTGGGCGCCAGATACTGCTGCACCGTATGCCAGAAATTTTCCTGCGTCAGAGGTCCCTTCTCAACCTGAATACGTCTAACTGGCGGGCGTTCTGGTGGCAGTGAAAAGGACATCTCCAGACACAGCTCCCGCAAGGTGGTTACCGCCTGCTCCATCGGGACGTTAAACCAACGGTTTCCAATCCGTGAGGCATGTGGCTGCACCTCAATCGTGCGCTCCTGTGGTAACTGTTGCGTAAACCCGGCGGTCAAAGTGTCAACAAATTGTGTGCCAACACACACTATCGTGTCGGCATCTTCTATCGCCTGACGTACATAGTCGCTGCTGGCTCCAGCGCTGTAGGTGCCGACAAACGCCGGATGACGCTCATCGAATAGTCCTTTGCCCATCAACAACGTGGCGTGGGCCATCGGCGTTTCCGCCATCCAGCGTTGCAATACCGGCTGCAGGCCAAAGCGCTGCGCGAGAACGTCTGCCAGAAGCGCTACGCGCGGGCTGTCCAGTAACCGCTCGCGGGCATGGAAGCGAAACGCTTCTGCCACGCTGCTTTCTGGCTCGCTCAGAGGAACAATCAGGATGTCATTCGGCGGCGTGGTCCGCTGTTTTGCCACATCAGCAGGTAACATCAGATAGCCCGGTCTGCGTTCGATGAGCATTGTTCGCAGCACGCGGTCAATTTCATAACAGGCGTTTTGTTCATCCAGCACTGCGCTGGCCGTCGTCACCGCCTGCTGCATACGATAAAAATGCTGAAAATCACCGTCCCCAAGGGTGTGATGCATCAACTCCCCACGACGTTGGGCACCGCGACAGGGCGCGCCAACAATATGCAAAACAGGAACATATTCCGCATAGCTTCCCGCGATACCGTTAATCGCGCTTAACTCACCCACGCCAAACGTGGTGAGCAGCGCCCCCACCCCGGATACCCGGGCATAGCCATCCGCAGCATAAGCCGCATTCAACTCGTTCGCACACCCGACCCAACGTACGCTGGGATGTTCAATCACGTGATCAAGAAACTGCAAATTATAATCGCCAGGCACACCAAAGAGATGGCCAACACCACAGCCTGCCAGCCTGTCCAGCAGATAATCAGCAACGGAATACGGGGTTTGCATGACAGCTTTCCTTCTGACGGTAACCTCATGTTGAGTATCGAAGAACTGTGATGACTGTCCAGGAAAGTCGCTGTGAAGGGGGTGGAAAGCAAGATGTACAGTTTTCATCCCTAAATTTAATTGCAGCTGGCCTTGTGTAAACGTATACACTCAAAGTCACACCTTATCTGACAGGAGGCTATATGGCTTATCAGGCTGCTGAAAATCGTTATCAGACAATGGAGTACCGCCGCTGCGGTCAGAGCGGCCTCAAGCTCCCGATTGTATCACTGGGGTTGTGGCACAATTTTGGTGATACCACGCAGGTCGAGAACAGTCGGGCGCTGTTACAGCGTGCATTCGATCTGGGGATCACCCATTTTGATCTGGCGAATAACTATGGTCCACCGCCGGGTTCAGCGGAGCGAAATTTTGGTCGCATCCTGCAGGAAGATTTTTTACCGTGGCGAGATGAGCTGATCATCTCCACCAAAGCGGGTTACACCATGTGGGAAGGCCCTTACGGGGACTGGGGTTCACGCAAATACCTGATTGCCAGCCTCGATCAAAGCCTGAAGCGTCTGGGGCTGGAGTATGTCGATATCTTCTACCACCATCGCCCCGACCCTGAAACACCGCTCAGAGAAACCATGCGCGCACTGGATCATATCGTCCGTCAGGGCAAAGCGCTGTACGTAGGCCTCTCTAACTATCCGGCTGAACTTGCCAGACAAGCGATTGAAATACTCGACGATTTAGGTACGCCATGCCTTATTCATCAGCCCAAATATTCTATGTTTGAGCGTTGGGTCGAAGAGAGCCTGCTGTCGCTTTTACAGGAAAAAGGCGTCGGTAGTATCGCCTTCTCACCGCTGGCTGGCGGGCAGTTAACCGACCGCTATCTGAACGGTATTCCTGCGGATTCTCGCGCCGCAAGCACCAGCCGTTTTCTGAATCCGGACCAGATCACCCCACAAAAACTGGAAAAAGTTCGAGCGCTGAACGCACTGGCAGAGCGACGGGGACAAAAGCTGTCTCAGATGGCGCTCGCGTGGGTTCTTCGGGAAGACAAAGTTACGTCTGTGCTGATTGGCGCCAGTAAACCGGCGCAAATTGAAGATGCCGTCGGCATGCTGGCAAACCGTCACTTTACGCCTGAAGAGTGCGCGGAGATTGATGCCATTCTGAGTCGGTTGAAATAAAGACACATTTATTAACAAAAAGTGCTCTCACTTGCGATTTAAGAGTTGTGGCGATGAAACGGGGCTTTACTGCCCCGTAATATTACGTTAACAGGCCGGCTACGGCTCGATCGTGAAGGAGAGAAAACATGTTCAGGTCACTGATTCTGGCGGCAGTCTTAATGGCTTTTACACCGCTGGCCGCGAACGCTGGCGAAATCACCCTGCTGCCATCAATAAAATTGCAAATTGGCGATCGCGATAATTACGGTAACTACTGGGATGGCGGCCGCTGGCGCGACCGGGATTACTGGCACCATAACTATGAGTGGCGCAAAAACCGCTGGTGGCGTCATGACAACGGCTACCATCGTGGCTGGGATAAACGCAAAGCTTATGAACGCGGCTACCGAGAAGGCTGGAATGACCGTGACGACCATCGCGGTCGTGGGCGCGGCGGTCACGGGCATCGTCATTAAGAAAAGGAACCTGTGGTAACAGATAATTTTTAACAATGTCAAAAGGTTCCGTTCACCGTATGTTCATTGTTTCTCTGAAACCCTCATTCCCGTAACGGGCAAGGGAGGCTCACCGTCTCCCTTGCCACCCAGGCTTCCGGTAGGAAAAATCGTCACTTCGTGATCCATTCGCCTTATGTCGTCTTCCTTCGGATCGCTTCAGTACGCTGACTTTCAGTTCAATCCGTTTCGCTTTAATAAAAAATACCTTTGCGGCTAATCAATCCTTAAGTGACCAGCATTAGCCTGCAGGCTGCTTTTTTATGGTCAAATCCTGCGCTTTTTATTTTTCACTATTTGCCCTTGAGCAAAAATCTCCTGAACGTATCTTATCCTCAAGAGAATTCACGTCAGGATTAACTTATGAATGCTAATTTTAAGAATGAAATTCAGACATTCGGTCGATCGCTATTATTACCGATCGCCGTACTGGCGCCTGTGGGGATGGTCATGGGAATTAGCGCTGCGTTAGGGCAGAGCTATATGATTGATAAACTCCCCTTTCTGGGCAATGAAATTTTCAGAGCAATTCTCTCTTCTCTGGGATTAATCAGCAGCGTCGTTTTTAATAATATTCCTTTACTGTTCGCGATGGGTGTCGCCTACGGTATGTCTAAAAAAGAAAAAGGGATTGCTGTATTTGCGTCCGTCGTGGCTTACCTGACTCTGCTTATCGCTATGCATGTGCATCTTAAGCTGGCGGGTACGCTGGCGAAAGAGGATATGGCTTTCGTCGGACAGGGAATGGTATTAGGTATTCAGACGCTGAAAATCGAAGCGCTGGGCGGTATTATTGCCGGGCTGCTGGCAGCTAAAATAACCGACCGTTTTTACCGGCTGCAATTACCTCTCGTTTTCGCCTTTTTCAGCGGTAAAAAATCCGTCGCGATCTTAGCCATTGCTTTTTCCATTCCCGTCGGCTTGATCATTCCTTTTATCTGGGATCTGTTTACCGCAGGTATGCGCGCCATATCAACAATAATGATGGCACCCAACATTGGTGCAGGTATTTATATGACGCTCAATCGCCTGCTAATCCCGTTTGGCCTGCACCACGTCCTCAGTTCCACCGTGCGTTTCACCGCGGCAGGCGGTACGTACCTGATTGACGGGCAGACCTATGTCGGTATTTTACCCGCTATCAATAAAATCCTGTTTGAGCTTGGTCCCACCCATCCGGCATGGAAAGAGTATATGCCGACGCTCACCAGCTATCTTGCCTCATCACAAATGCTCACGACGCTGTTCCGCGTTCCGGCGATTGGTCTGGCGATGTACCACATGGCCTATTTCAAGAATAAGAAATTTGCCAAAGGGATGATCCTGACCGTGGTGCTGACCGCCATGCTGGGGAATATTACCGAACCGCTGGAGTTCTCCTTCCTGTTTATCGCGCCAAAACTCTTTATTGTCTATGCGGTACTCTGTGGCTTATTGACCATTCCACTGCAATTACTGGAAGTCTCCATCGGCTATATTCGCGGCACCATTTTTGATTTTGGTATTTTCGGTTTGATGTATGAACACACCCAATGGATTAATTTAATTATCCTCGGCGTGATTAACTTTGTTGTCTTCTATTTCGTCTTCCGCTTTGCGATCGGTAAATTTGATATTAAGACCCCAGGCCGCGAGAGTGAAATCGCTGACAGCACCTTACTGAACAATAAAGAGTACGACAAAGTCGCCGAACTGGTGATTCAGGGGCTGGGCGGGACAGACAATATCAAGCGCGTTGAAAACTGCGTTTCACGGTTACGTATTGATTTGAAAGATCAGAAAAAAATGGACATGGCCATTCTTAAAGAATCTGGCTCGCTGGGAACCTTTATCCCCTCCAGCAACCATGTTCATGTGGTATTCGGCCCACACGTAGAATTTGTCCGTAACGCGGTAGACGACCGCCTCGTCGGTGCGAAATAAATTCAAGGAGATAGTAATGCGTGCACTGTATGATTCAAAAAGCAAAACGATCGACGATCGAGGAATGAAATCTCTGCTCGCACAGCCAGCGCGGGTACAGTCATGGCTCGATGTTGAAGCCGCCCTGGCTCAGGCACAGGCCGGACACGGCATGATCCCCGCCAGCGCCGCAGTCAATATTACCGCTAACTGCCACGTGGATAAGATTGACCTGACGGAAATGGAACGCCTGCTGCGCGAGATTGGTCACGGTTTCGTTCCGGTCATCAAAGTGCTGGTCAAAGCCTGTGACAGTGAAAGCGGAAAATACGTGCATTACGGCGTCACCACGCAGAATATTCAGCAAACAGCACAGCTTTATCTGGCAAAGCAGTTCGATACCATCATGCAGGGTTTTGTGGACGATATTCTGCGTAACCTGGCAAAGATGGCATCTGACCATAAAGCAACGATTATGGCCGGACGTACCCACGGTAAGCACGCGCTGCCCATCACCTGGGGCTATAAAGCCGCCGTGTGGATTGATGAGTTACTGAGCGCCCAGCAGCGCATGCGGGAAGCGGAAAAACGCGTCTTTACCGTGATGATGGGGGGAGCCGTGGGCGCCTTCCACGCGACCGGTGAAACCGGCCGCCAGGTTCAGGATAGCGTTGCCCAAAAGCTGGGAATGCATTCAATGGCGATTCCCTCCCGTAACTCGCGCATTTACCGCACTGAATACATCAGTAATTTGTGCCTGCTGGCGACGACGTTACACAAAATAGCCGAAGAGGTTTATCAGACCTCAAGCGAAGAGTTTGCCGAAGTTTCAGAAGCCTTTTCTAAAGGCACCGTTGGCAGCAGCACCATGCCGCAAAAAGTGAATCCTAAACTGGCGAAGGGGATCATCGCCAACGCGCAGAAATTGTACTCAGTAATGACCTCCTGCCTGTATGTCAGCCCACGTCCCTTCGAAGCAGACAGCTCCGCTTACTTTATCTTTGACGGTAATATCCAGGAGAGTATGGAGCTAATGGCTGAGATTGTGATGCGAGCCGAAGAGTTGACGCGAACGCTGGTCATCAATCCTGGGCGTATGCGCCAGAATGTGCAGTTAACGCATGGTCTTATTAATAGCGAAAAAATCATGATGCAGCTGGTGGAAAGGCTGGGCAAAGATGCCGCACATGAACGCGTCTACCAACTGGCAATGCGCAGCACGCATGAAGGCATCCCCTACGCTGATGTGCTGCGTGATGACCCTCTTATTCGCCAGCACTTTAGCGACTCAGAAATTAATACGCTGCTGGATCCTGCTCACTACATCGGCCTTTGCGCAGAAATCGCCGAGGAAACGGCCGCTCGCGTATGGGAGAAAGACAATGGCTGATCCCCTGCTTTCTCTGGCAAGTGAACGCATTGTCACCCCGAATGGAATCGAAAGCGGCTATCTGCATATTGAAAGCGGACGTATTTCTGGCCTCGACAGTACGCCACGCGGAAAAATCGTCGATTATCGCCATGCCATGCTGATGCCCGGTTTTGTGGATATTCACGTTCACGGCTGGGGGAGAGGGTCGTTTGCCTGGAGAGGTGAACGCCGTTCTTTGCAGGCGATGAGCCGGGATCTGGTTAACGCCGGGGTTACCGCGTGGCTTGCAACATCAGCCACCCAGTCGGAAACGTTCTTGCTGGAGAGTCTTTCCACCGCCGCAGACTGGATTGCAGACGCAAAAGCGGAAGATGGTGCCGAAGCGGTGGGTATTCATATGGAAGGCCCCTTTATTAATCCTGCATACAGCGGAATGCAGAGCAAGGACGCGATTCAACCACCCGGTATCGAAGGATTCAAACGCTATCAGCACGCCGCGAGGGGAAATATCCGTCTGATGACGCTCGCCCCCGAACTGCCGGGCTCCCTGGCGCTAATCCGCTATTTACGCCAGTCAGGCGTCACCGTGTCAGCCGGTCATACCGACGCCACCTTTGATGAAACCACCCTCGCCATTGAAGCCGGTTTAACCCACTTTACCCATGCCTTTAGCGCCATGCGCGGGCTGCATCACCGGGAGCCTGGCGTGGTGGGGGCGCTGATGTACCATCAGAATACGTATGCCGAGGTGGCAAAGCAGAGCGGGATTACGTTGCGACCAGAAGTGTTCGACATTCTCTATCGGTTGAAAAAAGATCGCCGGTTGGTCATGGTCAGCGATTGTCTGGGATATGTGGATTTTCCCGAAGGATCTGAATTCCACCATTACCTGCGCCAGGAGACGTTTCGCATTCACAATCATTGTCTTGAAATCACCGACCACAGCGGAAAGACCCGAACGGTTTCACCCACGGAGTGGTCCGAAGTGTGCAAACTGGAGATGAGCTTTCTGGACTCCGTGAAAAATGTGGTCGACAGGCTGGAAAAAGGCTGGGTTTCAGCCGCGCAGATTGCCTGCCTTAATCCGGCAATCCTGGCGGGTGTTGACGCGAGAAAAGGCAGCCTGACGTCAGGAAAAGATGCCGATATTCTCGTGTTGGGTGCAGAGTTAAACCTGGAAGCCGTCTGGTGTCGCGGCGTTTCGCAACCTCTGGCTAAATAAAAATATCACTGTAATGCGTATCAAGAAAAATTTTTAACGCCTCCTGGCTCATTCCCTGAACCTGCTGAATAAAGTCCTCAGCAGGTATTTTTTTGCGCGCGGAGGGAAGTCCATTTTCGCGTAATAACAGGAGATCGTCCTGCGTGAGCCAGAAATTCACTTTGACATAATCCAGCCCGGCGTAGCGGAGATGACTCGATATCTTGTTTGTAAAGGTAATCAGCAGGTCGAATTCGAGCTGCTGAAGCCGCGCAATCTCATTGATGTTGATGCAGGCGGGGATTTCAATATGGAAGCGGGAGAAAAGCATCTCTTTAAAATAGCCGACCTTACTCTCTGACGAGTTCGTCACAATAATGACCCGCTTTTTCTTATCGCCAACAACCCGATTTTTGAGCGCATACTTTTTGATAATCAGCACCAGCGTTGCCAGGTGAATAGCAGAAAAGGTCGTTTGCCAGTGATGTTCAATCTCTTTCACCGCATACTGGACATGATCCCATAGCTCAGGATAGCGTCGCTGGACATCATGGAGCTTTTTATCATCGAACCAGAGATGAAATTTATTCTGGATGATGGCGGCATAGATAAAATTATAAATCTCCGCAAACCAGGCGTGCTGATTGTGAATGGTGTTCTCCAGACATCCGGCTAAAGCGTGACAGGTGCGCTTAACGTAAGAGACCAGCCGGGCGTCGTATAATGTGAAGGGGCGATGAGTAAACGTCAGTGAAGCAATCAGCAGATCCAGACAGATATTTTCATCCGCATCAGGCAATACGCCATAAGGAAAGGTCGTCAAAAACTCAGCCGCCGAACTCTCCGTAATTCTGTGTCCCCTGTGGATACGGTGCAGGGCAAGGCTAAGATAGACCAGTAAGTATTTTCTGCCGTTATATCCCAGGGCGATGACCGGACTGATTTTATCTTCGTAATAGTCTGCCGCCTGGTTTATCTCTGCAGCACACTCATGAAGAAACTGTTCGGCAATTGAACGGCCTGTCGGCTCATTGGCCTGGTGGGCGATAAGTCGGTGATCCTCACCAATTTCGACCGTTTTTAGTATCGTCATGCACGCCGCCAGCCGCAGCTGGAACTCATCCCCCGCAAGCCGGGAGCCCTTACGCGGGATACTTTGCACAATCAGATCGCGTTCCTGCACCAGGCTCATCATGACGGGATTATCATTTTTTACCGTTCCCGCACTGACATAAAATTTTTTGTAATAATCATTTTTATTCACCACATCGTGCAAACAGAGCGCCACAAAGAGATCCTTCACCCTCTCTTCTGCCGTAGTGATATAGCGATTAAACTGGACGCGCGCTAAAAACTGTCGGTATTCGCTGTAGCCAATCCGGGTGGTAATAAACTGATTATCCTGATGTAGCTGGACATTCTCTGGCAGAAGTTCATTGAGCTCTTTCATTGTCCGTTTTAGCGTGGAGAGCGTTTTACCGAAACGCTCGACAGCCTCTTCAACGGGGAGCGGACTGTTGTCCTGGAGATATTTCAGGAAAGAGAGATCAAAGTGATTCATGAACGCCTGCCAGTTAATTATGCAGGGCACATAATAGAGGAAAAGCTCAATTAAAACCGTGACCCGTCGCGAGTCACGGTTGATTATAGCCCCATCGCCGTGCCTGCCAGTAGCCAGAGATTGAGCGCCACGACCAGTATCACAATGACCCAGCCAATCTGTTTAACGCAACGACGATTGACCAGATCCCCCATCAGCTTACTGTCGCTGGTGAAGATCAGCAGCGGCACCAGCGCCAGCGCGATACCAAAACTGAGCAACACCTGACTCATCACCAGAATACGGGTCGGATCCAATCCCATCAGAATCACAATAAATGATGGCATCATGGTGACGGTACGGCGTACCCATAGCGGAATGTGAAAACGGATAAACCCTTGCATCACCACCTGCCCCGCCAGCGTACCGACCACGGTAGAAGAGAGTCCCGCAGCCACCAGGCTTAAACCAAACACCGTCGCTGCAGCGTGACTCAACAACGGTTCAAGTGTCAGATACGCCTGATCGAGATCGGCAATACCGGTATGCCCGCTAAAATGAAATGCAGCGGCAGCCGTCGCCATCATCGCCAGATTGACAAATCCGGCAATCGTCATGGCGATAGCCACATCCCATTTAGTGGCCGCATAGCGCTGTTGGCGTGTTCCGCCGTGCAAATGCTGAGTTAAGGAAGAGTGCAGATAAATGACGTGCGGCATGATAGTCGCACCGAGTACCCCAGCGGCCAGGAACACCGCTTCGGAATTAGGCAGGCTTGGGATCACCATTCCCTTACTAAGCTGCGCAAAGTTCGGTTGGGAAAAAACCAGCTCCACAATGTAAGCCGCGGCCACAAACAGCAGCAGGCCGCCAATCACCTTTTCCAGCGGTTTTTGACCGCGACGCTGCAGCATCAGAATTAAGAACGTCGCGATACCGGTGAGTACGGCCCCTTGCAATAAGGAAACGCCGAGGATCAGTTTGAAGCCAATCGCAGCGCCAATAAACTCAGCAAGGTCTGTTGCCATAGCGATAATTTCTGCCTGCACCCAGTAGAACCACACCACCGGGCGAGGATAATGATCGCGAATTTGCTCCGCCAGGTTTTTCCCCGTAGCAATGCCGAGTTTTGCCGACAGCACCTGAATCAACATCGCCATCAGGTTTGCCCAGACCACCACCCACAGCAATTGATAACCAAAGCTGGCCCCTGCCTGGATATTGGTGGCGAAGTTACCCGGATCGATATAGCCGATCGCCGCAATGAACGCAGGTCCCATTAATGCGAGCTTCAACTTGCGCGCTGCCCGCCCACTGCTACTCTCAACGCGATCGTTAGTCATTTTAGTGCCTCAGAAACATAGCCTTTGCTATATTTCAAGCTACGCCTACTGAGAATGATTATCAAATTCATTTTAATGGGTGACGTTGATTTCTCTGATAGCGTTTGTCTATGGATCGATAAGGATTCTGGAAATACCGGCGAGATGTTTAATTATTGTTATGAGAATAGCACAATGACATAACTTTTCACTTCCATACTAAACATAACGGAAGTGTATCACCGATCACTAATTTTGAATCTCGTCACAGGTCCTTATTATAGTGTGTGTTTGATCTCGTTTTCTTTATGGTTGTTACATAGAATGTGCACGAAAACTAAACCTGCCTCATATTTGGAGCAAATATGGACCGCGTTCTTCATTTTGTCCTGGCCCTTGCCGTGGTTGCGGTACTCGCACTGCTGGTAAGCAGTGACCGTAAAAAAATCCGCATTCGTTATGTTATTCAATTGCTTGTTATCGAAGTGTTACTGGCATGGTTCTTCCTGAACTCTGATGTCGGTCTGGGCTTCGTGAGAGGCTTCTCCGAGATGTTTGAGAAACTGCTCGGGTTTGCTAATGAAGGGACTAACTTTGTCTTCGGTAGCATGAACGATAAAGGTCTGGCATTCTTCTTCCTGAAAGTGCTTTGCCCGATCGTCTTCATCTCCGCCCTGATTGGTATTTTGCAGCATATCCGCGTACTGCCGGTAATCATCCGCGCGATTGGTTTCCTGTTATCCAAAGTAAACGGTATGGGCAAACTGGAATCCTTCAACGCCGTCAGCTCTCTGATCCTGGGTCAGTCCGAGAACTTTATCGCCTATAAAGATATTCTCGGCAAAATGTCTCGCAACCGTATGTACACCATGGCTGCAACGGCAATGTCGACCGTTTCCATGTCTATCGTCGGCGCGTACATGACCATGCTTGAGCCGAAGTACGTGGTTGCGGCGCTGGTTCTGAACATGTTCAGCACCTTTATCGTGCTGTCGCTGATCAACCCTTACCGCGTTGATGCCAGCGAAGAAAATATCCAGATGTCTAACCTGCACGAAGGCCAGAGTTTCTTCGAAATGCTGGGTGAATACATTCTGGCTGGTTTCAAAGTGGCAATTATCGTTGCGGCGATGCTGATTGGTTTCATCGCACTGATCGCTGCCCTGAACGCCCTGTTCGCCACCGTGACCGGTTGGTTTGGCTACAGCATCTCCTTCCAGGGCATCCTGGGTTACATCTTCTACCCGGTTGCATGGGTAATGGGTGTGCCGTCCAGCGAAGCGCTGCAGGTAGGCAGTATCATGGCAACTAAACTGGTTTCCAACGAATTCGTTGCGATGATGGATCTGCAGAAAATCGCCGCTACGCTCTCCCCGCGCGCAGAAGGCATCCTGTCCGTGTTCCTGGTTTCCTTCGCTAACTTCTCTTCCATCGGTATTATCGCTGGTGCGATTAAAGGCCTGAACGAAGAGCAAGGTAACGTGGTTTCTCGCTTTGGTCTGAAGCTGGTGTACGGCTCTACGCTGGTGAGCGTACTGTCCGCATCTATCGCCGCACTGGTGCTGTAAGCGTAAGACAACGTCGCAGTGATAAGACCGGGGAGATTCATATTCTCCCCGGTTTTTTTATGCCTGCGATTCAGCAAACCGAAGAGCTAAAGAGTAAGAACTGGCAGGATGCAGAAACAAAAAACCCCCGCTTTTCAGCGAGGGTTTAAATTTTGGTGGAGCTAAGCGGGATCGAACCGCTGACCTCTTGCATGCCATGCAAGCGCTCTCCCAGCTGAGCTATAGCCCCACGATGCTTTTACGTACGTACCAAATTCATTGGGATTAAATTTGGTGGAGCTAAGCGGGATCGAACCGCTGACCTCTTGCATGCCATGCAAGCGCTCTCCCAGCTGAGCTATAGCCCCATTACGTAAAGCTTGTCGAGTTGACGGGCGGCATCATATGAATTCCCTTCGCGTGTGTCAACGGCAAAATTAACTCATAGAATTCAATCGCTGAAAAAGCAGTCAAATGAAGAACATTGCGTAACAACTCGCATTCAGTAGTTAAACGCGTCACGGTTTCTACTAAAATGGTGCTATAAAATGAACCACTAATTAACCCCACGACTATTCAGGGAATCGTTATGTTCAAGGAACGGATGACGCCAGAAGAACTTGCTAATCTGACCGGATACAGCCGACAGACCATCAATAAATGGGTACGCAAAGAAGGTTGGGCGACATCACCAAAACCAGGCGTTCAGGGCGGTAAAGCCCGGCTGGTTCACGTCACCGAACAAGTTCGTGAATACATTCGCAGCGCTGAGCGTTCAGCCGAAGGTTTGTCAGATAACTTATCGATATCCGGCGATACCTCTGTTGAAGCGCTGCTGATTAGGCTCGCCAAAGAAATGACACCGACAGAACAGAAAATGTTTACCTCACTGATCCTGCGTGAAGGCATTACGGGTTTATTACAGCGTTTAGGAATCCGCGAAAACAAATAATATGAAAAAATTACGCAGCAAAATGACGACCGAAGAGCTGGCGGAATGTCTCGGGGTTGCCAAACAAACCGTCAATCGTTGGATCAGAGAACAAAACTGGACTACCGAAAAGTTTCCCGGCGTTAAAGGTGGTCGTGCAAGACTGATTCATATTGACTCCAGCGTCCGCGCGTTTCTGCTCAATATTCCCGCTTTTCGCAAAGTTCCTGAAGTTTATCAGGCTGAAGAACCGCTGGCAGAATACACCCACGTAGTACGCAGCCACGCGTGTCGCCAGATAATTAGCGCACTGGACAACATGTCCCCAACGGAACAAGAAAAGCTGGCGATGTATATTTCGCGCGAAGGTATTCGCACTTTTCTTACTCGTTTGGGTATTGATGAGTCTGAATAACAGGCAAAAAAAACGGCAGGATACGCTCCTGCCGTTGTTTCATCGGTCAATCAGTCTTATTGCTGGCTTTCACGCTCAGCAATAAACGCCAGCGCTTTATTAATACGCTCAATGCTGCGGGATTTACCAATCGCATGCACCGTAACGTCTAACGCTGGGGACTGACCCGCGCCGGTAACGGCTACGCGCAGCGGCATCCCGACTTTACCCATGCCAACTTCCAGTTCATCAGCCGTTGCCTGAATCGCATGGTGCACGTTTTCTGCCGTCCACTCGCTAATCGCAGCCAGCTTGTCGCGAACCACTTCCAACGGCTGACGTGCAACCGGGCGCAGGTGTTTCTTCGCTGCATCAGCGTCGAACTCGGCAAAGTCTTCGTAGAAGTAGCGGCAGCTCTGCGCCATCTCTTTCAGCGTTTTGCAGCGCTCACCGAGCAGTTTAACCAGCTCTGACAGCTGCGGGCCTACGCGGGTATCGATATTTTCCTGCTCAATGTGCCATTGCAGATGGGTTGCTACATATTCCGGCGCCAGCGCATTAATATAGTGATGGTTCAGCCACTGCAGTTTTTCAGTGTTAAACGCACTCGCAGACTTGCTCACCGCACCGAGGGAGAACAGTTTGATCATCTCTTCACGGGTGAAAATTTCCTGATCGCCACTGGACCAGCCCAGACGCACCAGATAGTTCAGCAGCGCTTCCGGCAGGTAACCGTCGTCGCGGTATTGCATAACGCTGACCGCACCGTGACGTTTGGAGAGTTTTTTACCATCGTCACCATTGATCATTGATACGTGTGCGTAAACTGGCACCGGCGCGTTCAGCGCTTTCAGGATATTGATCTGACGCGGAGTGTTGTTGATATGGTCTTCACCACGAATAACGTGGGTGATTTCCATATCCCAGTCGTCGACAACAACGCAGAAGTTGTAGGTCGGGGAACCGTCGGTACGGCGAATGATCAAATCATCCAGCTCCTGGTTGCTGAATTCGATCGGCCCACGGATCTGGTCGTCAAAAATAACGGAACCGTCCTGCGGGTTGGCAAAACGAACCACGCAAGGTTCATCAGCAGCGTGATGCTCGTGGCCGTGGCGGCAGCGGCCGTCGTAACGCGGCTTCTCACCGTTCGCCATCTGCTCTTCGCGCAGCGCGTCCAGACGCTCTTTAGAGCAGTAGCATTTATATGCGGTGCCTGCTTCCAGCATTTCATCAATCACCGCGTTGTAGCGATCAAAACGTTTGGTCTGGAAGTACGGGCCTTCATCCCATTCCAGATTCAGCCAGTTCATGCCATCCATAATGGCTTCAATAGCTTCCGGAGTGGAGCGTTCGAGATCGGTGTCTTCAATACGCAGCACAAACTCACCGCCATGGTTGCGTGCAAAAAGCCAGGAATAAAGAGCAGTACGCGCACCGCCGACGTGCAGGTAGCCTGTCGGGCTTGGCGCGAAGCGAGTTTTGATTTTCATGAAATGGCCTTACGTTTATAAAGATGCCGACAACCGGCAAATCCAGGGAAGATTATCAGGCTCGTATTCTATCACCGTGGTCTGATTCCTCAATGTTGTTCAGGTTGGAACATTACGCTTTGCCATTTTCGTATACAAATCATGCCGCACGGACTGTTTTGCGATCGTTTTGTTTAAATTTACGACGAACGAACAATTTCTTTAGAAAATGCGTTGACTCATTTTCAACTCTCCCTATAATGCGACTCCACACAGCGGGGGTGATTAGCTCAGCTGGGAGAGCACCTCCCTTACAAGGAGGGGGTCGGCGGTTCGATCCCGTCATCACCCACCACTTCGGGTCGTTAGCTCAGTTGGTAGAGCAGTTGACTTTTAATCAATTGGTCGCAGGTTCGAATCCTGCACGACCCACCATTGTAAAAAGGCGCCCTAAAGGCGCCTTTTTGCTATCTGCAATTTATAAGATTCGAACCTGCAGCAGGTCGAGTCGAACGTAGTGAGACAACGGAGCCGTTTACGGCGACGGCCCGAAGGGCGAGCGAAGCGAGTCATCCTGCACGACCCACCAATGTAAAAAGGCGCCCTAAAGGCGCCTTTTTGCTATGCAGAGAAGAACCATTTCCCCTCTGATAACCACCAGTGTGAGCGTTATAACTGATACAACGGATCGCGGGCGCGGGCTGCGGTTAATTCACTGGCCTGCATACGCACCACATCCCACAGCGCCTGAGCAGCGGTTGATAAAGAGCGGTTTTTACGTCGGGCCAGCATCAGTTGCCGTTCAACAACCGGCGTCAGGCGCTTAACCTGCAAGTGACTGCCCTGCGGTAAGGGGAGCGCCAGCGCGGGCAGCACGCTGATGCCAATCCCCGCCTCAACCATCGGAAACAGCGTGGCGGGATGGCCAATCTCCTGAACGATATTGGCATCAATGGAAAAATGGGCCAGCGCAGCGTCGATCAGCGGTCGACTACCGGAAGCATAATCCTGTAGCACCAAGCGTTCGTGATACAAATCCTGCCAGTTCACCCACTCTCGTTGGGCTAACGGATGATCCTGGCGACACAGCAGCAGGAACGGTTCGGACAGCACGGCTTCACACTGCAAATCGGTGACTGCGCCGGGATCAATCACAATGCCAAAATCCACTTCTCCCTGGCGAATACTCTCCAGCACCCACTGCTGTGGCCGGTCGTGCAGCACAAAATCGATAGCCGGATAAAGCTGATTACTCTGGGCAATACACTGCGGAATAAGATGAGCAGAGATCGTCTGGCTGGCGGCAACCCGCACCGTGCCGGTTAACTGCGTTCCTACCTGTCCGGCTTCGCGCAGCGTGCTGTGCAATTCATCCAGAATACGTTCCAGCCGCGCCGCCAACTGGTGTCCGGCCTCCGTCAGTACCACTTCCCGCGTGGTTCTGTCCAATAACCGCACACCCGTCTGCCCTTCCAGCTCTTTGACACTATGGCTGACCGCCGACTGGCTTAAGCCGATGATATCCCCCGCCCGGCTAAAGCTTTTGGCCTGAGCGACGGTGACAAAGATACGCAACTGACGCAGAGAGTAATTCATCTATTCGATTCATATATGGATGCAATAAATCAATTTTATTTCTCAAACGGAAAAAAGCAAAATGTTACTACCGAATTTCAGGAGTCTTTATGAAACTTTTTCGTATTCTTGATCCGTTCACGATAACGCTGATTACCGTTGTTTTGCTGGCGTCCTTTTTCCCGGCCGAAGGTGGTTTTGTGCCTTTCTTTGAAGGCCTAACCACCGCCGCCATTGCCCTGCTGTTTTTTATGCACGGAGCGAAACTCTCGCGTGAAGCCATTATTGCCGGTGGTAGCCACTGGCGTTTGCATCTGTGGGTGATGTGCAGCACGTTTGTTGTCTTCCCGGTTCTGGGCGTTCTGTTCGCCTGGTGGGCGCCGGTCAACGTAGACCCGATGCTGTACACCGGTTTCCTGTACCTGTGTATTTTGCCTGCCACTGTGCAGTCGGCCATCGCTTTTACGTCGCTGGCGGGCGGTAACGTTGCCGCCGCCGTTTGTTCTGCTTCGGCCTCCAGCCTGCTGGGTATTTTTCTCTCGCCGCTGCTGGTAGGGCTGGTGATGAATATGCACGGCGCAGAAGGTAGCCTGGAGCAGGTGGGAAAAATCATGTTGCAGCTGCTACTGCCGTTCGTACTGGGTCACCTTTCACGTCCGTGGATTGGAAACTGGGTTTCTCGACATAAAAAATGGATCGCGAAAACGGATCAATCCTCTATTTTGCTGGTGGTGTACTCCGCCTTCAGTGAAGCCGTCGTTAACGGAATCTGGCACAAAGTGGGGGTGGGTTCACTGCTGTTTATCGTGGTGGTCAGCATCATACTGCTGGCAATCGTGATTGGCATAAATGTCTTTGTTGCGCGCAAATGCGGCTTTAACAAAGCTGATGAAATCACCATTGTGTTCTGCGGTTCGAAAAAGAGCCTGGCGAACGGGATCCCAATGGCAAATATTTTGTTCCCAACTTCGGTGATTGGGATGATGGTGCTGCCGTTGATGATCTTCCATCAAATACAGCTAATGGTGTGCGCCGTGCTGGCGCGTCGCTACAAGCAACAGACGGACGCATTGCAAGCGCAACAGAAAAGCCGCGCCGCGAAGGCTTAAAGAGGACGTTTCAGGGGCTGCACCAGTTGCGTCAGCCCCTCAGTTTTAATCAGCAGCGTGATTTGCATCAGCTCGCCAAGCTTGCCCGGCGGGAATTCATCCTTACGGGCAAACCACAGCAGATACTCTTCCGGGACATCAATCAATCGACGCCCTTTATATTTGCCAAAGGGCATCACAGTATTAGCGATGTCAACCAGCTGCTCTTTTTCCATCTCAGGCACCCAGTAAGCGGATCATTTCAGCTTCATCGATCACGGCAATACCCAGTTCCTGTGCTTTTGCCAGTTTCGAACCCGCCGCTTCACCAGCAATCACCAGATCGGTTTTCTTCGACACGCTACCGGCCACTTTTGCACCTAACTCGGTCAGTCTCGCTTTGGCGTCATCGCGCGACATCAGGCTCAGGCTCCCGGTCAGCACCACTGTTTTACCTGCGAAGGGGCTGTCGATTTCTTCAGCGTTAATGACCACCGGCGCTGGCCAGTGGATCCCCTGCGCCAGCAGTTGAACAATTACCTCGCGGTTGCTCTCTTCGGCGAAGAAATTAAACACGTGCGTCGCCACCACAATGCCGACATCCGGCACTTTTTGCAGCTCTTCAATGGAAGCGGCTTCCAGCGCGTCAAGCGTGCCAAAATACGCCGCCAGACCTGCAGCCGTGGCTTCGCCGACTTCACGAATACCCAGCGCATAGAGGAAACGAGCAAACGTGGTTTCTTTCGCTTTTTCCAGCGCGTTGACCACGTTTTGCGCCGACTTCGGCCCCATACGATCAAGCCCCGTCAGTTTACCGGCGGTCAGCGTGAAGAGATCCGCTGGCGTATGGACATACTCTTTCTCGACCAGTTGATCGATAATTTTGTCGCCCATGCCGTCAACATCGAGCGCGCGGCGGGAAACAAAGTGTTTCAGCGATTCCTTACGCTGTGCTCCACAGATTAAACCGCCGGTGCAGCGAGTAACCGCTTCGCCTTCCACACGTTCAACATCAGAGTTACAAACCGGACAATGCGCTGGAAACACAATTTCGCGGGTATCTTCCGGGCGTTCAGAAAGCACGACGTTCACCACCTGCGGGATGACATCGCCCGCACGGCGAATGACGACTTTATCGCCAATACGCAACCCCAGACGCTCGATTTCATCAGCGTTATGCAGCGTTGCGTTACTGACCAGCACCCCGGCAACCTGGACCGGCTCAAGGCGGGCGACGGGCGTAATCGCCCCGGTACGTCCAACCTGAAACTCAACATCGCGTACGAAAGTCATCTGCTCCTGCGCCGGGAACTTAAAGGCCACAGCCCAGCGCGGCGCGCGGGCAACAAAGCCCAGTTGCTCCTGCAACGCCATAGAGTTGACTTTGATCACCACGCCATCGATATCAAATCCCAGCGTTGGTCGGTCTTCTTCAACCTTGTGATAGTAAGCAAGTACTTCCTCCGGGGAGTCGCAAAGCGCCACTCTGTCGCTTACCGGCAGGCCCCACTCTTTAAATTGCAGCAGGCGGCCCAGATGGGTATCTGGCAGTACGCCGCCTTCCAACACACCAACGCCATAGCAGAAGAAAGTAAGCGGTCGCTTCGCTGTGATACGCGGATCGAGCTGGCGCAATGAACCGGCCGCCGCGTTACGCGGGTTAGCAAACACTTTGTTGCCAGTGCGGCGGGCCTCTTCGTTAATTTTTTCAAATCCGGCCTGTGGCAGGAACACTTCACCGCGCACTTCAAGACGTGAAGGGATGTTTTCGCCACGCAGTTTTAACGGGATCGCGCGAATGGTGCGTACGTTAGAGGTAATATCCTCACCCGTGGTGCCATCACCACGCGTTGCGGCGCTGACCAGCACACCGTTTTCATACAGGATACTGACTGCCAGGCCGTCCAGTTTCAGTTCACAGCACCAGGTCAGTTTATCGGTACTCTTTAGCCTGTCCTGCACGCGCTTGTTGAAAGCGAGAAAACTCTCTTCATCAAACACGTTATCCAGCGACAGCATCGGCACTTCATGGCGAATCTGGCTGAACGCGGTTAACGGCGCTGCGCCAACGCGTTGGGTTGGCGAGTCGGGGGTAACAAGGTCCGGATGCTGCGCTTCCAGCTCGCGCAGTTCGCGCATCAGGCGATCGTATTCCGCATCAGGAATTTCCGGCGCGTCCATCACATGGTAGAGATACTCATGATGGCGAAGCGTGGTTCGCAGTTCTGTCAGTTGTTGTTCGATTGATTCCATATCGCACCATCAATGATAAAAAACCCCCGACAGGCGGGGGTTTAGAAAGGAAATGTCACGCCAGAGGAAAATCAGGCGAGAGATTCTTTAACTTCGCGGATGCGGTCCTGATACTCGCGCAGTTTCTGCGGCGTCATCATGCGACGTTGATCGTCGAGCACCACACCACCCACTTCATCGGCAATGTGCTGTGCGGACTGCAGCATCAGCTTAAAGTTTTGCAGCTCGTCCCCGTAGGACGGAACCTGCATAAAAATAGTCACGCCAGGGGTACTGAAGTCGCCCGTCATTTCTGGGTCAAACGTTCCCGGATTAACCATATTAGCGAGGCTGAACAGCGACGGGCCGCTGCCATCCGGGCTCAAATGACGATGGAAAATATTCATATCGCCAAATTTGAAACCGGCCTGCTGAATGCTGTTGAGCAGCACTTCCCCGTTGAGCTCGCTACCATGATGAGCAGCAACGTTCATAATGATGACCGCTTCTTTACGCTGCGGTTTTTCAGCAACAGGCGCTTCTTCTACTACCGGCTCGGGCTGCGGTTGATGTTCAACAACAGGCTCTGCTGGCTGGAAGGTCTGCGGCGCAGGTTGCGGTGCTTGCTGAGCAGGTTGCTGAACCTGCGGGGCAACAGGTTGCTGCACAGGTGGCTGCTGAACAGGCTGATGTTGCACCGGCTGCTGCGGCTGCTGAACATGCGGCGGCGGTACCGGCGCTTGTGCAGGCTGCTGCGCAGGCTGACGCGGCTGAGCAGACGCATAAGGCGGCTGGTACTGGTGTTGCGGCGACTGAGGAGGAACACCATGTTCCTGCGCATTACCGGGAGCATGATTCACACGATGAACGCGAACTTCGCCCACGCCTTCGTCTTCCTCGACGTTGTCGTCGAACGAATCCTCGTCTTCACGTTTAGACTTCATGCGTTTCAGTGGGCGATCGCGGAATATAGAAGACCGCTCTTTACGGCTAGTCCAAAAACCATGTACCAGTAAAGCGATTATGGCGATCGCGCCAACAATGATTAATATCAGACGCAAATCCTGCATCATTATATTCTCTGTTGTTCTAACACCTTGCCACCACGGCAAACATTTACTCACTAAGAGTATTTGTCGATTACGCCAAGTGCAAGTGTACTCTTGGCTTTCACGGCATAAAGATGAACAAAATTGTGCTTTTTGCTGTTTTTTCGAACATTTCCGAACAGCTTAACGCTCAACAACCCGGTAAGATACGCACAGTTTACCAGAGCTTATATAACAAGGAGTACGTCCTGACCATGGTTTCATCATCTGCAGTTGTACCTCGCAGCGGCCTTTATTACTTTTCTCAGGGATGGAAGCTCATTACCCAACCGGGCATTCGTCGTTTTGTTATTCTGCCTTTGCTGGTGAATATCCTGCTGATGGGCGGCGCATTCTGGTGGTTATTTACACAACTCGGTAACTGGGTTCCCGCGCTGATGAGTCACGTCCCTGACTGGCTTCAGTGGCTCAGCTATTTACTGTGGCCGATTGTGACCATTTCCGTGCTGTTGGTGTTCGGCTACCTGTTCTCCACTATCGCCAACTGGATCGCCGCACCGTTTAACGGTCTGCTGGCTGAACAGCTGGAAGCGCGCTTAACAGGCGCAACACCGCCCGACACCGGCATTCTCGGCATTATGAAAGACGTTCCGCGCATTATGAAACGCGAATGGCAAAAGCTGGCGTGGTATCTCCCGCGCGCCTTCGTGTTGCTGATCCTCTATTTTATTCCAGGCATTGGGCAGACCGTCGCCCCGGTCCTGTGGTTCCTGTTCAGCGCGTGGATGCTGGCCATTCAGTACTGCGATTATCCTTTTGATAACCATAAGGTGCCTTTTAAGGAGATGCGCGTCGCGCTGCGCACGCGCAAGGTGACCAATATGCAGTTTGGCGCGTTGACCAGCCTGTTCACCATGATTCCGGTGCTCAATCTGTTCATCATGCCGGTAGCGGTTTGTGGTGCCACGGCGATGTGGGTAGACTGCTATCGTGCTAAACATGCGTTATGGAAGTAATGCAAAAATGTGTAAAAGCGGGCTGGCTTATGCCCGCTCTTATTCCATACTGCTACGCATTATTTCTCATCAGCATATAGATATGCGAATTCCTTACTTCCCCATACTTTCTCAACAGGTATGCTGAAGCGGTATCCCAATTTCATACAGTTAAGGACAGGCCATGAGTAAGATTTTTGAAGATAACTCGCTGACTATCGGTCATACGCCGCTGGTTCGACTGAACCGTATCGGTAACGGACGCATTCTGGCGAAGGTGGAATCACGCAACCCAAGCTTTAGCGTCAAATGCCGTATCGGTGCCAATATGATTTGGGATGCCGAAAAACGTGGTGTACTGAAACCTGGCGTTGAGCTGGTAGAACCGACCAGCGGCAACACGGGGATTGCGCTGGCCTACGTTGCCGCCGCCCGTGGTTACAAACTGACTCTGACCATGCCGGAAACCATGAGCATTGAGCGCCGCAAGCTCTTAAAAGCGCTGGGCGCGAACCTGGTGCTGACTGAAGGCGCAAAAGGTATGAAGGGCGCAATTCAGAAAGCGGAAGAAATCGTAGCCAGCGATCCGGAAAAATTCCTGCTGCTGCAGCAGTTCAGCAACCCGGCGAACCCGGAAATTCACGAAAAAACCACCGGCCCGGAAATCTGGGAAGATACCGATGGCCAGGTTGATGTCTTTATTTCCGGCGTCGGCACCGGCGGTACGCTAACTGGCGTGACCCGTTACATTAAAGGCACTAAAGGCAAAACCGATCTGATCACCGTCGCGGTAGAACCTACTGACTCCCCTGTTATCGCCCAGGCATTGGCGGGTGAAGAACTCAAACCTGGCCCGCATAAAATTCAGGGTATTGGCGCGGGCTTCATTCCTGGCAACCTTGATCTGAAGCTTATTGATAAAGTCGTTGCCATCACCAATGATGAAGCTATTTCTACCGCGCGCCGCCTGATGGAAGAAGAAGGTATTCTGGCGGGGATCTCTTCTGGCGCAGCCGTGGCTGCCGCGCTTAAGCTCCAGGAAGATGAATCCTTTACCAACAAGAATATTGTGGTTATCCTACCGTCATCGGGTGAGCGTTATCTGAGCACTGCACTGTTTGCCGATCTCTTCACAGAGAAAGAACTGCAACAGTAATGCCAGCATGTTAAAAACGCGTAAAAAAGCACCCTTTGGGGTGCTTTTTTGTGGCCTGCTTCAAATTTTCAACTCTCCTGGCATTGATTCAACCCGCCGGAACTGGTATTTAACCAAACTAATTATTTTGATGCGCGAAATTAATCGTTACAGGAAAGGCGCTAGCTGAATCGATTTTATGATTTGGTTCAACTCTTCCTTTCGCGGCATAATGTTTAATGACGAACGAAACGTCAGCGGCAAGAAGTTGCCAGCAACGGATTGCACCGAACTCCTTTTGTGTCGCGTCCAGTTTACGCCGATGCTAACAATACAGGCTAAAGTTGAACCGCCAGGCTAGACTTTAGTTCCACAACACTAAACCTATAAGTTGGGGAAATATAATGTTCCAGCAAGAAGTTACCATTACCGCTCCGAACGGTCTGCATACTCGCCCTGCTGCTCAGTTTGTTAAAGAAGCAAAAGGCTTTACTTCTGAAATTACTGTGACTTCCAACGGCAAAAGCGCTAGCGCCAAAAGCCTGTTTAAACTGCAGACTCTGGGCCTGACTCAGGGTACCGTTGTCACCCTGTCCGCAGAAGGTGAAGACGAGCAGAAAGCAGTTGAGCATCTGGTTAAACTGATGGCTGAACTCGAGTAAGTTCAACGAGTTCTTTTAAATATCAGTCACAAGTAAGGTAGGGTTATGATTTCAGGCATTTTAGCATCCCCGGGTATCGCTTTCGGTAAAGCATTGCTGCTGAAAGAAGACGAGATCGTCATTGACCGGAAAAAAATTTCTGCCGACAAGGTTGATCAGGAAGTTGAACGTTTTCTGAGCGGTCGTGCCAAGGCATCTGCGCAACTGGAAGCGATCAAAACCAAAGCTGGTGAAACGTTCGGTGAAGAAAAAGAAGCCATCTTTGAAGGGCATATCATGCTGCTCGAAGATGAGGAGCTGGAGCAGGAAATCATAGCCCTGATTAAAGATAAACACATGACGGCTGATGCAGCTGCGCATGAAGTTATCGAAGGTCAGGCCACAGCCCTTGAAGAGCTGGATGATGAATACCTGAAAGAACGTGCGGCTGACGTACGTGACATCGGTAAACGCCTGCTGCGTAACATCCTGGGTCTGGCTATTATCGACCTGAGCGCTATTCAGGAAGAAGTTATCCTGGTAGCCGCAGACTTGACCCCGTCAGAAACCGCACAGCTGAACCTGAACAAGGTGCTGGGTTTCATCACTGACGCGGGCGGACGGACTTCCCATACTTCTATCATGGCGCGTTCTCTGGAACTGCCAGCCATCGTAGGTACGGGTAGCGTCACCTCTCAGGTTAAAAACGACGACTATCTGATT
Source organism: Citrobacter sp. Cb041 (assembly GCF_030336655.1). NCBI lineage: Bacteria > Pseudomonadati > Pseudomonadota > Gammaproteobacteria > Enterobacterales > Enterobacteriaceae > Citrobacter > Citrobacter sp. Cb041. Next base: position 82,537 of record NZ_JAOWDD010000043.1, on the reverse strand, counting down.
CTGGATGCCGTAAACAACCAGGTTTACGTCAATCCGACCAACGAAGTTATTGAGCAACTGCGCGCCGTTCAGGAGCAGGTTGCTACTGAGAAAGCGGAACTTGCTAAGCTGAAAGATCTCCCGGCTATCACGCTGGACGGACATCAGGTAGAAGTTTGCGCCAACATCGGTACCGTTCGTGACGTTGAAGGCGCTGAGCGTAATGGCGCCGAGGGTGTTGGTCTGTACCGCACCGAATTCCTGTTCATGGACCGTGAATCGCTGCCGACTGAAGAAGAACAGTTTGCCGCGTATAAAGCCGTTGCTGAAGCCTGTGGCTCTCAGGCGGTCATCGTCCGTACCATGGACATCGGCGGCGATAAAGAGCTGCCGTACATGAACTTCCCGAAAGAAGAGAACCCGTTCCTGGGCTGGCGTGCCGTACGTATCGCCATGGATCGTAAAGAGATCCTGCGGGATCAGGTTCGCGCAATCCTGCGCGCCTCTGCTTTCGGCAAACTGCGCATCATGTTCCCAATGATCATCTCTGTTGAAGAAGTGCGCGCACTACGCAAAGAGATCGAAATCTACAAACAGGAACTGCGCGACGAAGGTAAAGCATTTGACGAAAGCATTGAGATTGGCGTGATGGTGGAAACACCGGCAGCGGCAACAATTGCGCGTCATTTAGCCAAAGAAGTTGATTTCTTTAGTATCGGCACCAATGATTTAACGCAGTACACCCTGGCAGTTGACCGTGGTAATGATATGATTTCACACCTTTACCAACCGATGTCGCCATCTGTGCTGACGCTGATCAAGCAAGTTATTGATGCTTCTCATGCGGAAGGCAAATGGACTGGCATGTGTGGTGAGCTTGCAGGCGACGAACGTGCTACACTTCTGTTGCTGGGGATGGGTCTGGACGAATTCTCTATGAGCGCCATTTCTATCCCGCGCATTAAGAAGATTATCCGTAACACGAACTTCGAAGATGCGAAGGTGTTAGCAGAGCAGGCTCTTGCTCAACCGACAACGGACGAGTTAATGACGCTGGTTAACAAGTTCATTGAAGAAAAAACAATCTGCTAATCCACGAGATGCGGCCCAATTTACTGCTTAGGAGAAGATCATGGGTTTGTTCGATAAACTGAAATCTCTGGTTTCTGATGATAAGAAAGACACCGGAACTATTGAGATTGTTGCTCCGCTCTCTGGCGAGATCGTCAACATCGAAGACGTGCCGGATGTAGTTTTTGCTGAAAAAATCGTTGGTGATGGCATCGCTATCAAACCAACCGGTAACAAAATGGTCGCCCCTGTTGATGGCACCATCGGCAAAATCTTTGAAACCAACCACGCTTTCTCTATCGAATCCGACAGCGGCATTGAGCTGTTTGTTCACTTCGGTATTGATACCGTTGAACTGAAAGGCGAAGGCTTTAAGCGCATCGCTGAAGAAGGTCAGCGCGTCAAAGTGGGCGACCCGGTTATTGAATTCGATCTGCCGCTGCTGGAAGAAAAAGCCAAGTCTACCCTGACTCCGGTTGTTATCTCCAACATGGACGAAATCAAAGAGCTGATCAAACTGTCCGGTAGCGTGACAGTGGGTGAAACTCCGGTTATCCGCATCAAGAAGTAATTCTTGCTGCAGAGAAGAATGGCGCCTGATGGCGCCATTTTTTTATCTGGCAGACCTCAAAATCTGCCGGATAACGCTAAATTTGTGAGGTGACTGGTCGGTAACACGCCTCGCGCATCAGGATTTTCATCCCTTCCGGCCCGCTTTCCAGCATCCGTCGCTCCGAATCCGCCACTAACAGTTCACAATTGTAGCCACCCGCGATGCCAAACATGGCCCGCGCCACACAGATATCTTCCAGCGCCGTTGCCCCGCTGGTGTCAAAATGTCCAACCATACGCCCATTCTGGCGAACCACCAGCCGGTAACTCTTCATCGCGCCTCCCCTGCCGGTGGCAGAATTAACTCATCACAACCGCACAGATTGGTCCATTTCATCACTTCCAGTACGCGCTGTGCTGCATCGTGCGTCGCGGTTGTCAGCGCTTTACCCAGCACAATACCGCTCACCAGTTCAGCACAAAACAGATCGCCAGTTCCCTTCAGATCCGTTTTAACCCGTGGATGAGCGAACACCTCAACCGTTTCAGCCGTCACTACCGCCACGTTAATAATATCTTCGCTATCCCCCGGCGCGCTGGTGATCACCACCCATTTCAGCGTTTCGGTAAGCAGCGATTGCGCCGCCGTGATGGCTTCATCAAGCGTACGACACGGCTTTCCGCTCAGCATTTGCAGTTCAAACACGTTCGGCGTCAGTCCCTGAGCCAGCGGCAGCAGGTGCTGACGGTAGGCCTGCGGAATTTCAGCTTTTACATACATACCGCTGTCCGTATCGCCAATCACCGGGTCAACCAAAATGCACACTGTCGGATGCGTAGCCCGCACCGTTTTCAGCCACTGTGCTAACAGAGCGATTTGCTCTGCACTGCCCATATAGCCTGTAGTCACCGCCTTCAGCTCGCGCAAAGCATCACGCTCATTCAAGGCGCGGAGATACCCGCTAAACCAGTCGGCCGGAATAACGCCGCCGTAAAATGTTTCATAATGCGGGGTATTACTGAACAGCACCGTTGGCACTGCCGTCACGCGTAATCCCTGCGCTTTAATGGCCGGAACGGCGATGCTGTTGCCTACGCTGCCATAAACCACCTGTGACTGGACGGCGACGATATCGGTCTGTAACGCCCGATGCTTGTCGCCGAAGAGCACTGACTGAATATCACTCCCCTGCTCCATAAATTTCTCCTCTCGCTGGACAGCGGGCTTACGCCTCACTATTATCGTCATATGCTAAAATTCATTTTGTCATAGGTCAATAATGATCGACGGAAAAACCGCTAACGAAATTTTTGACAGTATTCGTCAACATGTCGCTACAGGCACGTTGGCAGCAGGAGAAACGTTGCCGCCGGTGCGTGAACTGGCAACAGCATTGAACGTTAACCGTAATACTGTCGCGGCGGCTTATAAACGCCTGGTCACCTCCGGGCTGGCACAAAGCCAGGGACGTAACGGCACGGTAATCAAGGGGATTTCAGCCCCCGTTGCGCTGGAAGGCGGCAATCCGGATACCGCGCTTATCGATCTTTCCGGCGGTAATCCAGCCCCCGCGCGTCTTCCCGACCTCAGCCGTTATTTCGCGCAAATAAATAAGAATCCTCGTTTGTACGGTGATGCCGCTGTATCACCCGGCCTTAAGGCGTGGGCCGCGCAATGGATGCAAGATGCGATGCCAGCCACGGGAGAAATTGATATCACCAGCGGCGCCATTGATGCCATTGAGCGGCTGCTGTGCGCCCATTTACTGCCTGGCGACAGCGTTGTGGTAGAAGATCCATGCTTTTTGAGCAGCATCAACATGCTGCGTTATGCCGGATTCTCCGCCAGTCCGGTCAACGTTGACAGCGAAGGCATGCAGCCAGACATGCTGGAAATCGCGCTACAGAAAGGCGCGCGGGCGGTGATTCTGACGCCGCGCGCCCATAATCCGACAGGATGCAGTCTGAGCGCATCCCGCGCGGCGCAATTGCAGGAAATCCTGGCCCGCTATCCCCAGACGCTGGTGATCGTCGACGACCACTTTGCGCTGCTGTCCGCATGCCGTTGGTATCCGGTGATTGCGAAGGAAACAACGCACTGGGCGATTGTCCGCTCAATGTCGAAAACTTTAGGCCCGGATTTACGCCTGGCCATCGTCGCCAGCGATCCACTCACTTCCGCGAAACTGCGTTTACGGCTCAACGCCGGCAGTCAGTGGGTCAGCCATCTGCTGCAGGATCTGGCCTGCGCCTGCCTGAGTGACGAGACTTATCAACACACGCTGGCGCAAACTCAGCAGTTTTACGCCGCCCAGCAGCAAAAGCTGGCAGCAGCTCTGCGGCTTCATGGCATTACGCTGCCCGACAGCGACGGTCTTAATCTGTGGCTGCCGCTAGAAGATAACAGCCAGGCGATCGCTTTTGCGCTGGCAAAGTCCGGCTGGCTGGTACGTGAAGGCGAAGTGTTTGGCGTCAATACGCCTGCGCATGGCCTGCGCATTACACTGTCAACATTAGCAGACAGCGACATTGATAAGCTGGCGACTGATATCCATCAGGCGCTAAAGCGCTAACAGGAGAGGAAAAGTGCGAGTTCATTTTGTTATTCATGAGTCTTTCGAATCTGCTGGCGCGTACCTGCCGTGGGCCGAATCACGCGGCTATACCATCAGTTGGTCGCGCGTTTACGCCGGAGAAACTGTTCCCGCTAATGCCGATGGCTTCGATATGCTGGTGGTATTTGGTGGGCCACAATCACCCCGCACCACGCTCGCAGAGTGCCCATACTTTGACTCTCAGGCAGAGCAACATCTGATAAACCAGGCGATTGCGGCACGAAAAATCGTGGTGGGGATCTGTTTGGGGTCGCAGTTAATCGGCGAAGCACTGGGCGCGAAGGTGTGCCAAAGCCCGGAAAAAGAGATTGGTCACTATCCGATCGCCCTGACCGAGACAGGCCAACAGCATCCGTTGTTCAGCCATTTCGGCTCACCGCTCAACGTGGGTCACTGGCACAATGACATGCCGGGATTAACCGACCAGGCGACAATTCTTGCCACAAGCGAGGGATGTCCGCGACAAATCGTGCAATACGGTAATTTCGTCTATGGTTTTCAGTGCCATATGGAGTTTACCGCCGAAGCGGTCGAAGGATTAATTCAGCACTCTGAGCAAGAACTGGCCGAAGCGAAAGGGAAACGCTTTATTCGCGCTGTTGAAGAGATGCGCACCTGGGATTACCAGCAGATGAATGAGACGCTGTGGCAATTCCTTGATAAGTTGGTAGAAAAACGTAACGATTGAACAGTGCGGGCCGGAGAAGACGCTTTGCGTCGTCATCCGGCGATCCTGCCGTACGGTTGCCTGCTAGCGCTACGCTTATCAGGCCGACAAATTAAATACCTAATCCCTGGCTGAAATGCTCTTCGCCAAAGACCCCGGTGGAAAGGTAGCGATCGCCGCGATCGCAGATGATCGCCACCACCACCGCCCCCGGTGTCGCGCGCGCCACGCGTAACGCGCCCGCAACCGCGCCGCCAGAACTCACTCCGCAAAAAATCCCTTCGCGAACGGCCAGTTCACGCATGGTGTTTTCCGCATCGTTCTGATGAATATCCAGCACCTCATCCACCAGCGAGGCGTTGAAAATGCCCGGCATATATTCCGCCGGCCAGCGACGAATGCCCGGAATACTACTGCCTTCTTCCGGCTGCAGGCCAACGATGGTGACGGGTTTTTCCTGTTCACGCAGAAAACGCGATACGCCTGTAATGGTGCCTGTCGTCCCCATGCTGGAGACGAAATGGGTAATACGGCCTGACGTCTGCTGCCAGATTTCGGGTCCGGTAGTCGTGTAGTGCGCATACGGGTTATCAGGATTATTAAACTGATCGAGAAGTTTACCTTCTCCGCGCTGCGCCATCTCAAGGGCTAAATCACGCGCCCCTTCCATCCCCTGCTCTTTGGTCACCAGAACCAGTTCAGCCCCGTAAGCACGCATCGCCGCACGTCGCTCCTGGCTCATGTTGTCTGGCATCAGGAGCTTCATGCGGTAGCCTTTCAGCGCGGCAATCATCGCCAACGCTATACCCGTATTACCGCTGGTGGCCTCAATCAGCACGTCGCCTGGCTGAATTTCCCCGCGCTTTTCCGCTTCAACGATCATCGACAACGCCGCGCGGTCTTTCACCGAACCTGCGGGATTATTGCCTTCCAGCTTGACCCAAATTTCACTGCCGTTATCCGCCGTCAGACGTTGTAATTTCACCAGAGGCGTATTGCCAATTGTTTGTTCTAATGTGTTCACGTTTTCAGCTCAATAAAATGCCGGATGGCGCTGCGCTTACCCGGCTTACAGGTCATGCACCACCCGTTAAGCCCGGTAAGCGCAGCGCCACCGGATGATAACTATACGAATTAACCTATCAGGCACTTTGCGCCAGGGCAAGTTCCTCTTCACGCGTTTCAATACGCTGGTCGCCATTATACAAACGCGCATTTTGCAGCCCAACAAACAGACGTTCGCCGCGGTTCGGGGAATCATCGCCCTGCATAATCACCGTCAGCGGTTCGTTATACCACCCCAAGGGTTGCACAACTAATTGGGTGTAGTGTCCTTTCGGGCTGGCTTCCAGCACCTGCACCGGCAACGGCGAATCCAGACTGGTACGACGGCTGACGTCCACTTCCCACGGACGCAGGAACAGATCCACCGGACCCTGATAGCCAGGCGTATAGCCCAGCGGCCAACGATGTGCGCCCACGTGGAATTGTCCACCGCGAATCGTCCCTTGCAGGCGGTTAACTTCACCCATAAATTCCAGGACAAAACGGGTAGCCGGTTCGCGCCATACCTGATCGGGCGCATCGGCCTGCTCGATATGACCCTGGCTCATCACCACCACGCGGTCTGCGACTTCCGTCGCTTCTTCCTGATCGTGGGTAACAAACACGCTGGTGAACTTCAGCTCTTCATGCAACTGACGCAGCCAGCGACGCAGCTCTTTACGCACCTGAGCATCGAGCGCGCCAAACGGCTCGTCGAGCAACAAGATCTGCGGCTCTACCGCCAGCGCACGCGCCAACGCCACGCGCTGCTTTTGCCCACCGGAAAGCTGTGCCGGGAAACGGTCCGCCAGATGAGCCAGTTGAACCATCTCCAGCAGTTTGATCACCTTTGCTTTGATCGTCGCCGCATTCGGGCGCTCCCGCCGTGGCAGAACAGTCAGACCAAAAGCGATATTGTCGAAAACGGTCATATGACGAAACAGCGCATAGTGCTGAAACACGAACCCCACCTTACGGTCGCGGGCGTGCAAACGACTGACATCAGTGCCGTGGAAACGGATATGCCCGCTGGACTGATGCTCCAGCCCGGCGATGATGCGCAGCAACGTAGTTTTGCCCGATCCGGAAGGCCCCAACAGAGCGACCATCTGACCTGAAGGAATATCCAGCGAGATATCGTTCAGCACCTGGGTGCGACCAAAAGACTTCTTAATATTGGCAATCTCAATGCTCATGATTTTCCTCCTGCTGCGCGCGTTTCTCCTGGTTTTCCAGGCGCCATTGCAACATGCTCTTCAAAAACAGGGTAATAATCGCCATCAGCGTTAATAGCGCCGCGGCGGTAAAGGAGCCGACTGTGTTGTAGTCCTGCTCCAGTAATTCAATCTGTAACGGCAGAGACAAAGTTTCACCGCGAATCGAGCCAGAAACCACCGATACCGCGCCGAACTCGCCAATCGCACGGGCGTTGGTCAGCACCACGCCGTACAGCAATGCCCAACGGATATTCGGCAGCGTAACGCGACGGAACATTTGCCAGCCGGAGGCGCCAAGCAGAACCGCCGCCTCATCTTCATGGCTGCCCTGGCTTAACATTACCGGCACCAGTTCGCGCACCACAAACGGACAGGTCACGAACACCGTCACCAGCACCATTCCCGGCCAGGCAAACATAATTTGCAGGTTGTGTTCATCCAGCCATCCGCCAAGCGGGCCGTTAGAGCCGTAAAACAGCAGATAGACCAGGCCGGCGACCACCGGTGAAACGGCAAACGGAATATCCAGTAACGTGAGCAACAACTGGCGTCCAGGGAAGTTAAAGCGGGTCACCAGCCAGGCCAGTAACACGCCAAACACCAGGTTCACCGGCACCGCAATCAGCGCAATCAGCACCGTCAGCCAGATGGCGTGCAGCATGTCCGGATCAGCCAGGTTGTGTAATACCGGCATCAACCCCTTGCTGAACGCCTGCACGAAGATATAAACCATCGGCACCAGCAAAATAAAGGCGGATACCAGCATGCCCGTGCCGATCAGAAACCATTTCCCCCAGTTGATGCGGGGTGCGCCATAACGTTTCAATTGGGTAATGTCTGCCATCAGTGACCTACCACGCGTCGACCAAAGCGACTTTGCAGGGTGTTAATTGAAAACAGCAGCAGCAACGAAGCCCCGAGGATCACAGATGCAATCGCGCTGGCGGCCGGGTAGTCAAACTCCTGCAAACGAACAAAAATCATCAGCGAGGTCACTTCCGTTTTCCATGCGATGTTTCCGGCGATAAAGATAACCGCGCCAAACTCACCGAGGCTGCGGGTAAACGAGAGCGCAACGCCCGCGACTAGCGCGGGAGACAGCTCCGGCAGTACCACTTTACGAAAGCTCTGCCAGCGCGTAGCGCCGAGCGTTTCCGCCGCTTCTTCATACTCCGGACCTAACTCTTCCAGCACCGGCTGCACGGTACGCACCACGAATGGAATGCTGGTAAAAGCCATCGCCACCGCAATGCCAAGCCAGGTGTAGGTCACTTTAATATCCAGCTTCGCCAGCCACTCGCCGTAGAAACCATTGACCGAAAAAAGCGATGCCAGCGTCAGACCTGCTACCGCCGTAGGCAGCGCAAACGGCAGATCCATCAGCGCATCCAGCAGCGTACGGCCCGGAAAGCGATAGCGGGTTAAGATCCACGCCATCAGCAAACCAAACACGCCGTTAAAAATCGACGCCACAAACGCCGACAGCAGCGTCACTTTATAAGCCGCCACCACCTGCGGGTTGGTAATCACATCCCAGTATTGCGCCCAGCTCATTTGCGCCAATTGCATCACCAGCGCGCTAAGCGGCAGCAGCAAAATCAGGCAGACAAACAGTAAGCTGGTGCCCAAACTTAAGGTAAAGCCGGGCAGCACGCGTCGGGAAGAAACAGCAAACATTTACTTACGCCCCGCCGCCAACAGTTTGTCCAACTCACCGCCGCTGACAAAGTGCGTTTTCATTACCTCAGGCCACGAGCCAAACCTGTCTTCCACGCGGAAAAGTTCGGTCTGCGGGAATTTATCCTGCAGTTTGTCCATCACCTGCGGGTTATTCACGCGGTAGTAGAAATCGGTAATGATGGTTTGCGCCTGCGGGCTGTACAGCCAGTTCAGGTAAGCTTTTGCCGCTTTTTCAGTACCGTTAGCCTGCACATTTTTATCTACCCAGGCCACCGGGAACTCCGCCAGAATGTTGACCTTCGGCACCACCACTTCGAAGCCCTGGTCTTCATACTGTTTACGGATGTTGTTCACTTCTGATTCAAAGGTGATCAGCACATCGCCCAGGCCGCGTTCCACGAATGTGGTGGTTGCCCCGCGACCGCCGGTATCAAACACTTCCACGTTTTTCAGAAACTGGGTCATGAACTGTTCAGTTTTGGCTTTATCCCCACCATCCGCTTTATCTGCCGCGCCCCACGCAGCCAGATAGGTATAACGCGCGTTACCGGAGGTTTTCGGATTAGGGAAAATCAGTTTCACGTCCGGGCGAACCAGGTCGTTCCATTCGTGGATATTTTTCGGGTTACCCTTACGCACCAAAAACGCCATGGTGGAATAGAATGGCGAACTGTTATTCGGCAGACGACTTTGCCAGTCGGCCGGGATCAGCTTGCCTTTGTCATGCAGGATCTGTACATCGGTCACCTGGTTATAGGTCACCACATCGGCTTTCAGCCCCTGCAGAATCGCCAGCGCCTGTTTTGATGACCCGGCATGAGATTGTTTAATCGTCAGTTTGTCACCGCCGTTATCCTTCGCCCATTGCTGTTCAAACGGCGGGTTAAGGGCGGCAAACAGCTCACGAGAGACATCGTATGAACTGTTCAGCAGGTCCGTTGCCTGCGCCTGCCCCACCAGCAACAGCATTGCTGCCAGCGTCAGGGTTCTTTTTTTCAGTAAGTTAACGGCCATTGCGCACCCTTATAAATTTAATGACTTTCTTATGGTCATCATATTTATAACCAGTGCTAAAGGAGTAACGGTTTTATATACCGTTTGATGATTTGAAAGTTGAAAAGAGAATAAGGGTACCTCCTCCCCAGCGCACGGGGAGGAGACCGGCATCAATCAGACGCCGACGCTAACGCTTTCAGGCAGGGTGCTGCCGCCATCAATCACGTTTTGCGTGCCAGTCAAGTAACTGGACTCATCCGACGCCAGGAATGCCGCCAGTTCACCAACCTCAAGTGGGCAGGCCAAGCGGCGCATCGGGATCGCTTTTGCCATTTCGACTAATACGGATTCAGGATCCTCCGGATTAGACTGACGAGCGATATTTTCCGCCATCGGCGTACGAACGTAGCCCGGGCAAATAGCATTAACGCGAATGCCGGACTGCGCGTATTCCACCGCCAGAGATTTGGTCAAACCGATGATTGCGGCTTTCGACAGCGCGTAGGCCGTTTCGCCCGGATCGGCAACCATATCGCCGGTCACAGAGGACATCATTACGATGCGCCCGTCTTTGCGCGCAATCATCTCCGGCAGAACGGCTTTCGTCACGTTCCAGACGCCTTTAATGTTGATATCAATGTGGAAATCGCGATCTTCATCGCTCATATCAAGGAAGTTGCCGAGGCGACATACGCCCGCATTGTTGACCAGAATATCGATTTTGCCTTCAATCTTCTTCGCGCGTTTTACCGCTTCCGTGACCGACGCAAAATCTCTGACGTCAGCGTGTACGGCGGTGCAACGGTGCCCGCGCCCAGCCAACTCATCCGCCAGTTTTTCAATCTCATCGGAGATATCCAGCAGGATTAGGTTCGCGCCATGGCGGGCAAATGTTCTGGCGATCCCTTCGCCAATACCCTGAGATGCGCCCGTAATCAATGCTGTTTTGCCCGTGAGTTTTCCCATTTCAATATTCTCCTTTTGAATATGAAGCATTCGCTTCATTCACGCAGAAGATACAGCAATAACAAATAAGTGCTGAGGAATAGCTCACTAAATCAGGTTAATCTCAGGTAAAAAAATCCCCGGCGTTGCGGGGACCCAACGGTAAACATACTCTGACCAGGTTAACAGAAGACTTACAGCCGTTTTTCCAGCAAATGTGCTCTCATCAACTCCGATGCCATCTGCGCATCCCCTTTTTTAATATGAAGCAGTATTTCCCTCTGTTTTGCCGCCGTATCAAGAAAATACTGACGATCGTTCGCAGGTAACGACTCCCTTGTTTTCTCAAAATAAGTAATGAGGACATCAGAGAAAACCTGCAGCACCCGGTTGCCACTCGCCTGTAGCAAGAGCAAATGAAAATCTCTATCGTGACGATCGGCCACCTGGGGGTTATCCGCATTCTCTTCAATAAGCCTTAGCTCATTTTCAAGTTTGGAGAGCATCGCCGGAAAAATTCTACGCGTTGCCAGAGGGATAATCGCGCACTCAATCAGGATCCTTGCCTCTGTAAATTCTGTGATATCAAACCCAGACAAATCAAACTGCATTAACAACTGGTGATTTATGTTGTGCTGTTCCAAATTCTTCAAGACGCTGCCACGACGAGGAGATCGTTCCAACATTCCCATCTGTACCAGTGTGCTGAGCGCCTGACGAACTTTATATCTTGATGTATTAAAACGAACGGCAAGCTCAGTTTCAGTTTCAATGCGACCATCAGCATTGCGGTTAGCATCATCAAGCAGATAATTTTTAATACTTTCAAACAGTTCGTTTTTGTTATCCATAAACACTCTCGGATTAAAGTGCTGCAAAACTGATGAGTATAAATAATCTAATAAGTTAGATTGCTTAATATACTGTTATGGTAAGATTATAGCCCCTATTATTCAAATTATACCAAGCCATTTGTTAATAAAAAGGAATTAATTATGGTGTTATTCGTAACTCAGTTTGCGATAGTACTTATATGTATCGGTATAGGTGGGCGTTTTGGTGGGATTGGCCTGGGGGCTGCTGGCGGGTTAGGACTCGCTATCCTGACTTTTGGTTTTGGACTCCCTCCCGACTCACCTCCTTTCACTGTTATTTCTATTATCCTTGCGGTTATCACTTGCATCACAATCCTCCAGGCGGCTGGCGGGCTTGATTTATTCGTTACGATGGCAGAACGGATCCTCAGAAAGTGGCCGGGCGCGATCACTTTCCTCGGCCCCGCAGTCGCTTACCTTTTTACTGCTATCTGCGGAACAGGATATGTTGCCTTTTCGGTTTATCCAGTCATTGCTGAAATTGCAGCAGATGCCAGAGTACGGCCAGAGAGAGCCATGTCGATGTCAGTAATCGCTGCCAATTTTGGGCTTATTGCCAGCCCGGTCAGTGCGGTCGTAACAGGGACAATTGCTGTCCTTGCTGGATTACATGTCTCTGCTTTAGATATCTTGTTAGTCACCGTTCCCGGAACGTTCCTTGGCTGCGTTGTCGGCTGCCTGTTCGTCTTTAAAAGAGGTCATGAGCTTAAAAATGATCCGGAATTCCAACGCAGGGTTGCTGAAGGTGAGTTTGAATCAGTAAAAGCTGAAGAGCGAACAGCCAATATAGTGACAAAAGAGGCGAAGAGAGGATTGCTGATTTTCCTTACCGGTATCATTCTGGTCGTACTTATGGGTTCAATTCCTGAATTACGTCCTGAGTGGAATAACGGTACCGGAATGGAGCGTATGAGTATCCCTACCACGCTGCAAATAGTTATGCTGACAACAGCATGTATTATTATGATGGTATGTCGAATTTCTCCGTCAAAACTCGATTCAGGTTCTGTCTTTAAAGCAGGTCTTGTAGGTGTTGTCGCCATATTTGGTCTGTCATGGATGATGAACTCCTTTTTTGAGGCATGGCACGAATTATTTAACACGGCTTTCCACGGTTTTCAGAATCCAGTCTTGTTCGGCATTATTGTTTTTGGTCTTTCAGCCGTAATTTATAGCCCCGCAGCGACTGCTGTCGCGCTACTCCCCGCTGGCGTGTTAATGGGATATCCGGCAGAAACCCTGGTCGCCCTGCTCCCGCTGACTTGTGGATCATTCATTATTCCAGGGGGGGCACAGATTGGCTGTGTGGCGTTTGATCGTACCGGGACAACTCGAATTGGCAAGTATGTGGTTAATCACAGCTACATGCTACCTGGTCTTGTCACCGTTGTAGCATCAACTCTTTTTTGCTTCCTTTTTTCCAAAATGCTGATGTAGTGAGAGAGCAATTTAATTGTGGTAAACCTTTTCTTCATGGCATCCCCCCTGAATGAATTCAGAGAGGATGCCTGTTACTCACTTCTGAATAGCGCCACTGCAATTTTCCATAGAATTTACTTTACAGAACAACCTGAGCAATGAGATAAGCAAAAATTACCTGAGAGATAACCATCACAAAGCCCGGACGAATATAGCTATGGTTGACAACAAAGCGTCCAATCTTTGTGGTACCTGTTCGATCAAATGCAACACAGCCGATTTGATTTGCTCCAGGTATAATGAAGTCACCACAGGTACAAGCAAAAATAGCGATAAGAAACGGGGCTGGAATACCTAAGGTAACACCGAGTGGCATGATGGCAGCTACCGTCGCCGCCGGGCTCATAATGACCAGCGAGAACAAGAATACAACCACACCAAATAGCATTGGTGCATCATTGACAATGCCACCAAAAACTTTAATCAGTTCTGGCTGATAAGCATCAAAAAACGTTGCCGTCATCCATGAAACACCGAGTATTGCTACCACTCCCATCAAACCTGCACGGAAGACTGAGCCGCTATTCAAGGTACTACTTGGTACTTTACTGACAATCATAATAAACAAAGCGGCTGTCAACATGACCATCTGAATAACCATTGGGGTTGACAGTCTTTTTCCATCCCAGGAAGGGAGTAACTCAGTAAAAGAACCTAAAATAAGTACCAGTACCACACCAATCGCAAAGATAACGACACCTTTTTTAGCGCCAGCTGAAGCAACAAATTCTTTTTTCTGCTCAGTATGCATGAACTCATATTCGCCAGCAGCAACTCTCCTCTGGAATTCCGGATCATCCTCCAGCTCTTTTCCGCGTTTATAAACTGAAAAGCTGGTAACAATAGCTGCCATAAAGAATGATGGGAGAGCAATCGTCAGTATTTGCCCAAGGCTAATCCCGGCATATTCATGCAGAATAGCCAGCATCCCCGCGGTTGCCGCACTCATCGGACTAGCAGCAACTGCGACACTGGCCGCAATAACCGTTGCGGACAACGCTCGCTCCGGACGAACCTTTGCTTCAGCAGCAACTTCAGCGACAACCGGATACAAAGAGAAAGCAACGTAAGTAGTCCCACAGAATAACGTAAATATGGAAGTTAATATCGGGGCAACAAAAGTAATTGCCTGTGGTTTTTTACGGAGTAATTTTTCAGCCACGCGCACCAGATAATCAAGCCCACCAGCGGCCTGTAATACGCTGACAGCGCCAATCACACAAATAATAATTAGCATTGCAGTAATAGATGGTGCGGAGGGTTTTAGTCCAAAACCCAGAACTAATATTGCAACACCAAGTCCTCCACCAGCACCCAGCCCCATTCCGCCATAACGCCCGCCTATACCAATACAGGCGAGTACAATAAATAATTGTATAAAAAATAAAGCATCCATTTTTCACCTCAAAGCGTCTCCCGGATATTGCATCCGGGAGATATTAATTACTATGCTCGGGATTAGTTTAAATATGATTTAGCAATTTCGATCTGTTTTTTAACAGCATCAGTCCCTGTACCACCATAAGACATTCTTGATTTAATACATGCTTCGAGAGATATACTCTCATAAATATCATTTTCGATTTTATCATCAAATGTGTGGAATTCATCCAGAGTAAGCTCTTCCAACATTTTTCTATGTTTTATACAGTAATTAACAGCACTGCCAACAATATGGTGAGCTTCTCTAAAAGGAATGCCTTTACGAACCAGGTAGTCAGCCATATCGGTTGCGTTTGAAAATCCTCTTGCCGCTGCGCTGCGAGTATTATCTGAAAGAATAACCATTTTTTCGAGCATCGGCGCCATAATTTTCAGACTGGTCTGTAAGGTATCCATAGAGTCATAGACCTGCTCTTTATCCTCACTCATATCAGTATTATAGGCCAGAGGGATACCTTTCATAATGGTCAACATCGCCATTAGATTTCCGTACATACGCCCCCCTTTGCCGCGCATTTTTTCAGCCACGTCGGGGTTTTTCTTCTGTGGCATGATGCTGGAACCGGTACAGAAATCATCTGAAAGCTCAATAAATTTAAAATCCTGACTTGAGAATAAAACCAGTTCTTCTGACAAACGGGTAAGATGCATAAAGCACATAGCAGCGGCGGCAGTGAATTCAACCATATGGTCACGATCGCTGACAGAATCAATACTGTTTTCAGTCGGTTTGTCAAAGCCAAGCTCTTTAGCCGTGAAATCACGATCAATGGGGAAAGTAGTACCTGCAAGGGCTGCTGAACCTAAAGGGCATTCCCCCATGCGTTGATAAAGGTCTGCAAAACGAGTCCAGTCACGGCGTAACATCCAATAATATGCCATTATCCAGTGCGACAGCAGAATAGGCTGACCGGTCTGTAAATGAGTATAGCCAGGCATGATCGCATTAATGTTATTTTCAGCCTTGCTGATAATAACTTTTTGTAGATGAACGATATCCTGCTGAATTTCACGAATAGTCGATCTCATGTGCATTTTCGAATCGACAGTCGTCTGGTCATTACGACTGCGGCCGGTATGTAGCTTCCCGCCTACAGGACCAATTATTTCTGTCATACGTCTTTCTATCGCCATATGAATATCTTCATCAACGGTATCAAAAACGAATTGCCCGTCCTCAATCTCTTTATTAACTTGCCTTAACCCGCCAATAATCGCATTCGCTTCATCCTGCGTGATAATCCCCTGACGGCCCAGCATAGTGGCGTGAGCAATACTCCCCTGAATATCAAAAGGGCAGAGACGTTGTTCCAGCATAATTGTCGCATTATAAGATTCGACCAGTTTATTTGTAGGCATATCAAAACGCCCACCCCATAATTTTGTAGACATAAAACCTCCAATGACCCTTTGTTGCAAAATGGTTAAATATAAATTCCGTTATTTTTCGGTCATTTTCAGATTACAAGACAGTCATTTTAATTGTCAACAAATGAAGGCATTAAATCAATTTATAGCGAAATTAATTACACTTATTATTTATTTTGTTTTCATAAATTGCATTAAAAAACCTGATCTTCCTCACATTTAAATTGTGATTTAATTCAGATATATTCAGAATTTTTAAAGTAATAAATTGGTATTAATAGTTTATTAATTCCAAATAATTCCATTTAATACCGTTGTCATAACCGAGAAACTGGCAGGTAAATAATAATGAACGTGGGAGGTGATTTTTCAGGATGAGCGTCAACGCGAGTGCATCATCAGCATGGCGGACGTTGGGTGATTCGGGGGAGAGCTATATTGTGCCAGATGGCGGCATCAGCGCCATCTGGCATCAAAAAATTACAGGGCCAGCAAACGATCCAGCGATGGCGCGAAATAATAGCCGCCGGTCACCGGTTTAGTGAAACGCAGCATCGCATCGCGCTTGCCGTCAGTGTCGCCAAACATGCTCAGCAGTTGCTGCTCGATGTTGTGCAAACGGGCGCAATAGGCACAGAAATAGAGGCCGTGCGTACCGCTGGCGGTACCGTATGGCAGGCTCTGGCGCACAATTTTCAGTCCTTTACCGTCTTCTTTGAGATCGACGCGGCTCAGGTGAGAAGTAACCGGACGGTCATCACCGTCGATCTCTTCGTTGGCTTCCTTGGTACGCCCAATCATCATTTCCTGGTCATGAATGCTCATGCGGTTAAGCTGCTTCAGGTTATGTTCCCAACGCTGCACAAACACATAGCTGCCGCCAGCATCCACGCCATCTTTAATAACCGCGACTTCACGGCGCGTTTCAACGCCTGCCGGGTTTTCCGTTCCGTCAACAAAGCCGCTGAGATCGCGCTCTTCAACCCAACGGAAACCGTGGATCTCTTCTTTGACTTCAATACAGTCGCCAAAGGCTTCCATTGCCGCCTGTGCAACGGAGAAATTCACGTCATGACGCAAAGAGAGAATATGAATCAGCACATCATACTGGGTGGCTGGCGCAAGACCTTTACCGTAAGGGATAAAGTCTTTTAACTCTTCTGCGCCAACGCCGCCGCTCAGTGTACGCCAGGTGTTGTTGCCAAAAGCAACAACCGCGCCCAGATGAGCATCCGGGAACTTCGCTTCAAAGGTCGCCAGCTTATCGGCGAAGGTTTTGCTGGCCCCACGCAGGGCCTCAACGTCGCCTTTAACATTGGCTTCAATCCAAATCGCCGCACGGCAATGTTCTGGCAAAATGCCACTCTGAACCTGAGACATTGTTCCTCCTGAAAAAAAAGATGCCACGACATCGTGGCATTGATGGGCGCTATTCTACCTGTTTTTTTAACAAGCCGATTTGTTCAGACGCAAATTAACGCCGCCAGATAATTTTGCTTACTTTCCATGCTTTCAACGTATCGTCAGACGGCATTAAGCCCTCAGGCCCGCTCCACTCACCGGAAAAGACGTAGCTAATATGTTGACTTCCTTCAGCTTTGCATTCAACGCCCGCGCTGTCATCGCCAGTCGCCTTCTGACAATTACCAAAGGCTTTAGTGTAAAGGTCGCTAAACGGTGTACCGATTTCGACACCCGCAGAAGAGGGAATATCGCTGTCGACTACATCAATACGGCTAATCGTTCCCTGATTGCCATTGATGACCATCGCCAGCTTGTCATCTTTCATCGCTTCATAAAAGCGCACCACATTACCGTTATCGGTCTTCATCCCGCTACGCAGGCGGTAATCACCGTCCAGCGCATCAGCAATGGTTTTTTCATCCAGCGGGGTTGCGCCAGTTAACGCTCCGACGCCCTGCTCAGTGACCTGCGTTGAAGAACCAAACCAGTTCCACGGATTGGCGGCAGACCAGTTCACCGATGACAACGTTGAACACCCGGTCAATAGCAGCGGCATCGCGCATAAAGTCAAACGCAGTGATTTCATTTCACTTCCTTCCTTATTTATCAACGTTGCTTGGAGTCCGGTTTCGCCAAAAAGTGCCGTTATTCTTTCTCGAGGGAAAAACAGGCGCGCAGACGTTGATTAGTTAACAGCCAGATCAGCGCAACGACATCCGCCACCAGCAGCGCCAACCCGACGCCGTTGACCGGATCGCCTGCCAGCCACATCACCGGCTGCCAGCACAGTAGCACCAGTTGAGCGAGGATCAGTAATCCTCGCAGCCAGCGCCATACCACCGGAAACGCAAAGCGTCGCCCGCTGAGTAAAAATGCTAATACCGCGGGAACGCCGGGAAGCAAACCCAGCCAGAAAGCGTCGTGATCGGGATAAAACAGATTCAGCAGCGTGTTGCCCTGCTCACGGGAAGAACCGGCAATCACAAACAGAACCCAGGTGCGCGCCTGCAGCAGCAGCACGCACCAGAAGAGAAAAGGCAGGCGCAGACGCCCATGAGCGTCATAGTCGGTCGGATGAAACTCAGTACTCTTCATCTTCGATCAAACGCTTGCCCAGATTGAGTACATCCGCATGTTCATAACCCAGACGTTCATACATACCCTGTACGACGTCATTATCGTCACGCACCATGATTTGAATCTTCGGACAACCGCGGGCAATGAGCTTTTTCTCCAGCCGGTTGAGCAGCGCATTGGCAATGCCGCGACCGCGAAACTCAGGATGTACGCCCAGGTAATAGGCCGAGCCGCGATGCCCGTCATATCCTCCCATCACCGTACCGACCACCTCGCCATTCACTTCAGCGACCAGGAACAAGCTGACGTCATGATTGAGTTTACGCTCAATGTCCATTTCAGGGTCGTTCCATGGACGCAGCAAATCACAGCGCTCCCAGAGGGTGATCACCTCTTCGAAATCTTCCTGGCGAAAAACGCGTATTTCCATGGTATTGGTTACCTTTTCAGGACGTTAAAAAGCGATTATGGCGCGAACGGCTGATTTAGCCAATATCTGACGCGAAGCGGCGGAAAAAATGGCATAATACGGAATTGTCACGTATTGAAATGAAAAGCAAAACAATTCTTATCCCGATCCGTCGCAACGGACAACGCGATACGATATAACGTTTAGAACCTTTTTTTACAACTCAGGCCGTATGAGCACTTTTAAACCACTAAAAACACTCACATCGCGCCGCCAGGTGTTGAAAGCCGGGCTGGCCGCCCTAACGCTGTCAGGCATGTCGCAAGCCATCGCTAAAGAAGAAGCGCTTAAGACCAGCAATGGGCACAGCAAACCGAAAGCGAAAAAAGCCGGCGCTAAGCGCGTTGTTGTCCTTGATCCGGGTCACGGAGGGATTGATACCGGCGCAATTGGTCGCAATGGGTCGAAGGAAAAGCACGTGGTACTGGCGATTGCCAAAAACGTGCGCTCGATTCTACGCAACCAGGGGATTGATGCGCGCCTGACGCGCTCCGGCGATACATTTATTCCGCTTTACGATCGCGTCGAGATCGCACATAAGCATGGCGCGGACCTGTTCATGTCGATCCACGCCGACGGTTTTACCAATCCGAGCGCTGCAGGTGCGTCGGTCTTTGCGTTGTCCAATCGCGGTGCCAGTAGCGCCATGGCGAAGTATCTGTCCGATCGTGAAAACCGGGCCGATGAAGTGGCCGGGAAGAAGACCACCGATAAAGACCATTTGCTGCAGCAGGTGCTGTTCGATCTGGTACAAACGGATACCATTAAAAACAGCCTGACGTTAGGCTCGCATATTCTCAAGAAGATCAAGCCGGTACATCGTCTTCACAGTCGCAGCACGGAACAAGCCGCCTTCGTGGTGCTAAAATCACCATCAATTCCGTCGGTACTGGTCGAAACCTCGTTCATTACCAACCCGGAAGAAGAACGTCTGCTGGGTACGGCGGCATTTCGCCAGAAAATCGCCACCGCTATCGCCAATGGCATCATCAGCTATTTCCACTGGTTTGATAACCAGAAAGCACACTCGAAGAAACGTTAACCATGAAGCCCGATGCACAGCGCGTAAAACAGTTCCTGCTCAGCCTGCAAGATGATATTTGCCAGCAGTTATCCGCCGTAGACGGCGCCGAGTTTGTTGAGGATAACTGGCAACGTGAAGCAGGCGGCGGCGGGCGCAGCCGGGTGCTGCGTAACGGCGGTATTTTCGAGCAAGCGGGCGTCAACTTCTCCCACGTTCACGGCGAGGCAATGCCGGCCTCGGCTACCGCCCATCGCCCCGAGCTTGCGGGACGCAGCTTTGAGGCCATGGGCGTCTCGCTGGTGGTACATCCGCAGAATCCCTACATTCCGACCAGTCACGCCAACGTGCGATTTTTTATCGCGGAAAAACCGGGCACTGACCCGGTCTGGTGGTTTGGCGGCGGCTTTGACTTAACGCCCTACTACGGCTTTGATGAGGATGCGGTTCACTGGCACCGCACGGCGCGAGATCTGTGCCAGCCGTTCGGCGAAGACGTTTATCCCCGTTACAAGAAGTGGTGCGATGACTACTTCTTCCTCAAGCATCGCAACGAACAGCGCGGCATTGGCGGGCTGTTTTTCGATGATTTGAATACGCCGGATTTCGACCACAGCTTCGCCTTTATGCAGGCGGTAGGTCAAGGCTATACCGAAGCGTATCTGCCCATCGTTGAGCGCCGCAAAGCAATGAGCTGGGGCGAACGTGAACGCGATTTTCAGCTTTACCGTCGCGGACGCTATGTGGAATTTAACCTGGTGTGGGATCGCGGCACGTTATTCGGTCTGCAGACCGGCGGCCGTACGGAATCGATTCTGATGTCGATGCCGCCGCTGGTGCGCTGGGAGTATGACTGGCAGCCGGAAGCGAACAGCCCGGAAGCCGCCCTTAGCGAGTTTATTCAGGTTCGCGACTGGGTGTAACCCCAGACAATACCAGCCCCCAGGCCGGATAAAACGCATTTGCGTCGCATCCGGCACATTCATCGCATCATGCCCACTGGCGCATGCGCTGATGCAGCGTCAATGAAGGTTTTTCCGCAAACAGCTGCTGGTAGTCGGTGGCAAACTGCCCTAAATGCCAGAATCCCCACTGCATGGCGGCGTCTTTCACCGTCGTACTCTGCGACCACGGGCTTATCAGCTCGCGACGTACGGCGTTCAGGCGAATGCGTTTTAACCAGGCATTCGGACCGATACCAAGGATCGCATGAAAGGCGTTTTGCAACGTCCGACGGCTGACGTGCAGTTGATTACACAGATCGAGCACGGTCAGCGGTTCTGACATATTTTCCAGCACATATTCACGCGCACGCGACAGCAGGCGACGATAGCTCTGATGGCTGATGCTCTCAGCCGTGATAATCGGCTGCGCTTCTTCCAGCATAGTGCCCATCGCCAGCAGCAGGTTATCGCCCAGCACTTTGCGTACCGCAGGTTGATGGAGGTTTTCCGGATTTTCGCTAAACGTCGCCAGCGCCTGCTGCACAAAGCCCCATAACGCGGCTTTGTGTTGTTCTTTCACTTCCAGCGCCGACTGGTTGCGCAGCATATGCAGCACTCTTTCCGGGTTATGCAGGAAGTTGGCCTGACGGGCAATCGCCTCTTCCGAAATGACGACACCCAGAATGGTGTAATCATCCGGCGTACTCAGTTCAAACTCTGTCCCGCCAGGGCGGGTGGCAATTTCAGCGTTCCCCAGACACTGGGTGCCAATAAATCCCTGTTCGCCGCGCGTGGCCGGAATACCAAACCAGAAAGAATTCGGCCAGACAAGACACGACTGACGTAACGCCAGTCCGGTGTATTCACGGAACACCTGAATATCATCGAGCAGGATTTCCGTGAACTCGCCATGAAATTTTCCCGGATGTAACTGGTCGTAGATCTGCTGCCATGCGGTAATCGTCAGCGCATGCTCATACACATCCGTTGTTCGCCGCTGGTGAACGTTGTCCACCTCCACTTTCGGCGTAAGTTTAACGTCTTCGGGTAATGCTTCATGATAAAGATGGTGCAGGTTTGCAGTACGGTTCTTTTTCATGATCTTTTAAGCCGGAAGCTTCAACGAAGCCCCCGGCCCTCCGACAGGTTAATTTTTTAAGCGATAGCGACTACTGCGTTTACGCAACGCTCCGTCAGAAAAGAGCTGTTCCAGCGCCTTTCTGGCTTCATCAAGTGACCAGCCAAAGTGGGCAGCCACTTCCCCTGCCGTCATTCCTTGACGGACCGATGCCAACAGCGTCAGAAGTTGATCAGAGGATTCAGGCGTCAACGGGGCGTCCTGCGTCTTCTGCGTTTTTACATCTGTTTTCACTTCTGGCTTCTGTTCTGGTTTCTTCGGCTGGCGCTTAAAACCGCCGATCAGCCACTGGGTATCATCGTCCGGTCGGCCGATTTCCTTACGGCTGATAACACGGCCTGTACGCGCAGCAGCGGCGCTGCCGGCATCCAGCGCTGCGCGGCACGCCGCCAGATCGCCTTCCACCACCAGCGTCAACCGGCCAGGATCGAGCACTTCGTGGCTAAGCAGGCGCACGTTCGCGGCTTTCAGCATGGCATCCGCCGCATCCACGGCAGCGACCATGCCATCCACTTCCAGTAATCCCAGTGCATTGATCATCACAACCTCTCTTACGCGCGCTGGATTGGGTTACGGGCAATATCCAGAACGGCATCGGCAAAGGCGTTACATGCAGCTTTACAAGCGGCCTGGCTACCGGTCATAAACGCAGCCGAATAGTTGGTTTCTGACGGCGGCGGAACGTAAGTCACCAGTTGTACATCGGCCGATTTCAGCGCAGCATCAATACCAAATGTCGCTTCCAGCGGCGGCGCCACCAGATACGCCATCGGATCGCCAAGCCGGCATCCTGCGGTCGCCGAGAGATACGAGCCGGTACGCGAAACCACATGCGCCAGGAAGGCGGTATCTTCTGCGTCATTCGCCCACTGAAACGCCGCGCCGCTTTCAATATTGGCTACCATCGCGTCCAGACCTGCGCGAACTTCTGCCGGGTTGGGTCCACCGAGCATAATCAGCACTTCACCCGAAGTTGGAGAGGGACTGTGCGCCGCGCCGGCATACAGCGAGCGGCCATAAACCACTTCCACCATTGCCTGTTTTGTCGCTTCGTCTGCGGCAATATACGCCACGTCATCAGAATCTGCTGTGATGAGTCCGAGGCTACGTATATGTGGCGGTAATTTAAGTTCACGGGCAAAACCGTCATTTACCGAGGCAATCACGCGCATTGCGGTGACTGAAGGTCTAATCAAATCTAATGCTGGCATGATGCCTCCTTAACGGGTCATATTGATGCCGGATGCTTTTTGCTCCAGCATGCGCTTGGCCAAATCCACAATGACCGCCGCCGCTTCAACCGGTGGCGTACCGCCCTGGTGAATGTTCGAGATACAGGTACGGTCAGCTTCAACGGTCGTCGCCACACGCGGCGAATAGACGGCGTAGCAAGAAAGGCTTTCCGACTGGCCCAGGCCCGGACGTTCCCCAACCAGCAGGATCACCGCTTTCGCGCCAAGCAGTTCGCCGATCTGATCTTCGATTTTCACGCGACCATAGCGAACAAAGAACGGCGTCCCGACCTTCAATCCGGCCTGTTTTAAGCCAGACAACAGCGGCGGCAGGATCTCTTCGTAGTTAGCGGTGATAGCGTCCGTAGACAGGCCATCAGAGATAATCACCTGCACATCCGGGTTCATTACACACTGTGATTTCAGCGCTTCAATGGCTTCCGCACTCAGACGACGCCCCAGATCCGGACGCGTCAGATACAGGTTTTTGTCACTGATTTCCGAGCGCACTTCCAGCAGCCCCTGGGCTTTTACCCACTCTTCCGGCACTTCTTTCAATACCGTATCTTTCGAACGCGAGTGGTCGGCCAGGAAGCGCAGCAGCGCCTGGGTACGCGGACGTGGACCGGCTCGACCGGTACATACACGCGCCGCAGTGCTGCGACGCAGTTCAGTCAACACCTCTGCGCGGTGCGGATTCTCAACGCCAATCCACGCTTTAGCCTCGGCTGAGCCTAAATCCATCGCACAGCTTTCACCGGTCGGCGCGGCGCACTGGGTGGTGCTGCATTGCGCTTGTACTGCCGGCGCTTGAGCCTGCGGCTGCGACTCACCCATTGACGCCATCACGCTGCGTACAATTTCTTCAATCTGTTTTTGATCCATCGTGTGTCATCCCCGCGTCATCAGAAGAACAGTGACGGATCGCCCGCCCGTTTGGTCAGGCGACCGTTTGCCATAATGCCCATGGTTTCCAGCCAGCGTTCAAACTCCGGCGACGGACGCAGGTTCAGCAGCTGGCGCACGGTCGCGGTGTCGTGGAAGGCGGTGGTCTGATAGTTGAGCATGATGTCGTCACCGAGCGGCATGCCCATGATGTAGTTGCAGCCAGCGGTGGCGAGCAGAATCATCAGGTTTTCGTTGAGGTTCTGGTCAGCATCAGCATGGTTGGTATAGCAGCAGTCGCAGCCCATTGAGATGCCGCTCAGCTTGCCCATAAAGTGATCTTCCAGACCCGCGCGAATAATCTGACGGTCGTTATAGAGATACTCCGGCCCGATAAAGCCGACAACGGTGTTCACCAGGAACGGATCGTAGTGACGCGCCAGACCGTAGTTACGTGCTTCCATCGTCACCTGATCGGCACCGAAGTTAGCGCCAGCAGAAAGCGCAGACCCTTGTCCGGTTTCGAAGTACAGGCAGTTTTCCCCAGCGATACGGTTAAACTCAGCGCCCACTGCACGCGCTTCATCCAGCATGGCCAGCTCAACGCCAAACTCTTTTAAGCCTTTCTCGCTGCCGCAGATACTCTGGAAAATCAGCCCGCCCGGCGCGCCGCGACGAATGGCTTCGATCTGGGTAGTAACGTGCGCCAGGACGCAGCCCTGGGTCGGGATATTGAATTTGTCGATGACGCCGTACACGGTATCAAGTACGCGGCTTAAGTTTTCCACGTCATCTGTTACCGGGTTAACGCCAATCACCGCATCGCCCGCCCCGAAGGACAGCCCTTCGTAGATTTGTGCCGCAATACTCTGCACGTCATCACGGGTGTCGTTCGGCTGTAAACGACAGCTGAAGGTGCCCGGCAGACCAATGGTGGTGTTGGCCTTTTTGATCACCGGCATTTTCTTACCGCCGTAGATCAGGTCCGCGTTAGAGCAGATTTTTGCAACCGCTGCGACCACTTCCGACGTTAATCCTTTGCGCGTAAACGCAATGTCATCAACGGAGGTTTCATCGCTCAGCACGTACTCGCGCAGCTCGCTGATACTCCAGTTTTTGATGCGGTTATAGGCCGTTTCGTTGACGTCGTCCTGAATCAGACGCGTCACGCAGTCCTCTTCATAGGAAATCACCGGGTTGTTGCGGATATCCGCTACCGTCATTTCCGACAGCACCTGTTTGGCCGCCACTCGCTCTTGCGAACTGGTTGCGGCTACCCCTGCCAGCACATCCCCCGAACGCAGTTCGTTGGCTTTTGCCAGCACCTCTTTAACATCCTTAAACTGATAAACATTGCCGAACAATGTGGTCTTTAGTTTCATAAGTCGTTCCCTCAGGAAGGAAATGCGAGTGATTTCACCGTCACCGGCACAACCGATCCGCCAAAAAGAGGCGTACCAATGTCGATATAGTCCCCCGCCCGGACAACCACCTCATCGATGACTGCCAGCGGGTGTTGCTGTAACTGTGGGCGTAACAGCATGCCCAGGGCTTTACCAAAATCCTGCTCGGCTACCACCAGCAGGGGATGCGGATTCGGATGGCGCGCGACAAAGGCCAGTAGCGCATCAATAACCGTTAACAGCGCGGCGTAGCGCACCGGCAGCGAACCGGGCAGCGCCAGCACGTAAGCGTCTGTTTGCGGGTCCAGATCGAGCTGCATCAGCGCTTGTTGCCAGGCGGCCACCAAATCAGCCTCATCAACCGGAATCGCCACCGGCAGATTGCGCAGCGGAAGCGCCACACCTTCCAGCCAGATGGTGCTGCCCGAAAGCGACAGCGTATGCGCACCGGCGCCAATCACCGTGGCGCGCACGGTTTGCGCCGGGAACTGCACGTTCATCTCACGCAGACGCGGATGTTCATGCAGCGCCGTCGCTAACAGCGGCCCAATATCGGAAAAACAGAATGGATCGGCAGGCTGGTTGCGGTAGCACTCGCCCACCCCGCCGGACAACGTAATAACTTCCGGCTTCACACCCGTCGGTAACAGACCGGTTTGCATCAGCGCCTGCGCCAGCGGTGACAGCGTGCCGTCAATCACCTCAACGATCAGCGCCGCCATCCGTCGGGCCACCTGAACAAGCTGCGCCGCATTGAGGGTCCGGGCGTCGGTGCCTGGACCAAATACGTCATCAACAATCATCTGTCCTGGCTGATGCGCATGCACCACCCGCCCCTGACCGTCCGTTTCCAGCAGCCGTCCGCCGACGTTCAGGCAGGCCGAACCGCTGACTTTTCCGGCATCGAACAGGACGTAGTTCGACGTCCCGCCACCGATGTCGATATTCAGTACGCGGCACAACTTCTGCTCTGACAGGGTTTGAGCCCCTGCGCCGTGACCGGCAATCACTGATTCCAGATGCGGACCGGCGCTGGCAACCACAAAGTCCCCCAGCGACTGAGAGAGCGTCATTACCGCAGGTCGCGCGTTGCGGGTTTTGGCACTTTCTCCGGTAATGATGATCGCGCCGGAATCGACGGTCTCAGGCGCAATCCCCGCCGCCTGATACTGGGCGAGGATCAGCGCCTTAAGTTCGGCCTCTTTCAGCCCGCCCTGCTTATCAACGGGGGTAAAGAACACCGGGCTTTGCCAGCTAATTTCGCGTTTGATGAATTCGTAACGCGGCACCTGCGACACTGCCGCACGGTTGACCAGCTCAAGGCGTGAGAAGATCACCTGAGTGGTGGTGGTGCCGATATCGATACCGACGCTGAGTAGCTGGCGAGTATTCACGATTGCGCCTCCGGGTTGGTTTCTGCTGGTGCCGGAATATCTTCGTCTTTCGGTACCAACAGCATAGCCACACCAATCGCCGTCACGCCGCCAATCAGCTTGCCGACAATCATTGGGAAGATCATCGCGTTCATGTTGGCCGCGGCGAAACCTAAGTGGTCACCCAGAGCGAAGGCTGCGGAGACCGCAAAGGCGCAGTTGATCACTTTGCCGCGGGTATCCATATTCTTCATCATGCCGAACATTGGGATGTTGTTCGCCAGCGTCGCCACCATGCCCGCAGCCGCAATATTATTGATTTTTAACAGGTTACCAACGCTCATCAGCGGCTTTTCAAACCAGCGGGTCAGCAGCAGTACCATTGGGTACGCACCCAGCAGCACGCAGGAGATAGAACCGATAACTTCGATGGCGCGCATCACTTCACCCGGCTTGTCACCCGGTGCCATGAAGATAGGATCAAGGCCCGGAATCAGTTCCCAGCCGAGCAGGAATTTGATTACCGCTGCCGCCAGACCGATGGTGATCAGCGCCACCAGGAATTTCGCGAAGATCTGGAAGCCGTTGATCATTTTTTCCGGGATGAATTTCAGTCCCAGCGCCACCAGCACGGCAACGATCAGCACCGGGATCATGTTCATCAGGATCAGCGCGAAGGTGAACTCCACCGGCTGCCCGTTGATTTCGACACCGGAGTACATCGCGATCAAACCACCCGCAATACAGCCAATCGGAATGGTGACGATCCCAGCCAGCACGCCCAGCGCCAGATAACGACGGTCGGACGGCTCAATAATCCCCAGCGCAACCGGAATAGAGAAGACCAGCGTCGGCCCCATCATCGCCCCGAGGATCAGGCCAGAGTACAGCCACGCCGCAACGTCGCCGCCCGCCAGTTCTTTCGCCAGGAAGAAGCCGCCCATATCGCACGCCAGCAGCGTTCCGGCAAACATCGACGGGTTAGCACCTAACATTTCGTACAGTGGAATAATCACCGGCCCGAGCACATGCGCCAGTACCGGTGCCAGCGCGGTCATACCGACCATCGCCAGACCCAGCGCACCCATCGCCATAAAACCTTCTTCAAACTGGCCGCCCGATCCCTCAATACTCTTCCCGAACTTACCGAGGAAGCGTGCCGAACCGCCGAACTGTGACAGGATCCTGTCCACGGCGGCAATCAGCATAAAGAACATCATGATGTACATGATGATTTCGTTAATTCCCATAACCTTCACTCCCTGTCATATGTGTATTTATTGTGCCGCCGCATACAACGCGATAATGTCGGCCTGCGTGGCGGTGCGTGGGTTACTGCGAATACAAATATCTTCCAGCGCGGCGTGAGCCCATGCGCTGTAATGCTCGGGCTTCGCCCCAACGTCAGAGAGTCGTTTGGTCTGGCCCACTTCGCTAATCAACTCGCTGACGGCGTTGATGGCATCGCGATCGTCCGACTTCTTGTTGGTTAGCGCCCGTCCGATATGGCTGAAACGCTCACGACACACCATGCGGTTGAAACCCATTACTGTGGGCAGCAGCATGGCGTTAGCCTGTCCATGTGGGATGTGCAGCGTCGCACCCGGCTGGTGCGCCATCGCGTGACACAGGCCCAGCCCCGCGCTGGAAAACGCCATCCCGGCCATACAGGAAGCCAGTAGCATGCTTTCTCGCGCCGCCAGATCCTGACCATAGCCAACGGCCTTCGGCAGCGATTTACCTATCATCGCAATCGCGCCAATCGCCAGACTGTCGGTAAACGGCGTCGCGTTCAGAGCGCTATACGCTTCAACAGCGTGCGTCAGCGCATCTATCCCGGTCATCGCCGTTACGTGTGCGGGCACACCTTCCGTCAGCGCGGCGTCAAGAATCGCCACATCCGGCATCAGGGTTGCGTGGGCCAGCACTTTTTTAAGCCCGGTCGCAGCGTCGATAATCACCGTGACATTAGTGGTTTCTGAACCCGTTCCGGCGGTAGTCGGTACGGCAATCAGCGGCAGACGCGGGCGTAACGCGCTGCTCTCGTCCATGTCTGCCAGCGTCTGGGTGGGATTGGTCACCAGCAACGCCACGGCTTTTGCGGCATCCAATACGGAACCGCCACCAAAGGCCACTACGCCATCGCACTTCGATTCACGCAGTTGCGCGACCGCCGCGCAGACGTCCGTAATGCACGGTTCGCCCACCGGACATGGCCACAGCGTCATCGCCACGCCTTTCATCGCCAGGCTGCGTTCCAGTGCGGCGGTCATCCCCGCCTGGTGCAGGAAACTGTCGACCATGACGAACATATGCGTCAGGCCGCGCGTTTGTGCTTCCTGTCCGCAGGTACTGAGCGCTCCCAGTCCACACAACGTAACCGGTGGAACGCTAAACGTTTTTACGCGTTGCAGATTCAGGGTATCGAATGCCTGAAAGAGCGCGGTCTGCAATTCAGCTTGCATAGATTCCTTCCGCTTTTTCTTTTCCGCTATTTGCAATCGCCAGCGGGGTCATAAACAGGCTGTGCTGGGGTAAATGCACCTGCAGTTCCGGGAAACGCTTACGAAACAGTTCATCAACGCCCGGCTGCATACAGGAACCACCGGCCAGCCATAAATCAGCCACGCCCTGTCCGGCAATATGGTGAGCCACAATTTCCGCCATTTTTTCGTAGACCGGCTTAACCACCGGCCAGATTTCTTTACCGTTGCTGCGTTTGTACTGCTCCGCCTCTTCCAACTGGATGCGACGGTTCCCGGCAAGCGTCAGAGAAATGTGGTGCCCGCCAGTCGCTTCATCGGCGGAGTAAGTCACCTTGCCTCGCTTCACAATCGCAATCCCGGTGGTACCGCCACCGATATCCACCACGCCAGCGTTATCAAGCTGCAACAGGTCCGCCACCGCGGTCGGTTCGTCGAGCACATGACTGACTTCAAGCCCGGCAGATTCCAGCACGTTGATCGAGATCCGTGGGTCAGTTCCCGGTGGAAACGAGGTTGCCGCGTGGGTAAAGCGGCAACCCAACTGTTGTTCGAGCGTATCGAGATGGCGACGAACGATAGTCACCGCACCGAAGAAATCCCAGACGATGCCATCGCGCACGACGTCGGCCCAGTCCAGGCAAACCGCAACCGGCTGTCCGTCACTGTCGACAACCATCGACACCACATCACACGTCCCTAAATCCACGCCCAGCCACAGCGGTGAATCGCTCTTTACGGGCGTCTGGTTACATAGCGTTGCCGCTTTTAGCAATCTGGGTGTCAGCCAACGTTGTTCGTCGTGCGCCATGTCGTTTACTCCTTATACAATTCTGAAGGCGTCCACCAACACACAGCGACGCAGACGCACAAACGTGCGTGCGCTGGTCACCCCTTCCCCGGTTGGCGTGGTAATGGTCATCGTGGTCCAGCCTTCGCCGCCGAGTCCAAGACCGGCAATGCACGGTCCGTTCTTAACGAAAATGCTGGTATCAATGGCGTTGGCCATGCGGTTCATGTTGTCGATATTGCGCGAGTGCATCGCCGCCGTATGGTGACAGCCGCCTTCAAGCTTGACCGCCAGTTCAATGGCCTCATCGACGTTGGCGACCCGCACGACCGGCAGAACCGGCATCATCAGTTCGGTTACGGCAAACGGGTGAGTCGCAGAGGTTTCGACGAATAACAGCCGGGTTTGCTCCGGTACGTTCAGACCAATCGCCGCAGCGATTTTTCCTGCGTCGCGGCCAACCCAGTCACGACTGACCGTGCCTTTACCGCGTTCATCGACATTTTTCAGCAGCACCGGTTGCAGCTGTTCGGCCTGAGCCGTGGTCAGCTTGACTGCATGCTGGCTTTCCATCAGACGCATCAGCTCATCAGCGACGCTATCGACCACGATCAGCACTTTTTCGTCAGCGCAGATAATGTTGTTGTCAAACGAAGCGCCTTTGACGATCGACTGCGCTGCGCGTGCCAGATCAGCCGTTTCATCAACCACCACCGGCGGATTTCCCGCACCGGCGGCAATCAGACGTTTGTTGGTGTGCTTACGCGCGGCATCCACTACGGCTTCACCGCCGGTCACCACCAGCAGGCCGATGCCTGGGTACTTAAACAGACGCTGGGCGGTTTCGATATCCGGATTGGCCACGGTAACCAGCAGGTTTGCCGGTCCGCCTGCAGCAACTACCGCCTGGTTAAGCAGAGTGATAGCGCGCTGAGACACGCCCTTGGCAGCCGGATGCGGTGCGAAGACCACGCTGTTGCCAGCCGCAATCAGGCTGATGGCGTTGTTAATAACGGTCGCAGCCGGGTTGGTGGACGGTGTCACCGAGGCCACCACGCCCCACGGCGCGTTTTCAATCAGCGTCAGGCCGTTATCACCGGTCAGAACCTGTGGAGACAGGCATTCCACGCCCGGCGTGGCGCGTGCCTGCGCCACATTTTTGGCAAATTTATCTTCAACGCGTCCCATGCCGGTTTCTGTGACGGCAAGTTCCGCTAATTCTCGGGCATGTTTTTCGCCCGCCTCACGTAGAGCCGTGATAGCCAGTTGGCGCATGGCAACGCTTTTCAGCCCTTGCTGGGCCAGTTTTGCTGCCGCCACTGCGTCATCCAGGGAGGCAAAAACGCCCATTTCTTGAACGGCACTGACGGGTTGGCTGCTGTCTTTCATTTTCAGCAGTACCGCTTTCACGACCTGTTCAATATCCTGTTGATTCATGATTTTCTGCCTTATTTATGGAAGATCACCTGACCACCTGCCACCACTTCATCAACAATGCCAATCACGCACAGATCGACAGGTGATGATTCGTTACGGTGCGCCTGACGGGCTGAGCTTCCGCTGACCAGCAGCACCCACTCTCCGGTTCCCGCCCCAATGCTGTCGATAGCAACAGCACATTGCCCGTCGGGATTTCCGCAGGCATCAATCATTTCCACCATCAGCAACTTGTCGTGCGCGAGCCCCTGATGGCGTACGGTACAAACAATTTGTCCTGTGACGATTGCCAGTTTCATACGCGCCTCCGTGGCATATTTCAGGTAAAACCTCCCCCTACCCTCCGCAGAAGGTAATGTGAAAAGGAGAGAGGGTGACGCCAGCAATGAAGTCTGTGGCGTCACATGGACGACTTACATGTCGTTGCTGTCGCCTTTAAAGCTGATCGGGAACACTTCTTCCAGATCGCCATGCGGACGCGGGATTACGTGTACGGAAACCAGCTCACCAATACGCTGTGCAGCAGCAGCACCAGCATCCGTTGCGGCTTTACATGCCGCTACGTCGCCACGGACCATTGCAGTAACCAGACCGCCGCCGATCTGCTTCACGCCGACCAGTTTCACGCGTGCCGCTTTAACCATTGCGTCAGAAGCCTCAATCAGTGCAACCAGGCCCCGGGTTTCAATCATTCCTAATGCTTCCATTGTGTTTTCCTCTCATTAAGGGGTCCAGAACGGGACCTAAACAACCAGTGTGTGTGAGGCGTTTTCACGACTCATGTCAGTCTGACGCGGCACTGCTGCCACCAACGCCAGTTCGATAATTTCCTGTACGCTACAGCCGCGAGAGAGGTCATGAAGCGGTGCGGCAAGCCCTTGGATTAACGGACCTACGGCACGATACCCTCCCAGACGCTGGGCGATTTTGTAGCCAATATTGCCTGCCTCCAGCGATGGGAAGACCATCACATTGGCATTGCCCTTTAACGGACTGGCGGGCGCTTTTTGCGCGGCGACATCCGGAACAAAGGCGGCATCAAATTGCAGTTCCCCATCCACGGTAAGCTGCGGGGCACGCTCACGAACGATCTCCGTAGCCTGCTGCACGTTAGCGACGTTGGGATGACGAGCGCTGCCTTGACTTGAAAACGACAGCATGGCCACGCGCGGTTCTTCACCGGTAATCGCCTGCCATGTCTGCGAGCTGGCAATCGCAATATCCGCCAGCTGTGCGGCTGTGGGCTGCGGCACGACGCTGCAATCGGCAAACCCTAATGCCGGCCCGAGGTACTGCGGCAGCATCAGGAAAATTGACGACAGCGTTTTACAGCCTGGCTGTAACCCAATAATGCGTAACCCAGCGCGCAGCACGTTTGCTGTCGACGACAAATTGCCCGCAATACAGACGTCAGCTTTACCCGCGCTAACCATGGCGGCGGCGAACATCAGCGGATCGTTGAGTTTTTCCAGCGCATCTGCAGGCGTTTTATCTCCCGCGCGGGCCAGCCAGCGCAGCGCAAACTCTTCACGCATGGACTGGTTGCTTTGCGGGTCGATAACCTGAATGCCATCCATCGCCACCCGATGGCTGAGGGCAAACTGGCGCAGCGCAAACGGACTGGCGACGAGAACAGGATGTGCCAGACCGTGCTGATGCAGGTAATTTGCCGCTTTCAACACCCGAACATCCAGCGCATCCGGGAACACCACCCGTGCAGGTGAGCGCTGGGCGAGTTGACGAGCACGTTCAATGATCATTGCTTCTCCCCCAGTCGCTGTTGAATTTGGCTAACCGTCAGTGGATGCTTCGCTACGCTCAGAATCATCATCACGTAGACCGTACTGGAAAGGCGATTGAGCGCCTGCATGATGTCCGGTCGCATCACGTCAAAACTACGGGTGATGAATACCTGGGCCGCCACCGTCTCCGTTTCACGGACTTTGGTACGCAGCAGATTAAGCAACGCGCAATCACGGCCATGACTGGCTTCAGGCACCAGATGGTCGTGGTCCAGATAGCGCAGCGGCTGATGCGAAAGCCGGTGTAAATCTTCGTCGCTTAACCCGACGATAGCTTGTGCTGCCAGCGGCTCGTCGATAGCGTCGGCGCGCATAATGTTGCCCAGACGCGAACGGATATCCGCCAGCCACGGCTGCCATGGTTCCGCCAGCTCTATCTGCAACCACACGGCCAGGGCGATGGTGCTGTCCAGCGCGGCGCGAAATCCCAGGCGCGGGTCACTTTTAGCGACCATCTTGTCCGCTGTCAGATGCGTCAGCGTGTCTGCTTTCTTCACCACCGGTTGATGACACAGTTCGCAACTGGCCTGTGGATGCGTATCGCTGCTGGTTAAACCATGCACCGGTTGCGGCTGCTGTGCTTCGTCATCAATAAACAGGCTGCCCTGCTCGTCGATAAACTTAATGCGCAGATGTCGGCTTTCCAGTAATTCCCGGGCAGATGGCGTCAGGCGAGCATCAGCGGGGAGATGAATTTCAGCCCCTTCGCTGAGCGTATGATTCGCTCTGAGCCATGCTTCGGTAATGAAATCCTTCATACATCCGCCTTAGCAGGACTGCCAGTTCGCAGGCCAGGCCACATACAGAAATTTCACCGTCGATGGCGTACCAAATTCGATGCTGGAGCCTTTCGGGATAAACATCACGTCCCCGGCTTTAGCAATCATGGTTTCGCCTTCGTGGCGAACGTGCAGCTCGCCTTCCAGAATCATGTCGATTTCGTCGTAGTTCAGCGTCCATGGGAAAAAAGCGTTATCCCACTGCATGAACCCGGCGGCCATGCTGCTACCGTCCTGGTCGGTCACCAGATCGGTTAAACCCACGCAGTGCGGCTGTGCGCCGTCAAAACGACCAAACTTCACGCTGCTGCCGTCGATGACTTTGACGCCGCCTTTGCCGGTCACCGAGTTAAAGCTCGGCTGCATTCCGCCCTGCTCCAGCGACTGTTTCTCCTTCATGACTTTGTCCATCAGTTGGGCGACCAGGCTTTCGGTAAACTGCCCTTCCGGTAACTGCGCAATGATGGTTTCGCGAATGCGCTGGCTTTCCGTTTTGCCATCATCCACCGCAGCTGGTGCGACAGCAGCAGCGGTTGGCGCGGATTCATCGCATTCACTGATGGTGACGCCCAGCAGCTCCGCAACTTCGCGCGCCTCCGGGGTGATGATGCTGGCGCGCAGAACAACCGACATTTCCTGTTCGCCGCGTGCGTGGGCCGCACGAATATCGTTAGCTGTGATGAGTTTTTTCACCTGCCCTTTCCTCCTTTTGGCTGAGCTCAGTCAGATAATCCACCAGGTGCTGCACGCTGCGCGGGTCATGGCTGTTGAGTTCGAAAATCGGCTCCTGGAACCCTATCCCGCGAAGTAGTTGTCGCGTTGCGGCGACGTCGGCATCCGGCATGTCCGTTTTGCTGATAACGGCGATTTGTCGTTTACTGGCGCCGATATCCAACAGCCCGGCAGGTAAGCGACTTTCTTTATCATTTGCCGCGTGTATATAAATCAACGTATCAACATCCTGCAGCGTGGTAATTAAGGCGTGATACCAGCGCGGATGGCTAAAATATTCTCCTGGCGTGTCGATATCGCCATTTTCATTAAACTCCACGGCCTGTGTTTTTCTGGCGAGGGAATAATTTCCCTGTAGCGCATTAAAGAGCGTTGTTTTCCCCGCCCCCACCGTACCGACAAACGCAATACGTTTCATCGCCGCCTCTGATTAACTTTTTGTCAGGTTGCACAAAGTGAAATTTAATAACCGACCCAGACCGCTTACCGTCTGTAATAACGCTTCTTCTACCGCGCCTACCGAGCCGTAGATGACCAGCGCACCGCTGAATCGATCGAGAAAGCCGATATGTACATCTGCCGCCTTCATAGCTAAGTCACCGGCAATCATCGCGGTTTCGCCTGGCGTCAGCGTCATGATGCCGATAGCGCCCGCTTCGGGAACGCCGATCTTTTTCGCCAGTTCCTCACCAGGGTGCGCAATGAGATGCGCCAGCGTAACCTGTTTCCCCGGCACAAATTCCTGAATAATGCGTTCTTTTTCCATTGCTCACCGCCTCCGCTAAAACTGCCCTCATCGTGGCAATTTTTTGTCAGAGTAAATAACAAAATTCGGCAACCATGTTTAAAAGGTGAAGTGGATCACTAAGAAAGGGGAAATAAAAAGGCGCGGGAGAAACCCGCGCCGGAAATAAATTAAAGTGAAATTACAGCGGCTGAGTTTGGGCTTCTACGACCGCCAGCGCCACCATATTAACGATACGACGAACAGAAGCGATCGGCGTTAATACGTGAACCGGTTTCGCAACCCCCATCAGCACCGGGCCGACCGTTACGCCTTCAGAGCTGGAAACGCGTAGTAAGTTGTAACTAATACGGGCAGCTTCCATATTCGGCATCACCAGAATATTCGCTGAGCCTTTCAGCGGACTGTCCGGCATGCGGTCATGACGGATGCTTTCCACCAGCGCGGCATCGCCGTGCATTTCGCCATCAATCATCAACTCTGGCGCACGCGCCTTAATCAGCTCCAGCGCTTCGCGCATTTTGCTGGCCGACGGACAGTTAGATGAGCCAAAGTTGGAGTGCGACAGCAGCGCTACCTTCGGTTCGATACCAAAGCGACGCACGGTTTCTGCCGCCATCACGGCGATTTCCGCCAGTTGCTCCGGCGTAGGATCGTCGTTAACGTAGGTATCGGCGATAAAGGTGTTACCGCTTGGCAGCAGCAAGGCGTTCATCGCCCCGGCAGTATGCACGCCATCGCGGTGACCAAACACCTCTTTCACCACGCTGAAGTGCTCATGGTAGTCGCCTATCGTACCGCAGATCATCGCATCCGCTTCGCCGCGCTGCACCATGATCGCGCCGATCACCGTGGTGTTGGCAATTACCGCACGCTGCGCCTGCTCCTGGGTAATACCACGACGTTTCATAATCTGGTAGTACTCGCTCCAGTACTCCTTAAAGCGCGGATCGGATTCATTGTTGACGATCTCAAAATCGACGCCTGCTTTGATCTGCAGACCCAGTTTCTGGATACGCATTTCGATAACGCTCGGACGACCGATCAGGATCGGTTTCGCCAGACCTAAAGTGATCAGCTCCTGCGTGGCATGCAGTACACGCGCCTCTTCCCCTTCAGTCAGCACCACGCGCTTCGGCGCTTTGCGTGCCAGAGAGAAAATCGGTTTCATGAACAGGTTGGTTTTGTAGACGAATTCGGTCAGCTTATCGATGTAAGCATCAAAGTCGGCAATCGGACGCGTTGCCACACCGGAATCCATCGCCGCCTTCGCCACCGCAGGGGCGATTTTGACGATCAGACGCGGGTCGAACGGTTTCGGAATGATGTATTCCGGCCCGAAGCTCAGGTCCTGGTCACCATAGGCGGAGGCCACCACTTCGCTCTGCTCGGCGTGCGCCAGCTCAGCAATGGCGTGTACCGCGGCCAGTTTCATCTCTTCGTTGATGGCAGTAGCGCCGACGTCCAGCGCGCCGCGGAAGATGAACGGGAAGCACAGAACGTTGTTAACCTGGTTCGGGTAGTCGGAACGGCCGGTGCAAATGATGGCGTCAGAACGCACCTCTTTCGCCAGCGGCGGCAGGATTTCCGGTTCCGGGTTGGCGAGGGCCAGGATCATTGGCGCACGCGCCATCTTCTTAACCATTTCCTGCGTCAGCACTTTCGGACCAGAGCAACCGAGGAAAATGTCTGCGCCGTCAATGACATCATCCAGCGTACGCTTACCGTCATCCACCACTGCGTAAGCCGCTTTGGTTTCCGCCATGTTTGGTTCACGATCTTTGTAAATCACCCCTTTGGAGTCGCAGACCACAATGTTGTGTTTCTGCATACCCAGCGCCACCAGCAGGTTCATACAGGCAATCGCCGCCGCACCTGCACCGGACACCACCATGCGCACATCAGAGATATTTTTCTCAACCACCCGCAGACCGTTAAGAATTGCGGCAGTACTGATGATTGCCGTACCGTGCTGGTCATCGTGGAATACCGGAATATTCATGCGCTCACGGAGTTTTTGCTCAATGTAGAAGCACTCCGGCGCTTTGATATCTTCGAGGTTAATGCCACCAAACGTTGGTTCAAGCGCCGCTACCACGTTGATAAATTTATCCGGATCGAGTTCATCAACTTCGATGTCGAACACGTCAATCCCGGCGAATTTCTTAAACAGAACGCCTTTACCTTCCATCACCGGTTTACCGGCCAGCGCGCCAATATTACCCAGGCCCAGAACCGCAGTACCGTTGGAAATAACCGCAACCAGGTTGCCGCGTGCGGTGTATTTGTAGGCTGCCAGCGGGTCCTTTTCAATTTCAAGACACGGTGCAGCCACGCCCGGCGAGTAGGCCAACGCGAGGTCGCGCTGGGTTGCCAGAGGCTTGGTCGGAGAAACCTGGATTTTACCGGGTACCGGAAATTCGTGGAAATCGAGGGCGCTTTGTTTTAACTGGTCATCCATCTTGTTGTTCCTTTCACGTATCTATCAAAAAAGTGGCGCGGGTAACCATTCTACTGAGCCGCACATTATCACCTCAGTCAACGGCACAAACTTTGAAGGTCCCCATACTCTCACCATTCAAAGAAAGAATTTGTTATCAATTTATAACATCTATGTTACCTGCTTAAGCCAGCAATACCATGCTTGTCTGCTATGCTTTTTGCTGACAACGCCCGCAATTATCTCAAAAGTGTGAATCACAACACGCATCTAACACTTTACTTTTCAAGGAGTATTTCCTATGACCCGTAAAGAGCTTGCCAATGCCATTCGTGCGCTAAGTATGGATGCCGTCCAAAAAGCTAACTCCGGCCACCCTGGAGCACCAATGGGGATGGCCGATATCGCCGAAGTACTGTGGAACGATTTCCTGCGCCATAACCCGTCCGATCCCACCTGGTACGATCGTGACCGGTTTATTTTATCCAATGGCCACGCCTCAATGCTGCTTTACAGCCTGTTGCATCTTTCCGGCTACAACCTGCCGCTCGAAGAGTTAAAGAACTTCCGCCAGCTCCATTCGAAGACGCCAGGACACCCGGAAATTGGCTATACGCCGGGCGTGGAGACCACCACCGGACCGTTGGGTCAGGGTTTAGCCAACGCTGTCGGAATGGCGATTGCAGAACGCACGCTGGCGGCGCAGTTTAACCAGCCAGACCACGAGATTGTTAATCACTATACCTGGGTCTTTATGGGCGACGGCTGTCTGATGGAGGGCATTTCTCACGAAGTGTGCTCGCTGGCGGGCACCCTGGGACTTGGCAAACTCATCGGCTTTTACGATCACAACGGCATCTCAATTGATGGCGAAACCGACGGCTGGTTTACCGACGATACCGCGAAACGCTTTGAGGCCTATCACTGGCATGTAGTGCACGAGATTGACGGCCATGACCCTGAGGCGGTGAAAAAAGCGATTCAGGAAGCAAAGGCCGTTACCGATAAACCGTCGCTGATTATCTGCCGCACGGTGATTGGTTTTGGTTCACCGAATAAAGCCGGGAAAGAGGAAGCGCACGGCGCTGCGCTGGGTGAAGAAGAAGTGGCGCTGACCCGACAGAAGTTGGGGTGGCATCATCCTGCCTTTGAAATCCCCAAAGAGATTTACCGGGCGTGGGACGCTCGTGAAAAAGGCGAGAAAGCCCAACAGAGCTGGAATGAGAAATTCGCCGCTTATCGACATGCGCATCCGGATCTGGCGGCAGAGTTTACCCGCCGGATGAGCGGTGGACTGCCGGAAGAGTGGGAAGAAACGACCCAGAAATATATCACCGAGCTGCAGGCCAATCCGGCCAAAATCGCCACCCGTAAGGCCTCGCAAAATACCCTGAACGCTTACGGGCCGATACTGCCTGAGCTGCTTGGCGGTTCGGCGGATCTGGCGCCCAGCAACCTGACCATCTGGAAAGGCTCCACTTCTCTTAAAGAGGATCATGCAGGAAACTACATCCACTACGGCGTGCGGGAATTTGGCATGACCGCGATTGCCAACGGTATCGCTCACCACGGGGGCTTCGTACCGTACACCGCAACGTTCCTGATGTTTGTCGAATATGCCCGTAATGCCGCACGCATGGCGGCGCTGATGAAAGCCCGACAAATCATGGTTTATACCCACGACTCGATTGGCCTTGGGGAAGATGGTCCCACGCACCAGGCCGTCGAACAGCTCGCCAGCCTGCGTCTGACGCCTAATTTCAGCACCTGGCGACCCTGCGATCAGGTTGAAGCGGCGGTAGGCTGGAAGCTGGCGGTCGAACGCCATGACGGGCCAACGGCGCTGATCCTCTCGCGGCAAAATCTGGCGCAGGTTGAGCGGACGCCTGAGCAAGTGCAGCAGATTGCCCGCGGCGGCTATGTGCTGAAGGATGGCGGCGGTAAGCCGGATGTTATCCTGATTGCTACCGGTTCAGAAATGGAAATCACACTGCTGGCGGCGGAAAAACTGACCGGTGAAGGTCGTAACGTGCGGGTGGTTTCTCTACCCTCAACCGATATCTTCGACGCCCAGGATGAAGCGTATCGGGAATCGGTCCTCCCCTCAAACGTCAGCGCGCGCGTGGCGGTAGAAGCAGGAATTGCCGACTACTGGTACAAATATGTTGGGCTGAAAGGGGCGATTGTCGGTATGACGGGTTATGGGGAGTCGGCTCCGGCAGACAAGCTGTTCCCGTTCTTCGGCTTTACGGTGGATAACATTGTCGACAAAGCGCATAAGGTGCTTAACGTGTGATCCACAGCGTGGGCCAGGCATCTGGCCCATGCCAGTTATCGCAGCTTGGCTCTTGGGCATAGCGCACCAGACGAAAACGCTGACCGTCGTAGCGCCAGCGAGTCTGGATACCGCAATCTGCCAACCCTCGTCCTTTAGCGAGGGTTACCAGCTCGCGCGACTTCTCATCAAACGTGGCGTTGGTCAGCTCCATATCGCGGCTTTCCGCATCCGTTTTAAAAGGCAGGCTTAGCCGTACCGCCCGTGACGTCAACGGGGTAGTACGTGAAACCACCCACGCCAGATCGATGGTGTTATATGCCCCGGCTTCACAGCCGATCATCAGCAGCGCTTTATCATCCGTTAAGGCCGTGACGCGCATCTCGCGACGCAGCGGATCGATCGAACAGCGAATACCGTTGATCCGCCAGTTACCGTAATCCAGCAATTCACTGCGCTCTTGTTGCGTGAGAGGCGTTGGCGTTGGGTTAATCACAGCCACGCCTTTTAAAGCGGGAGCGGGAGGAACGCTGAGCGGAGGCTCGTCGCCTTTTTCGATCCATGCGGTTTCGCTGCCGACCCGTTTTTGCTGGGCGTCGATAAAAAGCAGCGCGGCTTTTAGCCCGACCAGGGACAGGTTTTGCGCCCCTTTTTGCAGGGTTATCGCCTTCGCGTCCTGTACGGTTGTTAAAAATGCGCTGATGGTGGCCGGATCATCGGTCATCAGTTGCCAGGGGGTAATACGCCAGTGTTCGCCGCGAAGCGGGAGCGACGCGCCATCCAGTAGCAGACGTGGCGCAATATCGCTCTCTTTGGCTGTAGGCGATTCCAGCCCACCCAGTTCAATACGCAACACGGCGTCGGTATGTGCCCCGGCACTGCGGCTCAAGGTCATGACCAGGCCGTGATGTTCTCCGGTATTGCGCGCCACGCAAAAGTTTTGGTTATTGCACGTCACCTGCCAGTCAGAAAACGTCTGTTGCGCGGGCGCGGCCCACAGCAAACGGACGGGTAACAACCCGAGCAGGAAAAGTAAAATAACGCGATAGCGCATGGACGGTACAACCCCGAAGTCAAAACACACAGCCTAAGCGGTATCTTCCTTGCGCGACTGATGTGGCTCAATAAGAATCGTCGGATTGGCCGAAAATTTGTAAAGAAATATAAATCCCGCGCATTAGTCCATGAGA
This sequence comes from Citrobacter sp. Cb041, assembly GCF_030336655.1. Lineage (NCBI taxonomy): Bacteria > Pseudomonadati > Pseudomonadota > Gammaproteobacteria > Enterobacterales > Enterobacteriaceae > Citrobacter > Citrobacter sp. Cb041. The sequence continues at coordinate 40,927 of NZ_JAOWDD010000043.1, read as the reverse complement.
TGCGACGACTGCAAATAGTTCAGCAATAGCACCGTCTTACCGTCACGGATTTCACCCGTTTTAATCATTTCCAGCGCCTGGGTGAACGGCAGCTCCAGAACCTCAATATCTTCATCTTCCACCCCTCCGCCCGCATTTGCCCGCTGGCTGTCGCTGTATTGTGCAATAAAGAAATGAATTATCTCCGTCACGCCGCCCGGCGACATATAGAGCTCAAACAGCTTACGCACTTCCCCCACTTCAAAGCCGGTCTCTTCAATGGCCTCTTTCCGAATGCACGCTTCCGGTTCGTCGTTATCCAGCAGCCCGGCGCAGGTTTCAATCAGTTGACCGTTTTCATTACCATTGACCCAGGTGGCGACGCGAAACTGGCGGATGAGCACCACCGTTTTCTTCTCCGGGTTATACAGCAGGATAGTGGCGCCGTTGCCGCGATCGTAAACCTCGCGTTTGTGACGAATCACCTCTCCATTGCTACGGGTCAGGTCATAGGTGATATTGCGCAGGATGAAGTAGTTATCGGAAAGGACTTTATCTTTGATGAGGGTAATTTTTTGCGACATACCGGCTCCACAGCAAGAAGTGAGAAATAATACTACGCCGTGAAACCGGGTTTGTCTTGGTGCAATGTCGGCCTGATAAGCGAAGCGCCATCAGGCAATTATGCGGCACAGAACCGGATAGCAACGCTTGCGCGCCTTATCCGGCCTTCTTAGCGACTTAGTGAGATTTGACTGATTTTACGCCCAGCCAGTCGACGATCCCCTGGGCGGCATGCCGTCCTTCCGCCATGGCCGTAACCACCAGATCCGCACCGCGTACCGCGTCGCCACCGGCGAAGATTTTCGGGTTACTGGTTTGATAACGGTATGCGCTTTCAACATTGGCGGCAATGCGCCCCCAGTTATCGACCTTAACCCCATGCGTCTCCAGCCACGGCATGCCATGTGGGTGAAAACCAAACGCCATGATCACCGCATCTGCGGGCATGACAAACTCACTCCCGGCGAGGGGAACCGGGCGACGACGCCCCTGCGCGTCCGGCTCGCCAAGCTGGGTACGTAAAAAACGCACGCCGCTGACTCGCCCATCATCATGTAACACCAGCTCAACCGGCTGGACGTTAAACTCGAAGTTAGCCCCCTCTTCCCGGGCGTTCTTCACCTCTTTTTTCGAACCGGGCATGTTGGCTTCATCACGACGATAAGCGCAGGTCACCTGGCGTGCGCCATGACGCAGCGCGGTACGCACGCAGTCCATCGCCGTATCGCCTCCGCCCAGTACAACCACGTTCAGTCCGGCGGTATCGATGAACGGCTCTTCAGGCAGTTCATCCAGCCCCATCACCTGCTTGGTGTTGGCAATCAGGAACGGTAACGCGTCATAAACGCCAGGCGCGTCTTCATTCGGCAGATCCGCCTTCATGGAACGATAGGTCCCTACGCCCACGAATACGGCATCGTAATCCTCCAGCAGCGCCGACAGCGCCACATCCTTACCCACTTCACAGTTAAGTTCGAAATGAATACCCATGGCGCTGAAGATTTCACGGCGGCGGGCCAGCAGCGATTTGTCCAGCTTGAAGGCCGGAATGCCGAACGTCAGCAAACCGCCGATTTCAGGGTGGCGATCGTATACGGTGGCGCTGACTCCGCTGCGCGCCAGCACATCCGCGCAGGCCAGACCCGCCGGACCCGCGCCGATGATAGCAACGCGCTTATCCACTTTCTGCACGTGGCTTAAGTCCGGTCGCCATCCTTTGCTCAGGGCCCGATCAGAGATGTAACGCTCAATATTTCCGATAGTGACCGCCCCATGCTCGCTACGCACCGTGCATGCCCCTTCGCAAAGTCGGTCCTGCGGACATACGCGCCCGGTCACTTCCGGCAGGCAGTTGGTCTGGTGAGAAAGCTCAACCGCCGCGTCGATATTCCCGGCTTTGACCAGTTCAATCCACTGCGGAATATGGTTATGCAATGGGCAGGTCCATTCGCAAATACTGTGGTCGCCGCATTTCAGGCAGCGGGACGCTTCCCGTTCCGCTTGCGCCGTACGAAACGGCAGATAGATCTCCTCAAAGCTGGTTTTACGGACCTCAATTGCCAGCTTATCCGGCTCACCACGCGCAGGCGTCGCCTGCATTTGCTCACGTTTGGTAATTGCATGCGAAACGAAATCGGTGGCGTTGGCATGCCAGGGCTGGCTTTCCAGACTGGCGGTGCGTAGCCTGCGCGCTTTTGACAGACCAGTAAGCGAATTTTCCGTCACCAGTTGTAACGCCTGCGCCGGACAGTTCTCTACGCAGGCGGGTCCCTGTTCGCGTCCCTGACACAAATCGCATTTGTGCGCAGTGGCTTTCACCTTCCCTTTAGCGACAGGAGTGAGTACGATCTGCATCGTGCCGAAAGGACAAGCAACGACGCACGATTTACAGCCAATACACTTTTTCGGGTTCACCTGAACGCTGTCGTTATCATGGCTGATTGCCCCGTTCGGGCAACTTCTGGCGCAGGGCGCATCTTCACAGTGATGGCAGGTTACCGCACTGCGCTGCTGCTGATGCTTGATGACGGTAATTCGGGGCTGGAAATGCCGTTGACTCAGGACATGCTGCTCGCCATTGTGAGCCATGACGCAGGCGACCTCACAGGCATGGCATCCCAGGCACTGCTGGCTATTAACCATAATAAAACGATTCATGGCTTCCTTCTTTTTTGGTTGCAAAAACCTTATTCTTTATATGAGTGTTGTTATTAACCGACACGGAAGGAAGCGGCAATGTTCATTTGCCCAGGAAGCACAACTATTTATCCAGAACCTGTGGCAGATCAATTTATTTCATCGCATATGAAATTGCGTTTCAGTTACCATCCAGTTTCATGGCGTTTTATTAACATTTATCAAATACACCGCATCGTTCGGGCTGTTTTAAGGCGCGACGTGTATTGTGTGAGGATGTACAAGTGACGGTAAAGCGTCCGGTCTCGGCCAGTCTGGCTAAAGCTTTTTTCTACATAGTGCTGTTGTCGATTCTCTCAACGGGTATTGCGCTGCTCACGCTGACCAGCAGCTTACGAGATGCCGAAGCCATCAACGTGGCTGGCTCATTGCGCATGCAAAGTTACCGTCTGGGTTACGATCTGCAAAGCCAAAGTCCGCAGCTTAACGCTCACCGCCAGCTTTTCCAGCAGGCGCTAAACTCGCCAGCACTACAGAACCTGAACGCGTGGTATGTGCCTCAAGCGGTAAAAAGTCGCTATGGGCGTCTACATGCAAACTGGCTGGAAATGAACGCCCGTCTGATCGATGGCGATTTAAATTGGTACCAGAGCAATATCAATAACTATGTCGATCAAATCGATCTCTTCGTGCTGGCGCTGCAACATTATGCTGAACGCAAAGTGATGCTGGTTTTTGGTATTTCACTGGCGGGCGGGATCGGCATATTCACCCTCGTTTTCTTTACCTTGCGGCGTATTCGCCAGCAGGTGGTGCGTCCGCTGAATAAGCTGGTGGTGGCCAGCCAGCACATTGAACACGGTCAGTTTGACATCCCGTCGCTGGATACTGATTTGCCCAACGAACTCGGGTTGTTGGGCAAGACCTTCAGCCAGATGTCGAGTGAATTACACAAGCTGTACCGCTCGCTGGAAGCGTCTGTCGCTGAGAAGACCCACGATCTCCACGAAGCTAATCGTCGTCTGGAAGTGTTGTATCAGTGCTCTCAGGCGTTAAATACCAGTCAGATTGATGTGTACTGCTTCCGCCATATTTTACAGATCGTCCGCGAGCATGACGCCGCCTATTTCCTGGAACTCACCGTCGGAGATAACTGGCGAATTAGCGAAGGCGCAAAAAGCCCCGAGCTGCCGATGCAGATCCTGCCGGTCACCATGCAGGAAACCGTCTACGGTGAACTGCACTGGCAAAGCCCGAACGTCAATGCTTCTACCCCGTTGCTTAACAGCGTCTCCTCGATGCTCGGTCGCGGGTTGTACTTCAACCAGGCGCAAAAACATTTTCAGCAGCTGTTGTTAATGGAGGAACGGGCGACGATTGCGCGCGAGCTGCACGACTCGCTGGCGCAAGTGCTCTCTTATTTACGCATTCAGCTCACGCTGCTGAAGCGTTCGATTCCCGAAGATAACGCCCCGGCGCAAAGCATTATGGCGGATTTCTCTCAGGCGCTGAACGATGCCTACCGCCAGCTACGCGAACTGCTCACCACCTTCCGCCTGACTTTACAGCAGGCCGATCTCCCCTCCGCCCTGCATGAAATGCTGGAAACGCTGCAAAATCAGACATCGGCTAAACTGACGCTTGATTGCCGGTTACCGACCCTGGCGCTGGACGCGCAAATGCAGGTGCATCTGCTGCAGATCGTCCGTGAAGCGGTGCTGAACGCGATTAAACATGCCAGCGCAACCGAAATTGCCGTCAGTTGCGTGACCGCGCCGGATGGTAATCACACGGTTTATATTCGCGATAACGGCATCGGCATTGGCGAGCCGCATGAGCCTTCGGGGCACTATGGATTAAATATTATGCGCGAGCGGGCGGAAAGGCTGAGCGGCACGCTGACTTTCTCTCAACCCTCCGGAGGGGGAACGCTGGTGAGCATCAGTTTTCGTTCGGCAGAATCCGACGGTGAGCTAACGTAAAGAACCGCAAAGCGCCGTCGGTTCTCGATCCAGGCCTGACGGCGTTGGCACGAAAGGTATGCTGTAAACGGGCATGATAATTTACATTATCTTCTTTTTTTCTCCACGTTTGCCCCGTACCTTGCCGCTAAAGTGAAGCAATTCACACCCATAACGATACGCAGAAACACGAGGTCCCCTTTTAATGGCGAATTTTTTCATCGATCGCCCCATTTTTGCCTGGGTGTTAGCAATCCTGTTGTGCCTGACAGGAGCCCTGGCTATTTTTTCGCTGCCCGTTGAGCAATATCCCGATCTGGCACCGCCAAATGTGCGGGTAACCGCGAACTACCCTGGCGCGTCCGCACAAACCCTGGAAAATACCGTCACCCAGGTTATCGAGCAGAACATGACTGGTCTCGATAATCTGATGTACATGTCGTCGCAGAGCAGCGGGACAGGCCAGGCGTCAGTTACGCTGAGCTTCCTCGCGGGAACCGATCCTGATGAAGCCGTCCAGCAGGTGCAAAACCAGCTGCAATCGGCAATGCGTAAGCTGCCGCAGGCGGTACAGAATCAAGGGGTCACGGTGCGCAAGACCGGGGACACCAATATTCTGACCATCGCCTTCGTCTCCACCGATGGCTCAATGGATAAGCAGGACATCGCCGACTACGTCGCCAGTAATATCCAGGATCCGCTCAGTCGTATAAACGGCGTGGGCGATATTGACGCCTACGGTTCACAATATTCCATGCGTATCTGGCTCGACCCGGTCAAACTTAACAGCTTCCAGATGACCGCCAAAGATGTGACCGATGCTATCGAGTCACAAAATGCGCAGATTGCCGTCGGGCAACTTGGCGGCACGCCTTCGGTGGACAAACAAGCGCTGAATGCGACGATCAACGCCCAGTCGCTGCTACAGACTCCGGATGAATTTCGCGCGATTACACTACGCGTCAATCAGGACGGCTCAGAAGTTAAACTGGGTGATGTGGCGATGGTCGAAATGGGTGCGGAAAAGTATGACTATCTCAGCCGCTTCAACGGCCACCCGGCTTCCGGTCTGGGGGTAAAACTGGCCTCCGGCGCCAATGAAATGGCAACGGCGGAGCTGGTTATCGACCGCCTGAACGAGCTCTCACAGTATTTTCCGCACGGGCTGGAATACAAGGTGGCGTATGAAACTACCTCCTTTGTCAAAGCCTCAATCATCGACGTGGTGAAAACACTGCTGGAAGCGATCGCGCTGGTATTCCTTGTCATGTACCTGTTCCTGCAAAACTTCCGCGCCACGCTGATTCCTACAATCGCCGTTCCCGTCGTCCTGATGGGTACTTTTTCCGTGCTCTACGCCTTTGGCTACAGCGTTAACACCCTGACGATGTTTGCGATGGTGCTGGCGATCGGCTTGCTGGTCGATGATGCCATTGTGGTGGTGGAAAACGTCGAGCGTATTATGAGTGAGGAAGGCCTCTCGCCGCGGGAAGCGACGCGGAAATCGATGGGGCAAATCCAGGGCGCGCTGGTCGGTATCGCCATGGTGCTGTCGGCGGTGTTTATCCCGATGGCCTTCTTCGGCGGCACTACCGGGGCTATTTACCGCCAGTTCTCGATTACCATCGTCTCCGCAATGGTTCTTTCAGTTCTGGTGGCGATGATCCTCACCCCTGCCCTGTGCGCCACTCTGCTCAAACCGCTACATAAAGGCGAGCATCACGGGCAAACCGGTTTCTTTGGCTGGTTTAACCGGATGTTTAACCGCAACGCCGAACGCTACGAAAAAGGCGTCGCCAGGATCCTGCACCGCAGCCTGCGCTGGATACTGATTTACGGCCTGCTGCTCGGCGGTATGGTTTTCCTGTTCCTGCGCCTGCCAACCTCCTTCCTGCCGCTCGAAGACCGCGGCATGTTTACCACCTCGATACAGTTGCCCAGCGGCTCGACCCAGCAGCAAACATTGAAAGTAGTTGAGGAAGTGGAGAAGTATTACTTCACCCATGAGAAAGACAACATTACGTCGGTCTTTTCCACGGTCGGTTCTGGCCCTGGCGGGAACGGTCAAAACGTGGCGCGGATGTTTGTCCGCTTAAAAGACTGGGATGATCGTGACACCACCACCGGAACCTCTTTCGCCATCATCGAGCGCGCGACTAAAGCCTTTAATAAGATTAAAGAAGCCCGCGTCTTCGCCAGCAGCCCTCCGGCGATTAGCGGTCTCGGGAGCTCTGCCGGTTTCGATATGGAGCTGCAAGATCACGCCGGTGCGGGCCATGATGCGTTAATGGCCGCGCGCGACAAGCTGATTGAGCTGGCCGGGAAAGACGCGTCTCTGACCCGTGTTCGTCATAATGGTCTGGACGACAGCCCGCAGTTGCAAATTGATATCGATCAGCGCAAAGCCCAGGCACTGGGCGTTTCCATTGATGACATCAACGACACCTTGCAAACGGCCTGGGGCTCCAGCTACGTCAATGACTTTATGGACCGGGGTCGCGTGAAGAAGGTTTACGTGCAGGCGGCGGCAAAATATCGCATGCTCCCGGACGACATCAATCTGTGGTACGTCCGCAATAATAGCGGCGGCATGGTGCCTTTCTCGGCCTTTGCCACGTCGCGCTGGGAAACGGGTTCACCGCGTCTGGAACGCTATAACGGCTACTCCGCCGTCGAGATTGTTGGCGAAGCCGCCCCAGGCGTCAGTACCGGTACGGCGATGGACATTATGGAATCGCTGGTCCACCAGTTGCCGACCGGATTCGGACTCGAATGGACCGCGATGTCTTACCAGGAACGGCTGTCGGGCTCTCAGGCGCCAGCCCTGTACGCCATTTCTTTGCTGGTGGTGTTCCTGTGTCTGGCGGCGTTGTACGAAAGCTGGTCGGTTCCCTTCTCCGTCATGCTGGTTGTACCGCTGGGGGTCATTGGCGCGCTGCTCGCTACCTGGATGCGCGGCCTGGAAAACGACGTGTACTTTCAGGTCGGGTTACTCACCGTTATCGGGCTTTCGGCGAAGAACGCAATATTGATTGTTGAATTCGCCAATGAGATGAACGAGAAAGGTCACGACTTGCTCGACGCCACGCTGCATGCCTGTCGCCAACGCTTACGCCCAATTCTGATGACGTCACTGGCGTTTATCTTTGGGGTGTTGCCGATGACCATCAGCAGTGGCGCAGGTTCCGGCGGTCAGCATGCGGTAGGGACTGGCGTAATGGGCGGGATGATTTCAGCCACAGTCCTTGCGATTTACTTCGTTCCTCTGTTCTTTGTGCTGGTACGCAGACGTTTCCCGTTGAAGCCACGCCCAGAATAATCGGACACAAAAAAGGCGACTTACGTTGAGTCGCCTTTTATTATCCTTTGCAGGATATGAATTTCTTCCAGAAAATTATTTACGAAGCATCACTTCGATAAAGTCTTTCCAGTTCCCCAGTTCACGTTCAATCATAACAACCTCTCTTATTATTATGGGCATTCTACGAAATCATCATCATAAAAAGAAGATCATTTAACCAATGGTTGCGATTACATCCTCCATGTGTTCGGGGGTATATGTAATCACTATGCGCTAACCCCATAAATTTTATGTGACTTACTGCAATATTTTGAAATATTCATACATCATCTACGACTTTGGCAATTCTGATGGAAAAACAGGCTGATGCAAACAGGCAAAATCTGATTTTCAGTTCCCCGTGAATTTTGGAACTTTCAGGAATCATTATTCACCATTCAACAACAATGTTATATTTTTCTATAACGGTTCGATGACAATATGTATTATTCATGTTTATAGAACACGAGAATAAATATTCAAATTACGTCAATAAGGATTCAAATGATCACCCTCTACGGCATTAAGAATTGCGATACGATTAAAAAAGCCAGACGCTGGCTGGAAGACAATGGGGTCGACTACCGCTTCCATGATTATCGCGTCGACGGCCTGGACAACGCGTTATTACACGCCTTTATCAGCGAATTAGGTTGGGAGGCGCTGCTCAATACACGTGGAACCACCTGGCGCAAACTGGATGAAGCCACACGTAACCAAATCACCGATGCGTCCTCTGCTGCTGCATTGATGATTGAAATGCCTGCAATTATCAAACGCCCATTGCTCTGCGCGCCGGGTAAGCCTATGCTGCTTGGCTTTAGTGAATCCAGTTATACGCAGTTTTTTAATGAGGTATAGTCTATGTCGTGCCCGGTTATTGAGCTGACACAGCAGCTTATTCGCCGTCCTTCCCTGAGCCCGGATGATGCCGGGTGCCAGGCGTTAATGATTGAACGCCTGCGCGCGGTAGGTTTTACCGTTGAGCGTATGGATTTTGGTGACACACAGAATTTTTGGGCATGGCGCGGCAAAGGTGAGACTCTGGCATTTGCCGGTCACACTGACGTAGTGCCTGTCGGCGATGTCGATCGTTGGATTAATCCACCGTTCGAACCGACTATTCGCGATGGCATGTTGTTCGGGCGTGGCGCAGCCGATATGAAAGGCTCACTGGCGGCAATGGTCGTGGCCGCAGAACGTTTTGTCGCCCAGCATCCGAACCATCAGGGTCGTCTGGCGTTTTTGATAACCTCTGACGAAGAGGCCAGCGCCCAAAACGGCACCGTAAAAGTGGTTGAAGCACTTATGGCACGCAATGAACGACTGGATTATTGTCTGGTTGGCGAGCCGTCCAGCACGGAAATCGTTGGTGACGTGGTGAAAAATGGGCGTCGTGGTTCACTGACCTGCAATCTGACCATTCACGGCGTGCAGGGCCACGTAGCCTACCCGCATCTGGCCGATAACCCGGTACACCGCGCGGCGCCAATGCTTAATGAACTGGTGGCGATTGAGTGGGATCAGGGCAACGAATTCTTCCCGGCGACCAGCATGCAGATTGCCAATATTCAGGCAGGAACCGGCAGCAACAATGTTATTCCCGGCGAACTGTTTATCCAGTTCAACTTCCGTTTCAGCACCGAATTAAACGATGAAATGATTAAGTCCCGGGTGCTGGAACTGCTGGAGAAACATCAGTTGCGTTATACCGTCGACTGGTGGCTTTCCGGTCAGCCGTTCCTGACCGCACGCGGTAAACTGGTGGATGCGGTGGTGAACGCCATTGAGCACTATAATGAGATTAAACCGCAGTTACTGACTACAGGCGGGACGTCCGACGGGCGTTTTATTGCCCGCATGGGGGCACAGGTAGTAGAACTGGGGCCGGTCAACGCGACCATTCATAAAATTAATGAATGTGTTAATGCCGCCGACCTGCAGCTGCTTGCCCGTATGTATCAACGTATCATGGAGCAACTCGTCGCCTGATGAGTGTTCCTGTAAGAGGAAATGAGCATGGACTGGCTGGCAAAATACTGGTGGATTCTAGTGTTGGTGTTTCTGGTAGGCGTATTGCTGAACGTGATTAAAGATCTCAAGCGCGTCGACCACAAGAAATTTCTTGCCAATAAGCCGGAGCTTCCCCCGCATCGTGATTTTAACGATAAATGGGATGACGACGACGATTGGCCAAACAAGGATCAACCGAAGAAATAAGCCAACGTAGGCCGAATGGCGGTTTCACATCGCCATCCGGCCTGCGGGTTAAATCATCTCAATCACATCATCATCGTGAGGCTTACCGCCGCTCAGCGCTTCATCAAAGTAGTGCTTCGGTACGGTAAAACGCAGGTGGTCGAGCGCAAACTGCATACTGCGTTCATCAATGGCGTGCCCCAGATTTTCGACGATATCCAGCGTCACATCCCCACCGGCGCGTATTAACGCCTCCTGCGCGGCAACGGCATGAGATAACTCAATCACCCGGTCTTCACCGCCGTGAATCAAATGCACCGTCGTCGCGGTGGTTGCAACCTCCGGCAACGTGGCATAGCGACCATTAAAGGCGATGACCCGCGACGCCAGCCCAGGCTCGGCTTTAATACTCTCAAGCGACATAATCGAGCCCTGAGAAAAACCAATCAGCGCGGTCGCCTGAGGCGAAACGCCGCTTTGCTTCTGCCAGTAGCGAACGGTTTCGATAAAGACCGGCATAATCGCGTCAATACGCGCCTGGCGGTTCTCTTCCGTTATCCCCTGTACCGAAAACCACTGACGCCCGGAAGTCGTACCATAAGGCTCTGCCCCGCCAATGCTGACGATTAGCGCATCCGGAAACAGCGGCGCAAACCAGGAGCCAATTTCGCCCATGGCAACCGGGTTATCGCCGACGCCATGAAACAGCAACAAGAGCTGTTGAGCGGGTTTATCGGGACTTTGAACAACAAAATGGTCATGTTTCATGGCGATCTCCTTAACTGATGAGAATCATTCTACGCCGCTTAACCGCAATGACCATGCCAGGAAATTGAAGAAGTTAGTGAAAAAATTGCCATTGCATAATGCGATTATGTAGCCGTTGTTCACGCTCAGCATCCAGCTGTTTTAAGGCCTGCGCCGCCTCGGCGCGCTGAACTGCCAACAGCGCTTTGCGACCCGATATTTTCAACTGTTGGCACAATTCAGCATCGCTGCGTTGAGCCTGTATACGCCCGCGCAATGCCGGAAGAGGTAACTCGCTGCGCTCAAGCAAACGACTCAGACAACCTAATGATGTCAGTAATGGTCGATGCGCGAAGGCAAACCCAGCCAGCTCACCCCAGTCATCCTCATTAAGCGTAGTCTCTTTCAGTGGTACCAGCGGAATGCGCTCTGCGTTCCACTGCGCAAGAATCTCCGCATCCCGTCGCAGGCGCTGGTGCGCCCGCCAGGCAAGGCATTTCCCCGCTTCGCTGATGGGCAGCACCGCCATAGCGGTATAACAGCCGCTGCTGGCTTCCCGATGATTGCCCATCCGTACCAGGACAAAACCGCAACGCTGCCAGAAACGCCATAATTCAGCCGTATAACCAAAGCTGACGGACAGATAGTCGCACTGCGTGCAATAGTGCCGGGCCTGCAGAATCAGCTGTTGCCCAATACCTTCTCTTTGACGTGCGGGATGAACCGCAATTCGACTGACCCGCCGCCCGACGAGCGTCGCTGCCAATGGGTCTCCGCCGTGCGCCGCCAGTGACTGCGCAACCAGATTTCCTCTTGGTCGGCGATATCCGGCCCAGACGGCCTGGCTTAATTCTGCGGATAATCCCCCCTCGTCGACCAGCCAGACAGCACCCGCCACCGAGTCAGCAGCCGAAGCCTGAAGAAAATGCTGACCCGGCGCGTCCATCATTCGCCGCAGATCCAGTGGCGAGGTGCGATAATGCGCACCGGAAAGTAGCTGATATACCGCTAACGGCAGCGCCGGGTTTGTCTGCCATGAGAGTTGATCAAATGCCGAGAAGTTAAGCTCCCCTAAGGGGGCATGCGTAAAGGTTTCGTCGTCAAACACCAGCACATCGCTGACGATTTTCTCCAGCGGACATCCCTGCGCCCAGCGCACGGGTTGTTGCAACTCATAGCGTCGAAGATGGGGAAAGCGGGCGCAGAATTTCAACAAAAAGCCTCTGCCAGTTCCCTCATAGCCCTGTACGGTGGTGGTTAACAGCGTACGAGGGAAACGCGCAACCAGTTGGTGCAGCAGCGGCGCGGGGATCGCGGCGGCTTCATCCACAACCAGCCAGTCTGCGGTTGCAGAACTGCTTAACAGCGCATCCGGGGCCATAAAGCGGTAACCCTCTGCGGCAAATTGCGCCAGCACATCCGTTGCCGCTTTAGCAGGCGCGGTGACAATCGCGGTCCCGTTGATACGTGCTATCAGTTGCCCTGCCAGAGCCGATTTGCCCCGGCCACGTGCAGCTGTGACCGCAGCCACGCCGGGAGGCATATCCAGCAACTGGGTTAAAATCATCGCCTGTTCAGGCTGAGGGTCACCGGTTGCCGCGTGCCAGACTGCACGAACAGGAAAACACGGGCTGGAAACTGCGTGATGCTGCTGCCAGTGCAGAGCCTGTCCGTCACGGGAAATCACCCGTTTGACATGTTCAACAAAGTGCGGCGTTGGGATAGGTTCAGCACAGTCGCTCCAGCGCAGTGAATCCACGTCCGGATGCGTGTGCCAGGTATGCCAGGGGGGAGTCAGCAAAACCAGCCAGCTCCCGGCGATCAGCGTTCCGCTTAAGGCGGCAAACGCCGCAGCGTCAAATCCCTGCCCGGCGTCAAAAACCGCATGACGAAACTCGCGGCCTAATAACGTTTGCAGCGCCTGTGGCGTACAGTTTGGCTCAGCAGGGGCGGGGGCGCCCACCCATAACCAGTCGCCGGGTAACGTGTCGCGTAGCGCTAATGCCCGCTCCTGACACCAGTTCCCCTCGCCACTGATAATCAGCAGACGACGGATCCCTTCGTGGGCCATCTGTTCGGTTAACGCGCTCAGCGCCGTATTATCAGACATCCCTGCCTCAGTAGCTTAAATGCCTTTACCAAAAGTATTACATTGTCCCGGATCGCCGCTGTCAAAACCGCGTTTGAACCAGCTAAGCCGCTGCTCAGAAGTGCCGTGGGTAAAGCTGTCCGGCACAACGCGTCCTTGTCCCTGCTGCTGCAGGCGATCGTCGCCAATGGCCTGAGCGGCATTCAGCGCTTCTGCCAGGTCGCCGGACTCCAGCACGCCCTGCTGCTGCATACTGTTGCCCCAGACGCCGGCAAAGCAGTCCGCCTGCAGTTCCATACGTACGGAAAGACGGTTTACCTCAGCCTGTGAGGCATTCTGCTGCATCTGGCGAACTTTCGGTTCAATACCCAGCAGTTTCTGCACGTGGTGACCCACTTCATGGGCGATAACATAGCCCTGAGCAAAATCGCCATCGGCGCCCAGCTTGTTTTTCATGTCATCATAAAATGAGAGGTCGATATACACCGTACCATCCGCCGGGCAGTAAAACGGCCCCATCACCGACTGACCTGCGCCACAGCCGGTACGCGTCGCTCCGCGATACATTACCAGCTTCGGCTGTTGGTAGGTCCGACCCATTTTTTCAAACTGCTGCCCCCAGGTATCTTCCGTGGTGGCCAGAATCACCGAGGTAAATTTTGCTGCTTCATCATCATTTGGACTGATGGAGTGTGATGATTGCTGTTGGGAAACTGGCTGGCCGGTCATTAATCCGGTGAGATCCACGCCATAATATCCCGCCACCAGCACCACAATCAGCAGGATGATGCCGCCTTTACCACTGGGCAAACGAAAACCAGGGCCGCCTATAGAAGGGCCGCCACCGGAGCTATTTCGTCTGTCTTCCACATTGTCACTTTCACGACGCCCTTGCCAGCGCATAATCACCTCAACTTTTTATTCATTATGATGATGATCGTAGGCGGTTCGGAACAGGATTACCATAAGAAACAGTAATCAAAATCGGCGGGATTGATGAGCCGGAGAGCGATCGCCGGCTCAGGGGAGGATTAGTCTAACTTCACACCCAGACGATGCGCGACGGCTTCATAGGCTTCGATCAGGCCGCCCAGGCTCTGGCGGAAGCGATCTTTGTCCATTTTATCCAGCGTTTCTTTGTCCCACAGACGGCTGCCGTCCGGTGAGAACTCATCGCCCAGGACCACTTCACCTTTATACAAACCAAATTCAAGTTTGAAGTCGACCAGAATCAGACCGGCATCATCAAACATCTTTTTCAGCACGTCGTTGGCTTTGTAGGTCAGCTCTTTCATACGCGCCAGATTCTCTTTGCTCACCCAACCAAAAGTTTCGCAATAGGAATCGTTAATCATTGGATCGTGCATAGCATCGTTTTTCAGGAACAGATCAAACAGCGGCGGATTCAGTTCAATACCTTCCTCAACGCCTAAACGCTTAACCAGGGAGCCTGCTGCGCGGTTACGAACCACACATTCAACCGGTACCATCTCCAGTTTTTTCACCAGACATTCAGTATCGGAAAGCAGTCGCTCCATCTGGGTAGGAATGCCCGCTTCTTGCAGTTTAGTCATAATGAAATGGTTGAACTTGTTGTTCACCATGCCTTTACGATCAAACTGTTCAATGCGCGCGCCATCCCCTGCTGACGTATCATTGCGGAATTCGAGCACCAACAGGTCCGGGTTTTCCGTGCTGTATACGGTCTTCGCTTTACCACGATACAACTCAGCTTGCTTTTGCATCTTTATTACTCCTGGGTGTGAATTAACGATAAATATTGCGTTTTTCTGCCGACGCACACGTTTGCGTATCATATCAGAAAAAAAGGGCTGGAGTTATCCAGCCCTTTATTTTTACTTACTGAACGCTGCCTGGAAGACGGCGACCAGCGCGTCGTTCTGGCTTTGCGTCAGGGTATGCCCCTTCGGATCGATAAACTGCAAGCTACTGCGGTTGTCTAAATCACCGACCTGCAGTTTATAGTCGCCGGATACCAGACCCGGATCGCTTGCGCCCAGCTCCTGCCAGTTGCTATCAGACAGTGGTTTGTAGGTCACGGCGATGCTGCCCTGAGAACGGGTGCTGTCGGTCACTTTCATCCCCACTTTCTCAAGCGCTGCCGGCAGACGCTGCCATACCACGTTGAACGGTCCACGTACCACCAGCATCGGTAAACCGGTGTCATCGGCAGCACTTTGAACATCCATGGTGGCGGCAGAGCGGTTCTGCGCGGCATTCGCGGCATCAGTGGCGTTCTTATCCAGACCTGCGGAGATAACGTTCATCATCTCAGCGCTGTAACGCTGCATTGATGCTGGATCAGCTACGGGTTTACCCGCCTGCTCGAGGTTAATCAGTTTCACCGTTACCGCTTGCTGATAGCCCTGCGGTTTAACCGAGATTTGATAACGTCCACGGTACTGCTCGTCTTCATCCAGACGGTTCCAGTTAACCCAGTCGGTGGTCAACGTCTGGCTGGCATCATCACGTTTGGTGATCGTGTAGTTTTTAGACTGAATGACGCTAACGACCTGTGGCCACAGCGTGTTGCCACGACCATTTTCCACCAGCAATGTCGACGTATCACCCGCGATCTGAGTGCGAGCACCGGTGACTAATGCTAACGGCTGAGCCGGCGGGCGAATGTCCAGCGCTTTACCAACGGCACCGCTGCCGTTGGTGACCGGGATATTATAGTCACCCGACATAACCGGCAGAATCATCCCAGCTGGAGCGTGAAGCTCAGCAAGCGGTGCGGCCTCCAGATAGGATTCATCACCGCTCACCTGGCGCTTATAACGCGAGTCAGAACTACAGGCCGCGAGCAACATAACAAGCGAAACACCCGCAACCTTGGCCAGGCGCGACTTTTGTACTGAGTAAGCCATCAAATCTCCCTAAACTTTACAGCAAACCGGCATGCTTAAGCGCCGCTTTGACGATTTCACGAGCATTATCCGTGATTGGCGTCATCGGCAGACGTAGCGTATCGGTCGCCACAAGTCCCAACTCCTTACACGCCCATTTCACTGGGATAGGATTGGGTTCGACAAATAGTTTGTTGTGTAACGGCATCAGACGCTGGTTAATCACCCGCGCCTCGGCAAAGTTCCCGGCTGCCGCCAGTTTGCACATTTCGGCCATATCGCGTGCCGCAACGTTAGACGTCACGGAAATCACGCCATGACCACCGAGCTGCATAAAATCCAGTCCGGTCGCGTCATCACCGCTGAGCAGAATAAAGTCGTCTGAAACCAGCTCTTTGATCTGGTGAACGCGACTTAAGTTCCCCGTGGCCTCTTTAATAGCGATAATATTTTTTACTTTCGCCAGGCGACCAACGGTTTCCGGCAACATATCGCAGCCGGTACGGGACGGTACATTATACAGAATTTGCGGCAGGTCAGTATGTTCAGCGATGGCTTTGAAATGCTGGAACAAACCTTCCTGGGTTGGGCGGTTGTAGTAAGGCGTCACCGTCAGGCAGCCGACAACACCACTGTCGTTGAAACGCTGCGTCAGACTAATGGCTTCCGCGGTCGCATTAGCGCCGGTTCCGGCAATCACCGGAATACGCCCGTCGGCCAGCTCCAGGGTCATCATCACCACATCGCCATGTTCATCATGACTCAGGGTGGCAGACTCACCGGTGGTGCCAACCGAAACGATCGCCGAAGTGCCGCTGGCGACATGATAATCAATCAGTTTTTTCAGGCTCGACCGGCAGACTTTACCTTTCTCATCCATCGGCGTAACAAGCGCGACAATACTTCCCGTGAACATGGGCCATCCTCTGTGCAAACAAGTGTCTCAATGGTACGTTTGGTACGACAATAAAAGCAAGCGACCAGAGCCGTTCTGATTGTTGTATGCATGTTTTTTTTATGCTTTCCTTATGATTACCCCACCGCTCAAAGGAAGAACAGGTTTGACATCGTCATCGCAACACTATCTGGTCATTACTGCGCTGGGTGCTGACCGCCCGGGAATTGTGAACACCATCACACGTCATGTCAGCAGTTGCGGCTGTAATATCGAAGACAGCCGACTGGCCATGCTGGGTGACGAGTTCACGTTTATCATGTTGCTGTCGGGCACCTGGAATGCCATTACCCTAATTGAATCAACCTTGCCGTTGAAAGGTGCAGAGCTGGATTTACTGATTGTGATGAAGCGCACGACCGCACGCCCCCGTCCGGCGATGCCCGCTACGGTATGGGTGCAGGTCGATGTTCCTGATTCTCCGCATTTGATTGAACGCTTTACCGCCCTGTTTGACAGCCACCAAATGAATATTGCGGAACTGGTTTCACGCACGCAACCGGCTGAGAACGAAAAGGCGGCACAGCTGTTTATTCAAATTACCGCACATAGTCCTGCGTCACATGATTCGGCAAATATTGAAGATGCGTTTAAAGCACTCTGTACAGAACTCAATGCGCAAGGCAGTATTAACGTCGTCAATTACTCACAGCATGATGAACAGGATGGAGTTAAGTAATGAACCCACTGAAAGCCGGTGATATCGCACCGAAATTTAGCTTGCCGGATCAAGACGGAGAACAAGTAAATTTAACCGACTTCCAGGGACAGCGTGTTCTGGTTTATTTTTACCCGAAAGCCATGACACCCGGCTGTACCGTACAGGCCTGCGGCCTGCGCGATAACATGGATGAGTTAAAAAAAGCAGGTGTTGAAGTGCTGGGAATCAGCACCGATAAACCAGAGAAGCTTTCCCGATTCGCGGAGAAAGAAGTCCTTAACTTCACGCTCCTGTCCGACGAAGATCACCAGGTTTGCGAGCAGTTCGGCGTCTGGGGTGAGAAGTCATTTATGGGCAAAACCTATGATGGCATCCACCGCATCAGCTTCCTGATTGATGCTGAAGGGAAAATTGAGCATGTGTTTGATGACTTCAAAACCAGCAACCACCACGACGTAGTAATGAACTGGCTGAAAGAGAACGCCTGATTTACATTTTGCCGGATAGCGCCTGATGGTGACGCCACGCGTCTTATCAGGCCACCATCCGCATAACTCCGTAGCCGGATAAGGCGTTTACGCCGCCATCCGGCATCAACGTCGTTTATTCAAACGTCCCTTTTACACAGGCTTTTTTCTCTCTGACGACGGCTTTGCCCTTCGCCCACAGATGATGAACTTCAAGCGCATCATTGAGCACCAAAATGTCGGCATCGCATCCTACCGCCAGACGCCCTTTATGTTCCAGTCCCAAAAATTCTGCGACCGTTCGCGTCAGCGGACACAGCGCCAGTTCCAGCGGTATGGCATGAACCTTCACCAACTGGCGCACTGTTTCAGCCAGTGATTCAAAGCCTGCGACACCGATGCCGGTAAGATTACCGTAGTCATCAAATTCCGGCTGGCTACCGTTGCCGTCTGAACTCAAGGTAATACGCGACAGCGGCACGTTCTGGCGTAGCGCCGTGGCGATAGCCGTGGCCGGGTCGACGGGTTCATCAATGCTGCTGGTAATGTCGATATAACCGCCTTTGCGGGCATACTCCAGCGCCGACTGAAACAGCAGTTCCGCACGATTGACGTGTGTGGGCAGCAGCTTGGTAATCGGTACATCGCAACTGTCGAGGATCTGGTACAACGGCTCCAGCATGCGCGGGCTGTCGCCCATATGGAAGACGCTAATCCCCGGCTTGCGCCCTAACAATCCGCCAACGCGCGACTGCGCCGCCATGTTTGCCAGCGCCGAGGTGTCCGGGGCTGAAGAACGATGGTCCGAAACAGCACATTTCACGCCAATGATTTTATCGATCAGCGCCACATCGCGATCGATACTGCCGGTGATGGTCGGAGAAGGCAGAGAATACGCCCCGGTCAGCATCCATGCGCTGATGCCTTCAAATTCCAGCGCGCGGGTTTTCGCCAGCAGCGATTCAGGGTGACGGGTAATACCATCTGTCCCCAGTAATCCCACCACCGAGGTGACACCAGCTTCAACCAGCCGCGACAAGCGCACTTCCGGCGTGCGGGTGTGCGGCCCTGCTTCTCCGCCGCCGCCAATCAGATGGACGTGTTGATCGATAAATCCTGGGCACACAATCGCACCGTTAAGATTGATACACTCGCAGCCAGGAAAATCGTCAGGGGAAATCGACGGCGCGATGGCAACAATTTTGCTGTCAGACACCAGTATATCCTGGCGCCCTAAATCTTCCGGCGCGTACACGTGTCCCTGCTGGAACAACGTCAAATTAAGAATGGAACAGTTCATAACCTTCCTTGTCAGGCAATAACCTGCATAACCCAAATAGAGAGCAGCGCATTAATTACGCATACCGCAATAATAAGCGGGTAATAACGGGGATGGACCCCCGCGGTACCCAGACAGCGTCCCACATTTTGCACCGGATTGCCCATCAGGTAGATAGCCGGTAACAGCACCGTAGCATCATGTCCCGAAAGCGTACCGGCGACAACCAGGCTGGCGCAAACACCGACGCCGCCTCCCATACTCATCACTGCCGCCAGCAGTACGGTAGCAGATTCCCCCGGCAGTCCCCACAGCGCCATTACCGGCTCACATACCCGCCCGACAATCTCGAGCAGTCCCGTCACCTTCAGCGCCTGAATAATCACAAACGCCATTACCACGTTAGGCAACAGGCTGGTTGTTGCAATAGTGAATCCGCGCCGTGCGCCATCGATAAACATATCCATGACGTTTTTACGTACTTGCGTTGTCATCTCACGCCTCCTGCTGCGTACGGCGATTTTCCAGCTGCGCAATCCACAAACGCAGCAGGTTCGCACCCACAAATTTGAAGACAAGGATCACCGCCAGCGGCGTAATCACCGGGACGGTAACCATCGTAAACAGCGCAGCACCCGAGGAAAAATAGTTGGTAATACACGCACTGCCGCTGGTTTGCCAGCAGGCAAAAATGACACGTTCCTGTTCAGTGATAATGCCCTCTTCCGCCATTTCTTTAGTCATCCCTGCCGCAGCATCGGTATTTTGCAAATTCGCAATCAGCGCCAGCGAACAAATACCCGGAATACCGAGTAACGGGCGCAGGACTGGCGTCATCAGTTGCTGTGCCGCACGCAACCCTCCCAGCCCTTCGGTGACGGAAATTATCCCGAGTGAAAGAATGACGGAAGGCGCCAGCTCAAGCGCGAATAAGAAGCCGTCTTTTGCGCCCATACCGCCCGTGCCGCGAAAAGAGACCGCCGTGTCCCCCGCCGCATTAATCTGCCCAAACGCACCGTTGAGAACGGTGAAATCAAAGACTCGCCACCATTCGGTACTTTTCGCAAACATGCCGGAAAAAAGAATAATCGTAATAAAAAAAGCGAGATAACCGCCCCATCCCACCTTCTGCTGCGTGTGTGTGTTGTGACCCATTTTGTTCTCCTGTTGGCCTTATTCCTTGCGTGACTTAAAGACATCACGCGGGTCAAGTTAAAGACAAACGCAGAGAAAAACGACACCAGAGGAGATTATTCAGAATGTGTGGATAGAGGTCAGACAAGTTCGGCTCCGGCGACATTGCATCGCCGGAGCAAACAGATTAGGGTTCATCAACGACCTGACCATCCGGCCAGGCATGCATTACCGCTTTGATTAACGTCGCCAGAGGAATCGCAAAGAATACGCCCCAGAATCCCCACAGGCCGCCGAATATCACTACTGAGAGAATAATCACCAGCGGATGCAGATTTACCGCCTCGGAGAACAGCACCGGCACCAGCAAATTACCGTCCAGCGCCTGGATTATCAGGTATACGGCAAAACAGCTCCAGAACTCGGTGCCAAGCCCGAACTGGAACAATGCCACACCGACCACCGGAATAGTGACCACGAAAGCGCCGATATACGGGATCAGTACGGAGAAGCCTACCAGCACCGCCAGCAGCAGCGAATAGTTGAGGCCAAACAGCAGGAAGCCGAGCCAGGTCGCCACGCCGACCACCACCATTTCCAGCACCTTGCCGCGGATATAGTTGGTGATTTGCTGGTTCATCTCTTTCCACACCTGCCCCGCCAGTCCGCGATTACGCGGCAGCACCCGACGCACAGCGTTCAGCATTTGTCCTTTATCTTTGATCAGGAAGAACACCATCAACGGGACGAGAATCAGATACACCGCCAGCGTCAGCAATCCGACCAGTGAAGCCAGCGAATATTTCACCACCGAATCGCCCATGGTGAGCATTCGCGAGCGCATATTCTCCGCCATCGCATCAATAATGCCCGCATCCATCAGCGCCGGATAACGCCGCGGTAAGGTGGCGGCAAAATCAGACAATTTATTGAGCATGCCGGGCATATCGCGGATCAGGTAGATCCCCTGTTGCCACGCAACGGGCATTACCACAAACGCCATCAGCAGCAAAATACCGACAAACACCACCAACACAATTGATGTCGCCCAACGCCGTGAACAACCAATATGTTCCAGCCGTACTGTCGGCCATTCGAGCAGGTACGCCAGCACAATGGCGACCAGCAGCGGCGCCAGAAGACCGCTAAAAAAGAACAGGATGCCAAAACCGGCAACCAGAATAATCAGCAAGGCGATGGCTTCGGGGTCGCTAAAGCGGCGGCGATACCATTGCATCAACATTTCGAGCATAAAACCCTTCCATGAATCCAATAGCGGGATTGCGATCCCGAATTGTATCGAAATGTCACAAAAAAGACTTCGCTTTTTATAGCGGATTACGCAAAGTGAAAAGACATTTTCCTGGGTGTTCATCGTCAGGTTTCGCAGTTACACTCCCTAAGCTTGCGGAGTGTGAACGATACTTCACGGCATTGGTCAAATGGCTATCTCAAAAAAGAATACAGGACAGAGGTTATGTTCAGGCAGTTGAAAAAAAACCTGGTTGCTACCCTCATTGCTGCACTGACCATCGGTCAGGTTGCGCCCGCATTTGCAGAAACCGCGGACACCCTGCCTGATATGGGAACCTCGGCAGGGAGTACGCTTTCCATAGGACAGGAAATGCAGATGGGCGATTATTATGTACGCCAGCTGCGCGGCAGTGCGCCATTAATTAACGATCCGTTGCTGACGCAATACATTAATGCGCTGGGGATGCGTCTGGTCTCGCACGCCGACTCGGTAAAAACGCCCTTCACCTTCTTTTTGATTAACAACGATGAAATCAACGCCTT
The DNA here is from genome assembly GCF_030336655.1 of Citrobacter sp. Cb041. Taxonomy (NCBI): domain Bacteria; kingdom Pseudomonadati; phylum Pseudomonadota; class Gammaproteobacteria; order Enterobacterales; family Enterobacteriaceae; genus Citrobacter; species Citrobacter sp. Cb041. Next base: position 18,749 of record NZ_JAOWDD010000043.1, on the reverse strand, counting down.
TGCTTTCTTTGGCGGCAACGTTGTTTTGCACTCCGCACTGTTCCGCTATTCCGATAACGAAAGCCAACTGGCATCGGTTATGGCGCACGAAATTTCCCACGTTACGCAGCGTCACCTGGCGCGTGCAATGGAAGACCAGAAACGCAGCGCGCCGCTAACGTGGGTGGGTGCGTTAGGGTCAATTTTATTGGCGATGGCCAGCCCGCAGGCGGGTATGGCGGCGCTGACCGGTACGCTGGCGGGTACACGCCAGGGGATGATTAGCTTTACGCAGCAAAACGAACAGGAAGCAGACCGCATCGGTATTCAGGTACTGCAACGCTCGGGATTCGATCCCCAGGCCATGCCGACGTTTCTGGAAAAATTGCTCGATCAGGCCCGTTACTCTTCGCGTCCACCAGAAATTTTGCTGACTCACCCCCTGCCAGAAAGCCGTCTGTCGGATGCCCGTAACCGCGCCAACCAAATGCGTCCGGCTGTCGTCCAGTCTTCAGAAGATTTTTATCTGGCCAAGGCACGCACCTTAGGCATGTACAACTCTGGTCGCAACCAGCTGACCGATGACCTGCTGAGTAACTGGTCGAAAGGCAACATACGTGAGCAACGTGCGGCGCAGTATGGCCGGGCATTGCAGGCAATGGAGGCCAGTAAATATGACGAGGCACGTAAAGCACTGCAACCGCTGCTGGCGGCAGATGCTAACAATGCCTGGTATCTCGACCTGGCAACGGATATCGATCTCGGCCAGAAGAAAACCAGCGATGCCATTAATCGGTTGAAAAACGCCCGCGACCTGCGCACCAACCCGGTACTGCAGCTCAACCTGGCAAATGCGTATTTACAGGCCGGGCAAGCCAAAGAGGCGGCGACCATCCTGAATCGCTATACGTTTAACCATAAGAACGACCCTAACGGCTGGGATCTGTTAGCGCAAACGGAAGCCAACCTGAACAACCGCGATCAGGAACTGGCGGCCCGCGCGGAAGGGTATGCCCTCGCAGGACGTCTGGATCAGGCGATTTCGATGCTCAGCAGCGCAAGCTCACAGGTCAAGCTGGGTAGCCAGCAGCAGGCCAGATACGATGCCCGTATCGACCAGCTACGCCAACTGCAAGAGCGCTTTAAACCGTATACGAAAATGTAATTATCGAACCCTTGCCGGATGGCGATATGTAGGCCAGATAAGGTCTTTTGGTCGCCATCCGGCAGGATTGTTATGCAAGGAGAAGTCATGTCAGACGCGATTAAAATCTACCATAACCCACGCTGCTCCAAGAGCCGTGAAACGCTGGAGTTACTGAAGTCTAACGGTGTGGACCCGGAAGTGGTGTTGTATCTGGAAACCCCGGCTGACGCCACAACCCTGCGTGAATTGCTGCAGATGCTGGGCATGTCCAGCGCGCGCGAGCTGATGCGCCAGAAAGAAGATCTCTATAAGTCACTTAATCTGGCGGACGTAAATCTGAGTGAAGATGCGCTGATTCAGGCAATGGTGGAAAACCCGAAATTGATGGAGCGCCCGATTGTGGTTGCCAAAGGCCAGGCGAGAATTGGACGCCCGCCGGAGCAGGTACTGGAAATCATCGGTTAACCTGAAACCTGCCGCAGTCTCTTCGGCTGCGGCGCTTACAGCTTCAGTATCTCTTTTACGAATGGAATGGTCAGCTTACGCTGGGCGGTGATCGATGCATGATCAAGCTGATCCAACGTCATAAACAGCGTACGCATTTCTCGATCCAGACGCTTGAGCAGGAAGCGTCCCACATCTTCCGGCAGTTCAAACCCACGAAGTCTGGCGCGTAATTGCAACGCCTGCAGCTTATCTTCATCGGAAAGCGGCTGCAGCTTGTAGATTTGTCCCCAGTCCAGGCGCGAGGCGAGATCCGGCAACCCCAGATTCAGCTGCCTTGGCGGGCGATCGCCTGTGATCAGCAGACGCGTTTTCCCCGACTCCAGGATGCGGTTGTAGAGATCAAAGATCGCCATTTCCCACAGCGAATCCCCGGCCACACATTCGATGTTATCGATGCATACCAGCGATAAATGCTCCATACCGTCGAGCACCTCGGGGACGAACCAGGTACGCTTGTCGAGCGGCACATAGCCTACCGCATCGCCGCGCGCGGACAGTTCCGCACAAGCTGCATGCAGCAAATGACTACGGCCAGCGCCTTCACGCGACCAGAGATAAATATACCCGCTATGGTCCTGACGCAGCACGTTTTGCAGTGCAGCCAGTAAAGAGGAGTTATCCCCCGGCCAGAAACTTGCGAAAGTTTCGTCGTCAGGAAGATAAAGTGGCAAAGAGAGCTGTGCCGGTGTGTTCAGAGATACCTCAACCCAGGATTTCATAAAATCGCGTTGAGTTTAACACAGAAATACGTCGTGATAGAACCGGGCAGCATCGCCACCCGGTAAGAGATTTACTGTTGCGGACTGTCGGCATCTTCCGCGTCAAGCACGACTTCTTCCGGACGCAGCAGGCTGATAACTTTGAAAATCAGGCTCAGACAAACGCCAACAATGGTCGCCAGCGCCATGCCTTTCAGCTCAGCAGCGCCAATGTGAACTTTCGCACCACTCACGCCGATGATCAAAATAACCGAGGTCAGGATCAGGTTTTGCGCTTTGTTGTAGTCAACTTTTGACTCGATCAGTACGCGAATACCAGAAGCACCAATCACGCCGTACAGCAGCAGCGATACGCCACCCATGACCGGCAGTGGAATGATTTGGATCGCCGCAGCCAGTTTGCCCACACAGGAGAGCAGAATGGCAAAAATTGCCGCGCCGCCGATAACCCAGGTACTGTAAACACGGGTAATCGCCATTACGCCAATGTTTTCGCCGTACGTGGTGTTCGGCGTAGAGCCGAAGAAACCAGAGATAACCGTAGACAGGCCGTTGGCAAACATAGAACGATGCAGGCCAGGATCGCGAATCAAATCTTTTTTCACGATATTCGCCGTTACCACCAGGTGTCCAACGTGTTCAGCGATGACCACCAGCGCCGCCGGCAGGATGGTCAGAATGGCAACCCATTCAAAGCGCGGCGTGTAGAACGTTGGCAGAGCAAACCAGTGGGCCTGCGCAATCGGCGTGGTGTCCACGACCCCCATCACGAAGGAGAGCGCGTAGCCGGCCAGCACCCCAATCAGAATCGGGATAATCGCCATAAAACCGCGGAACAGTACAGAGCCAAATACCGTAACCGCCAGCGTCACCATTGAGATGATGATGGTTTTTGAATCCGGTAATTGTCCCTCTGCTGGCAGTAACCCCGCCATGCCCGCAGCGACGCCAGCCAGCTCCAGACCGATGACGGCAACGATTGCGCCCATCGCCGCAGGAGGGAACATGACATCCAGCCAGCCGGTTCCTGCTTTCTTAACGATGAAAGAAACCAGGCAGAACAGAACGCCGCACATAATGAAACCACCCAGCGCCACTTCATACCCTAACGGCAGCAACAGCAGTACTGGGGAAATAAATGCGAAGCTGGAACCCAGATACGCAGGAATTTTACCTTTACAGATAAAGAGATACAGCAACGTACCAATGCCGTTAAACAGCAGAACGGTAGCCGGGTTGATGTGGAACAGGACTGGCACCAGTACCGTTGCGCCAAACATGGCGAACAGGTGCTGCAAACTAAGCGGGATTGTCTGTAAAAGCGGCGGTCTTTCACTCACCCCGATAGCACGGCGCGTCATAGTGTTTTCCTCTGAGTGTTGTTTGTTATTAGCCTTGGGTTGTTATATTCAAAAAAAAGCCGACTCTTAAAGTCGGCTTCTTTTCACTTATTCGTTTACTTGGTACCAAAAATCTTATCGCCGGCATCGCCGAGCCCCGGAATAATGTATCCGTGCTCGTTCAACCCCTGATCGATGGAGGCCGTGTACAGCTCAACATCCGGGTGCGCTTTTTCCAGTGCCGCGATACCTTCCGGTGCCGCAACCAGGACCAGCACTTTAATGCTGGTGCAGCCTGCATTTTTCAGCAGATCGATGGTGGCGATAACGGAACCGCCGGTTGCCAGCATCGGGTCAACGATCAGCGCCATACGCTCATCGATGTTAGATACCAGCTTCTGGAAGTACGGAACCGGCTCCAGCGTTTCTTCGTTACGGTACATACCAACCACGCTGATACGCGCGCTCGGAACGTTTTCCAGTACGCCTTCCATCATGCCCAGGCCCGCACGCAGGATTGGCACAACGGTGATTTTTTTACCTTTGATTTGGTCAACTTCAACCGGACCGTTCCAGCCTTCAATGGTCACCTTTTCGGTTTCCAGACCAGCGGTTGCTTCATAAGTCAGCAGGCTGCCAACTTCCGAGGCGAGTTCACGAAAGCGTTTAGTGCTGATGTCGTTTTCACGCATCAGTCCCAGCTTGTGTTTGACGAGTGGGTGTTTGACTTCCACGATCTTCATACTCTTCTCCTTTCCTCAGACGAGTGGCAACCACAAAAAAAATCGCCGGATTATACCGCTTTTCGTCTCTGGCGCAACACTGGATACGCTTGATATGGATCAACCAAAGTCGTTTGCGTCTGGATGATGAGTATAAAACAAGCCCCGCATTATTGGCGGGGCTGGCTGTCAATACTATGAATTTTATAGATATTCAGCATTGGTCTGGATAACGTTTTGATACCATGAAAAAGATTTCTTCGGCGAGCGTGCTAACGTTCCGCTTCCGTCATTATTTTTATCAACATAGATAAAGCCGTAGCGTTTTTTCATCTCCCCCGTCCCGGCCGAGACTAAATCAATACAGCCCCACGGGGTATAGCCCATCAGGTCCACGCCATCTTCCACTACCGCTTTTTTCATTTCGCTGATATGTGCGGCCATATAGTCAATACGATAGGAATCATCTACCGAGCCGTCGGCCTGCTGCACGTCAATCGCACCAAAGCCGTTTTCGACGATAAACAGCGGCAGTTGGTAATGATCCCAGAACCAGTTCAGCGAATAGCGCAGACCGACGGGATCAATCTGCCAGCCCCAGTCCGATTTATGCACGTACGGGTTGGAAACCAGATTTTTCGACTCGTCGTAGTCCAGCTGTGGGTTGTCTGCCGTGGACTGCGTTGCGAAAGACATATAGTAGCTAAAGCCGATGTAATCGACACAACCCTCAGTCAGCGCCTGACGGTCTTCCTCAGTGATATCAAGATCAAAGCCACGCCGGGTAAAGTAGTTGAGAAGATGCCGTGGGTATTTGCCGCGCACATGGACATCGGTAAACCAGTAACGCCGGTGCATGGCGTTCATCGCCATCATCATATCGTCCGGCGCGCAGGTCAGTGGATAGATAGGACACATGGCAATCATGCACCCTATCTGCAATGCCGGGTTAATCTCACGCGCAGCCTTTACCGCCAGCGCGCTTGCCACCAGTTCATAGTGCGCCGCCTGGTACATAACCGGCTCGCGGTCTTCACCGGGCTGATATTTCAGGCCAGAGTTAGTAAAAGGCGCGAAGTCTTCGTGATAATTTGCCTGGTTGTTAATTTCATTAAACGTCATCCAGTACTTCACTTTGTGCTGGTAACGGGTAAAAACCACTGCGGCAAAACGGACAAAGAAATCGATAAGCTTACGGTTACGCCAGCCGCCATATTGCGTCACCAGATGGTATGGCATCTCGAAATGCGACAACGTAATCACCGGTTCAATGCCATATTTCAGGCATTCGTCAAACAGGTCATCATAGAACTGCAGGCCAGCCTCATTGGGTTGCGCTTCGTCGCCTAAGGGGAAAATACGCGTCCAGGCAATCGAAGTACGAAAACATTTAAACCCCATTTCGGCAAACAGCTTAATGTCGTCTTTATAGCGGTGATAAAAATCGATGGCGTCGTGGTTAGGGTAGTTTTTACCGGCAATCACACCGTCAGTGATTTCACGCGCCACGCCATGCGCCCCCGCCGTCATGACATCGGCAACGCTAATTCCTTTTCCACCTTCCTGCCAGCCACCTTCCAGTTGATGAGCGGCTACGGCACCACCCCACATGAAATCTGCTTTAAATCCTGACATACCCTTCCCCTCTCGTGATTACTCTGTGCAAAACGCTGTTGATGAGGTCCGCAACAGAAAACAGAAACCGGTTTCAGTACGATACTGTGTATTCAGCAGACAGGTTTCAAGCACAAGACTGTACCCGGTTTCATTTTCGTGGCGCAGTTCAAACAAATAGATAAATGATTGTAAAATGCTGAAAAAATCAGCACATAAAACTTGATGCAGAGCAGGCTCGCAAACGTTTGCTTTCCCTGTTAGAATTGCGCCGAATTTAACTTTTACTGCAAGTAAACATGTGGGGAAGCAGGCAGTGACCGATAAAACCTCTCTTAGCTACAAAGATGCCGGTGTTGATATTGATGCAGGTAATGCTCTGGTTGATCGAATCAAAGGCGTAGTAAAGAAAACTCGTCGTCCGGAAGTTATGGGTGGTCTGGGTGGCTTCGGTGCGCTGTGCGCATTGCCGCAAAAATATCGTGAACCGGTACTGGTTTCCGGCACTGATGGCGTCGGCACAAAACTGCGTCTGGCGATGGATCTGAAACGCCACGACACTATCGGCATTGACCTCGTCGCAATGTGCGTCAACGACCTCGTGGTTCAGGGCGCTGAGCCGCTGTTTTTCCTCGACTACTATGCTACCGGCAAACTGGATGTGGATACCGCAGCCAGCGTCATTAACGGTATTGCCGAAGGCTGTCTGCAGTCTGGCTGTGCGCTTGTCGGCGGTGAAACGGCTGAAATGCCGGGGATGTACCACGGCGAAGATTACGACGTGGCAGGCTTCTGCGTTGGCGTCGTCGAAAAATCAGAGATCATCGACGGTTCAAAAGTGGCTGACGGCGACGTACTGATTGCACTCGGTTCCAGCGGTCCGCACTCCAACGGCTACTCTCTGGTGCGCAAAATTGTTGAAGTCAGCGGTTGTGACCCGGAAACCACCGAGCTTGAAGGCAAGCCGCTGGCCGATCACTTACTGGCCCCGACCCGCATTTATGTCAAATCCATTCTGGAACTGATTGAGAAGGTTGATGTGCATGCCATTGCCCACCTGACCGGCGGTGGTTTCTGGGAAAATATTCCACGCGTTCTGCCAGACAACACGCAGGCTGTGATCGACGAATCTTCATGGCAGTGGCCAGCCGTCTTCAACTGGCTGCAAACGGCGGGTAACGTCAGCCAGCATGAGATGTATCGCACCTTTAACTGCGGCGTAGGCATGGTTATCGCCCTGCCAGCTTCTGAAGTGGACAAAGCCCTTGCTTTGCTCAATGAGAAAGGTGAAAACGCATGGAAAATCGGTATCATCAAAGCTTCTGATTCCGAACAGCGTGTGGTCATTGAATGAAAAACATTGTGGTGCTCATTTCCGGCAACGGAAGCAATTTGCAGGCGATAATGGATGCCTGCGAACAGAATAAAATCAATGGCACCATACGTGCAGTATTCAGTAACAAGGCCGATGCGTTCGGCCTTGAGCGCGCACGCGAAGCGAATATTCCTGCACACTCGCTGGAAGCCGCCCAGTTTGCCAGTCGCGAAGCATTCGACCAGCAACTGATACAAGAGATCGACGCTTATGCCCCCGATGTCGTGGTGCTGGCCGGTTATATGCGCATTCTAAGTCCGACGTTTGTTGCTCACTATTCGGAACGATTGCTGAATATCCACCCGTCTTTATTGCCGAAGTATCCTGGCCTGCACACGCACCGTCAGGTTCTGGAAAACGGCGATGAAGAGCATGGCACCTCCGTCCATTTCGTCACCGATGAACTGGACGGCGGACCGGTTATTCTCCAGGCCAAGGTTCCGGTATTTGAAGGCGACAGCGAAGATGATGTCACGGCACGAGTCCAGGCCCAGGAACATACCATTTACCCGCTGGTGGTAAGCTGGTTTACTGATGGCCGACTGAAGATGCGTGATAACGCAGCATGGCTGGACGGCGTTCGTCTGCCGCCACAAGGCTACGCCGCCGACGAAGAATAAAATCAACCTGTAAACCGGATCTCACCATCCGGTTTACAGGCATAAATACCTTTTCCGGTTAACATCTCCGGTATTCATCTACGCTCCCCCTTTCTCTTTGCTATCAGACGGTTTATTGTCATATTTTTCTGGCACTGTTGGACATCTGAGAGCAATGCTCGCCATAATAAATCGGTAGTGTCCCGTGAATGAAACGGAGTAAAAGTGGTAATGGGTCAGGAAAAGCTATACATCGAGAAAGAACTCAGCTGGTTAGCGTTCAACGAACGTGTACTCCAGGAAGCTGCTGATAAGTCAAACCCGTTGATCGAACGGATGCGTTTCTTAGGCATCTATTCCAATAATCTCGACGAGTTTTATAAGGTTCGTTTTGCCGAACTGAAGCGCCGAATCATTATTAGCGAAGAACAGGGTTCAAACTCTCACTCCCGCCATCTGTTAGGTAAAATCCAGGCCCGTGTATTAAAAGCCGATCAGGAATTTGACGGCCTGTACAACGAGTTGCTGCTGGAGATGGCGCGCAACCAGATTTTCCTTATCAATGAACGTCAGTTGTCGGTCAATCAACAGAGCTGGTTACGCCATTACTTCAAACAATATCTTCGCCAGCACATTACACCGATCCTGATCAACCGCGAGACGGATTTAGTTCAGTTTCTGAAAGATGACTACACCTATCTGGCGGTGGAAATTATCCGCGGCGATACGATCCGCTACGCGCTGCTGGAAATCCCTTCCGACAAGGTTCCCCGTTTTGTGAATCTACCGCCGGAAACCCCGCGCCGTCGCAAACCGATGATCCTGCTGGACAACATCTTACGCTACTGCCTTGACGACATTTTCAAAGGGTTCTTTGATTACGATGCGCTGAACGCCTATTCGATGAAAATGACTCGCGATGCCGAATACGATTTGGTGCACGAGATGGAATCGAGCCTGATGGAGCTGATGTCGTCCAGCCTGAAACAGCGTCTGACCGCAGAGCCTGTACGTTTTGTCTATCAGCGCGACATGCCCAATGCGCTGGTCGAGGTACTGCGTGAAAAGCTGACGATTTCTCGCTACGACTCGATTGTTCCCGGCGGGCGTTACCATAACTTCAAAGACTTTATTAATTTCCCCAACGTTGGCAAAGCTAACCTGGTGAACAAACCGCTGCCGCGTTTGCGCCATATCTGGTTCGATAACGAGAAGTTTCGTAACGGCTTTGACGCCGTTCGCGAACGCGACGTGCTGCTATATTATCCGTATCACACTTTTGAGCACGTTCTTGAACTGTTGCGCCAGGCCTCTTTCGACCCGAGCGTGCTGGCGATAAAAATCAACATCTACCGTGTGGCCAAAGACTCGCGCATCATTGATTCGATGATCCATGCTGCGCACAACGGTAAGAAAGTCACCGTGGTGGTGGAGTTGCAGGCTCGCTTTGATGAAGAAGCCAACATTCATTGGGCCAAGCGTCTTACCGAGGCAGGCGTTCACGTCATCTTCTCCGCGCCGGGCCTGAAAATTCACGCCAAATTGTTCCTTATCTCGCGTAAAGAAGGTGATGAAGTTGTGCGCTATGCGCATATCGGGACGGGGAACTTCAACGAAAAAACGGCGCGTCTCTATACCGACTATTCGTTACTTACTGCCGACTCACGCATTACCAACGAGGTTCGTCGGGTGTTTAACTTCATCGAGAACCCGTATCGTCCGGTGACGTTCGATTATCTGCTGGTTTCTCCGCAGAACTCGCGCCGTTTGCTGTACGCGATGATTGACAAAGAAATCGCCAACGCGCAGCAAGGACAGCCTTCCGGTATCACCCTAAAACTGAATAACCTGGTCGATAAAGGCCTGGTTGATCGTCTCTATGCGGCCTCAAGCTCAGGCGTGCCAGTCAATTTATTGATTCGCGGTATGTGCTCTTTGATTCCGAACCTGGAAGGCATTAGCGACAATATTCGCGTGATAAGCATAGTTGACCGCTACCTTGAACACGACCGGGTTTATATCTTCGAAAACGGTGGCGACAAGCAGGTATACCTCTCCTCCGCAGACTGGATGACCAGGAATATCGACTATCGCATCGAAGTCGCCACACCGCTGCTGGACCCGCGTCTTAAGCAGCGTGTGCTGGATATTATCGATATCCTGTTCAGCGACACGGTGAAGGCTCGCTTCATCGATAAAGAACTCAGTAATCGCTACGTACCACGCGGAAACCGCCGTAAGGTTCAGTCACAATTGGCGATATACGACTACATCAAATCACTCGAGCAACCTGACTAACGCTATGCCAATACACGACAAGACTCCACGACCGCAGGAATTTGCTGCGGTCGACCTTGGTTCAAACAGTTTCCATATGGTCATTGCCCGCGTGGTTGATGGCGCAATGCAGATTATCGGGCGACTGAAACAGCGCGTTCATCTGGCGGATGGCCTCGGCGAAGATAACAAGCTGAGCGAAGAGGCAATGGAGCGCGGATTAAGCTGCCTGTCGCTGTTCGCCGAACGTCTGCAGGGCTTTCCCCCATCAAGTGTATGCATCGTGGGAACCCATACTTTGCGTCAGGCGCTAAATGCGACCGATTTTCTCAAGCGAGCAGAAAAAGTTATCCCCTACCCGATTGAGATTATTTCCGGTAATGAAGAAGCCCGACTGATTTTTATGGGCGTGGAGCACACCCAGCCGGAAAAGGGTCGTAAGCTGGTTATTGATATCGGCGGTGGTTCAACAGAACTGGTGATCGGCGAAGATTTCGAGCCCAAACTGGTGGAAAGCCGTCGTATGGGCTGCGTCAGTTTTGCTCAGATGTATTTCCCGGGCGGCGCTATTAGTCGGGAAAACTTCCAGCGTGCGCGCATGGCGGCAGCGCAAAAGCTTGAAACCTTAACCTGGCAGTTTCGCATTCAGGGCTGGAACGTTGCGCTGGGCGCATCGGGCACGATTAAAGCGGCACACGAAGTGCTGCTGGAGATGGGCGAGAAAGATGGTTTTATCACCCCCGAACGCCTGGACAAACTGCGATCCGAAGTGCTGAAGCATGCGTCATTCGATGCGCTCAGCCTGCCGGGGCTGTCTGAAGAGCGAAAAGCGGTGTTTGTGCCAGGACTCGCGATTCTGTGCGGCGTTTTTGACGCACTGGCTATCCGCGAACTCCGCCTTTCTGATGGCGCACTACGCGAAGGCGTGCTGTATGAGATGGAAGGTCGTTTTCGCCACCAGGACGTTCGCAGCCGTACCGCGAGCAGCCTGGCGAACCAGTACAACATCGACAGCGAACAGGCCCGGCGCGTACTGGAAACGACGATGCAAATGTACGACCAGTGGCATACGCAGCAGCCAAAGCTGGCCAATCCACAACTGGAAGCGTTGCTGCGCTGGGCGGCGATGCTGCATGAGGTTGGGCTGAACATCAACCACAGCGGTTTACATCGCCACTCGGCGTATATCCTCCAAAACAGCGATTTACCGGGTTTCAATCAGGAACAACAGCTGATGATGGCAACCCTGGTTCGATATCATCGCAAAGCGGTGAAACTGGATGATTTGCCCCGCTTTACGCTGTTCAAGAAAAAACAGTTTCTGCCGTTAATTCAGCTGTTGCGCCTGGGCGTGCTGCTGAATAATCAGCGACAGGCGACCACCACGCCACCGACGCTGACCCTAATTACCGACGACAACCACTGGACCTTACGCTTTCCGCATGACTGGTTTAGCCAGAATGCGCTGGTGCTGCTCGATCTGGAAAAAGAGCAGCAATACTGGGAAGCCGTTACCGGCTGGCGACTCAAAATTGAAGAAGAGAGTTCACCCGATATCGCCGCATAAGCTCTCAGCAGGTGCCAGTTCTTCTGGCACCTGTTCTTCCAGCATTTCATGCAACGGCTGCGGTTTACCAATCAGATACCCCTGCATGTAATCAATCCCCAGCGAAATTACCGCACTGCGTATTTCTTCGCTTTCGACGTACTCCGCGACCACCAGCATTCTTTTCATCCGCGCCAGATGGCAAATAGAGGCCACGATTTGATAGTCGAGGCTATTCGAAACGATGTTGCGAATAAAGCTGCCATCAATTTTCAGGATATCGGCATTCACATTCTTCAGCCGCGCATAGCTGGCATATCCGGTACCAAAATCATCAATCGCAATCTGACAGCCCAATGATTGCAGCTGCAGTAACGTTGCCTGCGCCTGTTCCGCATTGGTTAAGGCATTGCTTTCCGTTACTTCAAAAATCAGCTGCCACGGTTCAACTTTGTACTTAATCAGCAACTGGTTGATGTCATGCGGAAGCCGGGCACGGCATACCGACGTGGGAGATAAGTTAATAGCAAACCGACGGGCGGGCATTTTTTCCCGATTCTGCGCCATAAACTTCAGCGTATTTTCAATCACCCACAGATCGATGCTGGATGACAATCCAAACTCATGCGCTACCGGTAAGAAGCTGTCAGGACCGATGGTTTTACCATCATCCCCCTCTAGCCGCAGCAGAATTTCGTGATAAACATCGCCGCGCACGCCTGAAATCGGCTGCGCCATCAGGAAAAAGCGATTGTGCTCCAGCGCCAGTTGCAGACGATTCATCATCGCAACCTTATCTTTCAGGTCACGTTGCAGGTGCATCACGCCTCGGCGCTGCAAATTCTCTGGCGCATTAGTCGCCAGAGAAAGCTCGGCGATGGTGCTTAACTCCCCCAGTAACAAGTAGATGTGGTTAACAGGAGAACGGACATAGCAAAAACTAATCCCCACCTGCGGCTGTAAAGGCATGCCATCCCAGATAAAACGAAACTGCTTGATATGCCTGTCCAGCGCTTCAATACGCTCCTGATGCGACTCGGTGTTAAAACGCAGAACTAAATCATTACCCGATAACTGATAGACATGCTCATCTTGTTTCAGCAATGGCTTTACCCACTGGGCAAGTTTTTGCTTGTACTGGATACGCAGCATAATGCCGTAATTTTTCACCAGCAGTTCCATACCCGGAACACTCAAAAAGCAAAGCACTGACCATGGCGCCTTTCTCAAATCCCGATTCAAAGCGCGCAAATTCGGAATATGCACCATGGGGTCAAAGAAGGCCAGACGATGAGAATGTCTGGCGACAATTCTCTGGCGCGTTGCCAGTACGGCAATAAAATTCACGATGAAGGAGAAAACCAGGTAACTCGATGAGGTAATGGCAAGCTGCACATCGTAACCCGAATACCAGGGCATATAGCGTTGATAATAATGAATTGCTGTAATGAGTACGAGCATCCATATTAACGAAATAAATTTATAACCGTAACGCATTGCTCCCCATAGCATGACGGGCAGCAGCAGTGACAAGGTATAATTCGTGCTAAATATCGAGCTTTGCTCATCTAACGGCATACACAACAATGTCATTAGTATGGTCAATATAATCAGCCAGACCGCAAACTCTGTTTTGGTAACTTTGGTGTCAAACTGCTGCTTTAATTGAGATAAATAGCCTCTGATATACAAAGGATTACGAATCGTGCGAATGATAAAGTAGCACAGTGGAACCCCAACCAGATTCCCGGCCAGCATGGCCTGATAGTTAATCAACGTGCCGGTATTAAGGGGCATAACGCCCACCATGCCGGATTTGCTCTCATAGACGCCCACAAACGCGGCGAAATGGAAGAATAGCAGAAACAGCGTTGCCGGGCAGAAAACCTGCCAAAACATGTGCTGAAACATCAGGTGGGAGTCACCGTAAGAAACGTTATTACGCCGGGGAGCAAAAACTTTATACCCTCCCCAACTAAGCACTATCGTAACTATAAAGTGCGAAATTATTGAGAGCATTTCAAATAACCCAACCTGCGGATATTTGTACCAGATGATGGAAATGATAATTCCTGGTAATGCCGCCCAGCCGAAAAACAACATCAGGCTAACCATTAGCGCTAAAGGCAGGTAGAAAAGAATTACGTTCCCGGTACTAATATGGGCATAGGTGTTAGCAGTGCTCAATATAGGCAACAGCAAGGAAGGCAAGATGAGAGGTAACGCCCACCATCTATCTCTAATACCAATATAATTTTTATTGAGTTTCATAGATGCTCAGTAGAATCCCGCACATCCTGCAGGGGGTATTCGGACAGGCATCCCACCTGACGTTAAAACGATAAAGTTAAATACATTAAAATGACTCATCAATTCTAGTTGTCAGCAAAGGGTGATGCTTGATACATATCAATAAATAAGTCCCTCATTAATCAATTATTACTCTTTTCATGGTTTTTTATCGTTATCTCATTATTAATGCAAATAATAATATTAATTTCCATAACATAAATAGATAAAACAACTGAATCAATTTTACATAACGAAAAATTGACCATTCCCTCACAGTATGCCTTAATGTGACTATCGCCCTCAGTTGGGTACACTACAAGGAACCTTTTGTGAGCCAGGTTACCAGCCTACGCAAACGACACCGATTTAACAGTCGCATGATCCGGATCGTACTGCTTATCAGCTTTCTTTTCTTCTTCGGACGCTTCGTCTACTCCGCCATAGGTGCGTGGCACCACCACCAGAACAAAAAAGAATCTCAGCAGATCACCCTGCCGCAACAGGCATCTCCTGCACAAACTGACGTACGCTGACCGCTCGCGCCGATGATACCCACAGCATTAAGATTCCTTACCGGATGGCTAATCGCCTGACATTTAACCATCCGGTAAGGGATTTGAGTGATGAAACTTCACGCAGTCTTACCCACCCACACGTGCTGATATATCGGATAATCAACCGTGTTTTTCGCACAAATACACAATCTTTTAATCCCACTACACTGCGCTCAAATTGACGCTAATTAATATCTCCAGAAAATATCACTGACTAAAACATTCATATTTCACATGAAATTAAATGCTTATTTGAATTGTTACCATTATTAAATTCTACAGGGTAATACCATGAGTATTTTTCATTATTTCCGTAAATAAGAAGCGGTGTTGAATGGATCGCAGACATTAAGTGTGTGATTAACCCTACTATCGAGCAGGACTGTCGCATCGATAAAATTCGCGCAATAAAAAGCCCTCTGTAAACAGAGGGCTTTTACATACTACCGGTTCAGAAACCGCTAAACGGGAGGAATATTATTCCCACTCAATTATATTCAACACAAAAAAGTTATTTTAAATCAGATAAATATAGGGATTTAATATCATCATACCATAACTTATACCATATTTTGATAGTTGTTTCTGATTATTGGTGTCAGCAGAGACGTTACAAGTAGTTAGTCGTTGCAGTCTGTCTCATTCGACGCAAAATTTTGCGGCCATTAAGCTCAATGCAGACAAACACACCTCTACTACACATGATATATGATCTGTCGTGAGTCATAAAAAGCGGCTGTAGATCCTTGATGTAGAAACTGCAATCTAACGATAGCCGGATAGTGCCGAAACTGAATATAGCTGCAGAAATTCGGTCATTATAGACTCAATGCTTCCTTCACCTGCGGGCTTTCAAAGGCTGGTGCAAGCGCCTTGATGTCTTTCGACGTCATTCCCAACTCGTAGGCAAGAGGGCGCCATTTATCTATAATAATTTCCGCCATTACCCTGAGAGCCTCGCGAGCTTCATCTGTGTTGATGTTGAAGAGCTGCGCCGCGTCCAACACCTCCAAAATTTTGAGTTCGTTTCCATGGATCTCGCTTATCGCGGTCTTTAGGGTGCCACCAATTGACGGGTCGGGATTAATATCATAGGCGGGAGAAAGAGCCCAGCGATTGGCCGTTCGTATGAAACCGTGATTACGCAGATGGTCGTCTGTATTCTGAATCAGCACAGAATAAGCCATTCGTGTCCAAAGTTCGACCAAATCATCACCTGCACCATGTATAAGCATCTGCTCTGCTAGAGAGACATAGTTTGATGGCTCAGTCCCCGCTAAGCCCATAAAAGTCTGAGCCGTGATAAAATGAATACGACGAGGGTTTTTAGGATCTTCATAAGACCGATCAAAACGCTTAATTAAGGCCACAGGAAATTGGCCAGCTACGACAAGTAGCTTGGCTTCAGAAACCGTCATTCCTATTTCCCCTGCGAGACGAAGCGTAAGTACTTCTGCACGAGCCATATCGTATTCATCGCCCATCTTAGGCAACTTCGCTATCCAGATAGTCTGGTCATCTTCACGAACATTTACTTTTGGTCGCGCTCCACCTAACGAACCTGCAGCATCAAGCAGTATTTGTCCGGCAAGCAACTTTGCACGGTTTTCACGATAATGAGCCGGATCTGCTTCTAAAGCGCGAGCCTCATGAATCATAGTCTCAAGTTCAATGAGCCGTGGTATGGAATAGGCTCTTTCTCCAATCCGAGGTTGAGCTAGAGGAAGCGCATCTGGCGTATCGCTCTCATAAAAGCGAAGTGCCCCCGAACGTAAGAAATCATCGACCCCAATTAGGTACTCGAAATCATTCATTACACGACCGCCATTCGCTGCACGCATAATAGCGCGCCCCCAGGAATCAGGGGTGCTATCGGCGATCGGCATCACAAGAGGAGATGAATTTCCTTGTAGGCTGGCCGACGCGACTATCTGGCTGCGCGGCATGAAAGGAGAGAGGTCATAGCCCTCAGGATTATCGATCCAATTCTGCGCATAGGTGAACACGGAGCTCTGTCGCATTCCGTCTACATTGAAATCCAACTGTCCGACCAGATCTTGATCATCCATCCAGACATAAAGTCTTTGCTTCATATAAATTCTCTAATTACGAGCCCGAAGAGTCTCGCGTAGCTTTTAAGCGAGAGAGCAGCGATGATGTATGTCCTGACGGGCTGACTACTAACGTCCCCTGATTGCCCTGTGCCTTTGCTTCAACACCAGATTTTGTCGATTTGTTAACAGTCGCTGTACCTACCGCTCGTTGCATCGTCTTGGCCCTGGACCGGATCACAACATTCGTCTTAGTATCTTTACGGAGCGGCTTTGCACCTTGCATAACATTTTCACGTAGCATAGACAGTCCGATGTCATCATTGCGCATGTCGATCAAATTACTCAAAAGGTCAAGTTTTCCAAGAATGGTGAGCACCATCGCAAGCGTGTTGAGTGAAATACCGGCACCACCACCACTCTCAAGTCTATGCAAAGTAGAGCGCGAAATTCCTGCGGATTTTGCAAACGTATCAGCAGGGATTCCTCTTACTCTACGTGCGAATTCGATGTCTTTGCCCAATTTGACCAAAGCTGCTTCGGTTGAAGGGCGTACAACCGAGCCTTTTGTCCGACGAAGCTTACTCATGTTTTTTTCTTCCGGCATACTAACCTCACTCAGTTGCGTCTCATCTGTGATACAAATAACTATAACATCGAATGAGTAACCCTTGCAAAATAGGGCTAATCTGCTTTTCATCCGTCTCACTTGTGAGTCTGTGGCCATCATACTGCCGTACCAAACTGAAAACATTCATGAATATGTCGAGTCAAATTCTAGTCGAGAGAAACTCATTGTGAGTAATTGTTATATCAACTCCGTAGGGGTATACTATCCTGTTGAATCGATGAGGTTTAAACGTATCTGTGATGCAGCAACAAACTGCTCCAGTTACTATTCCACTTTTAGCGATATGAATCGCCACGGATAATCTAGACACTTCCGAGCCGTTGATAATATTGTTTTTCATATTCCGTCGGTGGCATCTGATCACTCGAACCATGCCGACGCTTACTGTTATAAAACATTTCGATGTAATCAAAAATATCGCTGCGTGCTTCTTCCCGTGTTCCGTAGATCTTTTTCTTTATCCGTTCACGCTTCAGTAGCTGGAAAAAGCTTTCTGCAACTGCGTTGTCGTGACAGTTACCACGACGGCTCATACTGCCCTCCAGACCGTGTGATTTCAGGAACGACTGCCACTCATGGCTTGTGTACTGACTACCTTGGTCAGAATGAACCAGCACCTGTTTTTGGGGATTACGTCGCCACACGGCCATCAAAAGCGCATTCAGAACAATATCTTTTGTCATCCGGGGTTGCATTGACCAGCCGATAACTTTGCGCGAGAACAGGTCAACAACTACGGCCAGATACAGCCAGCCTTCGTGGGTTCGGATGTAAGTTATGTCCGTTACCCAACGTTCATCCGGAGCTTCCGGGTTGAACTGTCGCTGGAGCCTGTTGGGTGTCACGATACTGACTTCACCTTTACGCGTTCGTGGGCTTCGATATCCGACCTGAGCCTTTATCCCGGCACGCTTCATCAGCCGCCAGACCCGGTTAATCCCACATTGTTGCCCGCTATCTCGCAGGTCGAGATGGATTTTGCGATAGCCATAAACGCAACCGGACTCCAGCCAGAACTGTTTGATTTGTCCTGTCAGTCTGAGATCCGCCTGAAGCCGTAGTGAATGCGGCTGCT
This sequence comes from Citrobacter sp. Cb041, assembly GCF_030336655.1. NCBI lineage: Bacteria > Pseudomonadati > Pseudomonadota > Gammaproteobacteria > Enterobacterales > Enterobacteriaceae > Citrobacter > Citrobacter sp. Cb041. Next base: position 321 of record NZ_JAOWDD010000043.1, on the reverse strand, counting down.
GAAGCCAGGTGTAAAACCCACTCGGATGAACATTCAGAACCCGGCAGAGTAGACGAACGGGCCAACAACAGGAGTTGTCACGGATAAAGGCGTACCTCAGTCGGACAGCTTTGCGAAGTACGCCGCGGCTTTTTTTAATATGTCCCGTTCGTCAGTAACCCGCTTCAGCTCCTTCTGGAGTCGGCGGATCTCAGCCTGAGCATCTGACTGCTCTCTGTTGGTGGAAGAGTCCGGCCCGTATTTCTTTATCCAGGCATAAAGACTGTGGGTAGTGATATCGAGACGTGTTGCGACACTGGAAACAGAATGTCCACGCTCAAC